>DASXMB010000050.1:0-25169 GCA_036495905.1 Candidatus Acidiferrum sp.
GCGGGCGCAAGAGTTTGTAATTGATGGATTCTACGGGAGTTAGGGAACGGGTGTTTTGCGGTGGCAGTTTGGATGTTGTCGAAAATGCAGGGGCGGGATTTTTGTGGGTGGAGGAACGTAGCGGTGGCGCGGAGGGGTGAGGGGACGTCTCTGCGCGCATGGTGGTCGTATTATACCAGAAAATTTAACTCTGTCAATAGTTAACTGAATAGTATTCGAATGGTTTGACCTCACTCTAGGACATTAAAGGGATAGTCACGGACCTGCGTGCCAAGCCAACCCTAAGCAAAATAAAGGATCAAGAACCGCACCCTTAGACCCGCAGGGATGCGGCACCCACAGTCATCTTATGGCGTTAAGGTTGCGCCACCCGCCTGCACCTAAGGCCTTCGATTCAAGCAAATCGTGAGGACGAAGAAATAACCGTCAATATGCTCAGTCGGTTATGGAATCGTGCTGAGAAGACCTTGGCATGTTGCTACCGGACGACGCAATCTGGAGAGTCTCCAAGTATTGTGGGTGTTGGCTTTGGAGATTTTGGCATTGGCGAATCTCCCATGGAGAGTAAATATGCCCTCTCCCGATATAGCGCGTAACTATATATAGACAGGAGCGTACCTATACAAGGGTATTTGAACAACTCGCCCCCCCCGATTCTCGATACGAAGCTTCTTCAGGGAGAGGCGAATCATGACCAAGAAAAAAATCATTGCAACTCTAATAGCATCACTTTTTTCGATCCTGGCGTATGCGGCCAAGCCGCTCGCCACGTCGCCTCAGTCCTCTCCGGGTACTCAAGCCACCAATCCGATATCGGCGCGCGAAAAGACCGCCGGCGAGGCTTTGAAGAATATCCAGGTGCTGAAAGACGTCCCTGTAAGCAACTTGATTCCAACGATGCAATTCATATCCGGTTCTCTTGGGGTTTCGTGTGAGTTTTGTCATCAGGTGGGCAAATTTGAAAAAGATGTGAAAAAGCCCAAGCAAACCGCGCGGTCGATGATTACGATGACTCGCGCCATAAATGAAGCAAACTTTGGCGGCAAACAAAAAGTCACCTGCAATACATGTCACCAAGGCAATATTCATCCAGGAGGCATTCCGCACACCTGGGAGAAAACTCCGGAGCAGGCGGCTGAATACCGGAAGGAGCTCGCTGCTGTTACGCCTCCTGGCACTGAATCGCCTTTTTCCGCGCTATCAGCGACACCGCCAGCGCCAGCCGAGCCGGTTGCACCTCTGCCGGACGTGGACAAAGTATTAGCAGACTACCGACGCGCCGTCGGTGCTCCCATCCGATCTATTCACATGGTAGGTACAGTGCGGGTGGACTACCTAATTAGCACTACACCGGTTGAAGTTGACGCCGTCTATCCGGACAAGTTTTTCTCTCAAACCCCCTTTGCCGGGCAGCAGATAATGAACGGAAGTCACGGCTGGTTTGTGACGGCGCAACGTAAGATCGATTTGACGCCCGGACAACTGCAGGGGACGAGGGACACTATGAGGCTGTTGGCTGCTGCTGTGAAGATTTCCGACGCTGCTGTTCCGCGAAAGGTGGTAGGGACAGAGAAGATCGGAGGTCACACCCTCTATGTTGTCGAATCAAAGCTGCCGAACCAGACCGACAAGTCGTATTTCGACGTTGGGACTGGCCTGCTCTATAAAACGCGAACAGAATCCCCAACCGCGCTCGGGATTTTGGTCACCGAGGTCGTCTTTGAGGATTATCGAGACATAGGCGGAGCGCGACTGCCCTACAAGATCTCTCTCCTGTTTCTGGAAGACAACTTTATCTACCAGTTTTCGGAAATCCAAACCAATATTACGGTCGATCCTGCAAAATTCGAGCCGCCAGCTGCTGCACCACCGCTTGTGCCGAAATAACTGACAGGTGATCGCTGGGGGTTGCTACGTGGGAACCACCGGCAGCTTCTTCTAACGTGGCGCCGGTTGTAGTACAACTGCCCTCAGCATGGAAGCTTTAGAGTCTCTTGCAAATCGTTTCTGTAAAGCTCGCGTGTAAGGATAAGCCAAACTTGCCATGAAACCGGGACGCGAGATTGCGTGGAGGTCATACCACACAGATTGGTCGTCGGGATTGTATTCCACTGTGAAGCGCTCTTCTCCAATTTCGCCATGCTGACGCAACGTGCCGTAAGCAAAGCCGTATTTTTCCGAACTGGCGCGTTCTTCGGTCACATACACAATCCGGCAGGCGTTTAAAGACCAAAATCCGAGGTGCGCAATGAGAATCGCAACTGTTGCGTCAGGTTCGATGGGCGTGTCTGGATAACACAGCTCCGTCCAGGGCATATCGAACATCTTCCACTTTCTGATTGCGCATTTCGCTCGCTCAAAGGTTTCAAGACCTTCACCCAATTTGATCCGGTTGTGGTCTTCGTTATAGCCGTTCGGCGCCTGGCCCCTCGAACATCCGACCTGCGCGTAAGCGAATTCCTGCGATCTCTGAGCGGAAATAAAGGCAAGAATTGATTCTCGACTAGGCTTCGTCAGGCTGAACATTGTTGTTTTGATTTTTGACTGCGGGATCAATCTCGTCACTCGGTCGGCAGCGTCGAATTTCGGAAATTCATTTAGCCCGGGCCACCCGCCAAATAAGGATGTCGCTCATGGGCGCACTTTAACTACATCGTGAAACCGCATATAGGAAACGTAGGAGTAGGT
Source organism: Candidatus Acidiferrum sp. (assembly GCA_036495905.1). Taxonomy (GTDB): domain Bacteria; phylum Acidobacteriota; class Terriglobia; order Acidiferrales; family UBA7541; genus Acidiferrum. The sequence goes on from DASXMB010000050.1 coordinate 2,689, forward strand.
ACCAACCCATCCGGACTGCTTTCCGTCGCCTACAGTCATCCACGCGTTCGGATATTCGCCAGTGTCATAAAGAGAATTCCAGACGGGTCTCAGATTGTCGGAATCAACGCGTTTACAAAGATTGTGTTTTGCAGCGATCTTGTCGGCTATTTCGCGTGACATCGTTGCCGTTTTTGCCACAGAAAGTACGTCGCCTTGAAAACTCGCGGCTTCGGCAGGTGTCTCGCAAAGCCACATCCCGTGTTCGAAAATACTTTTCGACTGGGCAGGAGTCGCTGTCGCATACAGTAATGTTAAGATCAGCAGCCAAAAGAGCTTACTAGTCATAATATTTCCATTCTGCCGCCTTTACGTGCTTCCGGCGGGTGGGGTACCCGGGGGGTTCAAATTTGTGGGCATGGGAACGAGGAGAGAGTAACACTGCACCGTTTCTCGGGAAAGTGATGAGACATGGAAGGTGCCTACCCTTCCCCGTCACCGTCAGCAAGAGCGTGAGTGACCCCGACTAGAGCGAGCTAGTTTAAGACTTTGGAGCGGATGCGTTGCGCAGCCTTCTATAGGCTCGCCGGATGAAAATGACTATTCCAACGATGATTGTCGCGTTCAAGAGTGCGCCGAGCACGAAAAGCTGGTATGGAACCTGGCCAACCAAGCGGATTGCATTCTCAAAGATCAAAAAATATGTAAAGAGCCCAATCCAGTACAACCGTATCCGACGACGCTGGGCGCTTGGTGAATCCACGATCGGGTCAAGAGCCTCTTTATTGCCAGAATTGTCAGAGTCCACGCACCACCTCATGCTTAATTTCGAAAGGCACAGCTCATCGTATCACTGCGGGCAACCGGTGGGACACATGCCCTTCGCGTCCAATTCTGGCCAAGGCGACTTACGGACTTTTTCAGATTAACGCAAATTCAGAAGATGGCCAGCTCTATGGCCAGACTAAGTCCAAAAAGAAAAGCATAGATTTTGCCGTCGGGCTTTTGGCTTCGTCGAAGAGTCATAAAACCCATAATGCAAAGCCCTGCTAGTTGCACGCCAGGGTGCTGAAGCATCCGAGCTATCTGGAATTGAACTTTCATCCAGCTAGGGCGGCTGGGACCAGTGGCCGCCGAGTCATGGAGCACGTTGCTCGGAATTAGATACAAGAATAGTAGGCCGGCCACAATCCCGAAGCACATTGACATCCAAATCTTTAGATTGATTTTTGGGCGGTACACGTTCTCTCTCAGTCACGCTCGGGAACATTGGGCGCGAGATTTGAGGGCATCGGGTTGGGAGAGAGTAACACTAGCGACGTTTGGCGAGAAAGTGGGAGTTGGACGGGTGTGGCTTCTGACGGTTGGTAGCGGCGTTCGGCGCTCGGCGTGGGATGGTAGAAGCTTGGGTGAAGTCTTCAGAAAGCAGGGCCCGAAGGGGCATGCTTGCGAGATGCGCAGGCATGTTCCCGGGATGACAAATTTCCGCTTGGGGGAAAGTGGTGACGGAGTTGGAGGCAATCGGGTGGTGGACATTTTTTGAAGTGTGTGGTGATGTTTTGCACGACGAAGATGCAGTTCGCTTCTTGTCGGATTGAAGGCTGAAGATGAACGATGAACCAAGGAACGAGCAATATTCTGGAGCGCGAGATCGAGAGATCCGTGCGGCACTGGATCAGCATTGGGCGGCGTCCGATGCCAACGATTTTGAAACGGAGCACCGCATCTATCACGACGACGCGGTGCTGGATTACCCGCAGTCCGGCGAGCGAACCCGCGGTCGGCGCAATATACAGAAACAGCGGGCTAGTCAGCCGAGCGATAAGCGATTCACTGTGCGACGAATCATTGGCGGCGGTAATCTTTGGGTGACCGAATTCGTTCTGACCTATGACGGCAAGCCGTCCTACACGGTGAGCGTCATGGAGTTCAGTGGCGACAAGGTTGCGCGGGAAACGCAGTACTTTGCGGATCCATTCCCGGCCCCAGCGTGGCGCGCTCAATTGGTCGAGCGGATGGACACGTAATCTCGAGACCGGAACCGATGGAAGTTGGCGTCTGGGCAGAATTGGGTGGAATAGACGGCGACTGGGTGAATAAAGCGGGGAGACTACAGGAAAGACGGTATTGGATTGGTTAGAGGCGCTGTCTAACATCCGTTCAACACCATGCGTGAAAACGCTCATAGCGAGACCGACCCTCGCTTACGGACGGGTGCTTGCCTCCTCACACCGAACACAGGCACCCGTTCCCCCTCCTAAATAAACATCCTTATTAAACATCCTTACTAAGGACGTCAAAAACAGAACAGGTACGCAGATCTGTTCGAGCACCCGCAGCGTCTGTGGACTCGCCTGCGGACTGCTCGCCTGGAGTTAGCTGGCCAGGCGACGGCGCGGTTCGCGATGGGCTTTAGCGCGGATGGGCTTGGGGCCCCCTGCCGCCCCCGCTCCGACGCCTCCTCTGCCGCCCCCTCCAACCGCAGCGGGTTTGGCGTGTTTGCGGGCGGTTTCGGATTCGTGGAGGCTTTTCTTCAGGGCTTCCATCATGTCGATAACCGGGGCGCGGCGGACGGGTTGCTCTTCGACGATGGTGGCGCCTTTACGCTTGGCGTCGATGAGCGCACGGAGACGATCCTGGAAGGTGTCGTGATATTTTTCTGGCTTGAAATCTTCGGAGAGGGTGTCGACCAATTGCTCGGCTAGCTTGAGTTCCTGCGGCTTGAGCTTGATTTCGGAATGAGTTTCGCCGTAGCCGGGAACGCTGCGAATTTCGTTGGCGAAGTACATGGTGTGCACGGTGAGGCCGTGATTTCTGGTACGGATAAAGACGGTGTACTCGCGCTGGTGCATAGTGAGTTTGGCAATGCCGACGCGGTCCATCTGTTCGAGAGCTTTGACGAGCAGCAGATACGGCTTGGTGTTGTCTTTTTCCGGCATGGCGAGATAGGAAGCGTCGAAATAAATGGGATCGATTTGTTCTTCTTTTACGAAGGCGAGAATTTCCATGTTGCGGCCGGATTTGGGAGTGATTTTTTTTAGCTCGTCATTTTCCACGAGGACGTACTGGCCGTCTTCGTATTCGTAACCGCGAATGACTTCGGAGCGGTCGACAATGCGATTGCAGTGCGGGCAGAAGAGCGGTTGCTTGATGCGCGTGTTGCAGTCTCGATGCAGCTGATGGAGGTAAGTACGCTCGCTGCGCGCGGCGGTATAGAGCCGAATGGGAATGGTGAGCAAGCCGAAACTCATTGCGCCTTTCCAGACAGACGTGGCCATCGGAGAAATCCTCTGATTTGATGGTGGCGAGCGCGACTTTCAGGCGCAATAGGGTAAAACCCCGAGGGAAGAATTGTGGGAGGCGGAAGGGTGCGCTTGTATACTTTCGGCCAGCAATGGCGGACTTAAAAGAGTACCGGAAAAAGCGGCGGTTCGACGAGACCAGCGAACCGCGCGGAAAAGTCGAACAAAAAGATTCGCGGCGCTTCGTGATTCAAAAGCATGCGGCGCGGCGGCTGCACTACGATTTGCGGCTGGAGATGCACGGGACGCTAAAATCGTGGGCGGTGCCGAAAGGGCCGTCGCTGAATCCGGGCGATAAGCGATTGGCGATTCATGTGGAAGATCATCCGCTGGATTACCGAACGTTCGAAGGGAGCATTCCGAAGGGAAATTACGGCGCGGGCGAAGTGATCGTGTGGGACGAGGGAACGTATTCGCCGGAGGGGACGGGCAGTTCCGCGGAGCAACTGGAACGAGGAGATCTGAAGTTTCGTTTGCATGGCGAAAAACTGCGGGGAAGTTTTGCGCTGGTGCGGATAAAGCGCGGAGAGCGGCAGAACGAATGGTTGCTGATCAAGCATCGCGATGAGTTTGCGGATCCGAACTGGAATATCGAAGAGCATTCGGAATCGGTAGTGACCGGGCGGACGCTGGCGGATGTTAAGGAGAGCAAGAGTGAAGCTACCTGGCAGCCGACGGGAAAACGGTTGGCGGGCGCGGGAGAAATAACTCGGGCGCGGGAAGCGGCGATGCCGGAGCGCGTCGCGGTGACGCTGGCGACTTTGGGTGGGAAGCCGTTTTCCGATGCGAAATGGCTGTTTGAAATTAAGTGGGACGGAGTGCGGGCGCTGGCGTTTGTGGAGGATGGGAAAACGCGCTTGGTGGCGCGGTCTGGGCGGGATGTGACGGAGGAATATCCGGAGTTCAAAAATTTAGCCGGAAGCCTGGCGGCGAAGAGCGCGATTTTGGATGGCGAGATTGTGACTCTGGATGCGCAAGGGCGCAGCAATTTTCACAAATTGCAAAATAGAATCAGTGTGGTGAATCCTTCAGACAAATTGCGGGCCGATGTGCCGGTGACTTACTACGCGTTCGATTTGCTGTATTGGGATGGATTCGACTTGCGGCAGGCTCCGCTGCTGGAGCGCAAAGAGCGGTTGCGCGCGATTTTGCGAACCAACGAGCGAGTGCGATTTTCCGAGCATCAATTGGAAAAAGGCAAGGAGCTGGCGGAAGCGGCGGAGAAACAAAAGCTGGAAGGGATCGTCGCAAAACAGATTGAAAGTGCGTACACGGGAAATCGCACTCCGCTGTGGATCAAGCTTAAGAATGTGAGCGAGCTGGACGCGGTGGTAGTGGGATGGACGGCGCCCCGAAGGTCCCGGCAATATTTTGGCGCGCTGGTTTTGGGATTATATGAAGGCAAAGAGTTGAAATTTATTGGCAATGTGGGGACGGGTTTTGACACCAAGAAGCAGAAAGAAGTGCTGGAGAAATTGCAGTCGTTGAAAGTTGCGCGGTCGGCATTTCGCACGGTGCCGAAGATTCAAGAGGCGGTGGAGTGGGTGAAGCCGGAGTTGGTGGCGCGCGTGAAATACGCGAACTGGACTACCGACCGGCACCTGCGAGCGCCGGTGTTTCTTTCTTTGCGAGCGGACCGGACGGCGGCGGAGTGTACTTTTGAGGAGGAGCAGCCGGCGAAGAGGCCGGTTGTGGCGGCGATTGCAGCTGCCGCGACCGAGCGGTCGGCGATAGCGGTGGTGGATCGTGAGACAGCGAGTCGCAAGACCGACGCTGTGGGCGATTCGCGTCCGGCCGATGGCGCGACCGAAATTGCGGATGGAAAAGCGGAGAGTTTGCGGCTGCAGGTGGATGGCCAGACGTTGAGTCTGACGCATCTGAATAAAGTTTATTTTCCGGAGTCTGGAATTCGCAAACGCGATTTGCTGACTTACTACTATCGAATGGCGGATTACATTTTGCCATTTTTGCAGGGGCGGCCACTGGTGCTGCGGCGGTATCCCAACGGAATTCAAGACAGCGGATTTTTTCAGAAGGCAGCGACGCCTTCGGTGCCGGACTGGATTGAGCGGGCCACAGTGTTTTCCGAGGAGCGCGGCGGAAACATGGAATACGTGATGGCGAAGGACCGCGCTTCCCTGCTCTACCTGACGAATTTGGGATGCATCGATCACAATCCGTGGTCGAGTACGGCGGAGGACCAGGAGCATCCGGATTATGTGTTTTTTGATTTGGATCCGACGCCGACCACGCCGTTTACGACCGTGCTGCGCGTGGCACGGACGGTGCGGAAAGTGTTGGACTCGGTACGGATGAAGAGTTTTTTGAAGACGTCTGGAGCGACGGGATTTCACATTTTCGTGCCGCTGGAGCGGCGATACGTGTATGAGCAGACGCGGACCTTTGCACAAATTATCGGACAGCTGGTGGCGGCGCAACATCCGCAGGAGACTACTGGCGAGCGGGCAGTGCGCAAGCGGCCGAATGGGCGGGTGATGATCGACGCTTTGCAAAATGCGCGAGGGAAACCGCTGGCGTCGGCTTATTCCGTGCGGGCGGAAGCGGGCGCGCCGGTTTCGACGCCGATCACCGCAGCGGAATTGCAGACGGATATCGAGCCGGGAAAGTGGAATGTGAAGACGATGCCGGAGCGATTGCGTAAAGTTGGAGATTTGTGGAAAGAGTTTTGGAAGAGCCGGCAAACTTTGGATGAAGCGTTGGAGTTGCTTGGTAAGCAGATGGGGGGCGGCAAGCGGCGCGGGTGATTGTCGAGCGTGTGCGGGCCCGTTAGGGTCGCTACGCTGCGGATACGGTGTGATTTGGGGACGCGTCGGGGCTTCGGGGTATGTAAGTTGCGATGAAGGTAATTTACGGTTGCTGCTGTGTGAGCGACAGAAGTGCTGCTCACCCCCTTCGATCTTGAGCCGCATGAATTGATCGAATCACGAGGAGGATTTATGGCAGCAAATAAATGTGCACATCCGAATTGCAGTTGTCAGGCGGCTAGCGGCAGTAAATATTGCAGCGCACAATGTGAGGCAATGGAGAAGACGCCGGACATCGATTGCAAATGCGGACATCCGGGTTGCCGAGGTAAGGCGAGCTAGCGATTTGCTCGTGGCGTTCCACTGAGAAGGAGCGAACCCGGCGTTGCGGTCGACGAAACATTTGAGGCGCTTGCGGATTCGAAGCGCCGAGGCGTACGGTAGGATTTTGTCCGGGCGCAGGCAACGACCCCATAGAGGCGGACTCGCACAGGCAAGGGCACAAGGCCTTGGAGTTCGACCGCTAGACTGAATTTTTTGACATCTGCGGCGACTTAACGGCGTTCCCGAGAGGATTTCGGGAACGCTTTTTTTGATGGCAGTGCGGCGCAGAAAGTCTACCGCCGGATAAAACCGCGACTTGGCTCAGCTTTCGAGTCCAATGGCGATGTGATATCGTTATCGATTCGCGCGCAGTTTGTAGCGTGGCTGTACGCGCTTGAGACGCGGCCGGCGTCTTAACCTCGGAGGAGTTTCGATCCATGAAGAATTCGTATAACGGGCAGACGATCCCCGCGGATGGGCAGGCGATCGGATACAGCGGCGGTGAATTGCAGGTGCCAGACGCGCCGATTATTCCGTTTATCGAGGGCGACGGAACTGGGCGAGACATTTGGAAGGCTTCGCGCCGAGTGTTTGACGCGGCGGTGCAGCAGGCGTACGGCGGTAAGAAGAAGATTGCGTGGTTTGAAGTGTTCGCAGGCGAAAAAGCGTTTAACGCGTTCAAGGAATGGCTGCCGAACGAAACCGTGGACGCGATCCGCGATTTTCGCGTGGCGATCAAAGGGCCGCTGACCACTCCGGTGGGCGGCGGGATTCGCTCATTGAATGTGGCGCTGCGGCAAATTTTGGATTTGTACTCGTGTGAACGGCCGGTGCGTTACTTTGCGGGAGTTCCCTCCCCCGTGCGGCAGCCAGAAAAAATGGATTTGGTGATTTTCCGGGAAAACACGGAAGACGTATATATCGGGATCGAGTGGAAATCCGGAACGCCGGAAGTGAAGAAACTGCTGGACTTTTTGAATCACGAGATGCTGCATGACGGGAAGAAACAGATTCGCTGGGATTCCGGAGTGGGCATCAAGCCGATTTCGCCGACTGGAACGAAGCGGTTGGTGAGGCGCGCGATCAAATTTGCGTTGGCCACCAAGCGCAAGAGCGTGACGCTGGTACACAAAGGGAATATCCAGAAATTTACGGAAGGCGCGTTCCGCGACTGGGGATACGATCTGACGCGCGAGGAATTTCGCGCGGAGACGGTGACCGAGCGCGAGAGCTGGATTCTGGACAATCTGGACAAGAATCCGAACATAACGGTGGAGCAAAACGCCGCCGCGATTGAACCGGGACTAGAGCAAGCGCCCGAAGCGTTTCGAAAGTCCGTGCAAGACGAAGTGAAATCCGTGGTAGCGGCGATTGGGGCGACGCACGGCAAGGGTCAGTGGAAAAAGAAATTGCTCATCAATGATCGCATCGCGGATTCAGTTTTTCAGCAGGTTTTGCTGCGAGCCGACGAATATACGGTGCTGGCCACGCCGAATTTGAATGGCGACTATCTTTCCGATGCGTGCGCCGCACAGGTTGGCGGGCTGGGCATGGCGCCGGGGTCCAACATCGGCGACGGTTTCGGAATTTTTGAGGCGACGCACGGCACCGCGCCGAAATACGCGGATAAAGATGTAATCAACCCTAGTTCGGTGATGCTATCTGGCGCGATGATGCTGGACTTTTTGGGATGGGGCGAGGCGGCGCGCTTGATCGAAGACGGCATCGCGCGAACCATTCAGCAAAAACGCGTGACCTACGATTTGGAACGGTTGATGCCGGGCGCGACCAAAGTGGGCACGTCGGAATTTGCGTCCGCGATTATCGAAAACATGCAATTGCAAGCCGTCGCGCGATAGCAACGGCGCCTGAGCGACAGCGCGAATCAAACCGGCTCAGCAATACATCTACTTCTAAACATGAACATCCAGGGAGACGAGGACGAGCATGAGAAAAAAAGTGACGGTTGTGGGCAGCGGGTTTGTGGGATCGACCACGGCGCAAAGAATTGTGGACATGGATTTGGCTGACGTGGTGATCACGGATATTTTGGACGGTCCTCCCGCGGGCAAGGCGCTGGACATGGTGGAAAGCGGCCCGATCACGCGAACGGATTCGCATGCTCTTGGGATTTCGACGGCGGGCGGCGACTACAGTCCGACGGCGGGCAGCGACGTGGTGGTGATTACCGCGGGATTTCCACGCAAGCCGGGCATGAGCCGCGACGACCTGCTGAAGGCCAACTATGACGTGGTGAAAGCGGTGGTACAGCAGATTGTGCTGCATTCGCCGAACTGCATCATCATCGTGGTGACCAATCCGCTGGATGCGATGGCGCAAGCGGCGTTCAAGGTAAGCGGCTTCCCGAAAAATCGCGTGCTGGGCATGGCGGGCGTGCTGGATTCCGCGCGCATGAGCTCGTTTGTGGCCATGGAATGCAAAGTGAGCGTGGAAAACGTGCATTCGTTCGTCCTGGGCGGACACGGCGACGACATGGTGCCGCTGCCGCGTTACTCGACGGTTGCGGGAATTCCACTGCCGGATTTGCTGCCGAAAGAACGTATCGACGCAATCGTGGAGCGCACGCGCAAGGGCGGAGCGGAAATCGTTAATTTGCTGAAGACCGGGTCGGCATACTACGCGCCTTCGGCTGCGGCGGTGGAAATGGTGGAAGCGATTCTGAAGGATAAGAAGAAAATTTTGCCGTGCGCGGTTTATCTGGACGGCGAATACGGGATCAAGGGATTGTGCGTCGGTGTGCCGGTGAAACTGGGCGCGGGCGGCGCGGAAGAAATCATTCAGATCAAGCTGACAGCGGAAGAGAATGCGGCGCTGCAGAAGTCCGCAGCGAGCGTGAAGGAATTGGTCAGCGTACTCGGCATCTAGGCGCCAAGCCTGCCTATTTCACAAAAAAATGGAACCTTTTCCGATCCTGCTCGTCTACACTATTTAAGGCTAGGCCTAGACTGAGCGGGTTAGCGATGAAGAAGCACGGCCAGCGTGACCTGTTTCCCGGCGCATTGGAAATGATGATCCTGCGCACACTAAAGCGGCACCGCTTGCAAGGCTATGCGCTGTGCCAGCAGATCAAGCTTAACTCTAACGATTTGTTACAGATTGAGGAAGGCTCGCTGTATCCCGCGCTGCAGCGACTGCTGAAAGCTGAACTGGTCAAAGCGGAATGGACTATTTCTTCCACCCACCGTCGCGTGCGGGTGTCCCGGATCACGATGGCGGGTACAAGTCACGTGAGACAGGGAAATTTCCAGCTTTGAGCGCATGCTGGACGGAATCACGCGAGTGCTCGCAAGGAGTGAATCATGAACTGGCTGACCGGGCTACTGTCTCGCCGCCGGATGTACGACGACCTGTCCGAGGAAATCCAGGTGCATCTGCACGAAAAAGTGGAAGAACTGGTCGCAGCCGGAGTGTCGCGCAAAGAGGCGGAACAGACGGCTCGGCGCGAGTTCGGCAATGTAACACTCACCGAAAGCGAGGGCCGGGAAGCGTGGCAATGGCTTTCGGTCGAGAATTTTGTGTCCGATCTGCGTTTCGGGTTGCGCACGTTGCGCAAGAACCTGGCATTTTCGCTGACTTCGATTATGGTTCTGGGCTTAGGGCTTTGCGCCTGCATCTCGATCTTCATGTTTGTCGACGCGGCGCTTATCCAGCCCTTGCCGTATCAAAACGTTTCTCGGCTAATGAGCCTGTACGAAAGCGTGGAGATGATTCCCCGGGCCCATCTCTCCTACGCCGACTATCGGGACTGGAAAAAGCAGAACACCGTATTTGAAGCGATGGACGCGTGGACTGAAAGCAGCTATCTGTTGCGCACGCCTTCGGGGACGAAGCCGGTGCAAGGCGTGCGCGTTACCGACGGTTTTTTTCGTACGCTTGGCGTCATTCCGGCGTTAGGCCGTGACTTCTACAGCGGCGAGGACCGCCCGGAAGCGCCGCCGTCTGCGATCCTGACCTACACTGCGTGGCAAAACAGGTTCGGGGCAAGACCAGATGTTATCGGGCAGCTGGTGACACTGGGCGACACTGCCTACACCGTCGTCGGCGTGCTGCCCCGCGAGTTTCATTTCGCGCTTCGCGGGCAAGCGGAATTCTGGACCACGCTGCGCAACCTCGAGTACTGCGAGCAACGCCGCAGCTGCCATAATCTTTACGGAGTGGCCCGGCTGAAAGAGGGCGTCTCCATCGAAACAGCTTCCACCCAGATGAAAGGCATCGCGCAACAGTTGCAGCTGCAGTATGCCGATACGAATCGTGGGCAAGACGCCGCAGTGGTTCCTCTTAAAGAGGCGATTGTCGGCAACGTACGACCGCTCCTTTTGGTCCTGCTAACAGGAGCCGGTCTGCTCCTTCTGATCGCATGCGTCAACGTCGCTAGCTTGCTGCTGGTGCGCTCGGAAAGCCGCCGAAGAGAGATTGCCGTGCGCAGCGCCCTGGGAGCATCGCGTGCGCGATTGCTGGTGCAATTTGTCACCGAGGGCTCGGTGTTGGTCGCCGCTAGTTTGGCCTTGGGCCTCTTTGGTGCCGAGTGGGTTACGCGCCTGCTGGTCGTCCTGATTCCCGCCGAGCTACGCGCCAACATTCCTTTCCTAGCCAGGCTCGGCTTCAACTTGCACGTCACGGTGTTCGCTGGCGCACTGGCCTTGCTCGCAGCCGGACTTTTTTGCCTTACGCCCGCACTGAGCTTATCTTTTCATCAAATGAGAGAAGACCTGGCCGAGGGCAGCCGCGGGTCTGCGGGAAACACGTGGCGCCGCATCGGCGCAAAGCTGGTTGTCGTGGAGCTGGCCGTGGCGATGATTCTGCTGGTAGGCGCCGGACTGCTCGGCAAAAGCTTCTACCGCTTGCTGCACGTCGAGCTTGGTTTTCAGCCCAGCCATTTGGCGATGATGGATGTGGTGGTGCCCGCCTCCCGATTCGACAAAAACGAGCAAGTGGTCACGTTTGCACGAACTGTTGAGGACCGCGTCTCCCATCTGCCCGGCGTCGCTGCCGTGGGCCTGACGAGCAAGATGGTGTTGACCGGTAACGACGATACCGTTTGGATTCGCTTCGCCGACCGCCCCTATCACGGCGAGCATAACGAAGTGAACGAGCGCAAGGTCAGCGCAGGCTATCTCACGGCGCTGCAAGCTCCACTGATCGGTGGGCGCTTTTTCTCCGACGCCGAGGACTCCTCCAAGCCGCGTGTCGTGATCATCAATCAAGCCCTGGCCCGGCAATATTTCGCAGGCGAAGACCCTATCGGAAAGAAAATCGGCGATATCGACTCGTCTCCCAATTCCATGCAAGAAATCGTAGGCGTCGTGAAAGACATTCGGGAAGGCTCGCTGGACGCCGAAACTTGGCCGGCGATCTACGAACCGCTCAACCAGCAACCCCGCACATTCTTCACGCTTGTGGCGCGCAGTGCGCAGTCGGAAGAATCCGTGCTTTCGACGATCGAGGCCACGTTGAGAAATATCGATCCTGATTTGGCCACAATGAACGAAGGCACAATGAATCAGGCCATCAACGAATCTCCCAGCGCCTATCTGCATCGCTCTTCGGCATGGCTAGTGGGAGGATTCGCCTCGCTGGCGCTGTTGCTAAGCGTGGTCGGGCTTTATGGCGTGGTGGCCTACTCTGTAAGCCAGCGCACGCGGGAAATTGGGGTGCGGATGGCGCTGGGTGCACAACGTGGATCGGTGGTACAGATGGTGCTGGGGGAAGCTGGGCGACTGACGGCATTCGGCCTTGTGATTGGGCTGGCTTGTGCGGTAGGCGTGACGGCGCTGATGCGTAGCGTACTCTTCGGCGTGGAGTCGTGGGACCTGCCCACGCTCGTCGGAGTGGCCGTTGTTTTGACGGTTTCGGCGCTTCTGGCCAGCTACTTGCCCGCGCGACGTGCGAGCAATGTCGACCCGGTCGTGGCCCTTCGCCACGAATAGCGTGAGAAAAGTTGTTTACTGTTGTTTCTTCCCCGTAGGCGCCGGTTTCGCCGTCTTTGACGCCGCCGCGGTGGCTGAGGGAACCAGAGTGGCGGTTTTGATCGAATCAAGCTGCGGCCAGCCTTTTTCGAGATAAGGCTTGCCTTGCTTGGCGATTTCGTCCTGGTCTGGACCTTGCCCTTGCGGCGCGGCTTCGCCGTACCCGGCGTAGAGCGAATCGACGACGCTCATCCCGTCTGACACCTGACCGAACGCGGCAAATCCCATGCCATCCAAGCGCGGGTTATCAACCAGATTGATGAAGAGCTGCGTGGTGCGCGTATCTTTTCCGGCAGTCGCAAACGTGAGGTAACCGCGCAGATTGCTTTGCGTGACGGGATCGTCCTTGATAGTGGCTTCTTTCCACGCAGTGGCAACCGGCGGATATCCGCTGATGCCGAATTGGACTACGAATCCGGAGTGCACGCGAAAAAAGCTGGCGTCATCAAAGAAGTGATGCTTCACCAGGTTGTAAAAGCGGTCCGCGCCCAACGGAGCCCAGGCACGCGTAACGGAAACAGTAAAATCTCCCTTGGTGGTGGTGAACTTCACCTGAAATTCAGCGGGAGCTTCGCCTTTTAGCAGCGCGGGATGAAGCAGTGTGCGATCGTAGGTATGTGCAGTCGCGGCAGCAGGTTTCTTCGTTGCGGCGCGCATGGTCGTGTTCGGCGGAGGCGCATCGGGTTGCACCGGTTTTCGCGGCTGCACTGGCTGGGCTGGCGCTTGCGAGGTCGCGCGCGGAGCTCCCGCGACACAAATTGCCAACGCCGCCACCATTAGTAGCCATCCTATTTTCTTCATTACCCTTGCTCCCCTCGATTGGATCGCTGCGATCTATTTCGATGCATTCAGTTCGCGGCTCACGCGTTCGGCTTCGGCCATCACGCGTAGAGTATTTTCGCCCAGAATTTTGCGGACGTCACCTTCGGAATAGCCCTTGCGCAGCAGCGCTTCCGTAATTTTTGGTAATTTGCTGGCGTCTTCCATGCCGTAGGGCATATTGGCGCCGTCAAAATCGGAACCCAGGCCGACGTGATCGACTCCGGCAATTTTCACCGCGTGATCGATGTGCTCGATAATTTTGGTCCAGTCCACGCGGGGCAGCTTTCCGTTTTCGACGTACCCCCGAGTGACTTTGTCGCCTTCGATCAACTGGCACGCTTCATTTTCGCCGCAGCGCTTTTGCACTTCCGCGCTGATCGCTTTATTTATTTCAGGGTCTTTATTTTCCGCATCGCGAAATTCCTGACTGAGAAATCCGACGTGATAGTTGATCTGAATGACGCCGCCTTTCGCGGCGAGAGCTTTCATCATATCGTCCGTCATATTACGCGGAGCATCACAAATCGCGCGGCAAGAAGAGTGCGATGCAAACGGCGGCGCTTTGCTGACTTCCAGCGCGTCGTAAAACGTTTTGTCGCTGACGTGAGAAATATCCACGATAACGCCGAGCTTATTCATTTCGCGCACAACGTCTTTCCCGAAATCGGTAAGGCCGTTGTGCACGGCTTTGTCCGTGGAAGAATCCGCCCATTCGTCGTTGCCGCTGTGAGTCAGCGTCATGTAACGCACACCCAGGCCGGCGTATTTGCGCAAAACGGCGAGGTCGCTGTTGATCATGTGGCCGCCTTCGACGCCCATCAGCGCGGCGATTTTGCCTTGTTTGTGAGCCTCACGAATTTCCGCGACGGTAGTGGCGAGGATGAGTTGCCCGGAATGTCTGCGTACCTGGTCGCGGACAGCATTGATTTGAATGAGCGCGCGATCGACGGCGGTAGGCCCGGTAATTTTGCTGGGCATCCAGATGGAAAAGAAAATCGCGCCCAGGCCTCCTTCTTTCATGCGCGGAATGTCGATGCTGCCTTTGGAATCGCGCGGACCGAGGTCGAAATTGTTGCCGTCGAGAAAACGCTGCGTGGTGTCGTCGTGGGTGTCGACAACGATGGACGAAAAATGCAGTTTGCGCGCCCTTTCGGAAACGGCGTCGCCAGAAAGAGAAATCGCCAGCATTCCAGCGCCTGCGAGACAACTCACTCCAACCAGCAACATGCGTAGCATCTGCCCTCCGTATGTGAACGAGTGATTGTATGCCAATTGCGCGGCAGGCACGCAGAAAAAATCGCGCCGAGGAAGCAATACGAGGGCGAACAACGAATTGCCGTAATAATCGGGCAGCCGCTGCGCAATGTTACGGAAAAATGAACGCAGCCCGAACACCTTCGCATGTTTTCGAACTTCGCGGCGAAAAAAACGGGAAATGCGTTGACACTGCAATACCTTCTTGCTACTTTTCCACAGCGGAAAATTTTCTCCGCTCATGCGTGGCCGGAAGACGGTCACCACACCACATACGGAGGCACCGCACACCGGCACCATGGCGTTCGTCGCGAAGAAAATATTTCTTACCAAAGGCGTCGGTAAACATCGTGAAAGGCTTTCGAGCTTTGAGCTCGCACTGCGCAACGCAGGCATCGCCGCCTGCAACATCGTGCGCGTCTCCTCGATCTTTCCGCCAAACTGCAAATTGATTTCGCGCAGCGAAGGTTTGAAGCACATCAAGCCGGGGCAAGTGGCGTTTACGGTGATCAGTGAAAATTCCACCAAAGAAGCACATCGCTTGATTGCGGCGAGCATCGGCCTCGCGCTGCCCGGCGATAAAACCATGTACGGCTATCTTTCCGAACATCACTCTTTCGGCGAAACGGAAGAAGTGGCCGGCGAATATGCGGAAGAGCTGGCGGCGGAAATGCTGGCCACCACTCTGAACGTGGAGTTTGATCCGGATTTGTCCTGGGACGAGAAGAAGGAAGTCTATCGGATCTCCAACAAGATCGTGCGTACCATGAACGTCACGCAATCCGCTGTCGGCGACAAGCGCGGATTGTGGACCACCGTGCTCGGTGCGGCAATCTTAATCGGCGAAGACGACTAATCGGCCAACTTGCGGCAACATTTTGGCGACGACAATTCTCTTTTGACACAAATCGCGACGGAAAATCTACTTCGAGTCTAAATCTTAAGCCGTCTTAAACCACTTCTACACTCGCGCCAAACCGGGATGCCCGTCGTAAACGGTTTTCTGTTTGCTTGCATCCGCTTTCGGCATGGTCGGAACTTGGCCGTTTTATTTTTTATCCTTGAAATATTCCAGACGCTCAAGAACCGCGCCGACGATAAGCGGCAAAGCTACCGTCGCATCGTCAAAAACTTCGGCAAAGCGGCCGCCTTCTTCAATCGGCACAAATTTTCCCCACGAGACGGCCTCTGTGTAAGTGCTGCCGCTCAGTCCACCCCAGAAAACCGGCTCTGGGCAAATGCGCAGGCCATAGTTGTAGCGCTTCAGCGGCACTTTTTTGTAGCCGCGACGCGCAAGCAATTCCGCATAGACGCCAAATTGCTGCGACCAATTGCGCGGAACGCCGCCACCCACCGTGAAAATTCCCATGCGCTTGGTGGCCATCATGGTTTCAGCAAATTTTTCGAAGTCTTCGAAAGGATCGTAATGCAGTAACGGCCGTTTTTCGGCGAGGCGCGCAATTTTATTCAGCGCGAAATCGATGCCCAGCTCCGAATCGGTGAACGCCGGCACAAATACCGGAACGTTGTGCTCGTAGGCGGACTTCAAAATTCCCCGCCCTGCCGAATGCTTGGTCAAATATTCGCCGATAGTGCGATTCAGCTTCCAGCTACAGGCGATCTCAGTCGGATTCCAGCGATCGAGAATGTGATCCATCACCTCTTCAACGTGATCGAGATTTACTTCCGGCTCTAGCGAATCGTAAACGCGGTTGTATCCCGCGCGAAACAGTTCGTTGTCGTCCATTTTATCGTTATAGCGGAAATGCGACAGGCCGGTGGCTTCCACCAGGCCGTGCGCCATCAACGCGCCGGTGGAGACCACGGCATTCACAATTCCGGACTCGATCAAATCGCAAAAAACCAAACCCATTTTGCCGACGGTCAGCGCGCCGGAAAGCGTGATGACCACAAAGCAATCTTTGTCTCGCGCCATCGCTTCTAAAACGTCGGCGGCGTCGCCCACTTGCCGCCCGGTAAACGCGGTGTTGCCCATGGCGCGCACCAATTGATCGATCGTGCGGCACTTCGAAAGGTCAAGAGGAAAAATCGGACGCAACTTATCCTTGATCGGATCGTGAAGCACCCGCCCCGTGACAGTTTCTTTCGAGTGAGAAGACTCCGTGGTCTTCTTTGGCTTTTGCTGCTTGGGCATCGCATCTCCTGAAAATCCTAAGCGGAACCTGTTCGACCGTAATTGTCGGTTGCCGTTATTTTACATTTACATTGGCAACTTCGCTTGCAGTTCTGGAAGATTGATAGTACAAATTCGCCGCGAAGGAAAGAACAATCGCACGAGCCGACAAAAGTTGCGCTCATGCTAAAATAAATTCATGGCGGATAAATTTACGGTCGGCCTGGTGCAGATGCGTTGCACCAAGAACGCCGACGAGAATCTGCAGCACGCGATCGACAAAATTCGCGAAGCGGCGGCGCGCGGCGCGCAAATAATCTCGTTGCATGAGCTTTTCCGCAGCGAATATTTTTGCCGCAAGGAAGACGCTGAGCTGTTTAACCTGGCGGAAACCATTCCTGGCCCGGCGACCGAAGCTTTGGCCAAAATCGCGAAAGAGAAAAAGGTGGCGCTGGTGGTTTCGCTGTTCGAGCGGCGCGCCGCGGGCGTCTATCACAACACTTGCGCGGTGCTCGATGCCGACGGCAGTCTGTTGGGTAAATACCGCAAAATGCATATCCCTGACGATCCGCTGTATTACGAAAAATTCTATTTCACTCCCGGCGATCTCGGATTTCCCAACTTTGACACCAAGTATGGCCGCGTCGGCGTGCAAATTTGCTGGGACCAGTGGTACCCGGAAGGTTCACGCATAACCGCACTAGGCGGAGCCCAGGTAATTTTTTATCCGACGAGTATTGGGTGGCATCCTTGCGAAAAAGCGGAATTCGGCGCCGCGCAACTTGACGCCTGGCGAACGGCGCAACGCGCTCACGCGATCGCCAACGGCGTTTATGTCGCGGTGGTTAACCGCGTCGGCTTTGAAGGCCCGAAGGCCGGTTCCGCCAAGCCCACCACCACGGGCAGCCCATCCGAGGGCGATGCCGGTCTGGAGTTTTGGGGCAACTCGTTTGTCGCTGACCCTTTCGGACAAGTTGTTTCCGAAGCTTCGAACGATAACGAAGAAATTTTAGTGGTGGAGTGCGATCCGGCAAAAAGCGAAGACACTCGGCGCAACTGGCCGTTCCTGCGCGATCGCCGCATTGACGCTTATGGTCCAATCTTGAATCGCTGGCTGGGCGAATAATCTCGATGCCGCCAAAGTTGCCCCTTGCAACTCCCTTTCAAAGTCATATGTGGATGCCCGCCGAGTGGGAACCGCACGAAGCTACCTGGCTAGGCTGGCCGCATGAGCAAACCGACTGGCCGGGAAAATTTCCGGCGATTCCGTGGGCCTTCGCCGAAATCGTGCGGCATCTGGCGCGAGTCGAGCGCGTGTACTTGCTCGTTGAAAACCGCGCCGCCGAGAGCAAAGTCCGCGGCATACTGAAAAACTCCGGCGCAAATCTGGCGGCGGTCGATTTCTTTCCCGTCCCCACCAATCGCGGCTGGATGCGAGATTCCGGACCAATCTGCGTGAAAAGTGCAGCCGGCGAAGTGGCACACACCGAGTGGAGATTCAACGGCTGGGCAAAATACTCCAATCACAAGAAAGATGCTCTCGCGGCGCCCGCTGTAAATAAAAAACTGAAACATCGCGCATGGCAGCCACACCACAAGGGCCACCGCGTGGTGCTCGAAGGCGGCAGCATCGACGTTAACGGGCGCGGTTCCCTGCTGACCACGGAAGAGTGCCTGCTCAGCACGGTGCAGCAACGCAATCCGGGATTCACGCGCCACGATTACGCGCAAGTTTTTTGCGATTACCTCGGCGTGACGCAAGTGCTGTGGCTGCGCAACGGCATCGCCGGAGACGACACGCACGGTCACGTCGACGATCTGGCGCGCTTCGTCAACCCCACCACCATCGTCACCGTCGTCGAACACGATCCTTCCGACGCCAACTACAGCCCGCTGCAAGAAAATCTCGGCCTACTGAAATCGATGAAAGATTTGGACGGCCGCGCCTTCCACATCGAGACGCTGCCCATGCCCAGTCCGATTTATTTTGACGGTCAGCGGTTGCCGGCCAGCTATGCGAATTTTTACATCGCCAATAAAATGGTGATCGTGCCTACATTTAATGATGCCAACGACCGCGTCGCGCTAAACACCCTGGCGCGGCTTTTTCCTGGCCGCGAAATCGTCGGTATCGCTTGCCGAGACTTAGTCTTGGGTCTGGGCACGCTGCACTGCATGACCCAACAGCAGCCCGCGAGCGGCTGACCCGGCCCAAACTTATTTTCAAAAAGTTTCGCCAAGCTGTCGAATCAAGCCCTCCTCGTTCGACGTCTAAATAGAGCGGGGATTCAGCCAACACCGCCGGCAACCAGGCCAGCACCCGGCTCCAACAAAATACAGGAGATAACTCGATGAGAGTCATGGTGATAGTGAAGGCGAACAAGGATTCAGAGGCCGGCATTCTGCCCAGCACGGAGATTCTCTCCAAAATGGGTAAATATAATGAAGAACTGGTGAAAGCGGGCGTCATGCTAGCTGGCGAGGGCTTGCACGCAAGCGCCAAGGGCAAGCGCGTAAAATTTTCCGGCACCACCCGCACCATCATGGACGGCCCGTTTGCCGAAACCAAGGAATTGATCGCCGGCTTCTGGCTGTGGCAAGTGCGTTCCATGGACGACGCTATCGAATGGCTTAAGCGCGCGCCGTTTGACGGCGGCACCGAGATCGAAGTCCGGCCAGTGTTTGAGATGGAAGACTTCGGCGCACAAGCCACGCCGGAAATTCGCGAGCGCGAACAGCGTCTGCGCGAGCAAGCCGCCCAGAAAAAATAGTCGGTCGCACGTTCCTGTCGCTCTTATGTAGGGGCCGGGCTTGAGCCCGGCTTCTTCTTATTAGCTTATTGGAGCGCAGCTCCTGTACCGCAGTTGTTTTGTTCCTCCACCATCGCAACTTGCACCAGCACTCGCGACGTGCTGTCATCGGTACCTGTGACAGCCCCCGACATTCCCGCCGCGATTGACGCCGTCTGGCGGATCGAGTCGCCGAAAATTGTCGGCACCCTCATGCGCATCACGCGCGATCTGAACATCGCCGAAGATCTTGCGCAAGACGCACTGCTCGCCGCGCTGCAGCAGTGGCCAGAGTCCGGCATTCCGGATAATCCCGGCGCGTGGCTCACCGCCGCCGCCAAAAATCGTGCCATCGATCACTTTCGCCGTAACCAGCGGCTCGATCGAAAACATCAGGAAATGGGCTACGACCTGCAATTCGCGCAAGCACGATCCGCGCTCGATCTCGAAGCGGCGCTCGACAATCCTATTGAAGACGATTTGTTGCGCCTGATTTTCATCGCCTGCCACCCGGTCTTGCCCGTGGACGCCCGGCTGGCGCTCACCCTCCGTTTGCTTGGCGGCTTGCAAACCACGGAAATTGCTCGCGCGCTGCTCGCTTCCGAGCCGGCCATCGCGCAGCGCATCGTCCGCGCAAAACGCACTCTCGCGGAACAACAAATTCCATTTGAGATTCCACGCGGCGCCGAACTGACTTCGCGCATTTCTTCGGTGCTTGCGGTGATCTACCTCATTTTTAACGAAGGCTACTCCGCCACGGCTGGAGCGGACTGGCTTCGCCCCGCATTGTGCGAAGAAGCCTTGCGTCTTGGAAGGGTCCTCGCGGAACTCATGCCCAGCGAGCCGGAGGTGCACGGGCTTGTCGCGCTCATGGAAATTCAGTCGTCGCGTTCCCGCGCTCGCGTCAGCCCAGCAGGCGAACCAATCCTGCTCGCGGATCAAAATCGCGCGCAATGGGATCAGCTTCTTATACGCAGAGGACTCGCTGCGCTGGCCCGGGCTCAGAAACTGAGCGGCCCAACTGGGCCGTACCTACTGCAAGCAGCCATCGCCGCGTGTCACGCGCGAGCGCACTCGCTCGACCAAACCGACTGGCCCAAAATCGTTCAACTGTATTCGGAACTCGCCAGCCTCTCGCCGTCGCCAATCATCGAGTTAAATCGTGCCGTTGCAGTTTCGATGGCGTCCGGCCCGCAAGCCGCCCTCGAAATTGTCGATAGTTTAGTCGGCGAACCGTCGCTGGCCTCATTCCATCTTTTGCCGAGCGTTCGCGGCGACCTTTTATTCAAACTCGGCCGCTTCGCCGAAGCGCAGCCCGAATTCGAGCGCGCCGCCTCCCTCACGCAAAATGAACCCGAGCGCAAACTACTGTTAGACCGGGCAAAGGCTTGCGTTACCTCGGCACGCAACGACGCCGATCGTAACTAACCCGCGCAATGCTGTGAGAGTCGCAGGTCAAATATCCAGCTTGCAACCTTTCTCTCGCCTTAGGTTAGAATGCAGTCGCCGCACTCCACTCAAGCATCAAAACAAGCACACGAAGGAGACCCTACATGCTCGCCACGCTGCTGCAAGCGGAAACCCACACCGTCGTTTTCGATATGCGCTACTCCCTGCTTGGCTGGCTGATTATCGGCCTGATCGCCGGATGGCTCGCTGGCCAGCTTTTCCGTGGCCGCGGCTTCGGCTGCATCACGGACATTGTGCTCGGACTGATCGGCTCCGTGCTCGGCGGCTGGATTTTCGTCAAACTGGGAATTTTCGGCGGCGGCCTGATCTACAGCTTGGCAGCGGCAACCGTCGGCGCGGTCATTCTCGTCGCCATCGCCCACCTCTTCAGCGGTGGCGACCGCTAGCTTTTTCGCCACGTCCTAAAATTAAAACCGCATTCGCATCCACCGGAAAGCCGGCGGCCGGTCGCCGCGCGTTCACAGCGTCCAACGCACCGCTGTGATAAGATTCCTAGTCACATCATTGGAGATAAAATTTAATTGAGTAAGTCCACGCAGTCCCTCACAGCCATACCCTTGGGTGGTCTTGGCGAATTTGGAATGAACATGATGGCGTTGCGCTTCGGCAACGACATCATCGTAATCGACGCCGGAATGATGTTCCCAGAATCGGAACTCCTCGGCGTAGACCTGGTAATTCCGGACACCACCTACCTGAAACAAAATCGCACCATGGTTCGCGCCATTGTCCTCACCCACGGCCACGAAGATCACATCGGCGCTCTTCCCTACATTTTGCGCGACCTTAACGTCCCCGTTTACGGCACGCGCTTCACTCTCGCGCTGGTCAAAAAACGCCTCGACGAAGCTGGCCTTCTCGATTCCACCACTCTCCGCGAAGCTACTCCCGGCCGCTTGGTCGAAATCGGCCCGTTCGAAGTCGAATTCATTCCCGTCACACACAGCACCGTCGACTGCGTCGCGCTAGCCGTGCGCACGCCCGTCGGCGTCATCATCCACACTGGCGACTTCAAAATCGACCAAACCCCCGTCGGTGGCGCTCCGTTCGACCTGCACACCTTCGCGCGCTACGGCAACGAAGGCGTCCTCGCGCTCTTCAGCGATTCCACCAACGTCGAGCGCCCCGGCTTCACTCCGTCCGAGCGCGCCATCGTTCCGCGCATCGAAGAACTCTGCCGTTCCGCGCCGCGCCGCGTAATTCTCTCTTGCTTCGCTTCCTCCATCCATCGCATTCAGCAAGTGATCGACATCGCCTCGCGCGTCAATCGCAAAGTCGCGTTCGTCGGCCGCAGCATGGTCGACAACGTCGAAATCGCTCACTCTCTCGAATACCTCCGCATCCCCGACGGCATGGTCGTCCGCCCGCAAGACATCCGCGGCTTCGACCCCAAGCGCCTCATCATCCTCGCCAGCGGCAGCCAAGCAGAGCCTATGTCCTCGCTCTCCCGCATCGCGGTGGACAATCATCGCTTCGTCTCCGTCGACGAGAACGACTCCGTGATTCTCTCCGCGCGCATCATCCCCGGAAACGAAAAAGCCATCTTCCGCATGCTCGACCACATGTTCCGCCGCCGCGCCCTCGTCTATTACGACAACGCCGGCGGCACCATTCACGTTTCCGGCCATGCCAGCCAGGAAGAACAAAAACTCGTC
>DASXMB010000051.1:0-55036 GCA_036495905.1 Candidatus Acidiferrum sp.
AGGGCAGTCACGAGTCACCAGTCACGCTTTTTGAGTTTCGCTTTTCGATGCCCTAGTACCAAGGTTCCAGTTGCAAATGCGCGACGTTGCCTTTGCATTTCTCCCTGAGAAGGCTGGAATCTCTTAAAATTAGGGTAAGGCGATGTCTGAAAACACCTTATCCACGTTGGAGAAACTGCGCGCGGGGCGCGTTCGCATCCTTTGGCTGGTGCTGGGCGCGATGCTGATGGTCAGCGCGCTGCCCATCGGTTTGTACCACCGCCAGGTGCTGCAACTCAGCCAGGAAAAACTGGTGGACACCGAGCGCGTGCAGCAAACCGATCTGACGCGATCGCTGGCGCAGGAAATTGAATTTTTCGATTCCAATTTGACGCAGCAACTGATCAGCGAGCGGCAAATTCTGGCGCTCACCGGGCTCAGCGATAACGTGGAAGATCCCGCGTCCGAACCGAAAGTTACGCGGCTGCTGGAAAACTTCGCGGACAGCAATCGCAACACTTTTATTTATTTGACGGCGGTCGGCAAATCCGGAAAAGGCACCAGCGCATCGCAAGGAAATTTTCGCGCGGAGCAGGATCCGTTTGTCGCCAAGGCATTGCAGCGCGCATTCATGTGGAGCATGCAGTCCGGCCAGTTCCGCAGCGACCCGCTGGCGCTGGCTCCGGATAACAGGCCGGCGTTTGTCATGGCGGTTCCGCTGAAAGATATAAACGATAATTTTACCGGAATGCTGGCGGCGGTGGTTTCGCTAGAACCGATTTTGCGCAGGTTGCAAGACGCAAGTTTGCACGAACGCACCGCCTTTGTGGTGGATCACTACGGGCACATCGTGGCGCATCCGGACACCAAAACTTTCGTTCCGGGCGCGGACGTAAGCGCAACTTCCAAAGTGGTGGAACAAATAAAAGCATTGCCAAAGGAATTGCGCAACACGGAAACAATTCGTTTCACGCAAACGGAAAATAATCATTCCGTGGAAATGATCGGAACGTATACGACATTTCCGGAAGTGAATTGGGCGGTTATCGCGCAGCGCAGTTTGAATCAAGCGCGAGCCGATGCGGGCGTAACGGAATTAAATCATCGCGCGCTGGTGTTCGTTACCGTGGTGGTTTTGCTGGCGATTGTCGTTGGATATTTTTTCGCGGTGGGTATCAGCGGACCGATTCGCGGACTGGCGGCGTCCACCCGCGCGATCAGCCGGGGCGAATTTCATCAGCGTTCGGCGGTGCGTGGGGCTTCGGAAATCAGCGAACTGGCGGAAAATTTCAACAAGATGGCCGGCGACATCGAAGAATATATCGAGCGGCTGAAGGAAGCGGCGGAAGAAAATCGCGAACTGTTTATCGGCTCGATTCGCATGCTTGCCGCGGCCATCGACGAAAAAGATCCGTACACGCGAGGTCATTCCGGCCGAGTGGCGAAATATTCGACGATTATCGGGCGCGAGTTGGGACTTTCGCAGAGCGATCTGGATACGCTGCGAATTTCCGCACTGCTGCATGACGTAGGAAAAATCGGCGTGGAAGATCGCGTTCTGAAAAAGCCAGGCGCGCTGACCGCGGAAGAATTCGAGTTGATGAAACAGCACACGGTGAAGGGCGCGAACATCATGCGTCCGGTTTCGCAATTGAAAGAGATGTTGCCGGGCATCGAATTGCACCACGAGCACATGGATGGACGCGGATACCCGTACGGTTTGCAAGGGCCGCAAATTCCGCTGATGGCGAGAATTATTGGAGTGGCGGACACGCTGGACGCGATGACCACGAATCGTCCGTACCAGACGGCGATGGACCTGGATTTTGCGTTGAATCGCATCAAGACGCTGACCGGCGCGAAGTTTGACGCGGTGGTGGTGACGGCACTGGAAGCGGCAGTGACCGGCGGAAAATTGCGATTGAGCGCCGTGGAAGTGCAGGTCGTTTAAGCATTGCGAAGAAGCGAGTGGCCTGTCCGTTGCAATAGATCTAAAGAAAAATTCCAAGGAAGAAGCAGATTCCTCGGGCGAAACCGCCCAACGGAATGACATGTCGAGGAGGTTCTCGGATGTGTCGGGGCTTGGATATCTCGAGGAGTTTTTTCGCACCCTAAGGAGTCGTTGCGTATCCCGGCAAGCCGTTGGGTTTTGAGCGAGTGCCACGGCACGATGAAAACTACCAAAGGTGGCCGACAGCTGCCGTTCTGCTACACTTTTCTCTACGTAAGCTCGCGCTGCGAAACAGAAAGTTGCACTGCGGAATCTCTTGCTGCGCGGATTGATGTTACGGGAATCCAGGGTTTTACTTTTCGGCAAAACATGATTTCACTTTTTGGCAAGAAAGATAAAGAGAAGAACGACAAGGAAAAAGGTGAGCCATCGTTTCTAGAGCGGCTGAAGGCTTCGGTCAGCAAGACCAAGGCGGCGCTTTCCGAGACGGTCGACACGATCTTTCTGGGGCAACGTGCGATCGATCCGGCGCTGCTGACGAAGCTGGAAAATGCGCTACTGTCCGCGGATTTGGGCGTGAAGACCACGCGAGAAATTCTGGACTCAGTGCGGGAAAAACTGGACCGGCAAACTTTAGGCGATTCCGCACAATTGAAACGCGAAATCAAATCGCATATCGCGAGAATTTTGACGGCATCTGCCGACGGGAATTTTGTGGCGAGCGGCACGAATGCTACCGCGCATTCCGGTACTACGAACACCGTTGTGGCGACAACGAACAACGGCGCGGGAACGCGAGTGATGTTTATTGTGGGCGTAAACGGAGCGGGAAAAACCACCAGCATTGGGAAATTGGCGAATCGTTTGCGGAAGGACGGCGCGAGCGTAATTTTGTGCGCGGCGGATACTTTTCGCGCGGCAGCGGTGGAGCAACTGGAAATTTGGGCGCAGCGCAATGGAATTGATGTGATCAAGCAGAAATCGGGCGCCGATCCGGCGGCGGTGGTTTATGACGCAGTGGCGGCGGCGAAAGCGCGCACCACGGACGTTTTGATTGTGGATACCGCAGGCCGTTTGCATACCAAATCGAATTTGATGGCGGAACTGGAAAAAATGAAACGCACGGCAGCGAAAGTGATTCCCGGCGCGCCGCACGATGTGCTGCTGGTCCTGGACGCGACCACGGGACAGAATGGACTAGCGCAAGCGCGAGAGTTTACCTCCAGCGTGGGCGTGACCGGAATTATTTTGACGAAGCTCGATGGCACCGCGAAGGGCGGCATCGTGGTGGCGATTTCTCGCGAACTGGGGCTGCCCATTCGATTTGTGGGAACCGGCGAACAAATTAACGATCTGGTGCCGTTCGATGCCGAAACCTACGTAAACTCTCTTTTCGATTAAATCGTGAACGCACACGACATTCGCTTTATGGAACACGCGCTGAGTTTGGCGCGCAAAGGTGTGGGGCTGACGAGTCCCAATCCGATGGTGGGCTGCGTTATTGTGCGCGACGGAGAAATTGTCGCGGAAGGATTCCATCAATACGAGTGGCGCGATCACGCGGAAATTGTCGCGTTGAAAGCGGCGGGAGATAAAGCGCGAGGCGCGACGTTATACGTGAATCTGGAACCGTGCAATCACACCGGGCGCACCGGACCGTGCAGCGATGCGATTGTGGCGGCAGGCGTGGCGCGGGTGGTGGCGGCGATGGAAGATCCGAATCCGGCGACACGCGGACGCGGCTTCGATCGGTTGCGCGACGCGGGCGTGGAAGTTGTTACCGGAGTGCAGGAAGACGCGGCGCAGAGATTGAACGAAGCGTTTGCCTGGTGGATACGCAAGGCACAGCCGTTTGTTACTTTGAAGTCGGCGCTAACGCTGGACGGGCAACTGGCTTTGCCGGGACAGAAAAAAGGGCGGCGCGGCGCGTGGATCACGTCGGAAGAAGCGCGCGCGGAAGTGCAACGTATGCGGCATGCTGCGGATGCGTTGCTGACGGGGATCGGAACAATTTTGGCGGACGATCCGTTGCTGACAGATCGCAGCGGGATTGTAAGGCGGCGCAGGCTGCTCCGGGTGGTGCTGGATACAAAGTTGCGGCTGCCAGCAAAATCGCGAATTGTGAAAACGGCGGATGACGATTTACTGGTGATTACGCTGGCGCCGCTGAGTTCGGCGAAGGCGCGAACGCTGCAGCGGGCGGGATTGGAAGTGGTTCGCGCGCGTAGGCGGCGAGGCCGCATCGATCTTGGGTGGGTGCTTGAGGAGTTGGGACGACGGGAAATTGTGAGTGCTTTGTTGGAGGCCGGGCCGGGATTAAACGGAGCGATGTTGCAGGCGGAGATAGTGAGGAAGCTGGCGCTTTTTTATGCGCCGAAGATTGCGGGACGAGCGATGGTGCCGTTTGCGCGTTTGCCGAAGGCGGGAGAGTTTCGGTTGCGCGATGTGAAGATGCGAGAGATTGGAGCGGATCTTTTGGTGGAGGGGTATCTTTGAATTCAGAAACCTCGGAAGGCTGAAGGTAGTGGCTAAATAAAATTCAAAAGCCCCGCCCTCAAAAAACGAGAACGGGGCACCCGGAAGCGCCGGAAAAAAGTGCAGACAGGAACGAAACAATTCGCCAGAGGCTTTCCGAAAATATCAAAGACGGGGCGGAAAGAATACTGATGTTTACTGGAATTATTGAACATTTGGGGGCGATTGAGTCGCTGGCGCTGGGTGGCGATGGCGGTAGAGTGGTGGTGCATGCGCCGACTTTGGTTGCGCGGCTGGCGGTTTCCAATAGTATTGCGGTGAGTGGATGTTGTTTGACAGTGGTATCGCTTGGCAAAGAAACTTTTTCGGCGGATTTGTCGGGTGAGACTTTGCGGCGGACTTCGTTTGGTGCGGCGGGGCAAATGGCGGTTGGCTCGCGAGTGAATTTGGAACAGCCTTTGACGGCGGGCAAGGAATTTGGCGGACATTTTGTGCTGGGGCATGTGGACGGCATCGGGCAAGTGACCGAATTGCGGCGCGACGGCGAGAGCTGGCTTTTCGGCGTGCGGGTGCCGAGCGAGTTTGCGCGGTATGTGGTGCCGAAAGGATCGATCACGGTAGATGGGATTAGTCTGACGGTGGCGAATTGGCGAGAAAATATTGTGGAAGTGGCGGTGATTCCCTTCACCTATGAGCACACGAATTTGCGGGACCGGCGTGCAGGCGACGCGGTGAATCTGGAAGGCGACGTTTTGGGGAAATATGTGGAGAGTCATTTGGAAGCGCGGGATGCGGCGAAGATGGGTGGGAAGAAATTGAAGATACAGGGATTGGTGGACGACGGTTTTTAGTGGCGGCACTGATTAGCGCTGGGCGGCTCTTTTAGTTTCGGCAGGCGCGAGTTTTTTGCAGGACTCCAAAAAAGCAGATTCCTCGGCAAACCCGGCCTCGGAATGACACGTTGGGGCTTCGCCGGAAAATTTGGAAGTCTGTTGATGGGCTAGAGGCCCGATGAATTACGCTTGCTGCGCGTCGCGGGCTTTGGCGCGCACTCCTCTATAATACAAAATCAAGCCAATCGCGATGGAGCCGACCGTGCCGGACACGAGCTTCACGCTGAAGAGCAGGCGATTGGACGATTCGCCGGGCGGAAAAAACGACAACACAATCGCGACAAAAGTAATCACAAAGCCGATCCCACCGGCCAGCCAAACGCCAAATTTTTTGCCGGGAATAAGCACGGCATGCGGATTTTCCTCGCGGTCTTTGCGGGCGTAGAGCTTGATGACCGCAGCATACATATAAAGGAATGGCAGGAAATAGAGAATGGTGGCGGCGTCGATGAGGATTTGGTAGGCGCCGCTGGTGGTTTCGTTGATATTGCTGAGCAGCAAAAGCGCTAGGGAAATTATGGCCTGCACGAGAATCGAAATGTATGGCGTGCGCCACTTGGGATGAATTTTTCCGAAGGCCGCGGGGAGATAGCGGTCCACGCCGACGATGAAGGGAACGCGGGAGAGTCCCGCGACAGTGGTGCCGACGCCACCGGCATTGCCGAAAGTGACGAGGAAGGCGGCAATCATTCCGACGAGACCAATTTTTAGCGTGGTGGAAGCCACGGTGAGCGCCTGAAAAACACCGGACTTGGGATCGACTTGCGTGTCTTGCAAAACGGCGAGGACGGCGAAGGTTCCAATCACATAAATCACCGCGATCATGATTCCAGAGCCCCAAATGGCGCGGGCAAGAGTGCGCTGCGGATCGCGGATTTCGTCGCTCATGGCGGAGACGAGTTCGAGTCCGGCGAAGGCGAAAATGATTTGCGGCCAAAAATTTACCGTGTCCACATTCCATACCGGCAAAATGTTGTGCCAGGTGTAGTGAGTGACGGAACCATATTTGAGCCAGACGATTCCAGCGGTGCCGGCAAGAAGGAGCAGTGGGAAATAGGTCATCACGCCGCCGGCGTTTTGCAGCCATTTGCCGATGTTGAGGCCGACGATATTCATGGCGACGGCGATGAACAGCAGGAAAAAAGAACCGCCGAGCAAAAATGGGCGGCTTTGCGCGAGATGCGCCCAGGACGGTCCGCCGATGTACGCGCCCATGGAGGCGCTGGCGAGCAGCAGTCCGGGAAAATAAAAAACGGAATAGATCCAGTAGGTCCAGCCAGCGACGAAGCCGTGAAAATCGCCGAAAGCCTCTTTGGACCAGACGTACAGGCCGCCTTCATGCGGGAAGCGGGTGGAAAGCTCGGTGATTACGAATGCGGTGGGCACGAAAAAAAACAGCGCGGAAAGAATCCAGAGGCTGATGGAGGAGGTGCCGTTGTGCGCGGCGGCAGCGATCCAACGCGGGCCGAGGACGGCGGCGATATTGAAAAGGAGAACATCCCAAAAGCCCATCTCTTTACGAAGTTGTTTTACCGGATCGGAGGCGGCGTTGCCCGGAGCGGTCACAAAATCACGTCCAGGGAGGGGATGAGTTCGTCTTGCATGCGGAAATTGTGAAGGAAAGCGTCGGTGGAATTTTCGAAGTCTGGCCAGGAGCCGAAGAAGGCGACTTTGCCGTCTTGCAAAAAGACGACGACGTCGGCAAGTTTTTTGGCGAGGTGAGTATCGTGAGTGACGACGATGGAGGTTTTATGGAAAGCGTTCTTGAGGCGCAAAATTAAATTGCCCATGTGCGAGGCCATGATGGGATCGACCATGGTGGTGGGCTCGTCGTAGAGGATGGCTTCAGGATTTTGCGCCAGAGCGCGGCCGATGGCGACGGCGCGGCGCATTCCAGTGGAGAGCTCGCCGGGAAGTTTATCGAGGACGGTATCGACTTCCAGCATGTGAGCAAGTTTTTCGACGTAGGCTTCGATATCTTCGTCGGTGAGGCCGGGTTGGCCTTCGAGCGGGAAGGCGATATTTTCGCCGACGGTAAGGGAATCGAAAAGAGCGCCAGACTGAAAAACCATGGTGACTTTTTTGCGGACTTCTTCAAATTGCTTTTCGGAACAATTGGTGACGTCTTCGCCATCGACAAAGACCTGGCCGGAATCGGGCTTGAGAAAGCCCATGATGTGTTTTAGGGAGACCGATTTGCCGACGCCGCTGCGGCCCATGATTACGCAGGTCTCGCCGCGCTTGACGGTGAAGCTGACGTCGTTGAGGACCAAGTGATCGTCGAAAGCCTTGGAGACGTGGCGAAACTCGAAAAAGTTTTCAGCGCGCGGTTCGGCGGGAATTTCGTCGGTCCGCGGACCTGCGCCGGGATGACCCGCGAGGCCGGGGGCGAAAGTAGCGGCGTTGGCGCGATTGAGTTTGAGCACGTCAGTCATGGTTGTTCGGCGGTCACGATTGTTCGGGGTTGAGAATGCGCCGGGCGTCTGCGTAGTCGGCTGGCGCGTTCATATTCCAGAATAAGCGTCCTGCGTTATCAAATCGTTTCCAGACGGCTTCGTCAAGCACTTCCCTGTTGAGATGTTGCAAAGCGGCGTTAACTCTGCGGATGTCGGCTGCGAAGTCCGCGCGCAGAGAGGCGAGCGCATTGGTGCGATAACAGGCGCAGAGCGGCTCGAAACCGTGAGTGGATTGCGGGAGAACGACTTGAGCGGGACTTTGGGCGGCGCGTTGCGCGAGAAAGTTTAGCCACTCGGTATTGAGAAAGGGCATGTCGCAACTGAGAATGATTTGCCATTCGCGACCTGGAAAGTTGCCTTGGGAGTGTTCGAGCGCGGTGATGATTCCGCCGAGCGGGCCTTCTCCGGGCCAGAGATCGGGGATGCCGCGAATGCCGAGGGCGGAATATTTTTCTGGCGGAGCGATTACGTTGATGGTGTCGCTGACGGTGGCGAGCAAATCGCGCATGCGGAGGAGCATGGGCTGACCGCCGAGTTCGGCGAGTGCTTTATCTTGGCCGAAGCGGGTGCTACCGCCTCCCGCGAGGATATAGGCGATGGGCGCGGCGGGATTTGGCGCGGCGAGGTTTGACGTGGCCGAAGGTGGTTGCGCGGCGGGCGTCACGATTCCTGCTCGTCTTCCGCAGGGCCGCGGCCGGGGCGGCGAATGCCGAGTTCGCGGAGTTTTTCCTGAAGACTTTGGCGGTGCAGGCCGATGGTGGCGGCGGTGCGCGAAACATTCCAGCGATGGTCGGTGAGTTGCTTGGTGAGATAAGCGACTTCAAAATTGCGTTTAGCTTCGCGGAAATCTTTTTCGTCGAGGTGGCCGTTGGCGTTGAAGGCAGCGGACGTAACGCTGCGCGAAATATTTTCGCCGCGAGCGACTTCGGCGGGTAGATCGTCGACGTCGATTTCTTCGCCGCGCGCGAGGACCAGGCTGCGCTCGAGAGCGTTTTTCAGTTCGCGCACGTTGCCGGGCCAGCCGTAACGCTCGATCGCGGCCATGGCATCGCGAGTGAGGTGAGCGCTGCGGCCGAGGCGGGCGGCGTGCATCTGCAGAAAAGTTTCGGCGAGAACGGGCAAGTCTTCTTTGTGGGCGCGCAGCGGAGGCAATTCGATGGTGACAACGCGGAGACGGTAAAACAAATCTTCGCGAAATTTGCCGGCGTGAATTTCCGCAGCGAGATTGCGATGGGTGGCACTGATCACGCGGACGTCAACCGAGATTGATTGCGTTCCGCCGAGGCGCTCGATGGTGCGATTTTCCAGAGCGCGCAAAACCTTTGCCTGGGTGACGGCGTTCATGTCGCCGATTTCGTCGAGAAAAAGAGTGCCGCCGCTGGCGAGCTCAAATTTGCCCTTTTTTTGCTGGGCTGCGCCAGTGAAGGCGCCGCGTTCGTAGCCGAAAAGTTCAGACTCGATGAGAGTTTCCGGAAGAGCGGCGCAATTTACGGCGACAAAAGCTTTTTGCGCGCGTGGCGAGCGGGCATGAATTTCTTGCGCGAGGAGATCCTTGCCGGTGCCGCTTTCGCCGAGGATGAGCACGGTGGAGTCGGTGATGGCGACGCGATCGGCCATGTCAAAGGCGCGGCGCATTTCGATGGTGCGGCCAATCATCTGGCCAAACTGGCCTTCGTTGGTGAGGCGGCGGCGGAGATGGTCGTTTTCCTTTTCGAGTGTGGCGAGTTTCAGAAGATTGGCGACGCGCTGGCGGAGTTCCTCCAGCTCAAAACCTTTTACGAGGTAATCGGCGGCGCCAAGTTGCAGGGCTTCGACGGCGGTTTTTGCGGTGTCGAGCGCGCTGACCATCAGCACGGGGATGCCGATACCTTGCTGGCGCATCCAGCGGAGGAGCGAGAGGCCGTCTTCGCCGGGGAGGACGACGTCGAGGAGGACGAGGTCGGGCTGCTCGCGCGGGAGCGCTTCGCGGGCGGACGCGGCGGAATCGGCTTCCGTGATGCGATATTTCGACTCGAGCGCGCGGCTGAGAGCGTAGCGAGAGGCGGGCTCGTCGTCGACGATGAGAATGGTTTTCATTGCGGCTCCTGGGTGGAGATGGTTGGGGCGGCGTCGAGAGATTTTTTGGCGAGCGGGACGCTGACGCGGAAGCGGGTGCCGCGATCATTTGCGGCGGGGCTGTCCCAGTCGAGCTGGCCGGCGCACTCGGCGACACGGCGGGCTACGATGGCCAGACCGAGGCCAGTACCTTGCGTTTTCGTGGTGAAAAATGGCTGCAGAAGTTTTTCGCGCGCGTTGGCGGTGATGCCGGGGCCGTCATCTTGAACGGTGAAAAGGCAGGACGAATGATTTGTGGCGCAGGCGATGGTCACGTTACCGCCGGGGGCGGTGGCCTCGAGCGCATTCACTAGCAAATTGGAGAGGATATCGTTGAGGGCTTCGGAGTTGGCGGCGACGGTGGCGGCGGAATCGCGCAGATTGACGTGTAAGGTGACGCCTCGGCGTTCGGCTTCGTGGCGAAGCACGCCGACAACTTCTTCTACTACGGATTTTGGATCGCAGAATGCGGCAACCGTGCCACCGCGCACTGCGGGACGGCTGAATTGCAGGAGTTGGTTTAATTTGGCGGAGAGGCGCGCGATTTCCGAGAGAACGATTTGCGTTTCGCCGCGAATGGAATCGGGAAGCTGCGGATTTTCCAGTTGCACTTGCAGAATAGTTTTGATGGAACCGAGCGGATTTTTTAGATTGTGAGAGATGCTGGCAGCCATTTGGCCGAGAACGGCGAGGCGTTCGCGTTCGGCCAGTTCCCTTTCGAGGCGGAGTTTTTCATCGATCAGACGACAGAGCTCGAGGGCGCCGGGGAGTTGCTCGCACAAAAACTCGAGGGCGGCGCGGATTTCGCCGGAGAGCATGGCGCCGTGGGACTTCACGTGCAGCATTCCAATTGTCTTTCCACTTTGCCGAATTGCGAAATCGTTCGTAGATTCAGGCTTCGAGCCTTCGAGCGTTTCCTCAGATGGGATTTCACCGGTCAGTTTCAGCCGGACGTTCTCAAGTTCAAATTGCTCCTGCAGCCAAGTTTCGATAAAACGTCGCAGCTTTGCGAAATCACCTTGGCGGGCGACAGCCTGGATGGCGGTGACAATTCGCTGCGAACGATCAATTTCCGTATGTGCGGTTTCGTGAAGACGCCGAGCAAGCAATCTTTGCAAGGGCTCGAAAAAGATCACCAGTACGAATACGAGAATCGACGAGGTGGCCTCTGGCGGTAGAACCGGCTCCAGCCAAATGCTTACTCGCCGGACCAAACCCAGATACAGAAGAGCGAAGAAAGCCACGGTGACGGCATAGACGAGATTCCTTTGCCGACCAATTTGAAGAAAATTAAATCGTTGCACAAGGTAAATCAGAATCGACATCGGCACAATCGAGGACAGCGCCAGCACGGTGTTTAGCAATGGGTCTGTGTAGCCCCAAGAAGGAACGATATGAAGGTTTAGGACGAGAAGGCCAGCTGAGAACAAAAATGCGCAAACAAGGCGGTGGAATAATCGTTCATGAGGGTCACGTGTTCCTTTGCCGAAACGCTCTTCCAAGTAGGCACTCGCCATGAGCGATACGAACAGCCAGATGCTAAAGGAACGCCCCAAGCGATTTGCAGGCGCCAGAAAGTCCAGCGGCGGCCCAGAATTTGGAGCCGGATAGACACGCAAAATGAAATAGAGACATGGCGCGTAGAAAGCGGCGAGCAAGATGTGCTTGGCGGTTTGGCTCTTTAGCAGGCCGCGAATTTGCGCGTACTCCAGGTGAAGATGCAGGATGAGCGGCGGCAAGAAGCACAGGCCAGTGCAAAGAATGGTCCAGGCGAATGCGGTCAGGAGTGGAGGCGGAGCGGAATAGTAGATTTGCGCGTTCAAGGCTAGGAGAGAGCCGCCATAGAAAAAGAAGAGCGCGAGGCAGAGAAAGAAGAAGACTCGCTCAAAATTGCGCTGGCGACGATGGCCGAGAATCACCACCATCCAGAAAAGCTGCAGCAGCGTTCCGGCGGTGAAACCGATCAGTCGG
Organism: Candidatus Acidiferrum sp.; assembly: GCA_036495905.1. GTDB lineage: Bacteria > Acidobacteriota > Terriglobia > Acidiferrales > UBA7541 > Acidiferrum. Next base: position 11,820 of record DASXMB010000051.1, read on the forward strand.
ACGTAGATGAGTGGTTCCATTGGTCTTGAACCGGAGATGCTTAGCACGTTAAGCTTTGGTGCGTTGGCGCTCGGCGCGAATTCTACGCTGGGGAGAGGAGCATCGCAATGACCAAGTGTCGCATTTTTCTTGCACCAGATAAGCCATTGCGTATAAATGACTTAGGTTCGACTAGCCGCGCTGTGGAAATCAAACAATTGTCCGCTAAATCCTTGACATGGTAGGAATATCTGCTATATTAGCACTCGACTGCGAGGAGTGCTAATCCCTTCCCTGGCAGTCGCGACCAATCGCAACTTAAATATGGAGGTTCTTTCAAGATGGCAGTGAATCTAACTCCGCTCCACGACCGTGTAGTCGTGAAGCGCATTGAAGAGAAGGAAAGCGTCAAGGGCGGGATCATCATTCCGGACTCCGCGAAAGAAAAACAGCAAGAAGGCGAAGTAATCGCCGTCGGAGCTGGGAAGCGGGAAAAAGGCGAGCGCGTACCTTTGGACGTGAAGCCGGGCGACCGTGTTCTGTTCGGGAAATATAGCGGCACGGAAATCAAGATCGAAGATGAAGACCTGTTGATCCTTCGCGAAGAAGAAATTCTGGCGAAGCTGAGCGGCGCGGCGAAGGCAGCGGGCTCAAAGAAGTAAGCAACTGAGGTGGCGGGCCTTTGGTTTTGCATGGCGGCCCGTGTTTGACAGTGGCTTTTGTTAAGCCCGGCTACTCGCCGGCAGTTTTGAAATTCGCAGCAGTAACGAGAATTCAGGAGGAAATACCAGTATGGCGAAGCAGATTGTAACAGGTGAAGCTTCCCGCCAGGCGATTTTGCGTGGTGTGAATGCTCTTGCCGACGCAGTGAAGATCACGCTCGGCCCCAAGGGCCGCAATGCGGTGATCGAAAAGAAGTTCGGCGCGCCGATCATTACCAAGGACGGCGTGACCGTGGCGAAAGAAATCGAACTCCGCGATCCCCTGGAGAACATGGGCGCGCAGATGGTTCGTGAAGTAGCTTCCAAGACGAGCGATGTGGCCGGCGACGGCACCACTACCGCGACCGTGCTTGCGCAAGCGATCTTCCGCGAAGGCGTGAAGACCGTGGCGGCAGGCTCGAGCCCGACAGCACTGAAGCGCGGCATCGAGCGCGCCGTTGAAGTTGCGGTAGCCGAAATCAAACGGCTCTCTCGCGACGTCAAGGGCGACATGATCGCGCAAGTGGGCACCATTTCCGCCAACAACGACAAGCAAATCGGCGGCATCATCGCCGAAGCGATGAAGAAGGTGGGCAAAGACGGCGTCATCACCGTGGAAGAATCGAAGACCATGGAAACGACGCTGGAAGTGGTCGAAGGCATGCAGTTCGACCGCGGCTATCTGTCGCCTTACTTCATCACCGATCCAGAGCGCATGGAATGCGTGCTGGAAGATGTGCGCATCCTGATCCACGAAAAGAAAATCAGCTCGATGAAGGATTTGCTGCCCTTGCTGGAGCAGACCGCCAAGATGGGCAAGCCCCTCTTGATCATCGCGGAAGATGTCGAAGGCGAAGCGCTGGCCACTTTGGTGGTCAACAAACTGCGCGGCACGTTGCAGTGCTCCGCGGTTAAAGCGCCGGGCTTCGGCGATCGCCGCAAAGCGATGTTGGAAGACATTGCCACCCTCACCGGCGGCAAAGCCATCACGGAAGACCTGGGCATCAAGCTCGAAAACGTGAAGCTTGAAGATCTGGGCCGCGCCAAGAAAATAACCATCGACAAAGACAACACGACCATCGTGGAAGGCGGCGGTAAGAGCGCTGAAATCGAAGGCCGCGTGAAGCAGATCCGCTCGCAAGTGGAAAACACCACGTCCGACTACGACAAGGAAAAGCTGCAAGAACGCCTTGCGAAGTTGGTGGGCGGAGTTGCGGTAATCAAAGTGGGCGCAGCGACTGAAACCGAGCTGAAAGAAAAGAAGGCTCGCGTTGAGGACGCCATGCACGCTACCCGTGCGGCGGTCGAAGAAGGCATCGTGGCCGGCGGCGGCACCGCGCTGTTGCGCTGCTTGAACGCCATCGACAAACTGAAACTGCATGATGACGAAGCGGTTGGCGTCGGCATCGTGCGCCGCGCTCTGGAAGAGCCTGCTCGCCAGATCGCGCACAACGCCGGACACGAAGGCGCTGTGGTGATCGGCAAGGTTCGCGAGTCGAAGGACGATAGCTTCGGCTTCAATGCGGACACTGGCGATTACGGCGACATGGTCAAGATGGGCGTCATCGACCCGGCTAAAGTGACTCGCTTGGCGCTGCAGAATGCGGCGTCGATCGCGGGCTTGATGCTGACCACCGAAGCGCTGGTGGCGGAACTCAAGGAAGACGACAAGAAGTCAGCAGCGGCCGGCGGAGGCCCAGGCGGCCCCGGCGGCATGGGCGGGATGTACTAAACCGCTCGTTAAAAGCTGCGAAAGTAAAAAAAGGCGTTCCGGTTAAATCCGGAACGCCTTTTTTATTCGCCGCAGGGCAGTTTTCTTTCAGAGGCCTATCTGGAAATTAGCTCCCGCGCCGCGGTCATTCTTTCGCGGATCTCGGCGACGATTTCATAGGAGCGCAGGCGTGTAGCTTGATCGTAAACGAGTCCGGCGATGATCAACTCGTCGGGCTTGGTCACCTCGATGAATCTGGCGAGTCCGCGCTCTACCGTGGCGGCTGAGCCAACTACAGAACAGAGCAGCGACTGGCTGGCCATCGCTTTTTCCGCGGCGTTCCAATAGGTATCGATGTCGTCGATGGGCGGCGGAATTTGGCCGGGCGTTCCGCGACGCAGCAGCGTGAATGCCTGCTGATGCGAGGTAAAAATTCGCCGCGCTTCGGCATCGGTTTCCGCGGCAATCACGTTGAGGCCGAGCATTACGTAAGGCGACTGCAAACGTTGCGACGGCTTGAATCCGCTGCGATAAAGCTGAACAGCTTGCATCATTTCTGCTGGCGCAAAGTGCGACGCGAAAGCGAACGGCAATCCCAGCAACGCCGCCAATTGCGCACTGAACAAACTGGAACCGAGCAGCCAGATCGGCACGTCGAGGCCGGCGCCAGGAACGGCGCGAACTCGCTGGCCTTCGGCGACCGGCGCGAAGTAAGACTGCAATTCCAGAACGTCGCGCGGAAAATCGTCACCGATGGATTTCAAATCGCGCCGCAAAGCGCGTGTTGCCGGAACGTCGGTGCCCGGCGCGCGGCCTAGCCCGAGATCGATTCGCCCGGGAAAAAGTGAGGCGAGGGTGCCGAATTGCTCGGCGATCACCAACGGCGCGTGATTCGGCAGCATCACACCGCCTGCGCCAACTCGAATCGTCTTGGTGCCGGCAGCGACGTGGCCAATCACCACGGAAGTTGCGGCGCTGGCGATTCCCGACATGTTGTGGTGCTCCGCCAGCCAAAAACGCTGATAACCGAGACGCTCCGCAAGTTGCGCCAGCTCAAGCGAATTGCGGAAAGCGTCCGCGGCAGTCGAACCCGCCGCAATCGGCGCCAAATCCAAAATCGAAAACGGAATCATCGCTGCTCCTTGCTGCACATTTCAACTATCCATGTATCGCGCTGCACCGCTGATACTTTTCTCCACTCGTTGGATGCCGCAAAGGAAAATCCTGGCGCATTCTGCGGCGGGTCTTCCGATTGTGAATTTATCCATCGATGGCGGCAGAGCGAAAATACTCCAGAAAAACCGAGACTAAGCAAAAACTATAGCTCAACGCAGAGGCGCAGAGGGCGCGGAGAACGGTGCGTTGCGGTTGGATAATATGGCTTTGACCTGGCTGGTTCGCGCGCGGCTTGCCGGAAATCACGGGTTGCGTCGAACTAGCGTCGTGCTGGGAGGGAACGGCGGGTGCCGGTCAGGTAGGCACAGTTTTTGCTGATTGGGCATTGGGTGCATTTGGGTTTGGTGCGTTTGCAGATTTGCTGGCCGTGGTGCTTCAACAATAAAAATGCGTTGGTGCGGGCGTCAAATTTTTCTGGGACTTCGTCTTGAATAATTTGCTGGGCCTCGCGATAAGTTACGCCGTAATTTTCGCGCTCTTTGCCGTGCTGTATGCGGACGGCTACGTGCGGGCAATTGGATGGAACAGCGGCGAGCGGAGCGATACCGGCAAAAAGCAGGATGCGGTCGGCGCCGGGGTCGGCGATGTTGGGAAAAGTTTTCAGCGTCTTGCGAACGTTGGCGATGGGGCCGGCCAAGGCAGCGCGAAGGTCTCCGCCAAACTCATCATTTATGCGGGCAGCAATTTGCTTGAGGCGGAGTGCGCGGAGTTCCGGAACCATGCCGCCGGGCTTCAGGGCTTTGGCCAACTTGGCGGGAGTTGCGGAGAGCAGTTGATCGGGTTCGACGCCAACTTCACGGTTTAGAGATTCCCATCCTTTGGCGCAAGCGGCATCGCTGGCTGGATAGCCGCAGTGCCACCAGACGAGGAAGAGGTAGGGGGCGGTTGGCCAGGTTGGTTGTTGTGGCCCGTAGAAAGATTGGAGCTGCGAGAGGATTTTCGCGAGCGGGATGTGTGGCGTGGGCATGGTTGGAAGAATCTAGCAGTGGAAAGGGGAGGTGGCAAGGTGTGCGTTGGATTGTCGAGATCGCGGCGGGATCACGCTGCGAAACATCTAAAGCAGCGAAAGCCAAATTGCGGATTAGAGCAGAAGCCAAGACCCAAAGCTAAAACGCAGAGGCGCAGAAAGCGCAGAGTAAAATCGGCTTCCGAAGAGCGATAAGCGATGCACGCGAAAATAAAGAACTAGGAGAAGTCCAGATCCACTTCGTCGACGTAGCACCAGCCCCAGGTTTCGCCGGGCTCGAAAGATTTCATGATGGGGTGTTTGGTGTGGTGAAAATGTTTAGTAGCGTGGGTATTTTTTGAGTCGTCGCAGCAGCCGACGTGGCCGCATTCGAGGCAGAGGCGAAGATGAACCCAAGTGTCGCCCATTTTCATACATTCTTCGCAGCCTTTGGTGTGCGGGGAAACCTGGCGGATTTGGCCGAGATGAGTGCAGGATGGCATTTTTTCCTCCGAATGATGCGTTAAGTATGATGCGGGGATTGTGGAATTGCATTCAGATTTATTTAAGAGCCGGCCAGGAAGCGGTGGACGAAAGCTACAGCCATCGCGCCTTCGCCTACCGCGGAAGCGCAACGCTTTACGGAACCGTGGCGAACGTCGCCGGCGGCGAATAAGCCGGGCTTGCTGGTTTCGAGGAAATAGGGCGCGCGTTCGAGTGGCCAGTCTGCGCGAGGGTCGCCATTGTGGGCGAGGTCGGGTCCGGTGACCAAATAGCCGTCTTCGTCGCGTTGAATGTCCAATTTGGCGGCCCATTCGGTGTGGGGAAGTCCGCCGAGGCAGAGGAAAAGCCAGCATGCATGGAATTCCGTTTTCTGGCCCGTTTGATTATTGGTGACGGTAATGCCGCGCAGTGTTCCATTGCCGTGAAGCGCGGTGACTTCGTTGTGGTGCAGAACTGCAATGTTGGGCGTGCCGAGAATTTGGTCGACCAAATATTGCGAGAGAGTTTGTTTGAGGCAGTGCTCGCGAACAATCATGGTGACTTTGCGAGCGTAACGCGCGAAATGCACGGCGGCCTGGCCCGCGGAATTGCCGCCGCCGACAATGAAGACCTCCTGGCCTTTGCAGAGCGCGGCTTCGCTGGCTCCCGCACCGTAGTAGAGGCCGGCGCCGAGGAGTTCGTCTTCATTGGGGAGATTCAAGCGGCGATAGGCGACGCCGGTGGCGCAAATTGTGGCGTGAGCAATAATCTTTGTGCCGTCGGCAAGATAGCCGACGCCGCGGCCGGTTTCAAATTCGGCGCGCACACCTTCGCGGAGGAGAAGAATTTCCGCTCCGAAGCGCGTGGCTTGTTCGCGAGCGGCTTTGGCGAGATCGGCGCCGCTGATACCCTTGGGGAAGCCGAGATAATTTTCAATCTTGGAGCTGGTGCCGGCTTGCCCGCCGATGGCGGAGCGTTCGATCAGCACGGTGCGGAGGCCTTCGGAAGCGCCGTAAACCGCCGCGCTGAGTCCGGCGGGTCCGCCGCCGTAAATGGCGAGATCGTATTCGGAGCGAAGCGGATCGCGCAGCCAGCCGAGTTTGTCTGCAATTTGCCGGATGGTGGGGCACTCAATGCGGCTGCCGTCGGGAAAAAGGCAAAGCGGCAGGCGCGGATCGTCTTCGTTGTTTACGCCGAGGCGGCGGGCGTGCTCTTCGTTTTCAATGGGGACGAATTGGAAGGGGACGTCGCTGCGGCCCAGAAAATCGCGGATGGCATAAGCGCGAGCAGAGCGGGGGCTGCCGAAAATTTTCAGGGCGGGATGATCGGTAGTAATTTCAGGGGACATAGTTTTTACCTGGCAGCACAAATTCGCGTCACAGAATATCTCTATGATGAAAGCTGCGCGGCTTTCGTTGCGCTAACGACAAATCATAGCGCGAAGGGCATGAATTTGTGGCATATTGCGGGAATGGACGCTGCGAAGGCTTGGCCCGCTTTGCCGTTGAAGGAATGGGTGCAGACGTATCAGACGCTGCACTTGTGGACGCAGGTGGTCGGGAAAGTACGGCTCACGCTGAGCCCGATGGTGAATCACTGGTGGAATGTGTCGTTATATGTGAGCCCGCGCGGGCTGACGACCTCGAAAGTGCCGTATGGGATGGAGGCGTTTGAGATTGAATTTGATTTTATTGCGCATCGGCTGGAGATTCGCAGCAGCACGGGGCAGCGAGAATCCTTGGAGTTGCGAGCGGAATCCGTGGCGGTTTTTTATGAGCGGGTGATGGGGGCGTTGCGGTCGATGGGCTTTGCGGTGGAGATTAATACCAAGCCGCAGGAATTGCCGAACCCAATATTTTTTGAGAAGGATTTGCAACATGCGTCTTACGACCCGGAATACGCTCATCGGTTTTGGCGGATTTTGCTGGCTACGGATATGGTGATGAACGAGTTTCGCGCGCGGTTTATTGGGAAGTGCAGTCCGGTGCAGTTTTTCTGGGGAAGTTTTGATTTGGCGTGTACGCGGTTTTCTGGGCGGGCGGCGCCGCCGCGAAAAGGAATCATTACCAGCGAAGCGTATTCGCACGAGGTGATCAGCGCGGGATTTTGGCCGGGCGGCGGGAATGTCGAGGCGGCGTTTTATGCATATGCTGCGCCATCGCCGGCGGGATTGGCGGAGCAAGCTGTGAGGCCGGAGGCGGCGTCTTGGAGCAAGGAGCTTTCGGAATTTGTTTTGATGTATGACGATGTGCGGCGGGCGGAGAATCCGCGGACGGCATTGCTGGAATTTATGCAAAGCACGTACGAGGCAGGGGCGAAACTGGCGAATTGGGATCGCACGTCGCTGGAGCGAGCACCTGAGGCAGCAGCGGCGAAGCTTTCTTAACGTTGTATGTTCGTTGTCGATGGCGTATTTTCCACCAATAAAAGTCAGCGAGAATTGATCTTCGCGATCGCACAATCGCCCGATTGCATGATCGCGCGCTGAGAAGAAGCGACGCGGCAATTCGTGTCTCATCCTCGCTGCTGGTATTCTGGAACTCACGATATTTGTCGCTCATGCTTGCAGGAGGGCAGCTAGCCACTTGCCACCGATTATCAGCGCACAGGGATTGTCCAAGCGATATGGCGTTGCGCCGCTCTTCAAAAATATTTCATTCACGGTTTCGGAAGGAGACCGGATCGGCATTATTGGGCCGAACGGCTCGGGGAAGTCCACGTTGTTGGCGATGCTGAATGGCGTGGTGAAGCCAGACAGCGGCGATGTGGCGGTGCGTAAAGGGACGCGGCTGAGTTGCGTGCTGCAAATCTCAGAATTTGCGGCGGGCGAAACGATACGGTCGGTGGTTGATAGGGCGCTGGATCGCGGGCAGGTGCAGGAAGGCGAGCGGCTATCGCGCATCGCGGAAATTTTGGGGCGCACGGGATTTACGGATTTGGATGCGGCTGCCTCCACGCTTTCTGGCGGATGGCGAAAGCGTCTGGCAATTGTGGAAGCATTGGTACAGAAACCGGACATTTTACTTTTGGACGAGCCGACAAACCACCTGGACTTGGCGGGAATCAAGTGGCTCGAAGGAGTTTTGCAAAGCGCGGCGTTTGCTTGCGTTGTGGTCAGCCACGACCGCTATTTTTTAGAGAATGTGGCCAACGAAATTGTGGAACTGAATCCCGCATACGAAGACGGCGCGTTGCGGGTGTCTGGGAACTACAGCACGTTTTTGGAAGGCAAAGAGCAGTATTTGCATGCGCAACGAAACCGGCAGGCGGCGCTGGAAAATCGCGTGCATACGGAAATCGATTGGCTGCGGCGGGGGCCAAAGGCGCGGACCACGAAGTCGAAAGCGCGCATCGATAAAGCGCACGAAATGATTGGCGAATTGTCGGAGATGAATGCGCGAACCAAGAGCACTAGCGCGCGGATTGATTTTTCGTCGTCGGACCGGCAGACCAAGCAATTGATTACGCTCGATGCGGTGCGGTTCGCGATGGGCACGCGCACGCTTTTTAGCGACATTCATTTTATTGTGACGTCGGGAATGCGCGTCGGGTTGGTGGGGCCGAACGGCAGCGGGAAAACGACTTTGCTGCGTCTACTGAAAGGCGAGCTGAAGCCGAGCGCCGGCATCATGCGGCAAGCAGAGGCTTTACGCATCGTTTATTTCGATCAGAATCGCGCGCTCGATCCGGATATTACTTTGCGGCGCGCGCTGGCTCCGGACAGCGATTCGGTGATTTATCAGGACCGGGTGATTCACGTGGCGGCCTGGGCGGCGCGATTTCTATTTACCGGCGAAAATTTGAATCAGCGAATTGGACGGCTTTCTGGCGGTGAACGGGCGCGAGTGCTGATCGCGCAGTTGATGCTGCAGCCTGCCGACGTTTTGCTGCTCGACGAGCCGACGAATGATTTGGATATTCCGACACTGGAAATATTGGAAGAGAGTTTGCTGGAATATCGCGGTGCGCTGGTGCTGGTGACGCATGACCGCTACATGCTGGATCGAGTGTCGACGGTGGTGCTGGGGCTCGACGGATTGGGCGGTGCGGAGCGTTTTGCGGATTATCAGCAGTGGGAAACCTGGCAGCGCGGGCAGTTGGCTGCGGGAAAAAGTAATGCATCGGTGGAGACGCAGAGCCCGAGCACGAAGGGCGGACCATCGCGAGCCTCGCTCACCAAGAAAAAGCTCTCGTATCAGGAAACGCGAGAGTTGGAAACGGTTGAGGAGCGAATTGCGGACGCGGAGAAAGTGGTGCAGGCGAAGCACGATGCGCTGCTCGACCCGGCAATCATGAGCGATGGCGCGCAGCTGCATGCGGCGTCTGTGGAATTGGATGCGGCGCAGAAAGCGATCGATGATCTGTATGCGCGCTGGGTTGAGCTAGAACAAAAGTTGAAGTGAAAATCGCAACGCGGCGCGACAAGCCAGCCGTGCCGCGATGAATCGCTTCGCTGTCGCCGATTTCCCGAATCAGTAGTGACGTAGAACAGGCTGCAGCAAATGAAACAATCCGGCGCCAATGAGAGCGGCTCCGGGAATAGTGAGCACCCAGGCCCAAATGATGCGTCGAGTGATGCCCCAGCGCACAGCGGACAATCTGCGCGTCGCGCCGACTCCAACAATTGCGCCGGTGATGGTATGCGTGGTGCTGACCGGAATGCCGAAGACCGCGTTGGCCACCAGCGTCAAGCCGCCGGCGGTTTCCGCGGCGAATCCGCCGAACGGCGTCAGCTTGGTGATGCGCTGGCCCATAGTCTTGATGATGCGCCAGCCGCCAGCCATGGTTCCGCCCCCCATCGCCAGATGGCAGCAGATAATCACCCAATAAGGAACCGCAAAAGATTTCAGCACGCCGCCCGCAACCAGCGCCGTGGTGATTATGCCCATGCCTTTTTGCGAATCGTTCGTGCCATGGCCCAGACTGAAAAGCGCCGCGGAAAATAATTGCAGACGGCGAAACCAGCGGTCCACTTTTTGCGGACGCTGCCGGCGCACAATCCAGCTAGTCAAGATGGTGATCAAAATGGAAAGCACCATGCCCACAATCGGCGAAAGAAAAATAAAAATGATCGGCTTCGCCCATCCGCCGAGGATCAGCGCTTTGAATCCCGCGTGAGCGACAGCAGCGCCGCCGTAACCGCCGATGAGCGCATGCGACGAACTGGTGGGTAGTCCGAGAACCAGCGTAATCAGATTCCACGTGATGGCGCCGAGCAATCCTGCGAGCAAAACTTGCTGATTGATCATCTCGATGTGAATCATGCCTTTGCCGATAGTGCCGGCAACGGCCGTGCCGAAAACGAAAGCAGCGATAAAATTCCAAAACGCAGCCCACACCACGGCGCGGAACGGCGTAAGCACTCGCGTGGAAACTACGGTAGCGATGGAATTGGCAGCGTCATGCCAGCCATTCGAAAATTCGAAGGCCAGCGTGACAAAAATGACGACGGTGAGAAGAAGGAAGCTATCCACTGGGATTAGGCGCTCTTGATAATGACGCCTTCAATGACGTTGGCGACGTCTTCGCACTTGTCGACGGCCGTTTCGATGACTTCAAAAATTTCCTTCCACTTGATGATTTGCACCGGATCGCGTTCTTCGTCGAAAAGTTGCGCGATCAGCGTGCGGCACAGGCGGTCGCTTTCGTTTTCGTAGCGATTGATTTCGATGCAATGTTTCAGCGCTTCGTCGGGCTGCTCGAGTGCGTGCACGCAGGCCACTACTTCTGCAGTGGTTTGCACCAGCACTTTTACCAGGTCCAGCGTGCCTTCGCGGATTTTATCGACGCGGTACAACACAAAGCGGCTAGCGGCCGCGTCGATCAGGTCGATGATGTCGTCCAGCTGGCTGCACAGTTCGTGGATGTCTTCGCGATCGAACGGCGTGACGAAAGTTTGGTTTAGCTTGGTGAGAATATTGTGCGTGATTTCGTCGCCGTGATGCTCGATGGCTTTGACGTTTTGCACCTGTTCGGGCACGCCGGTGTAGTGCGAAAGCATCTGCAGCAGCGCTTTCGAGCCCAAATGGATGTTGTCGGCCTGCTTGTTGAACAGGTCAAAAAAGCCCTGCTCGCGTGGCAGAAAGCGATGCAAAAGTCCCGGCATTGTCGGACTCTCCCCTGAAAGAGTCTGTAAGGCAGAGGCAGTGTAGCCGACGGCAGGGAGCGGAGGCAAGGCGGCGATTCCGCCGGGCCGAGCCCCGCCAATTCTCTCGGGTGCAATTTTTCCGGCGCTCTATTTCAAGGAAAACCCAGAAGATTTATGAGCGTCCAGATCGCTGGAGTCCGCCTTATCGCCCGTAAACCAGCACGTGGAACGTGCCAGGAATTACCGCGCGCCCAGGATGTGGGCGTTCGGCGGTCGGCGCCGGAGCGGGGCCGAAGTCCGCGGTATCCACAAAAATATTGTGGGTCTTGGTATCGAGCCCCATGGTCTTCGCGCCGTATTCCGTCTTGATAGTTTCCGATTCGCTCAGTTTGTCCGGCGAGTCTTCGTGGAACACATGCACCATTCCTTCTCGCGTCGAAACAAAAAGCAATCCAGTTTCCGGTTCGAAGGCGGCAGCATCCACGCCGGCTGAGATCGGCAACGACTGCAACACTTTTCCGCTGTCGGCATCGATCATGACCACCATCTGCGGATTTCGCCCGGCGCTGAATAGCCGATGATGCTGCACGTCCATGGCCAGCGCGGTTGGCGCTCCTGCGGGAGCCACCGGCCACCGCGATTTAATTTTCAGCGAGCGCGAATCAATCGCCACCAGTTCGCTCTTGTCTTCAATGTTGACGAACACCGTTCCGCTGCCATCCGCCACGGCAAATTCCGGCCCGCCTCCAAGATCGATGGTGCCAACCACGTTGCCGGTTTTCGCGTCGATCACCGTGGAGCTGTGCGGGTCGCCATTCATTACAAAAACGCGCTTCGAGAAAGAATCATAGACAACGCTGTCCGCGTCCTTATCGGCCTTCGCTTCGCCGACCACCTTTAAAGTTTCCGGATCGAAAATAATTACTTTACCTTGTCCACCGTCGGTGATGAATCCGCGATTGAACTCCTTGGCGATAGCCACGCCGTGATCCTGCTGTAAGCCGGTGATGTTGCCGACCAATGCGCCGCTATCGGCGTCGATAACTTTGATCTCCGTGCCGTGCGACAAGTAAACGCGGCGCGCCGCGGAATCGACACTGATGTAGTCGAAGTACTCGCGCGTGCTGCCCGCTGCCGCGCCAAACGAATATTTCTTGAGCAGATGGTATCCACTCGCAGCTGCCGCAAGCAGAAAAAATCCGCCCACCAAAACGATGACCACACTTCCGACAAAACGTCCAAGCTGATGTTTCACGTTATCTCCCTCGCAAGCGCCAATCGTTGATTGAATTCCGGTTTTTTCCAATGACCCGGCAGATGGCAAACTCTCAATGCGCGGTAAAGTTAGCGCGCCGAGGCTAAACAGAGGATAAATCCGCGCACCACACGCAAGAACGACTCGCTTTGTGTCATTCCATGTCACTCGTGGATTCAGCAGGCTAGTAAAGTAAGGGTTTTGGCGGGTCCGGCACAATGTCGTCATATCTTGGGACGACCAAACTTGTATATTGCACACCTATTCTTCCGGTCTCGATTTCCTTAATCGCAATCGCAAGGCCGTAAGAGCCGGGATTCAATGGCCCAATAATTTCGACAGCACTAAAAATCTTGCCGTCGGGGCTAAACTTCTGCATGGCGCCGGACTCCTCGAATGTATCGACAATCCGCCCATCGGACCTGGTGATCCGTCCAAACATTTGATAGCTTTCCGCGGGATTTTGCCCCGGCAAGAGAGGTTTATCTTTTGTGATGTCTATGGTGAGCGTCATCATCGTGGAAGCGTGTGTCACTCGCGCAGCTTGCACTTGATAAGAGAAATCAACCTGATTCCGCGCAATCCGGGAGGTCAGCAGAGCTTGCAAATCTTTGTGATGAATAGAAGGCGTCCGAGCCGGGCCGATATACAGAACGAATCGCTGAATGACGTCTTCCCGCTCCCATTCGGATAAAGCTGGCTGGCCATCAAGGTGAGGCTGGTAGAGGGCGAGATCGTTATCTGGCGGTAAAAGCAGCAATTGGAAGTTGCCTGAGCCGAAGCGGTCGACGAAATCGAGATCGATGTTTTCTCCAAGGCCTTCGATATATCTGTAATGCCATCTTTCCCAGGAATATCGCCCGCTATCTAGAGCATTATCTGGAGCGCCCCAGTCAGGATCACCGATGCTATGCGCGATTATCTGATCCGACGGTCCACATTGAATGTAGATGCGGCCTCTGTGGCTCTTCCATCCTGGCGAGCCCGTGTCGAAGTGTTCGTTCGCAAACATGATGCGCCGGTAGTGCTCCTCTTCGAAGGGATTTGCGAGGGAATCGGGGTCGGGAGAGCGACGAAGCCAAAATTGCTCGATGAACAGGTCTCTGTCAATCGAGGAAGGCAGCATCAGAAAGGCGCAGCGTTCTTCCGAGGTGATGATGTACGCAGCATCCTCAGTCAACCAGAATCTATGATTTGCCGAGAGGCGCGTCATCGCATCCCTCAGTTGTTCCTGGATTGTTGCGCCGACTCGCGGCTGAAAGCAGTGCCAGCCATTTTGCGCGGTATCAGCTTCCGTCTGCAGCTGCGCCGAATTACCAGTACCTGTCTTTTCTTGCCCGGCAGCCAGCATGGGCCACGACAGCACACACAGGAGTATTAGTGTGACCGTGCCTCGGAACATTCCCTTCATATCGTTCAACCCGTTACATTATCGAGGAATCCCACTGCCACAGATTCCAGCATCGCGATGAAGGTTGCTTGGCGCTGCGGTTACCCTCCAACGAAGCCATTCCAGTCCAGGGTCATCCGCCGGCTTGCCAGGAACCAAATCCGTCTTCCCCTCGTACTGTAGTGCATGCATACCTCAAGATTAGTTGCCTTGGCATCTTGCGTGGTCGGGCTATTCCTAGTGGCTTGCGGCCTGCGCAGGGCTGATCCACCTGCGGACGCTTCGCCAATCCATCCGATCTCAGCCGCTAAACCTTATAAAGTTGCCGATTATCGATTTCTCGGGCCACTGGTTGGCTCACGCTCTATCGTGCAGCTTGGAGAATCGATTCACGTCACGCAAGAGTTTCCACTGGCGCGCCTGAATGTCGTACGCTATTTACACGAAGAGTTGGGTTTCGATGTGCTCGCGCTCGAAGGCTCGTCACTTGCCGCGTGGCTGGCGGCCGATCACCTGCGCACATCCTCCGACAGTGATGTCGCAAAAGCGACGCGGGCGCAGCAACTGGCGTGGTTCGCACTCTGGCAAACCGAACCGATGCTAAAGCTAATGGATTACATTCTCTCCACGCAAAAAACGGCGCATCCTCTTTATCTGGCAAGTTTCGATATTCAGCCGGGAACAAGTCGCGCATTCGGCGGTTCCCCGACTGCGGCGCTGCAAGCGTTTTACGCCGCGGTCGGCAGCTATGCGCCAGAATCAGTCAAGCCGGAGAGCGAACAACAATGGACAAAAGCCTTGCTCCCTTTTCTCAATTGCTACAAGGACCGAAGCCCGCGAAACCCGCTAATGAAAACTGACGCGGAGCGAGCGACGAACAGCATTGAAACGTGGCTTGAGAGTATCGTGCCGGTGGTAACGCGCCAGACTTCCGCAGCTCACGCGCAGGCTCTGCTCTTGGTGCCCTCGACTCTGAAACAGGATATCGCGCTTTGCGAAGCGGTCACTGCGCCCAATGCGCCACCGTCCGCCTACACGGAAACAAGGGACCAGCTAAACGCGCAAAATGTGTTGACCCTTCGCCAATCGATATCGGCAAATCACCGCGTCATTGTTTGGGCGCACCACAGCCACATCACGTATAACAGCAGCGGCACAAACATCGCTTCCATGGGGCAACACCTGCACCACGCGGCGGGAAACGAACTATATACCATAGGACTTTTCGCCGGACGCGGCTCGGCGACGCAAGTCGACGACTCCAGCTTGCTGCCAGTCGTTCCGCGCAAATTGCGTCCTCTATCCTTTTATCCGGTAGAGAATGGGCTCGCCAACTTGTCGCAGGGCGATTTCTTTGTCGATTTTTTGTCCGCGGCACAGCCTCCTTCCTGGTGGTCGCGTCCTGCGTACTCTCGGTTGGAAACAAAAGGCGCGCAGAAAACGGTGCTCGCCAAAGACTACGACGCCGCAATTTTTCTACACACCGTTCATCCCGCGGATCTAACTTTCATGCCGCCTTTGATTCGACGCGGCCTCTGGCTATGCGGGTTTTTCCTCGACAATTTGTGGATTTGGATTTCCCTCGCGCTGCTTGCCATCCTGTTCGCCGCGCGAAAGTTTTTTCGCAACCCTAGTTCGCCGCCTGCGAAGGCTCGCTAGCACCTGCAGTCCTATTGCTGAGCGGACGTCGCCTCTTCGAAATTCCGGGTAATCACTCCTCGACGAAGCGCTTCAATCTCGCCAGCGCCTGATCCCATTGTTTGGAGACGACTTCAAGATATTGCTTGAGTTCGTCAATGGGCCGCGGATCGAGTTCGAAGCGGCTTTCGCGACCCGCGCGCGCACTGTGCACGATTTCCGCCTTTTCGAGCACGCGCAAATGCTTGGTGATCGCCTGCCGGCTTAGCCGGGAGCCTCGTGTCAACTGCGAGATGGAACGAGGCTGTCCGGTGGAAAGTTCCGCGACCAGCCCCAGGCGCGTTTTGTCTCCCAGCGCCGCAAAAATGCGCGCCGGCGTTCGCCCGCCCACGGAACGATTACGAAGTCTTCTGGACATAGCGTTCGATGTTGACAAGTTGCTGCTCCCATCCGCCGCTGTTCTTGCGGAAGGCCTCATCGCGGCGCGAAGCAGGAAGTTTGTCGAAGCCAGTTTCCCGGACGACCAGCAGCGTTCCCGTCGCGGTCTTTTCCAGGATGAACTCGACCAGTGTAGGACTTTCCTGCGAGTAATCGACCTTGGGATCGATCGCATAAGGATGCCAGGTGTACGAAAATAATCGCTCCGGCTCGATTTTTTGCACCACAATTTCCATCACCAGATGCTCGTAACCGGGATAAAGCAGCTGGCCGCGCGAGGGTCTTCCGGGCACAAATGGATTTTCCAGCTTTACCAGGAACCACTCGCCGAATTCGCGATAGTCGGTAAGCGCCTGCCACACCCGGCTGACCGGCGCCTTGAGTTCGATGCGTTTTTCCAACGAATTGCTGTCCACGATATGCAACCTCCAGGTTGCAGGTTAGCAACACCCTGAACAAAACGCAATTATTTTGTTGCCTTTTTCCAGAAGCCCCCGCAACGCAGTTTTACTCTGCGCCCTCTGCGTCTCTGCGTTTAGCTTGATTTTTGTTCCGCTTTGGTTCTTAGGAAGGACTTTCGCTTTGTCGCCCGAACATTTTCGCTAGCGCTATCGCTTCGTTATTCCCTGCTTCATTTCTGCTTCCCCAAATCATACTGCCTCTTCAACGACCTAGCCCCCGGCTTCGAAAACACAATCCCCCAGAAATTCGGCTTCGGCGACAAAAACCCCGCTCCCACATATCTTTTCCCATCTCGATGCCGCCGCTGCGAAATCACCGTGCAGAAAACCGATTGCCGTGTGTGTTCGTTCATCAAAACAATCGTATCCTCGATCGTCACATCCTTCTCCAGCAACAGCAGGCATCCCAGCTCGCTCACCGACGAGGTCTGCGTCCGCACTGTAAACTCTTCGCCACCCGCCGTCCGCCCATCCACCCGCAATGGTATCGACAACGTTACGCGTACAGACACGCGCCGCTCCGCCCGTCGATGTGTAGCCGTCGACATATTCCTATCTGTTCCTAAAATCCAGCAGCGATGACCCTACCGAACCCCGCAAACTTCCACAACCAAAACCTGTTACGTACCAGCACGCGCTGCCCTGGTTGTCGAGCCTTCATAGTCTGCCGAAGCTAACCAGCTTTGGATGATCCAGACTCCCTCTTGGACTTTGCAACCTGGCAAATTCTACCCGCGCCGCTCGTGCAACTTCTCGCGGGTAGCTCCCGCCCCACCGCCCATATGGAAGCCTTGGTCCAAATACGCCAGCGCAAGACGCTTGGTTGCCGCGTAATCTTTTGCATCGCCCACCATAAGCTCAATTTTCCTCGCCAATAGATCGCTCAGCGATATACCCTCCCTCGCAGCAAGGATCTCGGCCTTCCGAATCGTCTTCTCATCCAAACAAATCGTCAGCTTCCGTTTCATTTCGCGCTCCGCAAATTCACTATTTGGGTCGCACTTGCCCGCACGGCCGACCCGCGTTAGACACTCTCCGCCTTCCAGCGTATCGTTAAATCCATGCCGCCTTCCACAAAATCTCGGCTATCCTCGCAGCAATTTAACCGCATAGCCCGTGCCTTGGCCGAACCGCGCCGCGTCCAAATCCTCCAGCAAATCGGCGCCTGCAAACAATCCATGCGCTGCACCGACCTTCGCCAACTCCAACGCATCACTCACCCCACCCTGTCTCACCATCTCAAAGAACTCCAATCCGCCGGCCTCATCCAAATCCTCCGCGAAGGCAAGTTCGCCCGCCTCGTCCTCCAGCGCCCCACCCTCCGCGCCTACCTCGCTCGACTCTCCACCATTTGACCCGCGCGAGCGGCCTCAATCGCCGTCCGCGGCCAGAACCAATCCATGATTCGCCCCAGCATTTCCATTCTTCTCTTGACTTATGACTAGTAAGTGACCTATACTTTGGGGTGGCAGATACTGTCCGCCGCCGTTCCGAGACCAAGACATCCAGCTGTTTTTTCTAGCACAGGCTTGATTTGCGTCCAAAGCCCGATCCGAAACCGCGGCAGAGGCAACGCAATCCAAAACGTATAGAGCTTCTCCGCCGCCTTTCATGTTATTTAGTTCATTTTCATGCACTTATGAACGCCTCGATAGGAGCACAAAAAAATTGCCCTTTATTTTCTGTAACTTACAAACCCCTCACGAAGGGTGTTTCGCACAAGTCTTTTGCCTTCTGCCACTTACAAACCCCTCGGCAAATTGCCGGGGTGGGTGGGTACGGCGGTAACCGTAAATCTAAACCATCACTTGAAGACTCTGCCGCGCGCGGCCGCCAAACCAACCGCGACCGCCTCTCAATAGTGGAGGATATCGTTGCTTCGTTACATCCTTACTTCGTTGCTTCGTCACTCCTTTTCCCCAAAATCAGTACAATAGACTCATAGCTCCAAGGACCAATCCGTGACCGAACACAAATCTCCTTTCGCCACCGTCGAAGAAGCCGCTGAAGAAATTCGCCAAGGCAACATGATCGTCCTGGTCGACGACGAAGATCGCGAAAATGAAGGCGACCTCACCATGGCCGCCGAAAAGATCACGCCGGAAGCCATTAATTTCATGGCAAAATTCGGCCGCGGCCTAATCTGCCTCCCGCTCACTGAAGACCGCTGTGATGAACTCCATCTCCCGCTCATGTCGCCGGTAAACACTTCCGTCCACGGCACGGCTTTCTGCGAAGCTATCGACGGCCGCCTTGGCGTCACCACCGGAATCAGCGCTTCGGACCGTGCCATCACCATTCTCACCGCCATCGATTCCAAAACTCGTCCGCAAGATCTGGCCCGCCCGGGTCACATTTTTCCGCTGCGCGCGCGCAATGGCGGGGTGCTGGTTCGCGCCGGGCAAACCGAAGCCAGCGTGGACCTTTCGCGCATCGCCGGACTCAATCCTTCCGGCGTGATCTGCGAAATCATGAATGAAGATGGCACCATGTCTCGCGTGCCGCAACTGATCGAATTTTGCCAGCAGCACAACTTGAAAATGCTTACGGTGGCGGATTTAATTCGCTATCGCATGCAGCATGAACGCTACGTGCGCCGCGTCGGCGAAGCCATGCTGCCCACGCGCTACGGAAATTTCCGCATGATCGCGTATTCTAGCGACGTTGATCACGATCAACACATCGCTCTGGTGCGCGGCGAATTGCAAGGCTCGCCTGCGCCACTGGTGCGTGTGCATTCGCACTGCCTCACCGGAGACGTTTTTGGTTCAACCGCCTGCGATTGTTCGGAATTGGTTGCTCGTTCGCTTTCCACCATCGCCAAGGAAGATCGCGGCGTTTTTCTTTATCTGCATCACACTGGTCGCGGTTTCGGGATTGAAGTGCCGGAAGGCGCAAGCGCGTTGCCGCAAATTCAATTTCATTCTCGCGGACGCAACGACCGCGAACCGGCCCGCCTGCGCAAAGTGCAGCACGAAAGCGGCATCGGCGCACAAATTCTGATCGACCTCGGCCTTAAAGATATTCGCGTTCTCACTAATCACCCAAAAAAGGTAGTCGCGCTCGAAGGCTACGGCATCCGCATCGCCGACCAGGTCCCGCTCCACATCGGCCCAGCAGTAACCACGCATCAATCGCTGTAGGCACCAAGCCGGGTTGGATGCTAAGTGGCATCGGGTCGCAGTCAACGGTTAAATCGAGAACCACCAGGTCAAGGAATCAGCCCACGCGGCACAAACGCAGTGTCATTCTGAGGACTGCGCCGTTGGCAGTCCGAAGAATCTCAACTGTAAATGTATCGAGCAGCTAGCGTTCGCCATCGCAGTGCGGAAAAGCCAAGGAGGCTCACAGCTATCGCAGCGGAGGTTCTTCGTCAGTCGAAGAGGCAGGCGGGGGACCCGGCGGCTTCGCTTTCGTAGGCAGAGTTTTCGCTGCAGAGGGAAGCTTTACGCAACCGGGACAATTCGCGGGTGTCGCCGGATTTTTCTGCGCCGGCTTCCCTACCGTCAAATACTTGCGCATCTTGTCCAAACGTTTTTTTCCAATACCGCGAATCGACAACAAATCGTCGACCCGCTTGAACGGGCCGTAAGATTTTCGCATCTGCAAAATCTTTTCCGCAGTGGAAGGCCCGATGCCCGGCACCTGCTGCAACTCCTCGGCGGTCGCGGCATTGATATTAATGGGCTGAGGCGGCGGCTTCTTGGTGGCTGCCGACACGGATGCCAGCAAAAAAAAATACACCACGGCAAACAGGAGGGTGGGCTGGGTTCGAAGAAGTCGCCGCATAATGCGGCATAATGCATCGAATAAGTTAATAAGTCAACAACGTACTGCAATATGCGGGAGTGTTACCGAATCCCGTCCCTGCCGGTGTGGAAGCTACGAACCGAGGATATTGCCTTGGGCGTCGACAATTTCGGTATCGCCGAACAGCCGAGCTTGTGGCTCGATCACTGCGCGGTCGCCAACGGCTACAATTTGCATATTCGCGGAATCAAAATATTTTCGCGCCGTGGCCAGCAAATCCTCTGGCTTCAATCCGCGAACTTTTTCGCGATAGGTTTCGAGATAATCGTCTGGCAGTTCATTCAGGGCTACATTAGCCAATTGCCCCAACAAGCCGCCTTGCGTGGCGAGGCCCATGGAAAAAACGCCGCTCAAATAATTTCGCGCATCGGCCAGTTCCGGTTCCGGCACCGGCAGCGAACGCAATTTATTCAGTTCATAGAAAATTTTGGTCAAGGACGCGGCCACCACATCGTTGCGCACCGCCGCCGAGATCGACAAATATCCGTATTGGCGCAGAGCATTCACTCCGCTGCGCGGGCTGTACGTATAGCCTTTGTCTTCGCGAATGTTCATCACCAGCCGCGAATTGAATGCGCCGCCATACAAACTGTTGGTCAGCCCGATCTTTACCCAATCGGGATGCTTGCGGGTGATAGCGTGGCAGCCAGCCAGAATTTGTGTCTGCACTGCGCCCGGTACATGCACCAAATAAACGTGACGGCCGTGCGGACTAGCCGGCGCGGTGGCAGCGGGCGTCACCGGCTTCTTCCCGGTCCAATCACCAAAAACGCGTTCAATGGTTTTCAGCATGGCGGCGGCATCAAAATCGCCGACCATCACCAGCAAAGCATTTTCCGGCGTATAAAATTCGCGATACACCGCCAGCAAATCGTCGCGCTTGTACGCGGCGACCTGCTGCTCGCTCGGAGCAACTTGCGAGTAAGGATGCGCGCCAAACAAAACTTTGCGCAGCCGTTCGTTGGCCAAAAATCCCGGCTCGGTGCGATTCAATTTCACTTCTTCGAGTTTTTGCCGACGCTCGCGTTCAAATTCGGGTTCCGGAAAAGATGCTTCGCGCGCCAATTCGTTCACGATGGCCAGCAACGGCTCGGCAAGTTCCGACAATCCGGAAAAAGAAATTCCGCTGCTGTCCGAACCGGCGCTGGAAGAAAGATCCGCGCCAATGCGCCGCAAATCTTCTTCGATTTGCCGGCTCGCGCGTTTCGTGGTCCCGGTGCGGACCACGGTTGCGGTCATTTCCGCGAGGCCAGGGCCGCGCTGAATTGTGGCTGCGTTTCCGGACCGAAAAAACAATTCGCCATGGATTTTAGGAATGGTGTGCGATTCCGCCAGCACTACTTCCATTCCGTTGGCGAGCCGCGCTTTGGTTCGCTTGGGCCAGGTTACCGGCCGCTCGGCAGAAAGCTCCGGCACTTTTCGCAGTGTTTCTCTCGCTGTTTCGATCGATCGCGTCGCCATCACGCTGCCTCCTGTGCGCCGGCGTTTGCCGGACAGCGAAACACAATCGCGCGATTTTCTGGCCGCAAATATTTCTTGGCTACGCGCTGAACGTCCGCGGGACGCACGGCGAGAAAATCGTTGAGAATCGAATTCACCAGTCGCGGATCGTTATCGAACAAAGAAAAACACGCCAGCAAATGCATCAAGCCGTAACGCGGCATGCCGCCGTGTCCGCTTTCCAGCGTGGAATAGTAGTCGGACTGAAATTTTACTTTTAACTGTTCCAGCTCATCCGCGGAAATTCCCTTTTCCGCAATTTCGCGAATTGCGGAATCGAATTCCGCGAGCGCCGCTTTACCGAAATATTCCGGCTTGTGAAAAACACGCGTAACCATTTGCGTGGGCCCGTTGTAGCCGAAGGCGTCGTCGATTCCGCCGTCCACTTCCACGGCGATCTGCTTTTCCAGTACCAGCTCGCGGTACAGGCGTCCCGCGCGGCCGCCGTGCAATGCCTGATCGAGAAAAATCATCGCGCACCAATCCGCGGTGCGGCGCCGCGGCGCGGTGTAGCCAATCGCGATCGCCGGCAGCGTGCCGAATTTTTCTTCCACGTCTCCGCGGCGTTCTTCCAGTTGCGGAGGCTCGGTCGGATCGGCAAAGGGAGGCGTCGCTCCGGCGGGAATATCGCCGAAATATTTTTCGGCGAGCGCCAGACCTTCGGCAGCTTTCACATCGCCAAGCACCACCAGCACGGCATTATTTGGCGCATAGTAGGTTTTGAAAAACGATTGCACATCGGCCAGGTCCGCGGCGTCCAGGTCCGCGAAGTCGCCATAAAAATTGTGCGCATTCGCCCAGTTGCGAAAAGCCACGGGCGGCAAATCGAGCCAGGGAAAGCCGCCGTACGGCTGATTCAGCACATTGACGCGGACTTCTTCTTTCACCACATCGCGCTGATTCCGCAGGTTGTCGTCATCCACTTTCAGCGAGCGCATGCGATCCGCTTCGAGCCATAGCACGCGTTCGAGCGCGTTCGACGGGACCGCTTCGTAATAATTGGTCACGTCGTAATGCGTGGAACCATTCAGCGTTCCGCCGCTGGAG
Organism: Candidatus Acidiferrum sp.; assembly: GCA_036495905.1. GTDB lineage: Bacteria > Acidobacteriota > Terriglobia > Acidiferrales > UBA7541 > Acidiferrum. The sequence continues at coordinate 34,443 of DASXMB010000051.1, forward strand.
TTGATCAATTTAATGTGCTGCATTTTTGGCGCGTTCGCGGAGCCTTGAAACATCATGTGCTCGAACAAGTGCGCGAAACCGCTGCGTCCCTGCGGCTCCAGGCGGAAGCCAATTTTGTAGTACACCCCGACGGTCACCACTGGCGCGGTGGAATCCGGCGCGATCACTACTTTCAAACCGTTTGCCAGCGTGGTACTTTCCATCGCAATTTGCAGTTGCTTCACTCGCTGCCCCCTGTCGTCTTCGCTTTCGCTTTTGCATGACCAAGAACCTTTTCAGGTGATTCTATAGGTTTCGCTGAGCGCAGTGATAGCACATGCAGAGCCAGCCGGTTCATGGCGTCATACGCTTCGCGAAACTGCGGAGAAACTTTCCCTAACGCCGCGCTGTGCGCCGCAACTACGCCGTGGTCGCCGCGAGAGAGCGGCCCGGTCCACGCCGCGCGGGGCCCCAGGTGTTCGTAATTTTCCAACACCTGGCGAGTCATCGGCAACAGCGCGCGCATGGCCTCGCCGCGTTTCATCCCCACAGCCATTAGTAATTGGGTAGCGGATTCCACAACGGTGAGCGCGTGACCGGCGGCGATTGTCCCGGCAGCGTGGTACAAAAGTTTATTCCTGGGATCGATACGCGCGGGAGCGCCGCCCAAAGTTCTGACGATTTTTCTGGCGGTGCGCACGGCTAAACGGTCACCTTCAATCGCAAATGTCTTTCCTTCGAGCGGCGGCACGCGAACTCCGCTGAAAGTTTGCAGCGGATGCATGGAAGCCACAACCGCGCCAAATTCCCGCAGCGGCTGAAGCACATTGGAATCCAATGCTCCGCTGGTGTGCAACACCACTTTGCGGCGCAATTCCTCAGCGCCAACTCTTGCAAGTTCCGCTGCAACTCCGGCAATCGCATCATCGGGAACCGCAACCAAAATAACCTGAGTCGCAAGGATGCCGCGCGAAATATTTGAAAGCGCGGCGCCCGCGCCAATGAAACGGACCGCGCGGCGAGCGCTGGCTTCGCTTCGCGCCGCTACCGCGCCAATCTTCCAGCCTGACTCCTGTAATCGCCGCCCCAGTGCCCGTGCAACGCGTCCTGCCCCTACTATCGAAAGAGTATCTGGCATTCATGCTAGGATACCGCGAGGTCAGCGTTGAAACCAATCGCGGCACTGTTTACCTGGCATTTTTGCGGACTTTTCGGATTTTTTCTGATTGCGCTGTTCTGGTTCTGGCAAGATTTGCGCGGCCTGCGCAGCGCGCTGACGCTTCCTCGATTGAAGAGTTTTCCGCCCGCCGCGGATGCGGATTGCCCGCGAATTTCGCTGTTGTTTGCAGCGCGCGATGAAGAAGTGAAACTTCCCGCAGCCTTGGCGACGCTAGCGCAAATCGATTATCCGAATCTCGAAATTATCGGAGTCGACGATCGGTCGAGCGACTCGACGGGGCGAATTCTGGACGAATTTGCGCGAACGCATCCGCGATTTCGCGCGGTACATATTGCGGAACTTCCGCCGGGATGGCTGGGCAAAACACACGCTTTGCAAACCGCATATGAAAATTCCAGCGGCGAGTGGCTGCTGTTCACGGATGCGGATGTACGTTTTGTTCCGGATGCGGTGCGGCGCGCGATGCGTCTGGCGAAAGAACGCGAACTGGATCATTTGACCTTGATGGGCGATGTGGAAATGCGGGGATTCTGGGAAACGGTGCTGGTCACATTTTTTGGGATGGCATTTTATCTGGGCAACAATCCGCAGGGCATGAGCAATAAGCGATCGAGCGCGTATGCCGGAGTTGGCGCGTTCCAACTATTGAAGCGCGCGACGTACGAAGCGTCTGGAACGCACCGCCGACTGGCGATGGAAGTGATCGACGACATGAAGCTGGGAAAAATTGTGAAGCAAGCTGGATTCTGGACGGCAGCGGCGCTGGCGGAAGATGCGGTGACGGTGCGGTGGCACGCGGGAGCGGGAAACCTGATTCGCGGGGTGACGAAGAATTTTTTTGCAGCGATGAGTTACAGCCTGCCGATGGTGGCGGTAGCTGTGAGCGGATTATTGATGGTTTGCGTGGTTCCTTTTTTTGCGGTGTGGTTTTTGCATGGAGCGGTGCAGTGGATTTGTTTGGCGGCGATTATTTTGGCGTTGTGTTTTCATGCGGGGGTGGATGCGGTGATGCGAGTTTCGTTTTTGTATGCTTTGACGATGCCGTTGGGAGCGGTGTTGTTGTGTTACATGCTGTTGCGGTCGACGGTGATTACGTTGCGGGATGGGGGAGTTACGTGGAGGGATACGTTTTATCGATTGGAGGATTTGCGGCGTGGAGTAGTTTAGTGGCGGTGGCGAACAGGGAAATCACGGTTTAGGTTTAGATCGAAGAGTGTCCGGTGCGCGGCGCACCGGATGGGCACGATGTATCGTGCCCCTACAAATGCGTTGCTAGCATCACGGTGAGTTGCGGGCAGAAAAACCCCACGTGCAACGGCGGCCCGTGGGGCACCCAAAAGCACAAGCGAGGCAACGCACTGCCACCCGTGGGGAAGTTTCTTAGGTAGAACTAGTCGGGTCGGGAGTGGGATTGGTGGCGGCGGTGTCGGCTACCGTTGAGGCTGCCAAGAGGGCGGCGGTGTCGCGCTGGCGGAGGGCGCGGAGGCGGTCGCGGAGTTGGGCGGCTTTTTCGAATTCGAATTTTTTGGCGGCTTCGCGCATTTGGTTTTCGAGTTGGAGCAAAAGTTCGGCAAGTTGCTGATCGGTTTTCACGTTGGCGGTGGCGGCGTCCAGGGCGATGTCATCGACGGGAATGGTTACGTAATCGGCTTCGACGATCCGGGCCAACTCCATATCCACGGACTTAATGATGGATTCGGGCGTGATGTTGTGTTCTTTGTTGTAAGCGAATTGTTTTTCGCGGCGGCGATTAGTTTCGCTGATGGCTTGATTCATGGAACCGGTGCGGCGATCGGCGTAGAGTATGGCGCGGCCGGAAAGATGGCGGGCGCAACGGCCCATGGTCTGAATCAGCGAAGTGGCGCTGCGCAGGTAGCCTTCTTTGTCGGCATCCAGAATGGCGACGAGGGAGACTTCCGGCAGATCCAAACCTTCGCGCAAAAGATTGATGCCGATCAGGACGTCAAATTCTCCGCGCCGAAGATCGCGAAGGATCTTGATGCGGTCCAGAGTTTCCACTTCAGAATGCAAGTAGCGGCTGCGCACGCCGATTTCCGCGAAATATTCGGATAGGTCTTCGGCCATGCGTTTGGTGAGCGTGGTTACCAGAACGCGTTCATTGCGTGCCGCACGCACGCGAATTTCTTCGAGCAAATCGTCGACTTGCCCCTTCACGGGGCGAATTTCGACTTCCGGATCGAGCAGGCCGGTGGGGCGAATCACTTGTTCGACAAACAGGCCGCCAGATTTGGTGAGTTCGTAAGGGCCGGGCGTGGCGGAAACGTAAGTGACCTGATTCATGCGGTGCTCGAATTCGGAAAAAGTGAGCGGACGATTGTCGAGCGCGGAGGGCATGCGGAATCCGTAATTTACCAGAGTTTCTTTGCGCGAGCGGTCTCCGGCGTGCATGCCGTGAAGCTGCGGCACGGTTTGGTGAGACTCATCGATGAATAGCAAATAATCCTGTGGGACATAATCGAGCAGGGTTGGCGGCGCTTCGCCGGGGAGGCGTCCACTCATATGGCGAGAGTAGTTTTCGACGCCGTGGCAGTAGCCGACAGTACGCATCATTTCAATGTCGAACAAGGTGCGCTGGGTGACGCGCTGCGCTTCGACAAATTTGCCCTGATGCTCGAGTTCTTTTTTCCACCACTCAAGTTCCTGATAAATAGTTTGGATGGCGCGCTCGCGCTGCTCGGTGGGCATGACGTAGTGGGTTTTTGGGTAGATGGGCACGCGCGCCATGTCTTCGTTGCCGGTGCGGAGTTCGCCGGTCATGGGATCGAACTGGCGAATGGCGTCGATCTGCTCGCCCCACATTTCGATGCGATACGCCTGGTCTTCGTAGGGCGGATAAATTTCAATCATGTCTCCGCGAACGCGGAAGGTGCCACGGCGGAGATCTTCAGAGCGTTCGTATTGGACGTCGACAAAACGGCGAAGCATGGTTTCGCGCGAAATTTGCTGGCCTTTTTCGAGCATGACCAGCATGCCGTAGTAGGCTTCCGGCGAACCGAGACCGTAAATGCAGGAGACGCTGGCGACGATAATTACATCGCGACGCTCGAAGAGGGAGCGAGTGGCGCTCATACGGAGTTTGTCTAGCTCTTGATTTACGGTGGCTTCCTTATCGATGTAAATGTCGGCGGAAGGAACGTAGGCTTCCGGCTGATAGAAGTCGTAGTAGCTGACGAAATATTCGACAGCGTTTTCTGGGAAGAAACTTTTGAACTCGTGGTAGAGCTGGGCGGCGAGAGTTTTGTTGTGGGCGAGGATGAGCGCGGGACGGTCCAGCGCTTCGATTACTTTTGCCATGGTGAAAGTTTTGCCGGAGCCGGTGACGCCGAGAAGAACCTGATGCTTTTCGCCGGCTTCGATGCCGCGAACGAGTTGTTCGATGGCGGCGGGTTGGTCGCCGCGAGGCTGATAGTTGTTGTGCAGCTTGAATTTCATGTGCTCCTCATGCGTGATGCTGCTGGCGAAAATTGTCCGAGTGACTCCACCAGTGTGCTTCCGGCCGTTTCGCTGGCGTGCGGTGAAACCTTCATTATACTCCAACGCGCAGATCAATTCTGACGGGGCGATTTTAGCGGGGGGGGTTGGCTGGTTTTTGGTGATCAGTGAGACGGCAGAGAATTTTCTACGAGGAGCAGGACTTCACAGCGGCTTTTTGCGGTTACGTCATAGTGAACGCTGTTGGTACCGTCGGATTTGGCTACGGTGACGTCCATGGCCTGGCTGGCGTCTTCGGTGGCGCGAACTAGCAATCCAGTTTCCAGTGAAATGTACAACACGGTTTTGTTGGCGCCGCGGGCAATGCCCTGGGTGCGCAACTGGTGGAGACGAAAATCTTCGGGAGTGGAATCTTTCGGCGAAGAGTTTTGTTTTAGCGTGGCGACGGTGACCAGGACGGCGCAGGAGGACGCGGGCTGGTCGGACTCAACGGTGTCGCGCTGAGGAGTCATTACGAAGGGGCGGCAGGGCTCGTTGTCGATATAGGTGGTTTGACGCTGCCAAGTGAGTTTGGCGATTGGCGAGGGCGATTGTTCCGGTTGCTCGGACTTCCATTTTTCGGCAGGCTTGACACCGTTTGCGGGGAAAAGTCCGGTGGCGGCGAAGCGCGCGGCCCACTCCTGCCAGGCAGTGCGCTGCGCGGCGTCGAGAGCGTCGAGGCCCTGGAGTTGGTCGACGTGACCGTCGGGCTGGAGAGTGAACGCGACTGATTTCGCGGGATTGGCGCTGTCTGGACTTTGTAGCGGCGAGGCTGCGGGCGGAGTTGGTTGCGCGGATGATCTTGTGTTTGCGGCCGGGGTGATGGGAGCGAGGACTTGCAGATGCGCTCTGGCGTGGATTAGTGCGCGAGGGCCTTGCGGCTCCACGGATAAGACTTCCAAATGCAGCAGGACGCGAAATTCGATGTGAGGATTTTCCGGAGCTTGCGGCGTGACGACGGAGCTGCGAGTTTGCGTTTGCGTGTCGCTGGTGTAGTCGATGCGATAAGAAATGAGTTGGCCGGGACGCAATCTCGGAGAGAGATTGACGACGTCGGCGCGGTTGAGCAGCGGCGCGGACGAAAATAATGCGAGGGTGAAGGCGCAGGCTAGGGTGAGGTTGCGGATCATCGGTTGTCAGTCGGCGGGCTGGCGCGCGGCTGGTTTTTCGATGGAGACGCGCGGGGCTTCGAGCGAGCCGGAAATTTTCAGGATTTGCCCGGTGGCAGGAGCGTCCCGATCGCGCTTGCCGTCGTTCACGGTTTGCAGGGTGAGATCGGCGCGCTGCGCGAAGGTGATTGAACCTTTCACCAAGGTGGATTGGCCGGTGGCGTCCAGGCGCAAGACGTTCAGCGAGACGGTACCGTCGTGGACGGCGAAAGTGCTTTGCCCAGCGGGCCAGCGAGAGACGCCAGTGCGCGGAGCGCCTTCGGCAATGGTGGCGCCAAGATCCCAGCCGCGAAATTCGATGTTGTGTAGGCGAACGTCTCCTTTGCCGGTTAGTTTGCGAAAGAGGTCGTCTCGGCCGACGCCTTCGGTGGTTAGATGCAAGGTTCCAGAAGCGGAGCCGGCGAGGCGATCGGCGAGATGCAAAGCGGCGGGAAGTTGCGCGAGATCGACGCGATCGACATCGGTGGTGACATCGTAAGAGGGACGCGGCAAAAATTTGGCGGCGGCGATGACGTGAATTTTTCCACCGGCCCATTGCGCTTCGGAGTCGTCGATGGCGACATGCAGGTCATGCAAAGCGCCTTGCACACGGACCTGCGCAAGTTTGATGGCTTCCATGGTGAATTCATCGATGGTGAGCTCACCTTGCGCGTTTACGCGGCGCAGAAGTTCGCTGGCGGCGGAAGTTGGCGCGCTGCCTCCGAGCAGCGACGGTAAAAGGCGCTGCAGCCAGTTGGGACGGGAGCGCGGGCCGACCCAGCGGTCGAGCTCAGAGGCGTCCAGGCGGTCGGCGTGCAATTTAAAATTCCACTTGGCGGGCTCGTCGCTGTCGGCGGAAAGAGCTGGCGGCGGGGCGGAAATTGCACCAGACCAAGTTGCGCCGAAGCCGTCGATTTCGCCAAGATCGGCGGTGCGCGCGTTGTCTTGCCATTGCAGGCGAGTTCCTTTGAGCTGCAGAGGCTGATTGAGGCCGGCGGCGTGGAGCTCGGCTTTGGCGACGTCGACCTGGCCATTCCAGCGGCCGCGGAACGGGAGATCGTTGGCGTTCCAATCCCAGCGGAGATCGGCGCTGGCTGCACCGGTGAGTTCCCATCCGTGATTCAGCGGACGGCCGAGAGCACTGGCAATTTTTAGAATGGTTTCGGCATTTTCGGCGTGGCCTGCGATGCGGACGGCGCCAGAGTGATTTTCGAAATCGTGCGTGAAGCTGAGGTTGGCCTGGATGGTGGAATCGGCGGGGACGCCACGTTTTGCAGCGACGGCAGCAGTGGCGGTGGCGGCAGAATTTTCTGAGCGGGCGGGCGGGCGGTAGGAAATTCGGAAAGGGTCGACGGTGAGGCTGGTGCGATCGCGTCCTCCATGGACGCTGGCGATGCGAATGGGCGCGGGGAGGCTGGGAATGCGGACTTCGCCTCCGGCGCTGGAAAAGGCGGCGTCGGACAGTTCGAGCGGCCAGCCGTGAAAGCGGACGGCACCGGTGAAAAATTGATCGGCGGTGACAGTGTCGTCGATGCCGGGATGGAAGGCGCGATACCAGGCTAGAGCGTCGGAAGCTTGCAGTCCGGTGGAGTCGAAGCGAACGTCGAAAGATGAAGCGGGACTGTTGGTGATTAGTGCGCTGCCGCGCAGATTGGACTTTAGAGTTTCGATGACTACCTGATCGGCGGTGACATTAGCGGAGAGAACGTTCCAGTGGCCGCTGACATTGGTGCTAACGCGAGGATTGTCTGGGCGCTCGGTGAGGTCCCAACGGTGAATTTGCGTGGCGCGGGCTTGGAGATGGAAACTCCAATCGCCTGGGGGCGTTTGCGGGGAACTGCCGACAGCGCCACTCTTTGCGGTGCCGTCCAGCGCGAAGGTGCCGCGCACGCCGTAGTCGCGTCCTTGAAAGAGGCGAAAGAGATCGGCGAGGGAGGCTTGTTCCCAGTGCACGCGGATTTCGGCAGGCTGCAATCGAGCCGAAGTGCCGGCGAGATCCGCGCTGACGACCACGGTGCCGGTGGATTGCAGGCTAGCGCCGCTGCGCCAGGGCTGGGCCGCAAGATTAAGCTGCCAGCGGCCGGGAGAAACTTGCTCGACGCTGCCGGAGACGCCGGTGAAAGCGAAGGCGAGTTTTTCGTCGCGAAGTTTGAAATTGATGCGGCCATCGTCGAAATCAATTTTTTGCAAATGGTTGGCGGGCGCGACTGGCGATTGCGGTCCGTAAATGCGCGCGGACTGAGCACCGCTTGATTTGGCGGGCGGCAGCCATTGTTCGAGATTCCAGCGGCCATCTTGATTGCGGACGAGAATGAGGCTCGGACGAGTGAGCGACAGAGTGCCAAACTCGAAGTGCCCGCGCAGCAGGCCGAACCAGCGAAGGCCGGCGGAAAGATTTTCCGCGCGGAGAAAATATTCGCGACCGAAGCCGGGGTCTTCTCCGATGGTGATGCGGTCGGCATCCAGCGTGGGAGTGGGGAGTAGAAGAACGTTGAAATGCCGGACTTGCACGGAGCGGCCGAAAGAGTGCTCGAGTTGCGCAACGAGATAGCCATGGACGCGATGGGTGCGCACCAGGATGGAGACGCTGACTTGCGCGGCGATGGTTAGCGCGACTACCGTCACGGCGGGCTTCCACCATTTGCGTAAGCGAGTCATGCCGTTCGGAAGTTTCGCAGAGTGCTTAGGAAATGGAAAGGAGCGCGCTGGCGAGCACGTCCGGGATTGCGGGCAAATCAGTGGACGGTGTGGAGCATGCGGCTCCAGCGAGTTTTCGCGGGCAGGTGGCGGATGGTGTCCAGAGTGTCGCGGAGGCGCTGGCCGAACGTAGTTTCCGCTTCATCACGGTTGCCGGCGACTACCGACCAATAGATCAGGAACGGGCGGCCCATGATCGCATCGCGATCGACGAAGCCCCAGTAGCGGCTATCCTGGCTGCGGTCGCGATTATCGCCCATGGCAAAATACTTTCCGGGAGGGACGATGATCTCGTCGCCCTTCACGTATTTGCGAATTTCGGCGCGCCACTCTGGGATGACGTTGTACGGGATCATTTGCGCGCCAACTTGCGGGAAGGAATAGTTGAAAGGGTCGTAGCCAACGGAAGGATCGTGGACCACATACGGCTCGTTCAACACTTTTCCGTTAATGTAGACTTGCTGGTCGACGAGTTTCAGATGGTCGCCCGGCAAGCCGATGACACGCTTCACAAAATGCGGATGATCTTGATAGGGGTACTTAAAAACGATGATATCGCCGCGCTGGATGTCTCGATAGGGCAGAAACTTTTCAAACCAGCCGCCGTGCCCACCGAAAATAAATTTGTTTACGAGCAGGTGGTCGCCGATCAGCAGCGTGCCTTCCATTGAGGCGGACGGAATTTTGAACGCTTGCACGACGAAAGTGGTGCCGAACAGCGCGAGGAGCACGGTAACCAGCAGCGACTCAAGATATTCGGAGAGCGTGGTGCGATCTCGGAAATGCGATTGCGGCGCGGGGTGCGTTGGTTCCAGCTCAACCTGAGCTTCTTCAGCGGGTCGTTCCAATTGCTCCGGGAGCGATGCGTCTTCGGTCATTTCGCTTCAGGCTCCTGCTGCGTGCTGTAACTGGTCGAGGGCACTGCGCGCGGCGCGTTGTTCGGCTTCTTTTTTGGTGGTGCCTTCGCCGCTCGATTGGCGCTGGCCGCCAATCCACACTTCAATACAAAAAGTTTTCTGGTGGTCGGGCCCGCTCTCTTTGGCGAGGCGATAATCCGCAGGGGGCTGCCCGCGCGCCTGCAAAAATTCCTGGAGCGCGGACTTGCGATCGGATTCCCAGATCGCTTCATCGCGATCCTGCATCGCATGCGTGAAAAGCACGCGGTTCAAAACTTCGCGAGTTGCCTCCAGGCCGCCATCGAGATAAATCGCGGCGATTACCGCTTCGAAGGCGTCGGCCAGGATGGCGGGCTTGTCGCGTCCGCCAGTTTTTTCTTCGCCGCGTCCGAGACGCAAATATTCGCCAAGTTGCAGACGGCGAGCGGCAACCTCCAGTGAATTTGCGTTCACCAAGCGAGCGCGGCCTTTGGACAGCTGACCCTCGCTCCAGTCCGGAAATGTGGCGAGAAGATATTCGCTGGCCAGCATATCCAGAACGGCGTCGCCGAGGAATTCGAGCTGCTCATTATTTTGCGGCAATAGTCCCGGCGTCGGAGCGGCAATGTGCTCGGCGCGAAGTTCCGGAATCGCGGAACTATGCGTCAAGGCGCGATCCAGCAGCACGGATTTAGCAAAGCGATAGCCGAGGCGGTCTTGCAGCGGCTCGTCAGCGAGCGTCATCGCGTTAGAAAATCTCCCGCAGTCTGGGTAACGATTACTTTGGAGCGCTGAGCTGTGTCGCGCCCTTCTTCTTCGAAGCTTCGGCGTTCTTCTGGCACTGGGCTTGGAGTGTGCTTTGTAGCGCTCCGCATTTTGCGAAGGCCGCGGCCGCGGCGTCGAAATGAGAAGTGCTGTCGTTCGCGAGGCCGAGCAAATAATAATTGACCGGGTCGGGCTCAGGATTGCGGTCCACTTTAACCGCGTCTTCGAGCTCGGCTATAGCGTCCGAGGCTTTTCCGCGATGCAGGTAAATCAGCCCGAGGCTGCTGTGCGCCATTTCCATGGTGTCGGCCTTGGCGCTGGCAAAACTCTCATCGGTCAAGTTATCGGGTTTCGGCAACGTGGGCGTCAGCTCGATGGTCTTCTTGGCATATTGCTCGGCGGTATCGAGCTGCTTCGCGGCATCGGGAGCGTTCGCTTTGTAGGTACGCGAAAGCGTTAGCGCCATGATGGCCATGACAGAGACGTCGTTAGGGTTCAGCGCCAGTTCTTTGTTCGCCACATCGGTAAGCTTGTCGATCTGCCCAGAGGAAAAATATACGGACGCGAGATTGGAGTAAATCACCGCCCGGTAGCGGCTCTCCGGATATTTTTTGATAAAGTCTTCGCCGGATTGCGTGCGCTTGGCTTTGTCCGTGGCCGGTACCGCCTGGAACGCTTTGTAGGCGGCTTCTTCTTCCGGGCTGGCAGCGGCGGCGGGTGGCGTAGCGTCCAGGGTCAGCGGCGCTGGATTCGGCTGCTGCTTGCTCTTGTCGGTTTGCTGTTGGCCCTGTTGTTGCGCCGGAGGCGGCTGGCTGCCTTGCTGGCTCTGCGCGCTGGCAACTCCGCCCAGCGTGGGCAGTGTTGCTGCGAACACCGCGGCTGTAATCCAATTCCACTTGCGATTCATCGGACGCTCTCCTATTTGTTACGATTTGCGGGCTCTTGCGAGACCGCTTCTCCGATCGAAATTCCCTGCCGAGACTGCATGATTGCTGCAGGCCGCAACCTGGGAAACTACGGCCTTTCCGAAACCTTCACGCCACTTAAGGATTCTAAGCCCTTATTCGCGGCTTGCCTGGCTGGCTCCGGGCCATCTTTCACCGCGAGTGCTGCCTGGAATTCGAGTTTGGCCTCTTCCATGTGCCCTTCGTCATCGTAAATGCGGCCCAGGTAGACGTGCGACCATGCGAGAACCAGCGGGTCGCTGTTCGCGGCAAAGTCGCCAGTGGTTAGCCGGCCAAATACTTCTTTCGCGCGCGGACCATCGTGATCCAGCAGCGCAACCAGTCCCATGCCGTACCAGGCGCGGATTTGGTCGGGATATTTCGCCAGCACTTTTTGGAAAGAAGCTTCCGCGCCGCGCGCATTTTTCTCTGAGATGCGGCGTTCGCCCTCGGTAAGCGCTGCAATGGCCTCGGGGTCATTGGGGATGGTGGCCGGTCGCAGATTTCGGCGACGGGTGACCTCTTCGCTCACGGTGAGATCGGATTTTTGCGCCGGCTCAGCGGCGGCAAATTTTACGGTTTGTACTCGCTTGGCTTCGGCAGCGGCATCGATGGAGCGCACCATGTCTGGAAAATATAATCTCATCGAAGGTTCGGAAGTTTCAAAATTTCCCAGAGCGCGGAATAGCGGCCTGACTAGAACGTAGCCGTCGGTATCATCGCGGTCCATCGCAGCTTCGCGCTCGCCGGGCGACATACGCTTCAGCTTTAATTCGGTGGCGCGAACCATGCACTCGGCAAAGTAGGAAGGGAAATCGTCTTTCAAATCCGGCGCAAGCCGGGGAGCCTGAGCGGCACTCTCAAATAGCGGCCGCTTGGCGGCAACCACGTGCGGGTATTGCAGGGGCAGCGGGTCCAGCAAGAAATGCAGGTACGCATGACGAATCAAGTCCGCCGGAATATCGTCCGCGCCGCTCAAAACAATAGCGTAGTGATCTCCAAAATTGCGAACGTTGGTAATGCGGCCCACCAGCGGCTCGACCAGAACGGTGAAGGTGCGCGAAATATTGGGTTCAGAGACGATGCGCAGATAGTTGGTGGCCACAAACACGATTTGCGAAATGGATTCGTGCATCTGCACGATTTCGCGGTTGTACTGCGGCTGCACCTGCCGCCACAGCTGACCGATATTTTGCTCCTGATAATAGGCCGCAAGAATATCGGAGAAGCCCTCGAGCGCGATCACTTCTGGCGGGAGTTCGTCGCGACGCAGAGAGCTTTGAAACTTTGGCGCGGGACCGGAAACCAATGCGAACCAGATGTATTGCGAGAGCATGGCGCCAGAGTCCGCAAGTTGATGCTGCTTATAGAATTGGCGAACCGCGTCAACGGCGGGGCCTTGCTGATGCTGCATGCGGTCTCGCAACTGAGCGCGGAGAGCGTGCCAGTTTGCCGAGCTTACGTCGGATTCAAAACCGGAAGCCAGCAGAGCGCACATGGTGGTAAACATCGGCTCGCTGCCATCAACCGTGACGGCGGTGACTGGAGCAGCTTGAACGGTCTGGCGCGGAGGTGGCGCGGCTTGGGGATTTCGCGCGCTGGCCGCCAACGGCAGCGCCAGCAAAGCGCAAAACACACTCACTATGGCGTTACCAGCCCGTTTTGCCCGGTGAATTGCCGTGCTACTTGAAGCTGCCCGTTGCGTACCCAGATCAAATCTCCCGGAAGGTCTGCCAGATAGAGCCGGGTTTCCCCAGTCGTGCACCGGCTAAGTCTTGCTGCAAATACGAATAATCGATACCCTGCAAATCTACAAGGCGGCGATGTAATGAGTCAAGGAATCGCGGTCCTGCATAGTAGGTCCGTTTGCAGCTAGGGTTTTGATCTCCGGTCTTCCAAAGCCATCTGCATTCTCGGCAGGATATCCGGATCGTGAGGCACATCGAGACCGAGTTTCTTAATACCTCTCAGCAGGCGTGCCGCCTCTGGTGCCCCAATCCTCCTCAATATCTTTCGCCGATTGCCATCAACGAGGAACAGAATTCCGTAAATACTCGGATCGCGGGCAGTGCCGCGTCGTATCAACCCGTACTTCATCTCCGATACCTGGGCAAGCGAAAAGACATGTGTCGTCCACCTGCCGCGGAAACTTATCCACGGTATTTTAGAAACAGTCAGTTGAGATCGATCGCAGTGGAGTTTTTCGCCGGAAGGGAACAAACTTCGAACGCCCAAGAGCAGCGCGCAGCCCAAGCCGCCAAAATAGATAAGAGCGCCCAACACCGTTCCGATGAAATATTCGGAAACGGCGTGGTCATGGCCAATTGTCCACCACCAGCTGTAGCCGTGAAAGCCATCATGGGGACGAAAAACCACGTAGTACGTCATCGCTACCGCCGCGACGGTCATTACGATACCCCCTAAGACTCGTACTGGCGCAAGGCGGCGAGTGCTTTCCCACTTCGCGTCGACGCAATCGGCTTCGACTTTGACCTCATATTTTCTTGAGTACATGTTTGCGGCAAATTACAACGTGCCGTCCTTAACGCCCCGCTAACCGGCGGAATTGCGGAGAATTATTTCGCCTTCTGTTCGGCAATCCACTTGTCGGTGCGAGCTTCCAGCATGTCCAGCGGCAGGGTTCCGCCGTCGAGCATTTCGTCGTGGAACGTTCGGATGTCGAATTTCGCGCCCAGCTCTTTGCGCGCGCGTTCGCGCAGTTCGCGAAACTTCAGCTGACCCAGCTTGTAACTAAGCGCTTGCGCGGGCCACGCAATGTAGCGGTCGGTTTCAGATTGAATGGTTGGCTCATCGACCGCGCCAGACTTGCGGAAAAATTCGACCACCTGATCGCGGCTCCAGCCCTTCGAGTGAATACCCGTGTCTACCACCAATCGCACGGCGCGGAACAGCTCAGAGGAAAGGCGGCCGTAGTCTGAAACCGGATCCTGATAGAAGCCGATCTCTTTGCCGAGTTGCTCGGCGTACAAAGCCCAGCCCTCGGTGTAGGCGTTGAAACCTAGCCCATGCAGGCGGAATTTCGGCAGGCCAGTGAGGCGTTGCTGCACGGAAAGCTGCATATGATGGCCCGGAACGCCTTCGTGATAGGCGATGGCTTCATCGTCGATCAAAGAGCGCTCGGCAAAGTTGGAGGTGGCGACGACTACGCGGCCGGGATGCTTGCCGTCCGGAGTTCCGGTGACGTAATGAGTTGCGGCAGCGGCGGCGTAGGCGGGGATCGCTTCGACGGTGACCGGCGAGTTGGGAAGCAGAGTGAAAAGGTCGGGGAGTTTGGGCTCCATTTGTGCGATGTAATGGCGGAAATCGTCGAGAATTTGTTCTTCAGAGGTGGGCTTGTATTTCGGATTTGTTTTGAGCGACGCGCGGAAGGCGGCGAGGTCGGCGAAGCCTTCTTTCTTGGCGATAACCATCATCTCACCCTGAATGCGCTCGATTTCGCGGAGGCCAAGTTGATGAATTTGGTCCGCGGTCATGTGCGTGGTGGTGCGGCCGTAGATGTCGTTCTGATAGCGTTTTTCGCCATCGGGAAGAGAGGTGACGGCGAGAGTGGTGCGGCCATGCGGAGCGTACTCCGTGCGCAGGAAAGCCGCGAAAGTTTTGTATGCGGGGATTACTTCCGTCTCGATCGCGGCGGTGATTTGCTCGGTAAGACGCTTTTGCTCTTCCGGCGAGATGCTGGCGGGAAATTTCTTCGTCGGCATCAGGAACGGATCGGCGGTGATGATGCCTTCGCACTGCACGGGAAGTTTTTCCAGAAGAAAGCGCACCGGCATCAACTTGTCTTTCATCCCGGCGCGGAGCACTTCGGTGACCTGACTCAGAGCGCGCGGAATTTGATGAAGGCGTGCAATGTAGTCTTCATAGTGCTTCACAGAATCGAGCGGAACCGAAAGCGGCAGGTCCGCCAGCGAGGTGTGAATACCATTCTGTTGGTTCACCGGCATTTCGTACTCTTTCAAGTCGAAGTCGGTGATGCGCTGCTGCAGAACGCGCACTAGCAAATCGTGCGAAAGCTGATCCTGATCGGAGAAGCCGGTGGTGGGAATGGCTTGCAGGCGGCTGAGAAATTTGTGGTCCTCCGCGTTGAAACGCGCGATGGCGGCGAGAGAAAAATCTTGCAGCTGGTCGTTGTAGCGATAATCGCCGTAAGACGTGGCGCGGGTGGGAGAGTTACGCAGCTCGGACTCGTAATATTCGTCGAACAGGGCGTTTTGCGTGGCGAGCCGGTCAGTCGCTGATTTAGGATTCTGGGCCAACGTTGTCGCAGCCAGGGTTAGACAGAGAAAAAGACATTGGTAAATTCGCATAGGCAGAGAGCCTAGCAGAGGTTTGAAGCGGGTTGCACGAAGAAATTGCGGTAGCCCTTAGCTTTGATGTTTAGCCAACGCTTGCGATGATCGAACGCATCTGCTAACTGTGGGACATTACACCCTGCGGATCTCTTCCATGCGCGGTTTCGGAAAATACATTTTGCTTCTAGCTGTAGGCGTAGCCTTCGCGACAGCGGAACGCGCTATTTCCGCATCGGCTTTGAAATGGGATTCCCAATCGCAATCTCAACAATTGCAGCAGCCTCCCGCCTCCAGTGCGCAACAAACGGCTGCGGTCCCGCAAACTCCTTCGGGCAAGCTGCGTGTGTCACAAGAAATTCAGATTACCGGGGACCAACTTTGGTCGGATACCGGCATCGATATTCTGCCCGGAGAGCACATCGTGGTGACCGCCACTGGCTCCCTCCGCTATGGCGACGCGAAAACCAATAACGGGCCGGATGGAATCGCTCGTGGCTTCAAGGACTTGCTGCGAATTTTGCCTTTCAATGCGGCGGGACGGGGTGCGGTCATCGGGCGAGTAGGCGACGCTGCGGTTGCGCAGCCTTTTCTGATTGGCGGACACGCGGACGTGATCGCGCCGGTAGGCGGCAGGCTTTCCATCGGCATCAATCAGGCCGATAATGACACAGGCGATGGGACATATATCGTTCGCGTCGAAATTCTGGCGGCGGAGCCTGGCGCTACTTTGCTGGGAACTCGTCAAGTGGCGCGCATTCCCGGAGTGGACAGTTCCCTTTTCGCGAAAATTCCGCGGCGCATTGCCGACAAGGCCGGCGATCCCGGCGATATGGTCAATTTTTTGATCATCGGGTCCGAGGACGCGATGCAAAAAGTTTTTACCACCGCCGGCTGGGTCAAGGTGGATGCGGATGCTCGCGCCTCGTTTTTGCACGGGCTGGAAGAGAGTTTGTCGAAGGAGTCTTACCTGACCATGCCGATGAGTCCCTTGTACCTTTTCGGGCGCTCGCAGGATTACGGCTGGGCGCATGCGGAACCGATCAGCGTGGTAGCTTCGCGAAATCATTTGCGAATTTGGAAAGCGCCATTCTTGGTCGGCGGGCAAACCTTGTGGGTTGGCGCGGCTACGCACGATATCGGCTTTGAACGCGACAATCGCAATAACGGACTGACCCATAAGATCGATCCGGACATTGATCTGGAGCGCGACTACCTGGAAAAAACTTTGGAGGCGACCGGCCTGCTCGCGGAAGTCGCCCGCTTTCTGCCGGATCACCCGCTTACGGAAGCGCGAACTGCCACCGGTGGCAGCTTCCATTCGGATGGACATGTAGTGGTCATGAAGCTGGCCGTTACAAACCCTTAAGAGAATTTCACCGAAATATCCTGCGACGAAAAAAAGGCCCTCGTTTTTCAGAGGGCCTTTCACTTAACTCGTTCCGGAAACTTCTTGCGGAACTATTTGCCTTCGTAGGTTTGTGACGTTCCCACGCCGGTGCAGAAATCGTAACCGGGCAGCGCAAAGTCCCCGATGTTGATTCCGCAATTCCCAAAGATGATGTCGCGAAGCGCGTCGCGATCGAACAGGTGATTATAAATCTGATGATTCTCCAGTTGGCTGGATGCGCGGAAGCTTCCGGCTGCATTGATGATACCGGCCAGCGACGGAGCGGCTACGCTGGTGCCTCCCAGCACGAACCATCCTTGCCCAAACACGGGGTTGGTGTCGAACACCCACACACCAGTATTGGGATTCGCGTCGAAAGAAATGTCTGGAGTACCGCGCGCCGCACCAACGATCTGCCTCACTTCATTCTGAAAACTCGGGCGAAGTTCGACCTGGCTTGGCCCACCACCGCCATCCTGCCACGTATTTTCCAGAAGGAATCGGCCCGTAGTGCTATCTCGAGAAACCGTAGCGCCGCCCGCGGAAACTACGTTTGGCGATGCGCTGGGATATTGCACTCCCGGAGCGTCTCCCGACGAAGCGACGTAAACCACGCCAGGCGTATTAAAGAAGACGTTATCAAGCTGGTTCTCTTGCGGGAATTCGCCGGAGCCGAAACTCATGGATACTTCGCCGCCGCCGTTGGCCGCAACCAAATTGGCGCCGACAAGGATGGCATTAAAGAGATCGCCCAACCTAAGGCTCGGAGCTTCCACCAGGAAAAGTTTGGCCTTCGGAGCCATGGCGTGCGCCCATTCGATATCCAAAGACGTTTCGATCTCCGCGCCACCGCTGGGGTCGACTGCGGGCTTGCCATTTGAAAATACGACGGTCAAATTCGCCGCGGGCAGACCGAATTGCGTGGAAAATGTGGCGAGATCAGCCGCGGCTGTCGGATCGTCAAACGCATCGATCAGCGCAATCGCACCGCCGCCACCGGTGGGAGGTTCTGTTGTTTCATCCGGATTGCAACCAGGCTTGGGATTTTTCACCAGATGATAAATGCAGGCGATGGATGCCGGAGTTTCAAAAAAAACTCCCAGAAAAGGAGGCTGCCCAGTCGCAGTCAAGAGTGTCGCATTGCCGAATTGTCCGGTGCTGGGAACCAACATTCGCAAGTGCGTGTGAGCATTAACGCCCGCATCGCCGGGATGTTCCACGCTTGATCCCGGCCGCATCACCTGGCCTTTAGCGCGACTTCCGTTCAACTGCTGGGCCGAATTGCTCTTGGGAGACAAGAAAAAAAACGCTGAAGCTATAATCAACAAACTGCAAAATTTACGCATGTCTTTTGTCCTTTCGCGCAATCGAGGGATGGTACACAAACGAATTTGCGGTTCGGGCGGGAAGGAACCTCAAAATCCACACTGCCTTCCGGACTCCTCCAAACCGAGGCAAGCCGCGCGAAGGCTGACTAAAACGTTTTTGGCGCTACCACTTCGAGATGCGCGGAAAGCATCGCAACAATGCTTTCCGATGGTCCGCATTAATAACCCAAAGGTTTACACTTTGCAAGGACAATTAGCCGCCGCACGCACGAAAGGCCGTGGTATTCACAGTAGCGAAACAATCCGGAGCGGCGACTGTTCGCAATCATTGACAGCATCCCGATGAAAACGTATCGTTGCCCGGTTTGTATCTCGCACAAATCTCAGGGAGTTCCTATGCACCGCTTGCGCAACGCCAGAACCGCCGCGCTGTCGTTCGCCACCTTACTATTGCTTACCTGCGTCGCTTTCGCCCCTCCCCTCTCCTCCCAAGCCAAGCCGGAAACTGCCACGCCTGAGGCGGAGATCAAGGCGCACTACACAAAATACGAAGTGCTAATCCCGATGCGCGACGGCGTAAAATTGTTCACCTCCATCTACACACCCAAAGACACTTCGCAAACTTACCCGTTCTTGATTACGCGCACGCCCTACAGCGTGGGCCCTTATGGTGCCGACCAATACCCAAAGCGCCTAGGACCGGCTCCGAACTTTTCTCGTGACGGCTTTATCTTTGTTTATCAGGACGTCCGCGGGCGCTACCTGTCCGGCGGCACCTTCCTGGAAATGACCCCGCACAAGGACGTAAAGAAATCATCGACCGACGTCGACGAAAGCACGGACACTTACGACACCATCGAATGGCTCTTGCACCACGTTCCGAACAACAACGGCAAGGCCGGGCTTTACGGTATTTCCTACCCGGGATTTTACGCCGCCGCCGGAATCATTGACTCTCACCCGGCGCTCAAAGCCGCGTCGCCGCAGGCTCCCGTCACCGATCTCTATATGAATGACGACGCCTATCACAATGGCGCGTTCATGCTGGCTGCGAATTTTGGATTTTATGTACTTTTCAAACCGCGCACGGAAATTGCCCCGCCGCCCGCGCGCGAGCGTTTCGACTATGGCACCACCGACGGCTACGACTTCTACCTTCGCATGGGCCCGACCTCCAACGCCAAAAAAATCTACCTGAAAGACACCAACGCCCTCTGGGACGATCAGGTGATTCATCCAAATTATAACGACTACTGGAAAATCCGCGATATTTCGGCGCACATGAAAAATGTGCATTGCGCGGTGCTAACCGTCGGCGGCTTATTCGATGCTGAGGATATTTCCGGCCCTTACAAAATTTTCCACTCGGTCGCGCAATTCAATCCCGGCATATCCGACAAACTCGTAGTTGGCCCCTGGGTGCACGGCGGATGGGCAGGCACCGCCGGCGATCGTTTGGGCGATATCAGTTTCGCCGCGCGCAATTCCGACTTCTTTAACGACAACATTCTGCTCCCATTTTTTCAGCAACACTTGAAGGACGCGCCCGACCCGAAACTCCCCACCGCCTACGTCTTCGAAACCGGCACCAACGTTTGGCGCAAGTACGATTCCTGGCCGCCGAAGAACGACGCTCCTCGCACGCTTTATTTCCGCGAGCACGGCGCGCTTTCCTTCGATCCGCCCAGCGAATCTCGCGATGCCGCCGACGAATATGTCAGCGACCCCAATCACCCGGTGCCGTTCGTCGACGCCGTAACCACCGACGTTCCGCGCACCTATATGGACGCCGATCAGCGCTTCGCCACCACGCGCTCCGATGTGCTGGTCTATCAAACCGCGCCGCTCGAAGACGACCTCACCGTCGCCGGCAGCGTTTCGCCGCGCTTGTGGGTGTCAACCTCTGGAACCGATTCCGATTTCGTCGTTAAACTTATCGACGTCTACCCGATGGATTATCCGAAGCCCGATCCCAATCCGAAAGACCTAGAGATGGGTGGCTACCAGCAGCTTGTGCGCGGCGAGCCCTTCCGCGGAAAATTTCGCAACAGCTTCGAAAAACCGGAGCCTTTCGTGCCCGGCCAGCCGACTGCGATCAACTTTTCTTTGCCGGACATCAATCACACTTTTCGTCGCGGCCATCGCGTCATGATCCAGGTGCAGAGCAGTTGGTTTCCGCTAGTCGATCGCAATCCGCAAAAATTTATCAATATTCCAGAAGCCACCGAAGCCGACTTCCAGAAGGCCACCGAGCGTATCTATCGCTCGAAGGACCACGCCTCCGCCATCGTTCTACCCATATTGAAGTGAGAATGAAAATGACGTGCGGCGCCTGCCGTCGCACGATGCAAACCACTATTTAGAGGGTGACGCCCCGCGAATCTTCTTCACCAGCCACAAAACCGGATCGTAATACTCATTCACCACCCGCTCTTTCAGCGGGATAATCGCATTATCCGTAATATGAATTTCTTCCGGGCAAACTT
>DASXMB010000052.1:0-65142 GCA_036495905.1 Candidatus Acidiferrum sp.
GCGGGCGCAAGAGTTTGTAATTGATGGATTCTACGGGAGTTAGGGAACGGGTGTTTTGCGGTGGCAGTTTGGATGTTGTCGAAAATGCAGGGGCGGGATTTTTGTGGGTGGAGGAACGTAGCGGTGGCGCGGAGGGGTGAGTGGACGTCTCTGCGCGCATGGTGTGAGTATTATACCAGAGTATTTAACTCTGTCAATAGTTAACTGAATAGTATTCGAATGGTTGTCCTCACCATAGAAAATAAAAGGGATAGTCACGAATGCCGCGTGCCAAGCCAACCCCAAGCAAAATGAAGGGTCAAGAACCGCACCCTTAAACCCGAAGGGATGCGGCACCCGGAGTCATCTTATCTAGTTAAGGGTGCGCCACCCGCCTTCACTTTTCTGTCCCGCCTGCGGGTTCTGAAAACCAACGGTATCGGTCGCCGTCCCAATATATATAGGCACTGCCATCTTCCCAATTCAGGCAGATGACTTCGCCTTTCGCTCCTAGCGCTAATTTCTTGTCATAGAGGAGTTCGCGGAATTCAGCCAACGTTACGACTTCCCAGTCCGAGCTCAGGAAATTATCATCTGGCATTGTCGAAAAACTAGGTTTGGAGCCCGTACCTAACACGAATGACCGCCCATCCCCCTGACAAATTACGAGGCCCGATAACTTGCTGTTAGCCCGTGTAATCATAACGGCAAAATCGGGCTTGCCGTCACCGTCAAAATCACCACGCAAGTAGTATGGATTAATCCGCGAATCAACCCGGAATGACTTGAGTTCTGTCCTCTTCATGCACGTGCTAATTCTGAGGGGCACCGGCGGCTCGCCAGAATGTGGAGGAGAAGAATGAATGAAAAAACTTAAACTAAACGCAACCGCCACCATTAGAAGTTTCATTTCACGTCTCTCCCGTGCATGTGGTCTTGGTGCGCAGCTTGAGTTTTTGCATTGTTGATTTTTATTGTTCCGTACTTCGTGGGGTTCCCGGTCAGGGTCCGGTTTCCCAAAAGATGCGCCAGAGTTCCATTACGTTGAATGTCGCCACCCCTTGCGCCGCCCTTTCCTCGAATTGGTTTGCCGTCGGATCCCATATAGCGCAGATCCGCATCCTTGCCACCGTTGTGTTCTACGTGCGCGGGCTGGCCGTTATCCTCCGTTGCAGGTTTACCGCTGTCAGTCGAGCCTGCAGTAAACACGACTTTGGAATCACTCGGAAAATCTTGATGATAGATGTCCGCTATATTGTATAGCCCAGCTGCGGCTTGTGGATTAAGGTATTCCTCCGGATGAGGTTGCCCTCCTGCGACATCAAATTCTGCGCTGGCATTTGAACTTATATCACGCATATTTATCATGCCGCTGCTGTTCGCTTGGTAGGTGGTCACATCTTCTGCTCCCTGGCTTCCGTACACGGTGACAGACGTGTTTGTGTTGTTGAGGGCAATTGTGTTTACGCAGGTCCCGGTTTGGCTGCATTCGTCAACCCACTGCGGGATTGCGCCGGTAATGTCCCAAACTTCCCCTGTAGGGTCCACCAGCTCTAAGGGATTGTTAAGCACATAAGAATAACGATTCCATGTTTGCGGGTTATCAAGCCGGATGCTTTCCCGAGAGGGATCAGTCGACAGGCGGGTAGAGCCGAGATGGTCTATAGCGTAGATATATTCGATGGAGGTGCTGCCGGACGCGGCGTCCAGCAGCATCGTAAATATAGATGGAGGTGTTGCCGCCATCGACCTGGATAAGGCGATTTTCGGCGTCGCTGTGCATAAACAAAACCCGGAAAAAACCAACGTCAAAAACCACAGCCTTTGATGAAGCAAACTCCAAAGGATGCGGCACCCAACCCGCCTCAAGGATCAATCTGTAGTCCACCCGCCCGCACGAATAGGGCTCGAGATACCGTCTGTAACTCCCTTGGCCGCATGGTGGAACAGGCCCGCGGCACCAGCTATACTCAAATCGTTTTACATGCCGCGCGCGATATGGAAACTAAACCGTCAGTAATGAAATCAGAGACTGTCCGTGATGTCTTGTCGGGCGGCGTCGCGATTTTGCTCATGGATTATTTTAGACTCCGGCTTCATGAATGGCTCAGGTTCTCCCATCCACTATCAGCGGCCGTCGGTACTTTATTGGCGTGGGGGCTGGTCTGGCTCATATGTGGCGCTGGCAGAATGACGAATCGGGCTTTCTTTATAAAAATAATTACCATTTCATTGCTTCTTAATTTTGTTGGTACTTTTTACCGCCTTTGAGCAGAAACCTCATTTGATTTGCTATGCCCATGTGCCCGGCGTCCTACGTTGTCGGAACGCGTTGACGAATCTCTCGGCTTGCGGGTGCCGACGCAGCATCTCCATCGCAAGAATCTATAGCCGACCGGCGGGCCGCGCTTCCAAGCTGTCCTCTCGCGGAAAACTCATACACAAGATTCGGTATTCTCCGCCGAAGCGCGCGCTTCTATTGTAGAGCAGTCGAGCCTAATGCTTCGCTCTTACAAGCGTGGCACAAAGAGCATTTTTCATGGCGGATAGACCTCTCAACGTGATCATCATCGGCGCCGGCACTGGCGGCCTTTGTCTCGCGCACGGACTTCTCTCGTCCTCAAACGTTTCCGTCCAGGTCTTCGAGCGCGATCGTTCTCCGAATGATCGCCTTCAAGGCTATCGCCTCAGCGTCAATCACGATGGAGCGGCCGCTCTGCAGTCCTGCTTGCCTGACGAACAGTTTCAGAGATTGCTCGCCAACTCCGCCAATCGCAGCGTCGGCCTGACGTTTCTCGATCACCGCGTCCACCGGCTTCTCGCGATGGATTTCCCTGCGTCACCTTCGAATGGCGTGCCCAACGAACTTCCCGTCAGCCGCATCGCACTCCGCCGCGTTCTTCTCGAAGGCCTCGACTCAGTCGTTCAATTCGGAAAGAAATTCGTCGTTTTCGAAGATGGTCCGGACTCGCAGGTAACCGCCCGCTTTGAAGACAGCTCTTGCGCCACCGGCGACCTGGTCGTTGGCGCAGACGGCGCCGGTTCTCACGTTCGAGCGCAGCTTCTGCCGCACGCCCGCCGGATCGAGACTGGGATCTTCGCGGTCAGCGGAAAATTTGCTCTTACCCCCGAATCTCGCGCTGCCACGCCGCCAGACATTTTTCGCGGTCCCACCCTGTTCCTCGGACCGAACGGCACGTTTCTCTTCGCCAGCACGGTCGAGTATGGAACCTCTGCTCGCCCGGCAGCGTCCGCCACCTGCTCGCACGTTTCCGCCTATGATCGCGATGAATACGTGATGTGGGGTTTCTCCGCGCAACGCGAAAAATTCCGTCTTCCGCCAGCCATCGAACACATTTCTGGTGATGAATGGAAAAACACGGTCCTCGCCTTGATGCGCGATTGGCATCCCGCGCTGCGCGCCCTCATCGAGCGCGCCGATTCTGCCAGCATCAATCCTTTTTCTGTGAAGACTTCGGTTCGCATTGACCCCTGGCCCACGCGCAACGTCACTCTCTTGGGCGATGCTCTTCATAACATGACGCCCTACCGTGGCATTGGGGCCAACACGGCTCTCCGCGACGCTGCCGCGTTGTGCGCTGCACTTCGCAATGTCGCTCGCGGCGAGGCGCCCCTCTTTGCGGCGCTAGCCGGTTTCGAACGCTCCATGATCGACTACGGCTTTCGCGCCGTGGAAACCTCACTCAAGGAGATGCGCCGCCTTCATTCCGAAAATCCGTTCTCTCGAGCTCTCACAAAGACTTTTTTCCGCGCCGTTGATCTTTTTCCGCCGTTGAAAAGCGCTCTCCGCGCAGGTTAAGCGAGTGAGAAGTTGTTGAAAGTTGTAGTGTAAAGAAAAAAGTGGGCTGACTTTTTAGGGTCAGCCCGGTTGAGTTTAGTGGTGAAGAAATGGTTAGAAGGTGAAGCGGGCTCCGATTTCTCCCTGAAAGGCGCGGGCCATGATGGCGCTGCCTGGGTTGATGTAGCCGAGCGGCTTGAGGAAATTGCTGGAAGTTGCCGTGTTGACGTAATTGTTGCCGAAATTGGTCTTGTTGGTGAGATTGAACATCTGGAACAAGAGTTGGAGATTTTTGCGTTCGCCAAAACGGATGTTCTTGGCGACGCGAGCGTCTAGTTCGAAGAAAGGATCGCCACGCACGGTGTCGTAGCCGACCTGGTGGCACTGACCGGCAGCGATACAGGCGCGAGCGGCTGCGCCGTCGCTGGAAGAAGCGAAAGCGAGAAAGTCTGTCGGGCTGCCATTGGGAACGATTAAGGGCCTGGAATAGCCTGAGCCACGGGCGAGGACGTCATAACCCTCGTTGAGGTCGAAGGGGCGAGCGCTTCCATACTGGAGGATCGGAGAAAACTGGAAGCCCCAGGGAAATTCAACGATGCCGCTGATAGTTACGTGGTGGCGTTCATCGTTTTGTGTGTCGCCGAAATCACGAGGATCCCAGAGATTCAAGGGGTCATGCGGATAGTTGCGGAAACCGGCTGAAGTGCCGGGGTTTGGTCCGCCGGATTGAATGTCCCAGCCGACAGCGCGAGACAGCGTATAGTTCGCATTAACGCTGAAGCGTTTAGTCATGCGGCGGCGGTAGCTGAAGTTCAAGCCGTCGTAGCGAGTGCGATTGATGGATTGTTCGTCGATAACTCTGCCGAGCACCGGGACACCAGCGCTGGCAAATGCGGCCGAAAGAGGACGAGGGCCATCAATTGTAGGATTGAGGTTAACCGACTTTTCCTGATGAAGGCCGAGTACGTGGATGTACTCAACCTCGACCACAGAATTGGAAGTGGCTGCCCACTGGTAGCCGAAGTTGAACTCTTCGGAGTATGGGTTGCGGTAGAGGGGATCCATGAGGCGTCCCGTGGAACCGGCGACCAACTGAGTGAGTGGAGGAGGAATAGTCGGCAACGGATCGACGCCGAAGCGCCAGTTGCTGAGCGGAATCGCGGTGCCAGGCACTGTGCAATCAGAACAGGGTTGGCCAGGGCCTTGTCCGGTAAGCGAGAAAAGTCCCTGATAGATGGTTGGGTTGGACTGTTGAATCATGAAGAGGGGAATGTTTTCGTAGATGTTGCCGTAGTAGAGACCGAAGCCGCCGCGAAGAACGTGGCGGCCCTGCCCGGTGAGGTCATAGGCGAAACCAAGGCGAGGGCTGAAGTCTTTGTTGTCGTCGTGGGGTAATTTGGCAAACGGACTCCCGATGGCCGTCAGTTCTTCGAAAGTGCGGCTGTTCTGAATGGCGCTGGCGCCGATTAGGTTGTAGTCCTTGTCCCAACGGATTCCGAGGTCAAGGGTGAGACGGCGAGTAACTTTCCAGTCGTCCTGAAAATACAAACCCAACTGTTTAACGCCACCCGGCATATTGAAATAAGGGTTGCCGGAACTGGCCGACATGCCAACTACTGCGCCCGGTGTGGCGAATTTCTGCGGGTACAGTCCGTTGGTATTGCCGGCGATCACGCTGGGCAGATCGACAAAGTCGATTTCCAGAGTGGAGTTGGATTCGAAGAATCCGCCGAGAGTTGGAGTATCGATGAAGTCGACACCAAACCTCAGGGTGTGCGCACGAAGAGATTTAGTGGCGTCGTCACGGAACTGCCATTTCTTTTGGTAGGACTGTTGCGGGACGTTGGCATTGGTTCCGAAGGAAACGGTGCCGCCGCCAAAGGTGATCAGAGGAACTTTGTCGGTGCTGTCGATGATGTTGTTCCAATATTGATAACCGACAGTGAAGCTGTTGACCCAAGAGTTGGGAAGAATCGAATTGAAGGTGAGGTTGGCAATCATCAGGTGGTTTTTGGTGAAGTTGCCTTCACTGAGATCTCCGGTGCCGGTGGATTGGTCGTCGAGGCTGTTGTTGACCTGAGAGCTAAAGCTTAGGTAAGCAGACTCGCGATCGTTGAAGCGATAATCGAGACGCGCGTTATAGCGAGTCTCGAAAAATGGCGTGGGGATGAGTGCAGCGGGTTGAGCACCGAGAGCGGTAACCAAGCTGAGCTCGGTGAAAGCGTCCGGGCTCTCGACGAGGTTGGTGTGTTCCCGTTGGCGTTCCAGGGCGAAGAAGCCGAAGAGTTTGTCTTTCTTGATGGGTGCACCAATTGATCCGCCGAAAAATTGGCGAGAATAGGGAGGAGTGCCGTTTCCCTGTTGCTTGGAGAAGAAATCGTTGGCGTTAAAATGTTCGTTTCTGAAGAAGCCGAATCCGGAACCGTGGATGTCATTGGAACCAGACTTGGTGACGAGATTGATGGCGGCGCCTTCAGACTTGCCATTGGCAGCGGAAAAGCGTTGGGTGCTGATGACAAATTCCTCGACGGCTTCCAAGGGGAGTTGCATGACCGGGCCGCCGACGGTGTTGTCTTTGTTGTCGATGCCATTGACGGTGAGATTGACTTCGCGACCGCCCTGGCCGTTGACGGAGATTACGGCGTAGCGGGCTTTGGTTGGGTCGTAGGAGTCGGCTTGCTTGACGCCTGGAGCCAAGTAGGCAAGGTTTGCGGCGTCTCGTCCAATCATGGGGAGTTCAGCGACTTCGCTAGGAGTAATGTTTTGGCTGACGGAAGTTTTGGTTTCGTCAACGAGAGGCATCTCACTGGTGACTTCTATGACTTCGGAGGCCGAACCGGGCTTCAGTTCGAAATTGGCGGTAATGGTTTGGCCGATCATCAGCTCGCTGGTCTGCTGAGTGCTAGCAAAGCCATTGTGGCCGACTTTGATGACGTAGATATCAGCGGGCATGAGCTCGAACCTGAACGAGCCGTTTTCTGCGGTGACTGTGGTGCGAGTGGCCGAATTAGTTTTGCTGGTGGCAACCACTTCAACGCCCGACATAACTCCACCCGATTTATCCGTGACGGTTCCTTGTATCGTCCCGGAGGCGGTAGCTTGTGCGAAGGCGCTACTACAATTTGCAGTGACGAAAAGAAGCATTACGGAAAGCAACAACGCGAGCCTGTTGAGCTTCATTTTTCGAGTCCCTCCCCTTTTTTAGCGCACGGGCCTTGGCAATTCGAGCAAAGAGGGAAAAAGCAAGTCGTGACAGTTGGCGAGAGGACGACAGACGTCATCGACAGCGAAATCGCCGACTAGCTTAGATCCAGCTCGATTTGCAAGATACGTGGAAAACCAAAGTCATCGGCATCAGTTTTCTTTGCCCCTGCTGATGCGATGCGATGGAGTTGGGCGTAGAGTAGGCCAAATTGGTTTATAAAACAACAAGATTTCGGTCAGGGATAGTTGACACGCAGAATTGACTTCGATGGCCCGCTTTTCGGATTTCCGAGTTATCGATTTGAGGCGTTCTTGCATGGAAAGAGTTTGAGCGGCGACTGCTCTTGGCTAAGCGAATGGGCTTAGCGATACCAGTAGGGAGTTCGGGTGGTCCAGGGATTGTGGGGATAGTTTTTGTGGAGGAGTTGGAAGGCGGACTTGGAAAGTTGGGCGGTGGCGGGAGTGGGGCAGCCGAGGTGACCGGCGCGTATGGAATTGTGCAGGGCTTCCGGGATGCGAGAGTCGTTGGGATTCGACTTGGCGAATTGGAGGACCTGGGTGATGAGCCAGTCTGGGGCGGAGCCAAGGTGGGTTAGGTTGGAAAATTCTTTTTGTGCACTGTCGCGATCTTGCGGGGAGAGAAAGGTGAGTTGTCGGGATTTGGCGTCTGGATAGAGAGTGGACAGCGGGTCTTTGATATTGGAGTAGAAATGGTAGTAGTCGAAGGCTTCGGAATATCCAATCGTTGATTTGAATTTGGCAAAAGAGCACCACCAATTGTCGTGGTACGGATTTATCTCGCCCGGAGGAGTGTCCCGCTCGACGCCAGCAGCGATGTAGGGATGGAGTTCGGGGTGATGGAGGATTAGGAATGTAGCGGCGAAGCGACGATCTTCCGCGGTGGTAGCGGCGGAGTAAGTTTTAAGTTCCGGGGCTAAATTCGGGCTCAATGACGAAAAGGAGCGAGTTAATTTTTGCGCAGAAGCTTCCTCTTGCAAGAGGATTGCGCGAACCCACGCGGAACGGACGATTTGCAGACGAAGGTGGGAGTTTAAGCGCGAATTATCGGCGGCTTCGGCAAGGAGATCGGTGGGCAGAGATTCGGTGAGAAGAGTGGCGGCGTCCGAATCGAACATGGGATGAGGA
The DNA here is from genome assembly GCA_036495905.1 of Candidatus Acidiferrum sp. Taxonomy (GTDB): domain Bacteria; phylum Acidobacteriota; class Terriglobia; order Acidiferrales; family UBA7541; genus Acidiferrum. Next base: position 8,129 of record DASXMB010000052.1, read on the forward strand.
GATTTGAGGTTGGCGCATGAGTTGGGAGTGCTATAGGCGAGACCATTTTTGCAGGCGTCATTCCGTGCGGGAACACTGCTGCCGTCAGAATTATCTGCATCGTAGGTGATGAAACTGACTTGGCGCGGTGCGTAGCGAAGAAATTCATCGAGATTGCGAGCCTGTTTCATCAGCACGGCGAGGAAGAGATTTCTTGTCGAAGGGGAGGGATGCGACGCTTCGCGAGAGATTGTTTGCGCGAGAAGATTGCTAGCTTGGTCCGGGTGATTGGTGACGGAGAGAAGTCTGGCGCGTTGATAGATCAAGGTGAAATAGGCGGGGGAGGTTCTGTCAATTTGCGCGGCGGAGGAGAGAAGTTGGGGAAGGTGTGAATCGGACGGGGAGGCGTTGGCGAGACAGGCAACCAGCCATGGGAGCGATTTTGTTTGCTGCCATTTTTCGAACGCGTGGGATTTTGCGGAAGGATAGGAATTCTGGAAAGTGAGAATCCAGTCGGTCATCGCGTTTTTGTTGCGAGCGGCAATGAGAGTTTCCGAGATTTGAGGCGCGCCTGCGGATTGCGGAGTTTGTGGATCGTCGTCAAAGTCTCCGGCAACGGCGCGGTCTAACAGACGAGTGTAATCGTCGAGGTCCTGCTGCAAATTGTCGGGCCGTTCGCGAGCTTCGATGGATTGGGCGAGTTCATCAAGGCGGCGCGCGGGAGCCAGGCGAAAATCGACGAAACCGCGCATACGCCAGATGGCGGGACGCAGGTCTCGCATGCGAGGATCTTTTTCGAGTTGATCGAGATCGGCGGAAATTACGGCGAGCTGGTCGCGAGGCGGCTCGGGTTGATCGGAGCCGAGAGTGGCTTTGCGAAGTTTGCAGCGAAGAGCGACAAGGGCGGCGATGGCTTGCCACGGCGAAGTGTCGTCGTGGGAGATGCGGACGAATCTTTTTTCGGCTTCGTCCCAATTTTGGCCGTAGAAATAAGCGGCGGCGATTTGGTAGTCGCGGTCCGCTTTGATAATGGCAGGGAACGAGGAATTGGCGGCGGCGGGCAGATCGGGTTGGTGAGTCTGGGCGTTAGGCCCACCACAGTTTCGAAAGACAGTGTCCTGAGCGGCGATCCAACTGCGCACAGATTTCGCTATCAGGGCCGAATTGCTGGGCGCGAAGTTTTAGAGTGTGAGCTGCGGTGGCGAAGGCGTCGCGTGAACAGTTGTCGTACTCGAGATAGAGCGACGGCGCGGGGGCTTTGGTGCGGAAGAAGAGGCCGTCGTTACCCGGATGGGCGACGACCTGGAGCCTCGCGTTGAGCCATGTGTCGCGCGCGTCGTCGGACGGGTGATTCTGCGACACGAAATCATCGCCATAGAGGCGATTCGTCCAAAGGGTGACAAGTTGATGTTGCTCGCTGGCGTCGAAGGTTCCACCGGAAAGATAGCGATAGGCAGCGGTGAGATACGAGCGCGGAAGGTTCGGGCGGAGGATCCCTAATTGTCCAGCGGCAAAACGGTATAGAGGAAAGTCCGGGCGCTGGGTCTCGATAAAGACGGTGACGGGGAAGAATGGGCCACATGCAAACGCGAGCGGAGGAGGAGCGACAAGAACGAGTAGGAGTGTTACGGATATCACGCAGCAAAGGAATCGAACCATGAGGACGCGAGTTTTCACGGATGGAGTTCCTTGAGAATGAAGTTGGCCGAGGCGGGTGTCCAAGCGCGTGGAGCGAAAATGTAAATTCGCTTTGCGGAAGTCGCCCGGGATGAGGAAGCTTCGGAAAGCAGGACGGCGGAAAATGTTTCGTCGGTGGACAGGCCCATGCTGGTTTGGCATGAGGGGGACGGAAATTCCTTGCCGGAGTAGATGAGGTCGACGATATCGCCGGAGGCGGGACCCATGCGGAAGAGCATAGGAACAGCTTCATCGATCGTGTGGGGCGGCAAGCGATCGAGCCAGCGGTCGCCTGCGCACCAGGAAGCCAGAGCGGTGATGGACAGGGGAAAGGATTGTGGAAGTTGCCGACGAACGGCGGCTAATAGATCAGCGTAAAAGGCTTGCTGGGACGCGGTGGCGTCGAAATCGATTTGGATGGCGCGAACGCCGGGGAGTTCGTGAAGCTGGGTTATTTCCGCGGCGATGTTTTCAATTTGCGCGGGATTGTAAGGGAAGAGTACTGAGGACTTTGAGGAGGTGAATAGAAAATCGGAGCGGCGGCGAGTTGTTGGAGCTTCGATGCGCACGACAGCGATCAACGGAGTGGCTGGCGAGACTCGCAATGGTTGGCGGCGAGGTCTTATTGCGAAGTTGGGATCCCTTGAATTTTGCGAGGCTGTGGATTGATTTTTCAGGTAGAGAGTTTTTGCGAGGAAGGCGACGCCGACGGGCCGATTGTCGAGGAAGCGAAAATCTTCGGGGCGTTCCCAAGCCCAGAAAATAGTTTTTGGTAGCTGGCTCGTTCTGGCGTTGGGCGAAGCGGGGACCCCGGAAGGTTGAAGGTTCGGACTTGTCGAGGGGCGGCCCGGGAATATGAGGAACGAACCTATTAATAGAATCGCGGGAGCGGCGAGGGCGAGTTTGGTGGGTTGCGTCATGTTAATCGGGAATGGCAGTTTTTGCGCCAGTCACTGGGCGGCTGATTCTACAAGATTTAGCGGAGGGCGGGAGTTACGGCGAGTCTGCCGACGCACGGTCGGTGTTGCTGGCGAGCCACAGTGGAGGAGTTCAATTGGGGCGTGTTGCATTTGTGGTTAGGGGGGAATATACTGATTTTCCGCGGTGGAGCGGGTCGCACGAATCGGTGGGCGCAAGCCCACTTTTTTGTTGGGCCGGTTGTAGTGTGGTGGAATCCGGCGTTGGTTGGGGAGTCTTCGCGTGCATCTGGAAAAAATTCGCGAAGCCGCCGAACGAGTAGCGCGTTCGGAAGGCCTTGAGATTGTTGACGTCGAATGGAAGGTTGGCAAGGAGCGGTTTTTGCGGGTGACGATTGACCGCGTGCCCGGGGCTCCTTCTGGAGCGCCATCTGGAGTTGAAGCGGGTTCTGGCGCGGAGTCGGCGGAAGGTGTGGCGGGCCAGAGTGGGCTGGTGGGGATTAGTCACGTGGATTGCGAGCGGGTGAGCCGGCAGTTGAATGTGATTTTGGATGTGGAGGATTTAGTCAGCGGCCCGGGATACATTTTGGAAGTCAGTTCGCCGGGAATGGATCGGGAGCTAAAGAAGGCGGCAGATTTTCAGAGGTTTACGGGACGGTTGGCGAAAATAAAGACCGCGGAGCCGGTGGGAGATTCGAAGAATTTTGAAGGGCGACTGGCGGGGTTGGTGGACGGGAAGGTTCGGCTGGAAGTGAAAGGGCGGCAAGAGAAAGTGGTGGAAGTGCCGCTGGAAGTGATTCGGAAGGCGAATTTGGTGGTGGAGTTCTAAAACAAAGAAGTGAGGAAGTAAAGACGAAGCGGAAGCAAAGTTGAAATTGAAGAAGTGGATGACGGGACGAAATGGCGAATCTGCTCTATCAGCAAATTGAGATGTTGAGCCGCGAGAAGCACATCGAGCCGGGAATCGTGGTGTCTGCGATTGAGGACGCGATGGTGGTAGCGGCGCGGAAATATTACAAGACGGAAGAAGACCTGCGCGCGAAGTTCAATCAGGAAACCGGGCAGGTGGACGTGTTTTCAGTGTACACGGTGGTGGAAGAAGTCACCGACCCGAAGAAAGAAGTGACGCTGGCGGATGCGAAGAAGAAAAATCCGGCGGCGGAAATCGGGACGGAGATTGTGGCGACGAAACCTACGGATGTGCTGGGGCGGATCGCGGCGCAGACGGCGAAGCAAGTAATTTTGCAGAAGGTGCGGGAAGCCGAGCGCGACACGATTTACAACGAGTATCACACCCGGGTGGGCGAGCTGGTGACGGTTTTGGTGAAGCGCGCGGAAGGCCCGGATTTAGTGGTGGATATGGGGCGGACGGAAGCGCGTTTGCCGAAGCGGGAACAATCGAAATTGGAGACGTACAACATCGGCGAGCGTTTGCGCGTAGTGATCAAGATGGTGGATCGCGCGGCGAAAGGTCCGCAGGTGATTGTGTCGCGCGCGGATGCGAGCCTGGTGCAGCGACTGTTTGAGATGGAAGTGCCGGAAATTTACGACGGCACAGTGCAGATTCGTTTTGCGGCGCGAGAAGCGGGCGAGCGAACGAAGGTGGCGGTGGCCAGCCGGGATAAAGATGTCGATCCGGTGGGCGCATGCGTGGGAATGAAAGGTATGCGGGTGCAGTCGATCATTCGCGAACTGCGCGGAGAGAAGATCGACATTATTCCGTACAGCGAAGAGACGGTGGCGTTTGCGCAAAAGGCGCTGAGCCCGGCGAAAGTTACGCGGGTGCAGATTACCGATCCGGAGAACCGCAAGCTGGAAGTGATTGTAGAAGATTCGCAGCTGTCGCTGGCGATTGGGAAAAAAGGCCAGAACGTTCGGCTGGCGAGCAAGCTGATCGGCTGGGACATCGACATCAAGAGCGAAGAAGAGAAGCGGCGCGAAATTGAAGATCAGATGAACCGATTGACCGCGCCGGTGACCCCGCTGACGGCTTTGGCGGGAGTTGGGCCGAAGACGATCGAGAAGATGGAAGCGGCGGGGATTACAAACGTCGAACAACTGGCTGGCATGACGCCGGAACAATTGATGGAGATTCCGGGAATTGGCGAGAAGGTGGTCGACAAGATTTATCAGGCGGTGAATTTGTTTTATGAAGGTGGCGGCGAAGCGGCTGCTGCCGCGGCGGCCGCAACGGAAGCTGGCGAGGGTGGGGAGGCGCTGGAAGCTGGAGAGGCAAACGCTGCCGAGAACGCCGATGCCATCGTCGAGGGCGAAGCTGCGGCGGAAGCTCAAGGTGCGGCGGAAACTGCGGAAAACACCGAGACCGGCGAAAACGCGGCTGCGAACGTGGAGTCTGCGGAACCGGCGAGCGAAGAAACCGCACCAGAGGCGGCGACGAACGAAAATGGTGGAGGGGCTGCGAATGCAGACGCCGACGGCGATGCAAAGCACCCGGAAGAGGGTAAGTCCTAGGGACGCATGACTGATCCAAATCAAGTTCGAATTAACGAGCTGGCCCGCGAGCTCGAAGTCAAGGCCAAGGCGATTATCGATTTATTGCCGGGCTATGGCGTAACGGAAAAGAAGACGCACTCGAGCTCTATCCCGGTGGATGTGGCGGAGAAAGTTCGCGATCATTTGCAGGGAGTGGCGAACGCCGAGGCGGCTGCGGAAGCGTCAGCGAAGGAAGAAAAAGAAAAGCGAGACGCAGCGGCGAAGGCGGCGCGAATGCGGCCTGCGAGCGCGCCAGCGGCTCCGGCTGCGCCTGCGGCACCCGTCGCGGTTGCTCCGAAGCCTGCGGCCCCGGCGCCACCTGCGGCGGCTCCAGTTATTGCGAAACCTGCAGCACCGGCGGCAACTCCGTCGCCCGTTGCGACAACTCCAGCGGCTACGCCGCCTGCGGTGAGCGCGCCCGTCGCGGCGAAGCCCGCTGCTCCTGCGGCGACAAATGTGCCGACTCGACCGGTTGCACCGGCGGGACAGCCAGCGACAACACCATCAACAACTGCACCGGCGGCACGACCTGCGGCTCCGGGTGCGCCCGGCGCGAGACCAGTTGCTCCAGGCGGTGGAACGGGAGCGCCACGGCCGGCAACTCCGGGCGGTGCGGCGCCGAGACCCGGAGCACACGGCCCGAGACCGAGCGTGCCATTGCGACCAGGACATCCGACTACGGGAAGTCAGCCAGCGGGAGCGCGTCCTGCAGCTGCGGCACCGGGTGCGCCGGGGGCGCGTCCAACAACGCCACGGCCAGCAATGCCGACAGGGAATCGCGGACCGGTGCCGGGAACGGGACCGAATGCGCATCGTTCGAACGAGCGCACAGGGCCGAGGCCTGGACAACCGATGCGCCCGCAGCAACCGGGACAAGGGCGGCCTTATTCACAGCGTCCGGGTGGACCGGGCGGTACGGGCGGAGCGCCGAGTCGTCCTTTTGAACAGCGTCGCGGGCCGATGCCTACGGGCACGCGTCCCGGCCCGCGGCAGCCGGGCAGACCGGGCATGTTGCCAGCGTTTCCGGAGAAATTGCCGACGAAGGCGGAGCCGGGTAAACCTTTATATACGCGGAAACCGCCGCAGCGGCAGCGGCCGGTCGCGGATAAGCGCGAGCAAGAAGGCGAGCGGAAGCTGCATCCGACGCGGCAGCGTCCGGGGGCGGGTGACCGGAGGGCGGCCGCGATTGTGGTTCCAGCGGAGCCACGTCCGCCGCGTGAAGTGGCGATTACGGAAGGTATTACGATTCGCGAGCTGGCGGAGAAACTGGATGTGCGCGCGAAGGAATTGCTGAAAAATTTGCTGGATCGCGGCGTGTTCGCGAGCATCAACCAGGCGCTGGATGTGCATACGGCGACGACGCTGGCGGAGGCGTTCAGCGGAATCGTCAGCGTGGTCTCTTTGGAAGAAGAGATGGTGCTGGAGGTTGCGAAGGAAGAGACCAAGGAAAGCTTGAAGCCGCGCGCGCCGGTGGTTACGGTGATGGGTCACGTGGACCACGGCAAAACGAGTTTGCTGGACGCGATTCGCGAAGCGGACGTGGCGGCGGGCGAAGCGGGCGGAATTACGCAGCACATCGGCGCGTACAAGGTGCTGGTGAATGACCGCAGCGTGGTGTTTATCGACACGCCGGGCCATGAAGCGTTTACGCGGATGCGAGCGCGAGGCGCGAAGGCTACGGACATTGTGGTGCTGGTGGTGGCGGCGGACGACGGAGTGATGCCGCAGACCAAGGAAGCGATCGATCACGCGAAAGCGGCGAAGGTGCCGATCATCGTGGCGATCAACAAGATCGATAAACCGGAAGCGCAATTGGAACGAGTGAAACGTCAATTGGCGGATGCCGGTTTGTTGTCAGCGGAGTGGGGTGGCGACACGGAATTTGTGGAAGTTTCCGCGAAGCAGAAAAAGGGTATCGATAAATTGCTGGAAACGATTTTGCTGGTGGCGGATTTGCGGGAATTGCGAGCAAATCCGGATGCTCCGGCGACGGGCACGGTATTGGAATCGCGTGTGGATAAAGGACGCGGTCCAGTGGCGACAATTTTGGTGCAGAACGGAACACTGCGGCCCGGCGACTTCTTTATTTGCGGATCGGTGTTTGGAAAAGTGCGCGCGATGTTTGATGATCGCGGGCGTCCCGCGAAGGAAGCGGAGCCTTCGACGCCCATCGAAGTATTGGGTTTGCAAGGCGTGCCGGACGCGGGCGACAACTTCCAGGTTACGGATGAAGCCAAAGCGCGGCACATTGTGGAATATCGCCAGGGCAAACAGCGCGACGCGGCGCTGGCACGGAGCAGTGGCGCAAGAATCACGCTGGACCAGCTTCACGAGCAATTAAAGGCTGGAGACGTGAAGGAATTGGGAATTGTGATCAAGGCGGACGTGCAAGGTTCAGTGGAAGTGCTGAGCGAAATGCTACCGAAACTATCGACGGACAAGGTGAAGCTGAAAATTATCGGATCTGGCGTGGGCGCGGTGACCGAGAACGATGTGCTGCTGGCGTCGGCGTCAGGCGCGATTGTAATTGCGTTTGGCATCCGGCCGGACCGCAAAGCCGTGGAGCTGGCGCAACAGGAACACGTGGATATCCGCAGTCACACGATTATTTATGAAGTGGCGGATGAGTTGAAGCGAGCGATGGAAGGCTTGCTGGAGCCGGTGGTTACCGAAACTTATCTGGGACGCGCGGAAGTGCGCAACACGTTCAAGGTGAAGGGTTCAGGAACGGTGGCGGGCTGCTACGTGACGGACGGAGTGATGAAGCGCGACGGGCAAATTCGCGTGGTGCGCGATGGCGCTGTGATTTACACGTCGAAGCTGAGCTCACTGAAGCGGTTCAAGGATGATGCGAGCGAAGTGCGCACGGGATTTGAGTGCGGCGTGGGCATCGCGAATTTCAACGACGTAAAAGTGGGCGACATCCTGGAGTGCTTCAGTATTACGAAGATTACCGCTGCGGAAGCCGCGGCACAGGGCAACAGCAATACCGCAGCGTCCTCGCGCAAATAGCTGGAAGTTGTCCTCTCGGAGCCGCTCATGCCGGTCGGCCTGCTTACCTTAGAGTTGCATATTCCGGACGCGCAATCGCTGAAGGACAAGAGACAAGTGCTGCGTAGTTTGAAAGATAAGCTGCGGCGTTCGCACAACGTGGCGGTGGCGGAACTGGAACATCACGATGCGTGGCAGCGGTCGGTGGTGGGAGTGGTGACGCTGGCGAACGAAGAAAAGTATGTGAATGAAGTGCTGCAAAAAGTTTTGGACGAGGCGGACCGGATTCTGGGGTCGATTCTAACGAATCAACAGATCGAGATAATTTAGGAGCAGGGGACTGAAGGTCGGCGGGACGTGTGAGGTGTGACGCGGCGATGGCGAGACGAAAATGAGTCCAGCAAATCACCGGAGCGAACGAATCGGGGAAGAGATCGCGCACGAGATTAACTCGATGCTGATCGGGGAGTTGAAGGATCCGCGATTAGAGGGCATGGTGGTGGTGACGGAAGTGCGGTTGGGGCCGGACAAACGGCACGCACGGGTGTTTATCAATGTTAGCGGGACGGAGCGAGAACAAGAGGCGGCGATTAAGGCGCTGCATCATGCGGCGGGATATATCCGGCGGGAACTGATTGAACGGTTGCAATTACGGCGGACTCCGGAACTGCACTTTATGCTGGACCTTTCGCAGGAGTACACGCAGCGGATTGAGGAATTGCTGAAAGCGGTTAAGAAGGATAAGCCCGCGGCGTCTTGATTTTTGTCGCGCGAATTGGTCGACGCAAATTTCGAGCTAGCAAAATAATTTATGACACGCCAACCACAGCCTGCGCCGTTTGACGGCGCGTTGGTGATTAACAAGCCGCGAGGGAAGACGTCGCACGACGTGGTGGATGCGGTGCGCCATCTGGCCGGGTTCCGGCAGATCGGACATTTAGGGACGTTGGATCCGCTGGCGACCGGAGTGTTGGTGTTGTTACTGGGGCGCGCGACGCGGCTGGTGCAGTTTTATACCGGCAGACGGAAACGGTACAGCGCCGGTTTTCGTTTTGGGTTCGCGACGGATACGTACGATTCGGATGGGGAAGCGCAGGGGCCGGACAGCGCTCCGGTTCTGGATCGCGCGGTGCTGGGAAAAATGGCGGCGGAACGAATTGGGCGGTTCGAGCAGATGCCGCCGGCGTTTTCCGCGAAAAAAATTCATGGACGGCCGGCCTATGAATTGGCGCGCAAGAAGCAGCCAGTGGAATTGAAAGCGGTGGAAGTGGAGTTGTTTGATTACAAGTTGACGGAGATTGACGGCAGCATCGCGCGTTTCGTGGTGGAGTGCTCGTCGGGAACGTATATTCGTTCGTTAGCGCACGAAATGGGGCAGGCGTTGGGGTGCGGGGCGCATCTGGCGGAAATTACGCGAACGGCGGTGGGAGAATTTTCTTTGGAGCAGGCGATCAGCCTTGAGGAATTGGCGGAAGCGGCCAAGGCGGGGAAATTTGCGAACTGCATGATCGGTCTGGAAAATTTATTGCCCAATTTTCCGCGAGTGAATGTTCTGCCGGTGGTGGAAAAAAGAGTGCGGCACGGAACGAAATTTAATGTGACGGTGGCGCAAATTCAGCCGGGGCGAGTGGAAGCGGCGCCGGGCGCAACTGCGGAGCTGGATGGCGGGCAACCAAAGGCGCCGCGCTTGCGGGTATTCACGCTGCAAGACAAACTGATTGCGATTGCGGAAGGCGTGGTGCCGAGAACTTATCAGCCGATTGTGGTGTTTGAGCCACTGCCGTAGAAAAACGAAGTAATGAGGCAGGGAGGTAACGAAATAACGCAGTGATTCAGTCATGGTTGCGGCTAATTTTCGCGAATTGACAATTTTTTGACGACCTTGTATTGGGCATTCACACTCGATCTGTGGCTAGGTCCAGAGGATTTTTACTTTTTTCTTTACGTGGACGAAATCCTGGTCGGAGGTTGCTAAATCGGCTTTCAGGTGAATGGCCAGGGCGGCGGCGAAACAGTCGACGTAGGGAAGTTTGTGCTGGGCGCGAAGTTCGGCGGCGGACTGGGTTAGGAGGTGGTCGGCGTCAACTACCTGGACGGGAAGTTGTGAGATGTCAGCCAAAACCTTTTGGGCTACGCCCGGGCCTTTTGCGCGCCATACGGAATAGTAGACCTCGCCCCAATTTACTACGCTCATTAGGATTTGACGGTTGCCGTCCATGGCGGATTCAAGGAGTTCCTGGACTTTTGCGGCGCCCGGGCGGTTTTCAAGGAAGCTCATCAATGCGCTGGCGTCCAGCACAATACGCTTCAAAGTCCACGCTCGCGTCGGCGGTCTTCGAGAAGAGAGTTCAGGGCGGACGAGTTTTTGCTGAGGCAGCCGCGAAGACCGCGAAGGAATTCGGGAGTCAGGGGCTGCAGGACGAGCCGGTTTTCTTCTTCGACGAAGGCAATTTGCGTGCCTTGGCGAATATCGTATTTCCGGCGGAGGCGCGCCGGGATGACCAGTTGACCTTTGGTGGTGACGGTGGCTAGTTCGGTCTTCATGGTAAGACTAGCGTAACACTGTAAGACAAAAAACAAAAGGTAAGATGGCGGTTAACGCAGAGAGGGACGCGCGGCGTGAGTTGAATCAGCTCAATACGATTTGGTGGGATGCATGCAAGTGCCATTGTTCTGTATCGCTTTTTTGCGACGAAACGCCTCCTAAGGGTTTTGACAATTAGCTGCTTCACGGCTGGGTGGAGGAGCCGCGGGTGGTTGCATCGCCGTGGCCAGCGTAGATGGTGGCATTGTTGCGGACGGGCGTGCGGAGGCGGTGAGGAGTAATTAGAATCAGGAACTCGTTGTCTTGCGAAGTGTTGTTGCGGTTGCCGAATGCGTAGCCAGCCGTGGGGAGATTGGCAAGTCCTGGGAGGCCGGTGATGGCGCGGGTCTCTTCTTTGTCCAGCAGGCCGCCGAGGATACTGGTCTCGTCTTCTTTGATGCGAATGGTTTGGCTGAGCGTGCGGTTGGTAATGACAGGAATGCCGTTGACATTGGTTCCGGAGAGAGCGCGAATTTCGAAGTCCAGCTGTAAAGTAACTTCATGATTGGGATGAAGGGTGGGAGTAGCTTTTACTTTCACGCCCAGGTCGACGTATTCCGCGCCAGGGAAGGCTACCTGGTCCTGGGCGGAATTTCCCGTGGCAAAGGTTGGGGAGTCCTGGATTATAGCGACGACGCCCTGATTGGGAGTGGAACCGAGCGCGGTGAGGACGACGTCCGGAAGTCCATTGGTGGTGAGAGCAGCACTAGTAATCGCGATGGGACTCGCGGGGACGGGAAGCTCGATGCGAGGTGAGAAGGTTGCGGCGCCAAGACCAATGTATACGCCAAGAGTGCCAACGCCCTGGTTGGTAACCGCGAGATCGGGGACACTGCCGGTGAAATTGGCGATGGTAACGCCAGCGGGTGTGGCGCCGGTTTGCAGGGGTGATGAAGCTGCCAAATTAAAGGTGCCGTTGAGCTGAGGGCTGCCGATCAACAGAGTGATACTGTCGTCGCCCTGATTTACGACGGCGAGGTCCTGGACGCCGTCGCCATTCAAATCGCCGACGGCGAGAGCGGCAGGCGATTGGCCGACAGGGATGGGTGAGTTGGCAGCTTCGGTGAAGAAGACGTTTCCGTTGACGTCGACGGAATTCAGCAAGATGGTGAGGTTGTTCGAAGTTTGATTGACGATGGCGAGGTCGGCTTCCGCGACGTTATTGATGATGGCGGCGTTGCGAAGATTAGCGACGGCGATTGCGGTGGGGCCTTGCTCGGCTAGGGTCGTTGAGTTGCGCAACAGAAATGGCGAAGTGGCGAACTGAACGAAATTCCCGTTACCGTCGCCTTTGAAAACGGAGATGGAATTGTCATCTTTGTTGGCCACCGCGAAATCTTGAAATCCGTCACCGTTGAAATCCGCGAGAACGATGGAGCTGGGATTTTTGCCGACAGGGTAAGGGGAGCCGGGCGCTTCGTGGAAGGTGCCGTCACCATTTCCGAGCAGCACGGTGACATTGTTGGAAGTGGAATTGGCGATGACGAGATCCTGGATGGGCGTGGTGCCGGTGACAGGATTGAGCAAGGTGTTGCGCAAAACGCCGGCGGCAATTGCAGTGGGCGCGGTTTCCGTGGTGGGAAGCGCGATGGGAGAATTAACTTGCGGGACGAAATTGCCATTGTCCTGATTGAGCAGAATGCTGATGCTGTTGTCGTCGCGATTGGTGACAGCGAGGTCCGCGAGGCCGTCACCGTTGAAATCGGTGGAGACCAGGGCAACGGGATTGTTGCCCACGTTGAAGGTGGTTTGCGGGAAGGTGGCCGCGGAAGGGACGCCGAGCAGACTGGCGTTTACAGCTGCGGAGGAAGTTCCGTTACCGAAGGCTCCGGAGAGAGTGGAGAGAGTTATCGGGAAGCGATCGCCGACGAAGAAGGTAGCGGGTTTGGCGTCTTGCGCCCGGAGAAGCACTTGCGTGCCGCTCTGCACGAGATTGAGCGCATCGGAAAAATTCGCTGCGACGCCGGGAAGAGTAAGAAGGAATGTGGAAATACCGCCACCGACAAGGACGAACGGCGGGATGCCAGTGATCCCCTGGCCATTGAAAATTTGACCGACGGCGGTGAGAGCGCTGGAGATATCCGCGGACTGCGCCAAAGCGCGAAGATCATTAGGAGTGATGAGGAAGGCCTGGGTTGAAGAGGGCGGTGTGAGGCCGAGCTGCTGGGCTTTGCTGCGATCAACTTCCAGAAGTTGGATGTCCAGCATGATTTCGCCGCGAGCCTTCTGCGTGTTGCGAATGATTGCGCCAGCGAGCTCGAGCCTGTCCGGCGAGTCTCGCATACTGATGGTGCGGCTACGGGTATCCAATTGGAGGCGCGTAGAACCGGTGATTTCGCGAAGGATGCGGAGCAATTCGGTCATGTCTTCGGAGCTGGTGGACGCGGGCAAGAGGAAAGTTTGCTCGGCCACCAGGCCATATTCGCGGCGTTTTGCGATGGTGTCCGCGGCAATGAAAATTAAAGTTGGATTGAGCGGCCGCCAAAAGGTGATGGTTTCCGCTCCGAGAATGGACATGGCGGTGTTGAAATCCAAATCGTCGGCGCGCAAACGGACGTTGCGGACCGCGAGGTCGGGATCGAACGCGACTTTAACTCCAAACGCGGTGCCGACTTGTTCGTAAACGCTGCGAGTGTCTCCGCGAAGATTGAAGTTCTGTTTGCCGGGCGACGGCTTTATGTGCGGGATGCCGGGAATGTCCGTGGAAGGAGGCGCGACAGATGGGTCGTCATCAAGCAGCGCTTGCATTTGTTTCAGGCGTTCGGTGACGACGGAATTCGCGGGGTCGATTTCCTGGGCTTTGTGGAGTTCGGCGATCGCTTGAGTGACATTTTCCCGGATGGCGAGGCGCTCCGCAGTTTGCATGTGAGTGCGGACCAGCCTTGAGCGCAGAGCGGCGGCTTTCGCTGCTGCGGCGAGATCCTGAGGGGCGTAGCGAACTGCTTCATCATAGGCGGACAAAGCATCATCGAATTGACCGGAGGCTTCAGCTTTTTCGCCGCGGTCGACGGATTTTTGGGCGCGCTTGGGATCCGGGTTTGGAGCGGTCCGCTGCGAAGGGCTTGGTGAGGCCGACGCTGGAACTTGCGGCGACGCTGGCGGGTTCAGCAGCATTGCAGAGAGAAGCAGTGCGGCGATTTGTCGAATGGGCTGGGTGGTCATAAGACGAATGCTAGGAACATTCTACGCGAGGTTGAGGAGGGCGAGCGGGTAGGTTGACGAAGGGGGTGCGGTGACGTAAACTGGACTCTTAGTTGCAACTGATTTTCAACTGGAGAATCCGGACCATTGTTATCCGCTTTCCTAATTGCGCTGCGTGAGGGTGTCGAAGCATCACTGGTTGTGGGCATCATTCTTGTATATCTATCCCGGACAGGTCGCTCTCATTTGAACCGCTTTGTATGGTACGGCGTTGCCCTGGCGGTGGCACTTAGTCTTGGCGTGGCGGTGGCGCTGCAGCGCTGGCAGATCAACGAAGACGGTTTCGAAGGCGTAATGCTACTGGTGGCGGCGTTTTTTGTGGTCACGATGATTGTGTGGATGAACCGGATTGCGCGTCATCTGAAGAAGGAAATTGAGGAAAAAGTGGAAGCGTATGCAGCGCGCGCGGGAAAAGCGGCGGGCTGGGGAATTTTTCTGTTTGTGTTTTTGATGGTAGTTCGGGAGGGAGCGGAGTTGGCGTTGATTTTGCGCGCTGTGGAGCTTTCGACGGAAGGCTTGCAGACGTGGATTGGGACGATTGCGGGAATTGTGGCCGCAGTGGCGGTGGGGCTTTTCTTTTTTAAGGGCACACTGCGCGTACCTCTGCAGCGGTTTTTTGCGGCGACCAGCATAATCCTGATGCTGGTGGCCTTTCAATTGGCGCTCACCGGATTGCATGAGTTGAGCGAGGCGCAGTGGCTGCCGTCGAGTAAGACGGAGATGGCATTTATCGGGCCAATTGTGCGGAATGAGTTGTTCTTTTTTGTTTTTATTTTTGGAGCCGCGGCGTTGCTGATTTTGCGGGAATGGCAATCGGCTCTGCATTCGCGAGCGGCAAAAGAAGCCGAGGGTGAAGCGGAGAAGCGGTTGGTGGAATCGCAAAGCCGGCGGCAGCGGCGATGGATGGCGGCTGCGGCGGCGGCGTGTCTCGCAGTGATTTTGGCCCTGACGGCGGATTTTATTTATACGACAGCGAATGCCGCGCCGCCGGGAGCGCAGGCTCTGAACGCGGTGGGCGGAGAAGTGCGTGTTCCGTTGAGCGATGTGCAAGATGCGAAGATGCATCTTTTTACAGTAAATGTTAGCGGCGAAACGCTGCGATTTATGATTATCAAAAAGCCGAATGGTTACGGAACAGCTTTGGATGCTTGCCGGATTTGCGGAGCGGAAGGATACCGTCAAGACGGGCAGAATGTGGTCTGCCGGCACTGCGGATCGGCAATTTATGTGCCGTCGATTGGGGAGCAGGGTGGATGCAATCCGATTGGCGTGCCAGCGCACTTGGACGGCGCGAATCTGATTTTGGAAATTGGCTCGCTGACGCAGGCGGCGAAAGAAATTCCGAAGTAGGCGCTGGTTGCGATAGCTGGCGCAGTCTGTAAGAAATCCTATGTTTATACGTTTGGTTGCCGATTCGTTTAGCCGCCGTCCGAGGCACAAGTTGCTTACGGGCGCGGCGCTGGCGCTGGGCATGGCGGTGGCGACCGCGGCTCTCAGCGTTTCCCTGGATGTGGGCGATCGATTGGCGCATGAGTTCCGCAGCTTGGGCGCGAATTTGCTGGTGACGCCGCAGGCGGATTCTCTGCCGCTGGAGATCGGTGGAGTGGACTACCGACCGACGAATGCTGGGGCGTACCTGCCGGAAGCGGACTTGCCGAAGCTGAAGACGATTTTTTGGCGGAATAATATTGTTGGGTTTGCGCCGACGTTGGAGGTGCCGGTCAACGCTTGGACCCGGTCGTCTCAGACGGCGAGCACTCCGGCAATTGATGCGAGTACGAGCTTCATAGGTACTTGGGCATCAACTTCCGTTGCGCTGTCTGATGGCAGCAAATTTACTACGGGCGTCGAAAAGACTAATCCGTGGTGGTACATCGAGCAGGGGCGATGGTTTGCGGATGGCGGCGCGGAATGCGTGGTCGGCAAGAAATTTGCGGAACGATCGGGTGCGAAGGTCGGAGACATTCTGCACGTTCGCGGTTCCGGTCAAGTTGCTGATTTGGCGGTCACCGGGATTCTTTCTGGCGGAGGTCCGGAAGACGATGCGATTGTTGCGCCGATCGCTGTCGCGCAGCGAATCGCGGATAAGCCCGGGCAATATAGAAAGCTTTACGTCAGTGCGCTGACGAAACCGGAAGACGAATTTGGGCGGCGGAATCCAGCGACGATGAATGCGGACGAGTTGGAGCGATGGTCGTGCAGTCCATATGTTTCATCGATTGCGTACTCGATTCAGCAGGTCTTGCCGGGTTCGGATGTGCGCGTGGTTCGGCGCGTTGCGGAAGGCGAAGGAGTGGTTCTGACGCGAGTGCGAATGCTGTTATGGTTGGTTACTTTGGCAGCACTGATGGCGGCGGCGTTGGCGGTGGGGGCGTCTTCGGCGGCGTCGGCGATCGAGCGGCGAACGGAGATTGGATTGATGAAGGCGCTGGGCGCCGGTTCCAGCACGGTGGGATTTCTTTTGATTGCGGAACAAATGCTGCTGGCATTTGTTGGCGGCGGGTTCGGATACGCACTGGGAATTTTGCTGGCGCGGGTGTTGGGAGAACGAATATTTGGAGTGGCGCCGCCGGTTTCGTGGCTGGTGTTTGTGGTTATTTTGGGGTTGGCGGCGGGGGTAACGCTTTTGGGCAGCGCCATTCCGATGCGGCGCGCGTCGCGTTATGAGCCGGCACCGATTTTGCGGGGCGAATGATGGCGGACCGCAAAATGTTTTGGCGGATTATTCGGCGGCTAATCGTGGCCAATCGTGGCCGTCTGTTGGTGATTTTGCTGGCGCTGGGAACTGGAGCCGCGGTGACGGCTGCACTGTTGAATTTACAAGTGGATGCCAAGCGGCGGTTGAGTGGTGAGTTTCGCGCGTTTGGGGCGAACATAGTGATTGCGCCTCGCAATGCAGACAATAACGCGGAAACCTCTGGAACTTTGGCTGAATCCGTCTTTGAAACTTTGCCCGACAGCTACGATTCGGTCCGGGTGGCGCGAACGGCGTATTTATATTTGATTGCGGATGCGCATGTGGCTGCTTCCGGAAGACTGGTTCCGGTGGTCGTTGCGGGGAAAAAGGATGCCGGGATTGCCGTGGCACGCCCTGGATCTTGGTACGGGTTTTCGAGAAGTTCCGTCGCGAACGAAATCGATTGTGGCATCGGCACAAAGGCGGCCGCTCAACTTGGCGTGAACAAGGGCGGGCACCTGGTTTTGGAAAGTCACGGCAGGCAAGCACACTGCGTGATCTTGGAAACATTTTCGACGGGCGGTGCCGAGGACAGCGAGATTTTTTTACCGCTTGATGCCGCACAGCAGCTCGCTGGATTGCCAGGCCGGATCAGTTTGATTCAGATCGGCTACAGTGGAACAGCCGACAGAGTCACACGCTACGTTGCAGCTTTGGCGCAGCGTTTTGCGGAAGCGGATGTGCATGGCATTCGGCAATTCACTGAGGGCGAAGCGAAAATTTACGACCGGATCAGCGGATTGTTGACCGCGACGGTTGTACTGGTGCTGGTGCTGACCGGACTATGCGTAATGGCGGCGATGACCAATGTGGCGATGGAGCGGCAGAACGATGTCGGCTTGATGAAGGCGATCGGCGGCGCTACGCGACGAGTGCTGCGATTATTTTTGACTGAGGCTGCACTGCTGGGCCTGGCTGCAGGTGTCATCGGCGCTGCAGGGGGAATTTTGCTGTCCATAGGACTGGGCAAAGAGGTGTTTGGCGTGGCGGCGCGGCCGCGGTTGATTGTGTATCCTATATCCGTGGCACTCACGGTGGTGGTGGCAATTTTAGGAGCGTATCCGTTGCGGCGGCTGGCGAACATTCGCCCGGCTTCTGTGTTTCGAGGTGAAGCGTGACCTCGCAAGTGCAGATTGATTCGCTGGTGAAGAAATACGGGTCGCTGCGGGCGGTCGATGGGCTGAGCTTTAGTATCGCGGCCGGTGAGTGGGTTGCGCTGATGGGTCCTTCTGGCTCCGGCAAAACGACGCTGATTAACATTTTGGGCGGATTGGACGCGCTGACATCCGGACGCGTAATGGTGGATGGCGTGGATCTGGCGAAGCTTAGCGAAGGCGAGTTGGTGCGCTATCGCGCGGAAAAAGTGGGCTTCGTGTTTCAGCAATTTCATCTGGTGCCATATTTGACGGCGCTGGAAAACGTGATGCTGGCGCAGTATTTCCATAGCATTACGGATGAAAAGCAAGCTGCTGAAGCGCTGGGGCACGTGGGACTTGGCGACCGCTTGACGCATTTGCCGGCACAACTTTCCGGTGGCGAACAGCAGCGTGTGGCCATTGCGCGCGCGCTAATCAACCAACCGAAGCTGATTTTGGCCGATGAGCCGACCGGCAATCTGGACGAGGCGAACGAAGACATCGTGCTGCAGATTTTTCGCGAACTGCATGACGCGGGTCACACGATTTTGATGGTGACACACGACCCGGACATTGCGCGCCAGGCGGATCGGCGGGTCGAGTTGGCTCACGGGCGGCTGTCGCTGGATATCGCGCAGCATGGCTCGGAACATCCGCTAAATTGCCCACTGGCGAGTAGCATGGTTCCGGCGGATTGCTGCACCGGAACTTCCACCGACGATGAAATCCGCTTTGATCATTTGCTGGAACAGATTTGGATTTGCGGTGAAGAGGGGAAGATCGCGGAGGCGGGCCGTCTGCAAGCGAGTGGCTCTGGCGGACATTTACCGGTAGTTTCTGATGAACCGGCGACGCGGATTTTGTCGCGTATGTCTGACCTCCGTTTGGTGGAGCTGCGAAACGGCGATGTGCTGCTGACTTCTGCGGGAAATAGCAGGGCGCGAGATGTGGTGCGGCGTCACCGGTTGGCCGAGCGACTTTTTAAAGATACTTTTGCGATTGAAGATGCCGAGGTCCATAACCAGGCCTGCAAGTTCGAACACATTATCAATCCGGAACTGGATCAGAGGATTTGCAGCTTTCTGGGGCATCCCAAGACTTGCCCGCATGGCAATCCGATTCCACCGGGAATTTGTTGCGCAGCTGCGGCTAAGAACGGCGGTAAGTAGTATTCGAGTTTACTGGCGGCCATGAGCCTGCGACTAAAATCGAATTTTTCAGGCGAAGAACAACTCACTAACTTTTCATGCCAATACCACTCGACGAGAAACGGAAACCAGCCAGCGTAAAGGTGCATGTCAGCAGCAACGCCGGTGTGGACATTGTCTGGGTCGACGGTCATACGAGTCATTTTGAGTTTGCGTATCTGCGAGAAAATTGTCCCTGTGCTACTTGCAATGATGAGCGTGAAAAAAAACAGGCCTCCACGATTACGCCGCCTGTTGCTTCGCCGGTATTGCCAATGTTCAAACCGAAAGTACGGGCGCAATTAGCTACTGTTGTGGGGAATTATGCGATTCAAATTAATTTTTCCGATGGACACTCAGCAGGAATCTTCAGCTACGAACAGTTGCGGAGCATCTGCCCGTGTCCTGTGTGTTCGGTGACGGAATCATTGAGCGCTGGCTAATCCTTCCTCTGGCTGAGTTGCATTTTCGACAGACGGCATGCAATGCCACGACAATCTCTTGCCTCGATTGGCTTATCGTTGGTGGAGATACGGGTGATCGACGGATGAAAAGTTGGGTCGCGGAAATGTTTTCCAAGGTACTTCTATTAGCTTGTTTGCTCGCCGCTCCAGCGGCGCTCTTTGCACAAGTTATCGCGATTCGCGCGGGCCGTTTAGTCGATCCGGCGTCTGGCACGTCCGCGAGCAATCAAGTAATCCTGATCGAAAACGGAAGAATTAAGGCAGTTTCTGGCAATGCGGAGATTCCGGCTGGCGCGGCGGTGATTGACCTTTCCACGTCCACCGTGCTTCCGGGGTTAGTAGATGCACATACGCACCTGTGCGCCAGCATCGATGCTAAGTGGGACTTGGGAGATTTTTGGATTTACTCACTGCAGCGCCGCAATGGTTTTCGCGCGATTCTGGGCGTGGCACATGCGAAAGAAATGCTGGAAGCGGGCTTTACGACGGTCAGAGACGTGGGCAACTCCGGCGACTATGCGGATATGGATTTGACGAAAGCGATTCAGTTTGGAATTGTGCCAGGGCCGACGATCATTCCGGCAGGGCGGATTATTGCACCGTTTGGCGGGCAATTTTGGGACTTTCCAGCGGATCGCAAGTTACTGGAAAATCCCGAATATTACTTCGCTGACTCTCACGATGAACTGCGCAAAGCGATTCGAGAGAATATTTATTTCGGCGCGAAGGTGATCAAGGTCGTTGCGGATTCGCAGCGCTACGTGTATTCCGCGGACGACCTGAAATTTATTGTCGCGGAAGCCGGGGCGGCAGGCGTGAAGGTTGCGGTGCATGCGCAGACCGAGCGTGGCGCGCGAAATGCGATTGAAGCGGGAGTGGCGTCGGTGGAGCATGCATGGTCGGTGACTGACGACGATCTGGCGTTGGCGAAAAAGAATGGCGTCACGATTGTGACCACCGATTTTACCGTGCGTGAGTTAATAGCGAATGGAATGTCCGAAGCGGCGGCCACTGCGACGCATCGCAGATATGTGGAGCGCCTGCGCAGAGTCTATGCAGAGGGTGTGACGATCGCTTTTTGCACGGACATCATGGCGGATGTGAATGGAGTCAGCCGGGGTGCGCTGGCGATCGAGTATATCGACAGTTTCACGGAAGCCGGGATTCCGGCGAAGGCAATTTTGGCTGCGATGACGGTCAATGCTTACAAGCTGCTGGGAGTCGATTCCATCCGCGGATCGATCCAGCCTGGTCAAGCGGCCGATCTGATCGCTGTGCAAGGTAATCCGTTGGACGATATTAAAACGCTGAAGACGGTGACACTGGTGATGAAGAACGGTGTTGTAATCAGGGACAAATAATTGTGAATTCAAAGGCGCGACCTAGACTTAGCGCCTTAAAAATGCGAGCATTTTAAGCAGGTCAATTACACCCAGACATGAGTAGCACTCCCACTAGCCCTGCTGCCCCGGGCAGCCACGGCAACGGAATCCCGCGCGTCATCGTAGCAACTACAGCTCTCTTAACATTTATTTCATTTTGGCGTGCAGCGGCCATCGTTCTAAACGATTTGGCGTCCTCGGCTTATTACGCGGGCGGTGAAGCGGAAGGCTACATTGGCAAGACCGCACCGTGGTTCATTCTGGCGATCATGTTGTTTTCGTACGCGGTCCGCGCCGTTTACGTGGAAAGTTGCAGCATGTTTGTGCGCGGCGGCGTGTATCGCGCCGTCAAGCAGTCTTTGGGCGGATCACTGGCGAAATTCAGCGTGTCCGCGCTGATGTTCGATTACATTTTGACCGGCCCGATCAGCGGTGTTGCAGCCGGGCAATATTTAGGCGGATTGCTGAGCGAGCTCTCGCAACAGGCGAAGTTGAGCGGACCGTTTTCGCAAAACACTATCGCTTTGATCGCTGCGAGCTTCGCAGTGGTGGTTACGGTTTATTTCTGGTGGGAAAACACTAAGGGAATTCCGGAGTCTAGCGAAAAAGCGCTGCACATCATGAAGTTGGTCACCGTGATGGTGGTGCTGCTGATCGGCTGGTGCGTTTACACCGCGTTCGTTCGGCATTCGCCGCTTCCGCCCTGGCCGCATCCGCGAAATCTCAGACTGAGCCCGAGCGCACTGGGCTGGCTTGCCCACAGCAGTTTGCCGCACATGTTTGGCATTTTGGCGATTTTCATCGCGCTGGGTCATTCCGTCCTGGCTATGAGCGGAGAAGAATCGCTGGCGCAGGTGTACCGCGAAATCGAAAGCCCCAAGCTACCAAACTTGAAGAAGGCTGGCTTGGTGATTTTCATTTACAGCCTGGTGTTTACGTCGCTGGTTTCGTTTTTCGCAGTGATGATTATTCCAGACAATGTCCGGCAGACTTACTTGGAGAATTTGATCGGCGGATTGGCGATGAACCTGCAAGGGCCGATCGGAATGCGACTGATTTTTCACGCGTTCGTGGTGGTGGTAGGCACATTGATTTTGGCGGGAGCGGTGAATACCGCCATCGTTGGTTCGAACGGCGTGTTGAATCGTGTGTCGGAAGATGGCGTACTCAGTTCGTGGTTCCGGCAGCCGCATCCGCGTTTCGGCACCAGCTATCGAATCATCAATATTGTCGTTGGTCTGCAAATTGTCACGATTTTTATCAGCCGCGGCGACGTTACGTTTTTGGCGAACTTATATGCATTCGGGGTAATTTGGAGTTTCGCCATGAACGGCCTTGCGGTGTTTGTGCTGCGCTACACCAAACCTGGACATCGCGATTTTCAGGTGCCGCTCAATTTCACGGTTCGCGGCGTGCAGGTTCCGGTCGGCTTGGGTCTGATCACATTGACTTTGTTTTTGATCGCGTTTGTAAACCTTTTCACCAAGCCAATTGCGACCATGGCTGGCGGTGTTTTTTCGATTTTGCTGTATGCCGTTTTCACAATTTCTGAGCGGCGCGGTAGAAGCGGCGGCGTGGCGCATGTTGAAATGGATCAATTCAACCTGGAGTTGGAAGGAGAATTGAGTCCGGAAGCAGTGGGCGCGCGACCGGGGAATATTCTGGTGCCGGTGAGCAATCACTTTAATCTGTATCACTTGGGAAATGTCTTGGATCGCATTAAACCGGGGCGGCGCGACGTTGTAGTGCTGCACGTGCGACTGCTCAGGCGCTCGGCATCTGGCGAAAACGAACTCGACGCCGATCAGCTTTTTGGAAGCATCGAACAGCACTTGTTTTCGCAAGCGCTTTCCATGGCGGAAAAGCGCGGCAAATCGATTCGTCTCGCGGTGGTGGCGGCAAACGACCTCTGGGACGGTATTTTGCGAGCGGCGACGGCGCTGCAATCCAGCACCATTGTCGCGGGGCGTTCGTCGAAGGACGCCTCGGAAGAGCAAGCTCGCGAGATTGGCGATGCTTGGGAAAAACTTGGCGATCCGAAGCCGCAATTCAACCTGGAAATTCATCTCCCCAACGGTGACAAGATCTACAAGGTTTTGGGGCCGCATGCGCCGAACCTCACGGCTAACGAAGTACATCTTTTGCACCGCTTGTGGCTGCGCTTCAGCGAAGTTTTAGCGCGCGAAGAGTTGCACCATCACGATGTGGTGCATTTTGCGCTGGAAGAAGTGCAGAAAGAGATTGATGAAGGGCAGGAAGACGCGGTTGTCGCGCGATTGCGAGCGCATCTGGAAGCGAACAACGATAAACGTAAGCCCAAGACTTAAAATGAATCGGCGAAGAGTCGTTCGCGCCATTCCTCAATAACAAAAGGCTTTCAAGACTATGCAAGTTGCGTTGTGCAATGGCCGCAGCGCTTTGCCTGGATGGGAATTGTCATCGCGCACTGCGGGCATTCTTTGGTTGTGGGCGCGGCTGCGGGAGCGGGCTTTTTGCTCCAGCGATTTACTTGCTGTACGACCAGGAATATGCAGAAGGCCACAATCAAAAAATTAATTATCGTGTTCAGAAATAGCCCGTAATTGAGAGTAGGCGCTCCTTTAGCCTTGGCGTCCATTAGAGTGGCGTAGTGTACCGATCCTAAATTTATGAACAGATTTGTGAAGTCTACGTGGCCTAGCAACTTTCCAATTGGCGGCATAATAATGTCGTCGACCAGGGAAGACACGATTTTTCCAAAAGCAGCGCCAATAATCACGCCAACCGCCAAATCGATTACACTGCCGCGCATTGCAAACTCTTTGAACTCTTTGAGCATGACGCGCCCTCCTGTTTGAGATTTATCTGTTCGGCCCGGAATCTGCACGCATCGGCTGGGAACGAAGCATCAACGAAGCCCCAATCAATCCGCGAAGAACCAATAACAAACCCGCAACCGCCAGTAGCCTTCCTACCCACAAAAAAGGCACGCGAGAAATGGCCAACATCACAATTCCGAGCAGCGTCAAGGATATTCCGCGGGTCCAACGTTCCCCGGCCACCCAAAATCGCGCCGGCTTATACATGGCACGCAAGCCCCAAAGGATCAAGGCAATGCTCAAGACCAGCCACGGCAATCTGTGACGATCGAAAAAAATGTGTTCGGTCAGCCCCAGCCAGACAACCAGGCCGCCGAGCAGCACAAAAATAATTTCAACGACAGCTCCAAGATAGCGTTGCGGCGTAAGCATGACGTGGCGTGCACCTGAAGTACAACGAAGCGTTCGCGGGCTAAGCGACGCGTTCGATGCGCAGATGTTGAATCGTTACGGGAGTGCGCGGGCGGTCGCTGGCATCGCGCGGCAACTTGGAAATTTTGTCGGCAACGTCCTGACCTTCCACGATCTCCCCGAAAATCGCGTGTTTGTTGTCCAGCCAGGGAGTGGCGGCTACGGTGATGAAAAACTGGCTGCCGTTGGTGCCCGGACCGGCATTGGCCATGGAAAGTTTTCCGGCCTTCGAATGTTTCAGCGAAGGATGAAATTCGTCTGGGAAAGTATAGCCGGGACCACCGCGTCCATCGCCGCGCGGGCAGCCGCCCTGAATCATAAAGTCCGGTATGACCCGATGGAACGCCAGACCGTCGTAGTAATTCCTCTTTTCTTTCTTACCGGTCATTTCGTTGGTGAATTCCTTGGTGCCTTCGGCCAAGCCTACAAAGTTCGCGACGGTTTTCGGTGCTTCCTTCTCCAGCAAGCGGATAACGATATTGCCCTGCGTGGTTTCAAAAATTGCGTAGGTTCCTGCCGGTCGGGTCATGCGGTCTCCTTTGGGAAGTAAGAATGCAATCGTACACGAAAACTATGGATAAGAAATGAGAGCGTTGGAGGCAATCCGTTAAGAACCGTTCAAAATGGCCCGGTCATAACCTTTGACCGTCGACGGGCATCTGACACCTCGGAGGCTTACAAGACATGGCGAAATACGCGATTTGGGCCGCACTCGAGGCGAAGCCGGGCAAAGAGAGTGAAGTCGAGGCGTTTTTGAAGTCGGCGTTATCTTTGGCCGAGCAAGAAAAACAGACGCTCACTTGGTACGCGGTAAAAATGGGGCCAGGCAAATTTGGTATTTTCGACACGTTTGCGGATGAAAGTGGCCGCGAAGCGCATTTGAATGGTCCAATCGCCAAGGCGCTGATGAGCAAGGCCGACGAGCTTCTGGCGAAACCGCCGCGCATTGAAAAGATTGACGTGATGGCGGCGAAGGGACCCAAAGCATAGATCGCGTCGTCAAGGATGGAAAAACGCCCGCGATGTTTCTGACGGGCGTTTTCACTGAACGACGATCTGCGATGCGCTCGACAATTCCTCGCGTCACCAGCCTTTTTGTTTGCGCAATTCCGTGATGTGCGCGGTGTGGTGACGGCCGTGCCAGGCGTACAGAAACAACATCCAGTCGAGCGTGCGTTCCCCGTGTTCGGGATGATTAAACTTGCGAGAAAATTCCTCTTGTTTGGTCACGCGCAACACTCCGACCCAGCGGTCGTGCAGATTCTCCAGCAACGTTAGAGACCCTTCCACGGGATTGTTCTTGGCATCGGGCAATTGCGCCCAGCGGTCTTCGTCATAAGGCTTGATGGTGGGGCGGTCTTCGGTTAGCGCCAGTTTCCAACGAACATACGCGTTCATGTGACTGTCAGGAACGTGGTGCGCCACTTGCCGTACCGTCCATCCGCCTTCGCGATAGGGAGTGTCGAGTTGCGCGTCGTTCAGTCCGTTGATCGCGGCTCGAAATTTCGCTGGCATGGCCGCGATCTCTTCGATGGCCTGTTGCCGCAGGGCGGGTGAGACTTCTTGCGGCGGAACATATTTCCCGGTGGGATAACGTGGGTCCATAAAACGGCCTCCTCATACGACTCGAAGATTGGAAAATGCCTCGTGCGGCGAAGTCACAAGTGCCCGCGCAATCTTTCGATTCTCCCTCAATATAGATGTGGCAACGCGGCACCGTCAATATTGCGGCGTCTCTCGTCAAGCCCAAATTGGATCGTCGCAATACTTAGTGCGTTCTCAAGCAATGCTACAATACCGAACTTCGTGTACCGGCGACGACCGGCAGGGAATCAAATATAGAGGAGCTGCGAATGCACAATGTCGTAATCATTGGTAGCGGATGCGCGGGGCTGACCGCGGCGATCTATGCTGCTCGCGCCAATCTGAAGCCGCTGGTGATCGACGGCCACGAACCCGGTGGACAGCTTTCTTTGACCACTCACGTGGAAAATTTTCCCGGTTTTCCGGACGGCATCATGGGGCCAGAACTGATCGAAAATATGCGCAAGCAAGCGCAAAAATTTGGCGCCGAGTTCAAGGCTGGCATTCTAACGGAGGTGGATCTGACGAACCGCCCGTTTAGAATCACAGTTGGGAAGGATACGTACGAAGCCAAAGCGCTGATCGTCGCCGCAGGCGCATCGGCTCGTTTGCTGGGCCTGACTGGAGAGCGCGAATTGATTGGCCACGGCGTTTCGACTTGCGCCACTTGCGACGGCTACTTTTTCCGCGGCAAACCTATCGCGGTGGTTGGCGGCGGTGACTCCGCCATGGAAGAGGCTAATTTTCTTTCGCGCTACGCCAGTAGAGTTTATTTGATTCACCGGCGCAATGAATTTCGCGCCTCCAAAATCATGATTGACCGCGCCAGAGCCAACGAAAAGGTGGAATTTGTCACCCCGTCCTTGGTCGAAGAAATTATTGCGCCGACGGGATTGGTCGAAGGCGTGAAATTGCGCAATCCGGAGACGGGAGCGCTGCGAGAGATCGCTCTCGATGGAGTCTTCATCGCGATTGGTCACGATCCGAATACCACGGTTTTCAAAGGGAAGCTGGAAACCGATCTCAACGGATACTTAATCGCCAAGCATGGTAGCCTGACCACGATCCCCGGCGTTTTTGTCGCGGGAGATGTGCAAGACCACCGCTATCGGCAAGCTGTCACCGCGGCAGGTTCCGGATGCATGGCCGCGATCGACGCGGAAAAGTTCCTTGAAGAGCACAGCCACTAGTCGCGAATCCCGGACGCGGGCATAATCAAGGTGCATGCTTCGGTCGATCCTGCTCAAGTTTTCCAATAGCCCGGGTTTCTCGCACTGGGTTACCTCCAATCAAACCACGCGGCGCATGGCGCGTCGATTTGTGGCCGGCGAGACTTTAGACGAAGCGATTGAGGCGGCGCGAGCTTGCAACAACGCCGGAATGATGGTCAGTCTGGACTATCTTGGTGAAAACGTTGCCACCACCACCGATGCGCAACGAGCGCGTGACGCTTACATCGAAATCTTCGATCGGATTGCAAAAGAAAAACTCAACGCCAATGTTTCCAGCAAGCTCACTCAGCTAGGGCTCGATCTGAGCAGCGAATTCTGTGAAGGATTGGTCCTTTCCATCGTGGAACGCGCGGCGGCTTACGAGAACTTTCTTCGTCTAGATATGGAGGGTTCCGTCTACACGCAACGCACCGTGGAATTGGTGAAGCGTGTTCGTTCGCGAAACCCGGCTGTTGGCACGGTGATTCAGGCTTATCTGTATCGCAGCGAAAAAGACATTCAGGATTTGCTGGGCTATGGCTGTCGTGTCCGCCTATGTAAGGGCGCCTATCAAGAATCGGCGGAGGTGGCATTTGCGAGTAAGAAGGACGTGGACGGCAATTATATCCGCCTGATGCAGATGCTACTTCCTAGCGGTTTCTACCACGCCATTGCCACGCACGATCCGCACATGATCGCCGAAACGATTCGTTTCGCTGCGGCAAAGAGAATCTCCAAAGACGATTTCGAATTCCAGATGCTTTACGGCGTCCGCACGGATTTGCAGCGCAGACTGGTTCACGACGGCTACCGCATTCGCATTTATATTCCTTACGGCAAGGACTGGTTTCCGTATTTTATGCGCAGGCTTGCGGAACGGCCCGCGAACCTCGCGTTCTTCGCGCGAAACTTACTGCGCTCGTAGCAGACGAATCCCCGTGAGATCGCTGCA
Organism: Candidatus Acidiferrum sp.; assembly: GCA_036495905.1. Lineage (GTDB taxonomy): Bacteria > Acidobacteriota > Terriglobia > Acidiferrales > UBA7541 > Acidiferrum. The sequence continues at coordinate 35,893 of DASXMB010000052.1, forward strand.
TGCAATGCGACGCAGCTACAGTTTGCGGCAGACCGTAACGCCGTCGCGCAGCGGAATCAAAACTGGAAACAGTTCCTTCGAAGAGTAGACTAGCCGATTGAACTCCTGCACTCCGCGTGTATCGGCATCGCCTGCGGCGGCCGGACGCGCCGCTCTGCCAGACCACAAAGTATTGTCGGTGACGAACAGTCCGCCGCGCTTGAGCTTAGGCAGCGCTGCCCGTAAGGCGTCTGGATATTGATGTTTGTCCACATCATTGAAGATCAAATCAAATTTGCCCGGCGTTTTCTTCAATATCGCCATGGCATCGCCCACTGTCACCCTGATCCGTTTCGATACGCCCGCGCGGCGGAAATAATCTTGCGCGCGTTCCGCATTTTGCGGATCCCCGTCCGTGTAGTGTATTTCCGCTTTGGAACCCGCCGCGCGCGCCAGCCACACAGTGGAATAGCCGATCGCGGAGCCCATCTCAAAAATCCGTCGCGCGCCAGAAATTTGCACCAGCAGGGTCAACAGCCGGGCCACTGCGGGACCGATAATTGGTGTGCGGTGTTCGTCGGCATATGCTTCCATTTCTGCGACAACCGCATCGCGTTGCGGAAGCAATTCGTACAAATACTCGTCGACATCCTTCTGAATGAAAGCACTGAGCAAATTGTCATTGAGCTTCACAAGCTGTCTCCTGGCTTTAGCGCATGAATTTGCAGTCCTGCGATGCCTTGTGTCTCTCTGCGCAGTGCCTCAGGAGTTCCGGTCAGCATAGGGAATGTTCCATAGTGCATAGGAATTATGTGTTTCACGCCAAGGAGTTTGATGGCGTACGCAGCTTCGCGCGGGCCCATAGTGAAATGATCGCCGATGGGGAGGATCGCGATATCGGGCTTGTATAATTCTGCGATCAGTTTCATATCGCCAAACACCGTCGTGTCGCCCGCGTGATAAACGGTGAAGCCGCCAGGCAAACGCACCACCAGTCCTGCTGGTTCGCCCGCGTATACAATTTTTCCACCGTCGTCGATCGAGTTTGAGTGGAAAGCATGGGTCATGGTGACTTCAAAATCTCCAATTCTTTGCGTGCCGCCTTTTCCCATGGGACGCGCCTCTTTTTCGAACCCCTTGCTCTTCAGCCAGGCTCCAGTCTCGAAAATGACGACAATCTGCGGCTTATGTTCTTTCGCAATCGCCAGCAAATCCCCCAAATGATCGGAATGCCCGTGCGACAGCAGAATGACGTCAACACGAGGAATTTTCTTCAATGTTGGTGGGCACAGCGGATTCGACATGATAAATGGATCGATGAGCGCCACTTGCCCCGAGGATGTAGTCAATGAAAATGCGCTGTGACCAAAATAAAGAATGCGATTGCCCTTGGTATCGAGCATGAAGCCTCCGTGAAGTTTAATTTGCAGGAACTCTATCGAGGCACTGCTGCAGCACTTCCGCCGGACGCAAGTAGCGTGCGAATCGCAGCCTCATAGGTATCGCGATCATTGGCGCCTAATAGATGCCCAATCTGCCGCCCGTCCGCCGAGTAAAAAAATGATGCCGGAATCGCTCCGTTCCATCCCGGCAAAATTGCCTGGACGAATGCAGCCTCTCCTCCGGCCTTCTTGCGATAATTTGGGAACGCTGGCTTGTAGCGCGCGATAAATCGCCGCATCAAAATCAAGTCACCGTCATCATCCAAATTCACGCCTACCACGTGCAGACCCTTCGGCGCGTATTCCCTTGCCAGACCATTCAGCATGGGGAATTCGTCACGGCATGGCTCACACCAGGTCGCCCAAAAAGTGATCAAGACCGGTTTGCCGCGATACTGGTCCACCAATTTTTGAAAGCCTGCAGCGTCGATCAGCGGCGGATCGCTGGGAGCCTTCACCTGCGGCGCGGCGAATGCGGAAACCGCAGTGAACAACAGCACAATAATCCCGGCGCGAATTTTCATTTCCGATTGACTCCCACTCTATTCTAACCGCATGCGCGGACGTTGAGAATCTTAATCCCGCCGCGTACAATGAAGATGTGCCGCTTGTTGCTTTCGACGGGCCCGTGGTATAAAAAATTTTGCTGCTTGTGCTTTGCTCCACGGCAACCGCCCGTTGGCAATTGAACAAAGGAGATTTTGATGGCTTACGTTATCGCCGAACCCTGTATTGGCACGAAAGACAGCGCGTGCGTGGACGTCTGTCCGGTGGACTGCATCCACCCTCGCAAGGATGAGGCGGGTTTTGACAGCGAAAAGCAGCTCTATATCAATCCAGTGGAATGCATCGATTGCGGCGCCTGCGTGCCAGTCTGCCCGGTGACTGCGATTTTTGCTCTCGAGGACCTGCCCGAAAAGTGGCAGAGCTTCACTCCTGTGAATGCGGATTACTTCGCAAAAAAATAAATATTCCCGCTATTCGTAGCTCCGGCCACGCTGACTTGACGCGGCATGTTTTGTAGAACTTAACCCCGGATAACGAAGCTAAAGCCAAATTTTCACTTTGGTCTGCGGTTTTGCATCCGCGCTGATACCCTTCGCATCAAATTCAGGTGCGCAATTCGCGCACTTCTGTTCGGCCCGCAGCTCGCAAAATCAGGCGGCGGGGTATCCTCTCTATTGGAGACAATTCAGTCCTCGTGCCGCCATCGTTCCATTTAGTGATGTTGATTCACGCGCATCAGCCGGCCGGTAATTTCAGCCACGTTTTCGAGCAATCTTATGAGCGATGCTACCGTCCGTTCGTTGAAGCGCTCGAACGGCATCCCCGGGTTCATTTGGGTTTGCACTACTCTGGACCGCTGCTGACTTGGATGGAAGAACATCATCCCGAGTATTTTGAGCGATTAAAGATTCTGGTGAACAACGGGCAAGTAGAACTGGTTGGCGGAGGATTCTACGAGCCTATTCTGATCTCCATTCCAGAAACTGACCAACACGAGCAAATCATTCGTCTTGCAGATTACTTGGAAAAATATTTTGATACTCGCCCCTCAGGAGCGTGGTTGGCGGAGCGCGTCTGGGAGCCACAACTGCCCCATGTCTTGGCTTCCGCCAAGGTCGGCTACACAGTTCTGGACGACATACATTTTCTGTCCGCCGGATTTGAACCCGAACAATTGTTCGGTGCATATATCGCGGAAGATCGCGGCCAGACTATCTGCATCTTCCCTGGGCAAAAGTCGCTCCGCTATCTTTTTCCATTCGGCACGGTGGAGCAGGGCATCAACTATCTCCGCGATGCGGCCGATGCGCATCCCGGCGGGATGGCGGCTACCGGCGACGACATGGAGAAATTCGGTGTCTGGCCGGAAACTTTCACGCACTGTTATACCGACGGTTGGGTGGAGCAGTTTTTTAGCGCGCTGGAAGAAAATTCGTCGTGGCTGCAGGTTTCTACTCCTAGCGAGTATCTGGCCGCACACGCCCCGCTGGGCCGTGCCGATTTGCCCACCGCCTCTTACAGCGAAATGATGGAGTGGGCGCTGCCCACCAAGGTCCGCCAGCAATTCAATACCATATCGAGGGAATTCGCCTCTCGGCCAGACGTGCTGTCATTCCTTCGTGGAGGTTCCTGGCGCGGTTTCTTCAGTAAGTACCCGGAATCCAACCTTTTGCATAAAAAAATGTTACGAGTCTCGCGACGCATCGTGAATGCTCCCGCTCGTCGTAGTGGTTCAAAAGCAGCGGAACAATTGAAGAAGGCGCGCGATCTGTTGCTCCGTGCTCAATGCAACGATGCCTACTGGCACGGAATTTTTGGTGGCATCTATGCGCCCAATTTGCGCACCGAGCTTTGGCGTAATTTGGTGCAAGCGGAAGACATCGCCGATCGGCAGACCCCCGGCGGTCTCATCCCGCGCATTGAATCATTGGACTATGACAGCGACGGTGTCGACGAATTGCTTTTCACCGCGCCTGAATATCAGGCTTTGCTGAAGCCGTCCGATGGAGCTACGCTCGCGGCCCTGGATTTTCGTCCGGCCTTGGCTACTCTGATCAATTCTATAGCTCGACGGCAAGAAACCTACCACGCGCGCCTTCGCGACATTAGTCAAAATCCCTCTGGCAGCGTCGCCAGCATTCATGAACAAACGCGCGTAAAAGAACCAAACCTGGAGCGGTTCTTGCACTACGATCGCTGGCCGCGCCACGCGTTTCGCGTGCTGCTGTTCGACCCTCGGCGCGCTCATGCTGACTATGAAAATGTCGAATTGCAGGAAGATGCTGGATTTGCGGGTGCGTCCTTTCAAATCAATGAATCTGGTGCGCACCACGTACAATTGCAACGCGACGGCGTTCTGCAATTGGAAAACCATCACGATTCCGCGATCTCCATCCGCAAATCGTTTTCGTTTGGTCCGGCGCCACGCGGATGTGAAGTGGCCTGCGAGGTTGAGTTGACTTCCAATTCGACGCTGCGGAGCCCTCTAGCCGTGGGTATCGAGATGATTGTCAATTTTCTCGCGCCCGGTCAGCCAGACAGATTTTTCGAAACACCGTCCGGCCCACGGACCTTGCGCTACAGCGGAGAAGTGCCTGGTCCGGTGCTGCGCTTGGAAGACGGCTGGCAGCACGTCAGAGTCTCCCTGCATGCTCCAAACACAAATCATTTTTGGATTGCGCCCATCGAGACTGTCTCGGAATCGGAAGAGGGCTTTGAGCGCGTCTACCAGGGTTCTCAAATTTTGCCGGTGTGGTATCCAGATTTATCGGCCACGAAAACCGCGTTATTCCGGGTGGTCTGGCGCATTGAAACGTTTTAGCAGTCGAGGCGACATCTGCGAGACGCGATCATTTAGCAATCAGCAAGTTTTGCGCGAACGGCCATTCCTCATCGATCCACTGGCTGTCGCAACGAAACCCGGTGCGCTCCGCCATCTCAATCACTTCTTCCGGCCAATACTTGTGAGAGCTTTCGGTCCAGATCGTCTCGCCTTCGCGTAGCTTCAACGTCAATTGAGCTGCCTCAATGGATACGGTTTGCGAACGCAGCGAACGTAGGTGCATCTCCATCCGACGTTCCGCTTTGTTCCAGCGCGCTTCGTGCCGAAACTGCGCCAAATCAAAATTCGCTCTCAACTCGCGATTAATCCGCGCCAGCAAATTCAAATTGAAGGCCGCCGTTACCCCAGCCGGATCGTCATATGAACGAACCTGATCTTCCACTCGCTTTACCAAATCTGTTCCCAGCAACAGGGCATCGCCCGACTGCAAAATTGCCGCCACCTCTCGCAAGAATTCATCGCCCGCTCCGCGATCAAAATTTCCGATAGTGCTCCCCAAAAATAGCACCAGCAGGTGGTCTTCCTTGGCGCGGCCTCGTGCCACCGTCCTCAGTCCATCCAGATAAGTCTTCTCGTAGCCGACGATACTGACCAAATCGATTTGTCCAAGTTCCTTTTCGCACGCCGCGAGCGCCGACGGCGAAATCTCAATCGGGAAATAATACGTTCTCTGCCGGCGCGAAAGCGCTTCCAGAATCCACCGCGTCTTCTTGCCGCTTCCGCTGCCCAGTTCTGCCACCTGTATAGGCGATGGCAATCGCCCCACAATTTCCGTGGCGTGTTTTTCCAGCAATCGCGCATCTGCACGGGTCAGTCCGTACTCCGGCAGAACGCAGATCGCTTCGAAGAGCGCTGAGCCGACTTCATCGTACAAGTATTTCGAGGGCAATTCCTTCTGCCCCGGCTTCGTTAGGCAATCTCGAATATCTTGCGCAAATGTGGATACGTGCTTTTCCGAGAGGGAATAGGTCTGCATGGTGGCTCCCAAGCCTGCTGTTTCGTTCAGTCTTCGACGCAGCGAAACGTCGCGTACACGTACGGATAATGCGGCTGGAACCAGTTCCGGAAAGACCGTCGTAGCATGCATGCAGCCGTGCGCGGCGATCCGCCCTTCATCACAAAATGTTTGCCATCGAAAAAATTCGCCGAATATCCCGGATAAAATGGCATCGCCGAGAATCCTGGAAACGGCGCGAAAACCGTTCGCGTCCATTCCCACCCATTGCCAACAATATCCTGAATGCCAAACGCGCTGGCGCCGCGCGGATGGGACCCTACCGGACTCGGATCCCAGTGTGCGAAATCGAAATTGCCGTGTACCTCGCTAGGCGCTTCTTCCCCCCATGGATAGGTGCGTTCCGCTTCACTATCGGAAGTTCCGTAAGCTGCGCGATGAAACTCCGCTTCCGTCGGCAATTTTCTGCCGAGCCATTTCGCATACGCCGACGCCTCCGCTTGGCTCACAAACACCGGCCAGTCCAAAGGAAGCTGCGCCGCGCCGAACATGGTCTGATACATCCACAAATTTCCCGAGTTACGCCAGAACGCCGGGTGGCGAACGCCCTGCTTTTCCTTCCACGCCCAAGACTCGTCGTCCCACAAACTTCGATTCAAATATCCGCCGGCCTGGATAAACGACAAGAAGTCGCGATTGGTCACGTTGTAATTGTCGATCGCAAATTCTGGCACGCGAACTTCATGCATCTCCAGTTCATTGTCCCAGCCGAATTCGTCCCCGCTCGTGCGCCGCAATCCAAGCGTCGCCCGCCCAGCTGGAATTTCCATCAGGTGCGATTTCGCGTGCGTAGTTCTCCAGATCACTTCTCGAGGCGCGGATACTTTCCGTTCCGCCGGCAGTTGATGCAGCATGTAAGCCAATGTTTCCGCGTGCATCAAGCGATGCTCGATGGCCGTCTCCAGCATCGGTCGCAACATCGGATAACCTTCTGACGGATGAGCCAGCGCTCCCTCAATCGCCTTGTCCAATTCATCTCTCAGCCGCTGGCAATATCGCGCAACTTCCTCGCGCTTTGGCCAGTCAGACGGTTGATCGGCGGGTAGTCCTCCGCCTACCGGGTCGATTCCAAATGCAAATAGTTTGTCGAAATTAGGATTGAACGACGCCAGTCCGAACGCGCGCTCCGCCAGCAAATTCCAATCGAACGCTTCCAGATGTCCCACGTAAAAAATAATTCGATGCCGCTCGTCGATGGGACGGTCGTACATCGCTTCGTCGCGGACAACCTGGAACAATTGATCGGTCCGCAGGCGCGCATCTTTTATCCGGGCTCGAAGGTCGCGGCTGGTGCGAACTGCGCTGGCAATAGACCCCATACTGTTGACCTCCGATTGCGTGATTTATGCTTAAAGGACTGCGAGAACAAGGCGGAGGGGGCTTATGATGGTCTCTCCCGCAGGCTGGAGATGTCAACCGAAAATGGATGCGAATCCCGCCCCACCACTCCAAGCTACCATTGAGTTTTCTGAGGTTACATACCGTATTGCCCCTAGCCCGGCCCCGGCCATCGTTTCCGATATTTCTCTCACTATTCCCCACGGTGAAACTCTGATTCTCCTCGGGCGAAGTGGCAGCGGGAAGACAACGCTGTTAAAACTTGTTAACGCGCTTTTGCTCCCCACCGGCGGTCAGGTCTTGGTGCAAGGCCGTTCCACCTCTAATTGGGATGCAATTCGACTGCGCCGGGGTATAGGCTATGTCATCCAAGAGGCCGGATTATTTCCGCATTTCACGGTAGCTGAGAATATCGGCTTGGTTCCAACGCTGGAAAAATGGGATAAACCGCGCATCACCGCTCGCGTCGAAGAGCTCCTAACCTTAGTCGGATTGGATCCTCGCGATTTTGCGGACCGCCGTCCGCACCAACTTTCTGGCGGTCAGCGCCAGCGCGTCGGAGTTGCACGCGCCTTGGCCGCCGATCCGCAGATTCTCTTGATGGACGAGCCGTTCGGCGCTCTCGATCCTGTCACCCGCGCGGAATTGCAGCGCGAATTCAGAGCTCTTGCCCTTCGTTTACGCAAGACCATCGTCTTCGTCACTCACGATTTACGCGAAGCACTCTTGCTTGCCTCCCAAATCGTTCTGCTTCAGGCAGGCCGTATCGTCTGTACGGCCGCTCCGCAGGAATTTCTGCGCTTCGACCATCCAGAAGTAAGAGCCTTCACTGCTTCGCTTGATCCCGCTGCCGGAGTTCCCGCATGACCACGTGGACCTTTTTCATCGAGCACCGCTCAGAAATTGCCGAGGCCACTCTTAGCCATTTAACTCTCGTCATCATCGCTATGGGCATTGCCATCGCCGTCGCCGTGCCCCTTGGCATGCTCATCGTGGAACACGCCACTCTTCGAAATATCGCTCTGGGCTTAGCCAGTATTTTTCAGACCATTCCAAGTCTCGCCCTCTTCGGCTTTCTCATTCCCATTCCATTTATCGGCGGCATCGGCCGTCGCACTGCGATCGTTGCGCTCGTTCTATACGCGCTGCTACCCATCCTGCGAAACACTTATGTGGGACTGACCGGCATCGATCCCGCCGTCCTCGAAGCCGCCAAAGCCATGGGTATGACTGGCACACAAATTCTTTGGCGAGTGCGCCTTCCGCTCGCTCTTAGCGTAATTTTGGCCGGCATTCGCACCGCAACCATCATTACCATCGGTGTAGCCACCATCGCCGCAGCCATTGGAGCCGGCGGCCTGGGCACGTTCATCTTTCGCGGAGTCGCCATGGTGAGCGACGCCGTAATCCTTGCCGGAGCGATTCCCGCCGCCCTTCTTGCCCTTATCGCGGACATTTTCCTCGGCTGGGTCGAGCGCCGGCTGAAGGTCGTCTGAAATGTTCACAGGAAAGTTCGTCGCATTCGCTCTAATCTGGGCTCTGATCCCGATGTTCCTGCTACAAGGTTGCCAAAACCAAAAGCAGCCGCACATCACCATCGGTTCAAAATTTTTCACCGAGCAGGTCATCCTCGCGGAGTTGCTCGCGCAGCATATCGAGTCCACCACCGGAATTCATGTGGTGCGGAAATCGAATCTGGGCGGCACACTCCTCTGCCAAAAAGCCCTATTGTCCGGCGACCTCGATCTCTATGTCGAATACACCGGCACCGCTCTAACCGCTGTCTTGGGAGCCGCGCCAGAAGGCGACGCTTCTGCCATCTATCAACGCGTCAAACAAGGTTACGCTCAGCGCTTTGCTCTGGATGTCACCGAACCGCTCGGCTTTGAAAATTCGTTTGCGATGGTAATTCGCGGCGACGACGCCACCAGGCTTCAGCTCCACACCATCTCCGATATCGTACCGCTGGCCCCGCACTGGCATGCTGGCTTCGGCTATGAATTTCTTGAGCGCCCGGACGGCTATAAAGGATGGAGCGATCGCTACGGCCTGCACTTCGCATCGCAACCTAGCGTTATGGACCTCGGTTTGATTTATCGCGCCCTCGTCGATAAAAAGGTCGACATTGTGGCAGGGAACTCTACCGACGGTCTAATCGACGCGCTGCATCTCGCCGTTCTCCAGGACGACCGCCACTACTTTCCGCCGTACGACGCCGTTCCCATCGTCCGCCAAGACACGCTCGCCAAATTCCCCCCCCTTCGCGCCGCTCTCTCATCACTAGCGGGAAAAATCTCCGCCGACGAAATGCGCCATCTCAACGCCCAAGTCGACGCCGAACAACGCGATGTCGCCACCGTAGTTCGCGCCTTCCGCGCCGCCAAAGGCCTCTAGATAAGCCGGACGGTTGCCCGCGTCACTCGCCGTTTGATACAGTGCCAATTCACGCTCGATAAAGCTCGCAAAGCTTTGATGGAGAACAGCATGTCTATTCCACAAGAGTTGCTCGATATTCTAGTGTGCCCCCTATGCAAAACTCCCGTCACCCCAACTCCGGACAGCCACGGTCTCAAGTGTTCCTCCTGCGATCGCATCTATCCAATTAAGGACGACATCCCGGTAATGCTGCCGGAAGAGGCCACCATCGCTCCCAGGTAAAGTAAATGCGCCAGAAAGTCGCGCCACCAAATCCACTATGAAAGACCCTATGCCGACGAATTCGGTCCAATCCATTTCTCGCCTGAAGCGGCTCGTCCCGCGTCTTCGCGGCAAACGCATCGGCGTTCTCGGCGACCTCATGCTCGACCGCTATCTTTGGGGTACCGCATCCCGCCTCTCACCGGAAGCTGCCGTCCCGGTCGTCGATTTCATCGAGCAAAGTGAGTGCCTCGGTGGCGCTGGCAATGTTGCCGCCAACATTGTGGCACTGGGCGCACGGGTAGAAGTCTTCGGTGTGATCGGCGGCGAAACCGGTGACGACTCCCCCGCGCTCGCCGTCCGCAATTGTTTGAACGCTGCGAGCATTCTCCACAAAGGCGTGCTCTCCGATCCCAAGCGCGTTACCACCGTCAAGACCCGCATCATCGCTCGCCACCAGCAAATCGTCAGAGTCGACCGCGAACGCCGAGAGCCGCTTCGTCCAGAAACCGAAGGACGCCTTTTGCGCAACCTGTTTGCAGCGCTAAAACATCTCGACGCGCTGGTTCTCTCCGATTACGACAAGGGACTCATCACCGACAATTTTGCCGACCGCGTTCTCAGCGCCAGCCATCAACTCAAAGTCCCAGTATTTGTGAAACCGAAAACTTCGCGCCTTTATGCCTATCGCGGCGCGCGCGCCATCGTCTGCAACGCAAAGGAAGCCGGATTTTTCGTCACTCGTTCCATTGGCGATGAAAAATCAGTGGAAGAGGCTAGCCGCGCGCTGCTCGCTCATTTCGGATGCAGCGCCGTGCTCATCACCCGCGGCGAAAAAGGTATGAGCTTGTTCGAGGAATCCTCGGCCCACCCGCTCCATATTCCTGCGACAGGTTTCGAGGTCACATATGCCCGCGTTGGGCAGTCCGGCGTCGATCGTGCTGCCACCGGCCGTCAGGTCTTTGACGTCACTGGCGCTGGCGATACCGTTCTTAGTGTCTTGGCGCTAGCCGCAGCTGCCGGCGCCTCGCTCTCAGACGCCGCCATGCTCGCCAATACCGCCGCCGGAGTCGTCGTCAGCAAGCTCGGAACCGCCAGCGTGACCCCGCAAGAACTGCTGCAGGCGCTCGGCGATATCCGCTGAGCTAGACTCCCCTAAACTATTTGTGATTTATACGCAGCGAAAGAAATTCGCCGCGCCAACTGCATTCCGCCTCATGGCGGAAAACTAAAAGACTTATCCTTCGTCTCTACCCACACCGTCACCACGTGAGTCTTCCGGCTTTTTTCCGCATCGCCGGAATCGGGCATGGGAGCATACGGACTCACCGCCACTTCCACGATCACTCCGCTACCACCGTGTGGCGCGTTCTCTTTTAGAATCTGATAGCTCTTCACCGGCCCGTAATAGCCGTTCGGACCCCAATCCGCCAAAAAATCTTTCATCTGATAACTAGGTCCAGCTTTCCAGAGTTCATAGGCCTTCGTGGTGTCGCCAGCTACTAGCGCATCGAACAGATGCTCCGTCGCCAGTTTTTCTGGATAATATCGGAAAGCGAACCACAATCCCGACGCAGCGATCAACACTACCGCCACGATGGTAAAAATCATTGCTCTGGATTTGCTCGATGTATCCGCAGGTGGTTCAAGAAGTGACATCTCGTAGTCTCCTGCCCTGCGAGTGATTCGCGTCCGCCCAGCGGCCGCGTTACATCCCCATATGACCGTAACAAAATTCGCCTGTAAGAGTAAACCCGCTGTCAGAGTCCGGCTGCGGATCGCCGCTAGTGTGCAAGTTGCAATTTCCGGCCACAGTTACACGAGACAAAAAATCGACTATCCCGCCAACGCCCCGCCAACCCCTTCCGGTAATTCAATCTGATACTTCGTCCGCGCCTTCTCCGCATGCTGTTCCAGCGCCAGCCCAATCAGCCGGTCAATCAAATCCCGAAACGCAATCCCGCTGGCTTCCCACAATTTTGGATACTGGCTAATCGACGTAAATCCCGGGATGGTATTCACCTCGTTCAAATAAATCTTCCCGCCTCGTTTCTCCAGGAAAAAATCCACCCGTGCCATCCCGCTCAATTCCAGCGCACGGAACGCCACCACTGCGGTCTTTTGAAATTTCTTTATCTGCGCACCCGTCAATTTTGCAGGAATCACGCTGACCGACCCTTCCTCCAAATATTTCGCGGTGTAATCGTAAAACTCCCGGTGCGAGATCACTTCCCCTGGAACCGACGCCTCCGGTTCGTGATTCCCCAACACCGCCACCTCAATCTCGCGCGCCACCACCGCCCGTTCCACCAGAATTTTCATCGCAAATTCCGACGCCAAATCGAGCGCACCCGCCAACTCCGCGCGCGAATGCACTTTGGTCATGCCCACCGACGATCCCAGCGCCGCCGGCTTTACAAACACTGGATACTTAAATTTTTTCTCAATCTCCCGCTGAATCTCTTTTGGATTCTTTTCCCAGTCTGCTCGCTGCACCGCGATCCACGGCACCACGGGAATTTTCGCCGCCTGCAGCAGTTTCTTAGCCACATCCTTGTCCATCGCCACCGCCGAGCCCAATACTCCCGCTCCAACAAAAGGCAATCCCGCCAAATCCAGCAATCCCTGAATCGTTCCGTCCTCTCCAAATGTTCCGTGCAGCACCGGAAAAACCACATCCAGCCGTTGTCCGCCGCCACTGCTGCGATCCATCGGCATCAGTGCCGCATCCGTCGGGTCCGCGTTCATCATCACTCGCTGCCCGCCGCGCAAAACTTCCGGCAGCATTTTCTGCGCGCCCGTTCCCGTCAGCCAGTGGCCTTCTTTGCTGATTCCAATCGGTACCGCCTCGTATTTGTCCGGATCCAGTCCGCGAATTACAGACGCCGCCGATACCAGCGACACTTCGTGCTCGCCAGAGCGCCCTCCAAAAAGTATGCCGACGCGCAGCCGTTTGTTGGGATTTGCAGAAGACATTACGAACCCGTTCCTATGGAAGTGAATTTGACTGTCTAAGTTTACAAGCCACGGGCGAGCCGCACCCGCGAAGTCGCGCGAGAAGTTCTCAACTGACAACCGATTTCGCTTCGCGCGCTAATCGGGAAATCATTTTCTGAAAGTATTGCCCTACAGGATTTTCTGCCCCAGCCCAGACAACACCAATTCCACGCCCAGCAACGCCGTCCGGTTGTGCTCATCCAAAATCGGATTAATCTCCACCACTTCCAGCGAAATCATAGACTCGCTGTCCGCAATCATCTCCATCGCCAAATGCGCTTCGCGATACGTCACCCCGCCCCGCACCGGCGTCCCCACTCCCGGCGCGTCCGAAGGATCGACAAAATCCATATCCAAACTCACCGCCACTCCCGCCGTGTCGTCCATCGCATACTTCAGCGCGTCCGCCATCACTTCCCGCATTCCCCGCTCGTCGATATCCCGCATCGTGAACACGTGTATTCCAGACTTCTTCACAATTTTGCGTTCCTGCGCGTCCAGATCCCGCGCTCCCACGATCACAATATTTCCGGGCTCCGCCTTCGGCTTGAATCCCAGCAGATCCACCAACTCGGGCGCGCCATAACCCATAATCGCCGCCAGCGGCATGCCATGCACGTTCCCCGACGGCGAGGACTCCGGCGTATTCATGTCCCCGTGCGCATCCAGCCACAAATACCCAATCTGTTTTTTATCTTTGCGAAAAAATGACGAAACTCCCGCCGCCACTCCCGCTGCGATCGAGTGATCTCCGCCCAGCGACAGCGGCAAAAACCCTTCGCCCAGCGACTTCTCCACCGTTTTCGCAATATCCAGGCAAGTCTCCGCAATCTCCTGCAAATATTTCGCCCGCTTCTCGCCCACCGGCATTTCTTCCGGCTGCTTCACTTCCAAATTGCCGATGTCTTCGACAGTGTGCCCCAGCTTCTTGATCGCGCTCTGCAATCCCGCTCCGCGCAGTGCGGACGGGCCCATGTCCACACCTCGTCGGCTTTGTCCCAAATCCATCGGCACACCGATAATTCTCACTTTTTGCGCCATCGCTCAATCCCGATTCCGTGACCATCGCCAACTCATGGTCGCAAAAAAGCGCAAGACCCTCGCGCGTTCCTACCAACCACGAGTCACCAGTCACCAACCACGAGTCACCAACCACGAGTCACCAACCACCAGTCACTTTGCCTACGGATAAACCCTATAAATCATACGCGGGAAGGGAATCACTTCGCGTATATGTTCCACCCCGCAAATCCACGCCACCGTGCGTTCCAGTCCCAATCCGAATCCAGCGTGCGGCACGCTGCCATAGCGCCGCAAGTCCAAATACCATTGAAACGACTCTTCCGGCAAATTGTGTTCGCGCAGCCGTTTCACCATCAAATCGTAGTCGTGAATCCTCTGGCTTCCGCCAATAATTTCTCCGTAGCCCTCGGGAGCCAGCATGTCGAACGCCAGTGCCAAATCCGGCCGTTCCGCATCCGGCTGCATGTAAAACGCTTTAATCGCCGCCGGATACCGATGCACCATCACCGGCCGGTCAAACTCATTCGAGATAATCGTCTCTTCGTCTCCGCCGATATCGTCGCCAAACTTCGCCGGGTTCCCATGCTTCTGCAGCACTCCAATCGCTTCTTCGTAGCTGATGCGCGGAAACGGCGTCTTCACGTTTTCCAGCATTTTCGTGTCGCGTTTCAGCATTTCCAGTTCGCGGCTCTTGTTCTTCAGCACGGATTGCACAATTGCGCTGACCAAACCTTCCCCGAGCGTCATCATGTCGCTCAGTTCGGCGTAAGCCGCTTCCGGCTCCAGCATCCAAAATTCCGTCAGATGCCGCCGCGTCTTCGACTTCTCCGCCCGAAACGTCGGCCCAAATGTGTACACCTTGCCCAACGCCATCGCCGTCGCTTCGATATAAAGCTGCCCGCTCTGCGTCAGATACGCTTTCTGATCGTCAATGTAGTTCACTTCAAATAGCGTGGACGTTCCTTCGCAAGCCGCCGGCGTAAACATCGGCGCATCCGTCAGCGTGTAATCCTGCGCGTCCATGTAGTTCCGCGCCGCCCGCACCGCTTCTGCTCGAATCCGCAAAATCGCTGCCTGCCGCGGTGTCCGGATCCACAAATGCCGCTGATCCAGCAAAAAATCCACTCCATGCTCTTTCAGTTGAATCGGAAAAGGAGTGCTCTCCGAAACCTTCTGCACGATCTGCACCTGCGAAACGCCCATCTCAAATCCGCCCGGCGCCCGTTGCTCGGCACGAATCTTCCCCGTTACAATCACGCTCGATTCCTGCGTCAATCCCTTCAACGCAGCAAACGCTTCCGGGTTTTCTTTCAGCGCGCAAACTCCCTGGATGATCCCCGTCCCGTCCCGAAAAATCGGAAACACCAGTTTCCCAGACTCGCGAATGTTATAAAGCCATCCCCGAATCGTCACTTCCTGCCCGTCGTATTTGCCCGCCTGCTCAATCGTTATCGTCGTCATGGCAACTTTCTCAAGCCCGGTTGAATCGGCACATTTTAGCATCTACCTGCCCGTAACCGCCCTAGGCAGCGCGGAATCATCGATTATCGAGTGTTTTTATGTTTCCCAAGCCCAGCAACTGGCGATCGGCCGTCAGCAGGGTAAGATCCAAAACCTGAGCCGTCGCCACCAAAATGCGATCCGCCGGGTCCTGATGCATCTGCAATTGTCTCGCTACCAAAGCGATTTCGTGTGTCAGAGGCGCTTCATTCTTGCCGGCCGTTGCCCGCGCCACCCAAGCTTCCACAGTTCCGGTTAGTTCAATCCTGCCTTTGTAATGAAGCGTAAGCGCTTCCCAAGTGCTGATCGGCGACAACCACAGTTCATTCGAACTATCCTCTAATTCACGAAGTGATCGGGGCCCCAGCCGTCCCGGGTCTTGCAGCGCCCACAGCCAGATATGCGTATCCAGCAAGATCTTCAATCTCGCAAGACCTCCCACTCGTCCTCATCGTTCGCCGGAGACATGATGTCCCCCGTGATTTTCATCGAATCCTTCATCGACCCAATCCACGATTCTCGCGAAAAATCAGTTGAAGCTGGAACCACCTCCGCCACCGGCTTCCCAAAGCGCGTTACCCGCAACGGTATCTTGGTTTTTTGCACCTGTTCGAGCATAGCCAAGCATTTAGCCTTAAACTCCGATATCGCCACTTCCTTCATACATAAGTCCTCGCTGCCCATATTGTAGACCATAGTCATAATGATGGTCAATATGCCCCGGCTGCAAATTAAAGGTACCAATGGCATGGCATTGGCGATTTTTTGAGCCTGATTTCCGGCGCGGGATAAAGCTGATCTGTAGGGGAGCTTGCCTAGCCCCACTCCTCTTCAAATCGGTCCATCGCTTTCCGCGCCGCCTCCAACTGTTCCACTGCCCCAGGAGCGTCATGCCCCGACTTCTCTTTCAATTCCAGCACCAATCCCAATTTCTTTTCCGGCGCACTCTTCAGCGTCTTCACCGCCGCCGCCCAATCAATACTCCCCTCGTAAGGTGACAAATGTTCATCCTTATCTCCATGGTTGTCGTGAACATGCACCGCCGCCACCAAATCGCGCAACGGCGCAAACGCCTTCTCCACCCGTTCCTCTGCCGGTCCATCCGCCAGATGCGCATGCCCAATATCAAAATTGAATCGCAGATTGGTCAGCCGCGTTTCTTCCGCAAATGCTCGCAGATAATTCGGCTGGCCCATTTCGCTGGTCGTATTCTCCACGCAAATCGTTACGCCCAAATGTTTCGCATGCAGTCCCAAATGTTCCAGCGAACTAAACGCCGCGTCCCGTTTCCTCGGATCCGCCGTTTCCCGCGAGCCGCCCATATGAAATATCATTCGCGCAAACGGCAACTCTTCCGCCACATCGATCGCCCGCTTCAATTCATCCATCGCCTCGATACGCCGCACCCGTTCTACTTCGCAAATCGAAAGTGGCTGGCCGCTTTCTCGCGTCGCGCTCAAATCCCGGCTGGTTGGCGCATGCAAAGACGCCAGCGTCAATTTGCGCCCCTGTAGCGCCCGCGCAATCTCTTGCACTTCGCTCTTCGACGTATAGTCAAAGTGTCCGCGCGAACAAAAAATCTCCAAGCCCTCAAAGCCCGCGTCGGCAATTTGCCCTAATAAATCCCGGTTCAATTTTCGCGAAACAAATAGGTAAGTCGATAGCAGTCTGTGCATAGTCCCCGTAATTGCCGCTTTCTATGTCTTCAATCTCGACGTTTCTCTCTCGCTACTTCATTATTTCCTTGCTTCATTGCTTCCTCTCAATATCCAATCGCCGACCCGCCATCCCGCGGATCAGCCGCCCCCATCCGCTCTCCGCTCTTCGCATCGATCCCGATTGCGTTCACCAAACCAATATGTCCGCGTCGCTTGATGTTGAATCCTCGCGCTCGCAATGCCGCTTCCATGCTCGCCGGAAAATCTTCCTCCATCAATATTTGATCCGGCAGCCACTGATGATGAAATCGCGGCGCGTTGATCGACGCTTGCGCATCCATCCCCAGCCGCATCCAGTTGATCACGCTCAACAACGTCGCCGAAATAATCGTCGGTCCTCCCGGCGACCCCGTTACAAAACTCAATTTCCCGTCTCGCAGCAAAATCGTCGGCGTCATCGAGCTGAGGGGACGGTGTCCGGGCGCAATTGCATTCGCGTCCGATTGGATCAATCCAAACAATGCATTCGGCTGCCCCGGCTGCGTAGTAAAATCGTCCATCTCGTCATTCAATAAAAATCCCGCGCTGCACGTCACCTTCGACCCGTAACCATTGTTCAGCGTGTACGTGCTCGCCACCGCGTTTCCTGCGGCATCTACCACCGAAAAATGCGTCGTATGCGGGCCCTCGCTCAATCCGGAAACGTTGGTCGGCGCATTCTCAGCCGCCGCCACTCCACAAGCATGCGGATTTCCCGCCTTCACCGTTTTGCTCGACGACGCGTGCCCCGCATCAATCGTCGCCTCCATCTCCTTCGCGTAGCATGTGCTCGTCAGCCCTGCAACCGGCACCTTCGCGAAATCCGGATCGGCCAAATACGCCGCCCGATCCGCGAACACTCGCCTCATCGTTTCTGCCACCATGTGCACGCTCTCCACGTCTTCCCAATCCTTCAGCGGCACATCGCGCAACATATTTAACGCTTCCAGAATCGCCACCCCGCCCGAACTCGGTGGTGGTGACGTCACCACTTCCCAAGAGTGTCCGCCGCTCTCGTACTTTCCGCGCAAAACTTCCCGCACCTTCGGCTCATAACTCGCCAGATCGTCCATGGTCACCAGACCGCCCGCTCGCTCCATGTCCGCCGCCAGCATTCGCGCCGTCTCGCCTCGATAAAACTCTTCCGGCCCATTCTTCGCGATCCGCTTCAGCGTAGCCGCCAATTCCGGTTGCTTGAATGTATCTCCAGCATGCAAGAGTTGCCCGTCGCGCAAAAAAATCCTTCGCGAACCAGGGAAGCGCTCCAGCCCCGCCCGTTCATCCCCCAATTGCCGCGCTAATTTTGCACTCACCACAAATCCGGAATCCGCCAGCCGAATCGCCGGCGCCAGCACCTCCGCCAGTTTCATCGTCCCGTACGTCTTCAAAGCCAGCGCCAATCCCGCCACCGTTCCTGGCACTGCCACGGATCTAAACCCAATCGTCGACGCTTCCGGATCGAGCTTCCCATCCGCTCCCACATACATATTCCGTGTAGCTTTCCCCGGCGCCACCTCGCGATAATCAAAAAAGCTTGTCCGTCCATCCGCCAGCCGCACCAGCATAAATCCGCCGCCGCCGATATTCCCTGCCGCCGGTTCCACCACCGCCAGCGCAAACGCCACCGCCACTGCCGCGTCCACCGCGTTTCCGCCGCGCTTCAAAATCTCCACTCCCGCTTGCGATCCCAACACTTCATCCGTGGCCACCATGCCATGCGCCCCGCGCACCGCCTGCTTCGGCCAATGTTCAGATGCAACCGTTCGCTCTCGGTACTCAGACGCCGCCTGCCCGCGCAGAATCGGCGCACAAACCGCCGCCGTTGCCACTGCGCCGATGAGCGCGCTCACCCGCATTTTCATCGTCAACCTCGCGTAAGCAAACGACACTAAGTGATTAAACCCAGACCGTCAAGACGCTCTCCGCCGCTTTGTTTCCATCTTCCGCAAGCACTTTACAGACGCCCCCACATTCATTACCCTGAATACCCATGTGGAATGTCGAAGAACGCTTCTCACCAACTGCAATTGAGAATTTGGCCGCGCTCGGTTTCGCGGTCGGCAGCACTCGCGGCGTGGTTCGCGTGGAAAAATTCGGTTGCGGCTCCGAATTCCGCAAAGAAGCCGACGGCCGCTATCAGATGACCATCCTTCCCACCATCATGCTCAACGGTCAGTTCACTCGCCTGTGGGACGCCGGCTACCAGAAATTTCTTCTCACCGACGAAGGTCTCAAAATGCCCGCTCTCGCCCAGCATCTTGCCAATCTTCGCAAATTCAATGAAGAGCTTCGCACCGCTCTCGGCGTCCCCACTTTCTATAACGAAGGTCTCGGCTCCGTCAGCCAGGTCAGCGTCTACGACCGCGTAAAAGGTCGCGTAGGTGATATCCCAGACAAAACCGTCGGCGTCCACGAAGATCCCCTCAGCCACTAACCCGTCTCGGCCATCGTCTCGCCGCACAACCGTTGCGCCACCATCCGCACCAAACTAGCTAAGGCCGCAGTCCGTGCCCCAGGTTCTCTGCGCTACACTCTATAAATATCGCGCACCAGGAAAGGCAACCTCCGCATGGCTAGAGCAGTAGCGCTCATGGACGATCTTTTCTTCCAGATGAAAGTTCTCGAAACCGCCAAACATCTCGGCGTCGAACTCAAAGTCGCCACCAATCTCAACGCTCTCCTTCAACTCATGACCCCGCCGCCAAATCTCGTCATCATCGACCTAAACTCCCGCAACCAGCCTCTTCAAGCCATTGCCAACATCCGTGCCGCAAACCAAGATATCCGCCTGATCGCATTTCTCTCCCACGTCCAAACCGATCTAGCCGCGCAAGCTCGCGCCGCTGGCTGTTCTGAAGTCATGCCGCGCTCCGCATTCACCCAGAATCTCGCCTCCATCCTCGCCGCCGCAAAGGACTGAATCGTGCCCACATTCGGCAACCGCGCGCTTCCAATTTTTCTGTCGGCGGCACTCCTCTTCGGCGCCACCATCCCCGCCTTCGCGCAAGAATCCAGCTCCCAACCGCAATCCTCGCCCCCCGCCAACCAATTTCCTGTCGCCAACAGTCCCACCGCCGCCCTACGCGACGCCCTCAGTGCCGCCTGCTCGCAAAGTGCCAACGACTTCTCCCATTTCCTCACCGTCCGCAACGCTCAATCCTTTTCCCATCTCACTCCCGGCTCTCGCGTTGCCCTCATGAAGCGCTTCGTCCTTCTCAACCAACCCGGCAAACCCGCCGTCATTGTTAATCCTTCCGGCCGTCCCACCGTCAGTTGCGAAACTCCCGAATTCAAAACCCAAATGCAAATCGGCGGCGCGGACATCCACGATAATCTCGCTTTCCTTCCACTTGAACTCCGCGACGAGACCGACACCACCGGCCAAAACGTTCAGCATGTCACCATGGGCTTGGTCCGCGAAAATGGTTCCTGGAAAATTCTCTCCGTGGGTCTTCTGATGCTAGATCTTCCCGCCCTCGAAATCGAATGGGACACCGCCGAAATCGATTCCACCGAACATCTTGCCATCGACGACATCAAAGCCATCGCCGTCGCCGTGGAAAGTTATCGCCGCACTTATTCCCGTTTGCCGGATTCGCTTTCCAATCTCGGCACTCCTCCGCGCGCAACCACCGCCACTCCAGATGCCGCCGGTCTCCTCGACGCCGACCTCACTACCGGCGCGAAAGATGGCTACGCTTTCCGTTACGTAATCCGGGGCGCCAGCGCCGTTGGCGCTCCCGCAAAATACGAACTCTCCGCAACTCCGCAAGTCTACGGACGAACTGGTCGCCGCTCTTTTTTCCGTGACGCCGAAGGCAATCTCCGTGCCGCCGATCACAAAGGCGCCGTGGGCAGCGCCGCCGACCCCAAACTCCCGTAAACCCGTAACTCGCGCAAAAAAGTACAGTTGACTAATCCGCGTCCACGCTCACTCCCAAAACTTTCGTACCGTTGCGCCTCAACCCTTCTCCCCGGCACAATCAAGTCGGGGCGTCTCTCCTCTTCCGCGAGTAAATTCCAGCCAGGAATCACTCGATTACCTTCAGGTCTCTCTAGGCGTTGCGCTGACGGCACTCGAGGAGACCTGATGTCACAATTAATGTCCAACCGCCGCAAGGCGCCGCGCTACCCGCTGATTCTCGTAGCCGAGGTCACCATTCTTCCCGATGGACCCAAGCTCACCGCGCGCACTTCCGATCTCAGCCGCACCGGCTGCTATATCGATATTCTCAAGCCCCCGTCGAAGGGCTCGTTGGTTTTTCTTCGCCTTCTCAAAGCAGGTGAAATTTTCGAAATCACTGCCACCGCCGTTTACGTCAGTCCTGGTCTCGGCATGGGCATCGAGTTCCCAGAATCCATTCCGCCCCATCAACTAGAAATTCTGGACCGCTGGCTCGAAGCCGTCGGCCATCCCATGCCCGCCAAAGCCCTCCAATAGTGAGAGCCTCGGACAGATTGCTGACAAATTCCTAAATGTGTCATTCCGAGGGCTGGTTTTGCCCGAGGAATCTGCTTTTTTCCTGAGCGCCGACACGCAACCACAATCGCGATTTGTCAGTTACCCGATTTGCCGATATCATCGGGCACTTCACCATGCGCCGCGCCACTCACCACAAATTCGCTCTCTTCCTCGCGCTCGTCGCGCTATTCTCGCCGCTCACCTCGCGTGCCACTCAGATCGATTCCACCTACGGCCCGCTCCCCGTCTTCGAACTTCACAGCGGTTTCTGGATCAATCTTCATCACACTCTTTACGAAGAAGCTCGCCAGCGCTCCACCGCTCCCGCCGCGCGCACCAACTCTCCCGCCGTAAACCCCGCCAAGCCCGTCCTGAAAACTGCGCCTTCCGCCAAGGCGGCGCTAACTCCCGTCGAGCAGCACGCTTGGGATGACGCCGTCTCTTTTTACGCCGCGAACTACGCCGGCAAAGATCTCCTCTTCAGCAGTGAGCTAATTCTCTTGCAAAATCAGTTGGGAGATTTCGAAGATTGCGATGAACTTTCCGGCGCCAGGAAACAGACCTGCGACGCCGGTCTGCCGCCGGACATCACTCGCGTTCTGGACGGCGCCGCCCCCGTCTACCGCGCTCACCAGTGGCCCGCGCACGATCGCGCCAATCGCGCCTGGATCGCTCGCGTTGCTCCGCTGGTCCGCGAACAAGGCCTGGGCCTTTCTCAGCGCCTTGCGGACATCTACCAAACCAAATGGCCCGCCGAAAAAATTCGTGTCGATGTCACCGACTACGCCAATTGGGCCGGCGCCTACACCACCCTCGACCCGCTCCGCGTTACCATCTCCGGCACTGACCCCCGCAATCAGGGCAGTGCCGCTCTCGAAGTTCTTTTTCACGAAGCTTCCCACGGCATCGCCGAACCCGTGCAGCAAGCCATCATCCGCGAATGCCATCAACGCGAAAAAGCCATCCCTCGCGATCTCTGGCACGCCCTGATTTTTTACACTACCGGCGAAGTCATCAAGCCAGTAATCAATGGCGACGCGAACCAGCCGCCCGCAACATCGTCTTCGCAATCTCCGCATGGGGCGCAGCCCCTGCAAGCGCCGCAGTCTTCGCGATCCCAATCTTCAGACGATGCCTACGTTCCCTACGCCGTCCGCGCCGGCCTCTACAGCCGCGGCTGGAACGAGTATCTCTCTCTTCTGACCCGCTTCTGGCAGCCCTATCTCGACGGCAGAGTAACCTTCAGCGACGCCATAGCCCACATTGTTTCCGCCCTCTAATTCTTGATTGTCTTTGCCCGCCTTTGATTTTCGCTTCAGGGTGCTCCACGGGCCGCCGTTGCACGTGTGGTTTTTTCGATCCAATGCCAACCAATTTACCGAGGACCGTAGCAGGTTGACGCCCCCGTCAACCCGCCTTACCGTAAAAAATTCACCGTATTGACACCCCCCAACCCTCTACCTATCCTTTTCCCAGCACCCTCAGCCCGGAATTCACGCGAGGACTAAATGCAATTCGGCAAACTTCACGGCTACGCCATCATCGCTCTTGGCTTGATCTTCTTCGTCTTCTTCCTGGCCACCACTCTGCCAAATTTGCAACCATCCACCCCAGCTCCTAGCACCGCTCAATCCACCCCCACTCCCCACAAAAATTCCTACATCCCGCTGATTCCCGCTGCCATCTGCTTCCTACTCGGTGGCTATTTTGTAATCGCCGACCGCCGCCATCCCTCCGCCAACGAATCCCAACCCAAAACCACAAAGTCCGGCCTGCCCATGTAGCCTGCGAAGCTTGGTTCGTCCGCAAGAGATACTTGTGTCTAATCGGTGCTCGCCTTTCGCTCGTCACTGCCAAATACATGCCTCGAAGCAGACTCCCGTGTTAATCAGCGCCGTATCTACGATTTTTTAGAGCTTAATGCACATAGCCGTATGTCTAAACGCCTGAATTTATCTAATTTATTGATAATCGATAACGTATCTCTATCATTTTAAGCAATTTACCCTCAAATTGACCTCCGCGACTTTGGGTCCGTTCTTGCAATGGCTACAACGCGTTCAACTCTCAGAACACAAAGCAGTCTTTGTTCGGTGTTAAAAATTTTCAGGGGGCTTCATGAGTAAGCGTTTGACAATCATCTTCGGTTTTTTCCTGTCGCTATTTTTCTTCCTGCCAACGTCACGCGCGCAAGAATATGCCGCAGTCACTGGTGTCGTCACGGACAAGAGCGGCGGTGCCATCCCCGCCGTCGACGTTACTCTCGACAACGATAAAGTTGGCTTTCATCTCACCGTTCAAACCAACGAACAAGGTGTCTATCAGTTTCAACGAGTCGCTCCTGGCCCCGGATATACCCTCACCTTCAGCAAGCAGGGATTCAAAAAGTTTGGCTTGCAGGACGTGTATCTCGGCGTCAGCACCACCAGCACCCACAACGCCTCCCTCGAACTCGGCGAAATTTCCCAGACTGTTGAGGTCAAAGCCACTAGTGAAGCAACTCTAAATACCACCGATGCCACCATCGGAAACGTTTTTGATACTACTCTCCTCCACACTCTTCCAATTCAGTTGCGCGATACTCCTGCAGCTCTTCTCGGCCTTCAGCCCGGCGTCGTCTTGGCTGGTACCAACGATCCCAACGGGAACCGCGACGGCGCAGTGACCGGCGCTCGCGCCGATCAGGGCAACATCACCATCGACGGGATTGACGCCAACGACCAAGCTACCGGCCAGGCATTTGCCACCGTCGGAAATGCCCCGGTGGACGCCATCCAGGAATTCCGCGGCATCACCGCTGGCGACACTTCAGACCTCGGTCGCAGCAGCGGAGCCGAAATTCAGCTCGTCACCAAGGGTGGCAGCAACGACTTTCATGGCAACGCCTACGAATATCACCGCAACACTGCCACAGAGGCAAACAGCTTCTTTAACAATGAGAACGGCGTAGCGCGTCCTGCTCTCATCCGTAATCAGTTCGGCGGTAGCCTCGGCGGACCAATCAAAAGAGACAAGCTCTTTTTCTTCTTCAACTATGAAGGTCGGCGCGACGCCAGTCAGGACCAAGAACTCAGAATCGTTCCGCTCGACAATGTTCGAGCTGGACTAATCAACTACATTAACAACGGCCCTGGCTGCACGCCGAACAGCACTCTCCGCAATCAACCTCAGTGCATCAGCACCACCCCGATCGCTGGCGCCAACTCCGTCACCGCTCTGGACCCCGCCGGAATCGGCGCTGATACCGCTTTGCTAAACTTCGTCAACAGCCGATATCCGCGAGCGAACGCTCTCGGTTCGGGCGACGGCATCAACACCGGTGGTTTCCGTTTCAACGCCCCGTTTGCTCTGGGCAACAATACATACGTTACTCGTATGGATTACAACCTCACCAGCAAGCAAAAGCTCTTTGGGCGCTTCAATATCGTCCGCTCCGCGCAGACCGACGACATCAATAACGTCGCCGCTCAGTTTCCTCAGGATGCCGCTCCCGCCTCGCAAATCACTGTCCGCGACTTCTCCTTTGCCATCGGACATACTTGGACCATTTCCGGAAATAAAATCAATCAGTTTGTCGTCGGAATGAGTTCTTCTCGTCTCGGTTTCCCTGATGTTTTCGATCCGGCGTTCCCGAACTCCTACACCTTCGCGCCAACCACCAACGGCGCGTTGCTTTCCGCCCCATTTCCATCCCTGCAAAGCCAATTCCGTACTGTTCCCGTGCCCACCTACAGAGATGATTTCACCTACATCCGTGGCAAGCACACCATGCAGTTTGGCGGAACTTTTAAGCCTGAACATCAGACTTCCACGCAGATTAACGACTTCAATTTTGTGGGTGTTGGCCTGGGCGGAAACCTAACCAGCCTCGATTCCACTCAGCGGCCCAGCAATATTCTCAGCGATGCTAGTATTGACCCCGGCAGCGTCGCGGCCACCGAGTGGGACCAGATTTTCCCCTTCGTCCTGGGCCGCTTTTCCTCCGTGGATACTAACTTCAATCTGAATAAAGACGGCTCCAACCAGGCCATCGGTTCTCCCAAAATTCGCGAGTATCGCTATTTCGAATATGAAGCCTACGCGCAAGATCAGTGGCGCGTCACTCCCTCCCTCACCGTTACCTACGGTTTGCGTTACGAATACTTTGGTGTTCCGTACGAAGTCAATGGGCTTCAGTCCGTATCGAACATTCCCTTCCAGACCTACTTGAATGATCGTCTAACCGCCGCGGCCCAGGGCATCGGCGGGGACAACGCTATTCCGTTCCTCACCTATAATCTTGGTGGCCAGGCAAACCCGGGCGCGCCCAATATTTACGCTCCGGACCGCACTAACTTCGCTCCCAGGCTTGCATTCGCCTATAACCCTGGCTTCCACGACGGCCTCCTTGGGAAGGTATTCGGAGATAAGAGGACCGTCATCCGCGCTGGTGCCAGCATCGTCCATGATCGCGTAGGTGCCAACGCCGTCAACTTCGTCCAGGATCAGTTGTCCTACCTGTTCAACACCACCACCAATACAAACTTCGGAAATCTCGCCACCGATCCTCGCTTCCAAGCCATAGGTACCTTGCCAGTGACCAACACCTCTCAACCTGTCACTCATCCGCTCGCCCCATTTGTCGACGCCAATGGTGTGCCTTTCGGCGACGCCGAAGGCCAGTTCAATTTCACGATCGATCCGCACTTCACCACTCCTTATGCCTACGTTTTCACGTTCGGCGTGCAGCGTCAGCTTCCGGGCAATTTCATCCTCGACCTTAACTATGTCGGTCGCCTGGGACGAAAACTATTTGCCCAAGCCGATGCGGGCCAGGTTGTGAACTTCCTTGATACAAAATCGGGGCACACATTGTTCCAGGATTTCAACAACTTAAGCCAACAACTTCGTACCCTGCCTCAGGGTGCTCCAGTCACTCCACTGCCGTGGTTCGAAAATGTATCCGGCTGCGCGGGTGTGTTTGGCGAACCCAATTGCACTCAATTCGTGGCCGACTTTCTGGGCAGTCTCGTGGTCAAGGGAGACGCCTCGGATACTTTGCAGGCTCTCAATGGCATCGGGCTCCTGCCAAACAACACCGGTCTACCTGGCCAATTTTCTTCTAATGCCTACGTCGGAAACTTCGGTTCGTCCAGCTACAACGGCCTGCTTGTGACCCTGCGTAAAAATCTCTCGCGCAACGTTCAATTCGACTTCAACTACACTTTCTCTCATTCCATCGATAACGTTTCCAGCGTTGCCAATACCGTTACCGGTGGATTGGTCTGCGACGCCACCGACCTCCGTGTTTGCCGCGGCAACTCGGATTTCGACGTCACCCATTTGTTCTCCGCCAACGGCGTCTACACTCTGCCCTTCGGCCGCGGACAATTTTTCGGACATGACGTCAACCGGGCCGTGAACGAACTCATCGGCGGTTGGCAAGTGGGCACCATCTTCACCGCCCACTCCGGCTTCGCTTTTGGCACCACCACTGGGGCCTTCCCCGTCGGCTTTGTCTTCGACAGTCCAGCCGTCCTCACTGGATCAACCGCGGCCCTCGGCAGTGGCATTCACAGTGACAATGGTCAAATCCAATTTTTCTCCAACAAAGACGCTACCTTGGCTGCATTCCAAAATCCCTTCGCTGGAGAACTTGGCAACCGCAACAATCTCCGCGGCCCGATTTTCGTGAATTTCGATATGTCCCTCAGCAAGCGTTTTGCTATGCCCTGGTCGGAAAAACATGCTTTGGAGTTCCGTGCCGAGGCCTACAACCTCTTCAACCACACCAATTTCTCCGACCCCAACGCGAATATCAATTCGCCTAACTTCGGCCAAATCACTGCCCAAGCCAACCCTAACCGCGTAATGCAATTCGCACTGCGTTACGATTTCTAGTCGCAACATCGCAATCTCGCAACATCGCAAAACGAAAGAGGGACCGCCACGCGGTCCCTCTTTCGTTTTTTCCATATAGACAGCCACCAACCATGTTTACGGCAGTTTGTTCCCTTTGCAGTCCCAAATCGCCCCGGGGAGCGCCGATCTCGACCGGCAACCGAACCCGCGACCTTGTCCTTCTGACCTGCCCCCATTTTCCTGCGAACTTGTTCACCGGGATTAAACAACCGCGACACGAAAATGTAACCGTCACAAGGGTATGACTCTCTCTCCCACCCGTACTCACTTGAAGGAGAAGACATGCCCCACGACAAAGCAAAGCCAAAAAGAAGTAAGTTGAGCAGATCGCTATGTGCAACGGCAGTCGCGTTATCCATGTTAGCTTACGTTCCACTCGGATACGGCGACGACCGCCCTGATCATCGTGATAAGGATGACAACCGCTCGGAAACCGCCACTCCCATCAAGCATGTAATCATCATCGTCGGCGAAAATCGCAGCTTTGATCACGTTTTCGCCACCTATAAACCAAATCACGAAGACGACAAAGTGTTGAACCTGCTTTCCGAAGGCATCATCAACGAGGATGGCTCTCCGGGCCCCAATTTTGCCAAGGCCCATCAATTCAAGATCGTGTCCGCCCCGAATGGCGGCAAGTTCTTCAGCAGCGCGGATTCGGTGGAAAAACAGCTCTATACCACCCTGCCGCCGCCCGATGTGGCCGGTGTTGGCACGGTTTCTCCATATGCTGGGATCTTGGCCATCCCAGGCGGCGACCCAGGTCTGCCACCTGCTGACCAGTTCCTCTTCGCCACCGGTGGTACCGGCTTGAGCTTCACTCTCGGCCCCGATACCCGCATCACCAACGTCAACGACCTGCCGCCGGGCCCCTTCCAGCTAACCGGACCGAACATGCCCTTCGACGCTTTCACCGGCGACACCATTCACCAATATTTCCAGATGGTCCAGCAGGTAGATTGCGCGATTGACC
This sequence comes from Candidatus Acidiferrum sp., assembly GCA_036495905.1. Lineage (GTDB taxonomy): Bacteria > Acidobacteriota > Terriglobia > Acidiferrales > UBA7541 > Acidiferrum. Next base: position 64,206 of record DASXMB010000052.1, read on the forward strand.
GCGAGCACGTATCCCGAGACAACCCCACCGGCTGCCTCCACGATCTGCAATCGGCGGTCACCACCACCTACAGCACTCCACTTAACGGCACGCCACATGACACCGGCCAGACCATGGCGTTCTTCAACATGCGCAACGGCGATGCTCCATTCTTCAAGTCACTCGCGGACACTTTCACCATGAGCGACAATTATCACCAGCCAGTCCTCGGCGGCACTGGACCAGACAGTCAGCCTCTCGGCTTTGCCGATCAGGTGTTTTTCAGCGATGGCAATGGCAACCCGGCAACACCCCCCGCGGCCAATATCTACAATCCCGATCCGCAACCTGGGACTCTCAACCTCTATACCAACCGCTCGCAGTGGTTCAATTGTTCCGATCCCACTCAGCCAGGCATTGCCGCAATCACCGATTATCTGCATGCGCTGCCCTATAAGCTGGACCCGCATTGCGGTCCCGGCCAGTACTGGCAAGCCGTCAACGTCAATCCCGCGTTCACGCCCAAAGGGCTGCCTCAGGGCGGCCTCATCGTTCCCCAGACCCGGCAGCGCAGTATTGGCGATGTCCTCAGTGCCAGCAACATTTCCTGGAAGTATTACGGCGGCGGTTTCAATGCCGATGGCACCAATAGCCCATTCAGCGCCAGCTACTGCAATATCTGCAACCCGTTCGAGTATGAAGCCGGCTACCCGGGCATGGTCGCGGACCATATGCGAGACGTGACCGATCTTTTCACCGACCTCAAAAACGGCACCCTCCCCGCCGTCTCCTACGTAAAGCCGGACGGCACCATGGACGGCCATCCCGCTTCCTCCAAGTGGTCGCTGTTCGAGGCTTTCGCCAAGAACATCGTCGAACTAGCCCAAAGCAACAAGGAGCTATGGGCCGAATCCGCAATCTTCATCACCGTGGACGAAGGCGGCGGCTACTATGACTC
>DASXMB010000053.1:0-1508 GCA_036495905.1 Candidatus Acidiferrum sp.
GGAGATCGTCCAATTGGTAGGACTCCAGACTCTGAATCTGGCTATCCTGGTTCGAGTCCAGGTCTCCCAGCCAAACTTTTTGTGCTCTTTTACACCAACGACCGCCCCTCCCCATGGATTAAGTTGCCATGATCGTGATCATTATGGGCACGACCGGATCGGGCAAAACGACCATCGGCAGTCTGCTCGCGAAGCAACTGGGCTGGGAGTTCGTGGACGCCGATGATTTTCATCCGCCGGCGAACGTCGAAAAAATGAAGCATGGGATTCCGCTGACGGATGCGGACCGTGAGCCTTGGCTCCGCGCGCTCCACGACAAGATTGTTCAATGGAGCGCGGAGGGTCGCAGCGTCGTGCTTGCCTGCTCGGCGCTGAAACAGAGTTATCGGGACGAGCTGCGCGCCACTAGCGATGTGAAATTTGTTTATTTAAAAGGCAGCTACGAATTGTTCTCGCAGAGGGTGCTCGCACGAAAGGGGCACTTCGCCAAGCAGGACTTGCTCGCCAGCCAGTTTGCAACTCTTGAAGAACCGACGAATGCGATCACCGTGGATGCCGCGTCATCGCCGGAACACATCGTCGTCGAAGTGAGAAGGCGGCTCGGGTTTTCGTAGCGCGGCTTGTCTCCAAAGCTCGCGCTGGCACCGTGGGAACTAATCCAGTGTAAACGCCACGTACATCAGCTTCTGATCGCGCTGGATTTGCATCACTACGGGCGCGCCGGGTGGCAAGTTCTTCAGCGTATTTCGCAAGCGGCCAAGCGTGGTCATCGGCTCGCCGTTCAGCGTGCGAATCACGTCGCCGCTAGCCAGCGGCACTTCCGTCGTAGCCCCGGCAGCCCGCGCGGCCACGATGATGCCAAAGGGATCGCGCAAGTCAGATGCCATCGCCGCTATTTTTTTGTCAATTTCGACTGCCAGAATGCCAAGAGCAGGCACGAGACTCTTTTCCGGGTCAGCTAACGCCGTGATCTGGTCCATGTCTTTCGGCGGGTCCATCAAAGCCACATCGAAACCTACGCGCAAAGTTCCGCGCAATACATCGAGGTGCACTTTGTCTCCGCTCTCGCGCGACATGAGATGGAACGCCACATACGGAACACTACTCGCCGCTTTCCCATCGATGGCCAGTAAGACATCCCCAATGCGCACTCCCGCCGCCTGTGCCGGTCCGTCGGGAAGAACGTCCGAGACGATCACGCCAAAATTTCGTTGCAGTTTCAGGCCTGCGGCGAGCGTCGGCGTAATGGTTTGAACACTAACGCCGATTTCCGGCCGGTGCAGGTGGCCGAATTTGCGCAACTGCTGTTGCGCGATATTTACGACGCCGCAGGGAATCGCGAAACCAAGGCCCTCGTTTCCGCCGGACTGTGACAGAATAAACGTGTTCACTCCAACGACGTCGCCGTTTACGTCTACCAGCGGGCCACCCGAATTGCCCGGATTGATCGGGGCGTCGGTCTGAATATAAACCATCGTCGAATCCGGATCGGTCTGCCGCGCGACAGC
>DASXMB010000054.1:0-67472 GCA_036495905.1 Candidatus Acidiferrum sp.
ATTTTGCGGCTGGTGGTGCCGCGAACGATGGAGTCGTCAACAAGGATAACGCGTTTGCCTTCCATTAGACCGCGCACCGGATTGAGCTTGAGCTTCACGCCAAAATTGCGAATGGCTTGCGACGGCTCGATGAAAGTGCGGCCAATGTAATGATTGCGAATCAAACCCATGCGAAAAGGAATGCCGGATTCAAGAGCGTAACCGACTGCGGCCGGCACGCCGGAATCCGGAACGGGAACCACGAGATCGGCGGCGACGGGATGCTCTTTCGCGAGGCGGCGGCCCAGCGCTTCGCGGCTGGCGTTGACGGAGCGGCCGAAAATAATGCTGTCTGGCCGCGCGAAATAAACATGTTCGAAAATGCATTGTTGCAGCGGTTTGTCCGGCGCGAAGTGAATGGATTCGATTCCAGAGCGCGAAATGCGCACCATTTCACCGGGCGCAATTTCTCGAACGTATTGCGCGTTCAAAAGATCGAACGCGCAGGTTTCGGAGGCCACCAGCCAGGCATCGCCGAGTTTGCCGAGATTCAGCGGACGAAAACCGCGCGGGTCGCGCACGGCGTAAAGTTCTTCCGGAGTGATCACCAGGAGCGAATAAGCGCCTTCCACTTGATTGAGCGCGTCGCCCAACGCACCGGAAAGGTTGCGCGCGCCGGAACGCGCGATCAGGTGCACGATCACTTCGGTGTCGCTATTGCTTTGGAAAATCGAGCCGCGATGTTCCAGTTTGCGGCGTAAGGCGGCGGCGTTGGTCAGGTTGCCGTTGTGGCCGATGGCGATTTTTCCCTTGTTACAATCGATCATGATCGGCTGCGCGTTGAGCAAGGCTTTTTCGCCGGCGGTGGAATAACGCGTGTGACCGATGGCCGAATTGCCGGGAAGAGTTTTCAGCACGTCCGGCTGAAAAATTTCTTCCACTTTGCCCATGGCGCGATGCAAATGTAAATCGGAGCCGTCGCTGGAGACGATGCCGGCGGATTCCTGGCCGCGATGCTGCAAAGCGTACAGGCCGAGGTACGCAAGTTTGGAAGCTTCTTCGTGGCCGAAGACGCCGAACACACCACACTCGTCGTGGAAATGATCGTCCGCGAATGCGAATTTTTCGTTCATTGCGCCTTAAGAATATTTTCCAGCGAATTTGCCCAAGAGTCTCGCAGCGTCTCGACGGGACCGTCGACCACCGCCGCATCCTTATATTCGATGCGGAGTGCGCTTTCGCGGGTAACCGCGCCGATTTGTCGAGCCGTCACACCACATTGTCTCGCAGTCGCGAGGACGGCGGCAACTTTCGCGGGCGCAACCGACACTAGCGCGCGCGCGCCGCGTTCACCGAAAACGGCTTGCTCGGCGGCAAGCGGCGAATCTTCCAAGGTGACGTTCGCGCCTAGATAGGACGTGCTTTCTTTCTCGCGTGAAATTGAGGCGAAACAGGATTCCGCAAGCGTGACGGCAATTCCGCCGTCGCTCACGTCATGCGCGGAGTGCACCGTGCCGGCGGCGGCCAGCGCAATCAAGCATTCCTGCAATCGCTTTTCTGCCGCCAAATCAATCGCTGGCGGATCGCCTGCGACGATGTGCCCGATCGTCTTCGAATATTCGGACGAAGAAAATTCGCGGCCACTAGCGTCCACTGGAAAACCGACCTGCTCCGAATGCTCCGCAGCTGATTCCAATCCATCCAAAAGAATAATTGCGTCGCCATCGTGCCGGAACGCAATTTTTACTGTGTTCGCGGCATCTTCAATCACGCCGAGCACTCCGATAACCGGCCTCGGATAAATCGACTTCCCCAAAGTCTCGTTGTAAAAACTCACATTGCCGCCGGTGATTGGCGTGGCGAGTTCGTTGCACGCCACAGTGAGGCCGTCAATCGCTTCGCTGAACTGCCACATCACTTCCGGTTTTTCTGGGCTGCCAAAATTGAGGCAATTCGTGGCCGCGATAGGACGCGCTCCGGTGCACGCCACATTTCGGCAAGCTTCCGCGACTGCGTGCATCGCGCCGAGACGTGGATTCAGTTGGCACCAGCGGCCGTTGCCATCGGTGGCCAGCGCAAGCGCGCGGCTCGTTCCCTTGATGCGCACCACGGCGGCATCCGCGGCTCCCGGAACGGCGAGCGTATTGGTGCGTACCATGGTGTCGTATTGTTCGGTAATCCAGCGCTTGGACGCGATGGCCGGCGAGGCTAGCAACTTGAGGAAATTTTTCGTCAAGTTCGCGCCGGGCTTTGCGAACGCAAACCAATCTTCCGCCGTTTCCCGCCGCAGCGCCGGTTGCGCGATAGTGCGTTGATACACCGGACCTTCTTCCGCCAGCGGATGCGCCGGAATTTCCGCCACCACTTTGCCGTGATCTTTCACGCACAGCAGGCCGCCCTCGGTCACCACGCCGACCACCATCGCGTCGAGCCCCCACTTTTTGAAAACGTCCAGCACTTCGCGCTCGCGGCCTTTTTCCGCCACCAACAGCATGCGTTCCTGCGATTCGCTCAGCATGATTTCGTAAGGAGTCATGCCGGTTTCGCGCTGCGGAACTTTAGCCAGATCGATTTCGATGCCGGTGGCGCCGCGCGAAGCCATCTCCGTCGTCGAGCAGGTCAGCCCCGCCGCGCCCATATCTTGAATGGCGACCACCGCGCCGGTTTGCATGGCTTCCAAACAAGCTTCCAGCAAAAGTTTTTCGACAAAAGGATCGCCCACCTGCACATTCGGCCGCTTCTGTTTCGATTCCTCGGTGAATTCAGCGGAAGCCAGCAGCGATGCGCCGTGAATTCCGTCTCGGCCCGTTTTTGCGCCGACGTAAATGACCGGATTGCCGGTGCCCTTCGCCTTCGCGAGAAAAATTTCTTCTTTCTTCGCGATGCCCAGCGCCAGCGCGTTCACCAGCGGATTCTGCGAATAGCACGGCTCAAAATTTACTTCGCCGCCCACGGTGGGCACGCCAAAACAATTTCCGTAGTTCGCCACGCCGCGCACCACGCCATCCAGAATGCGCCGGTTCGCCGCGACGGTTTCTTCGGAGGCGCCCCCATCCTGCGGCGGAACAAAGCTTTCTTGCGTAATCGGTCCGAACCGCAAAGAATCCAGAACCGCGATCGGCCGTGCGCCCATGGTAAAAATATCGCGCAGAATTCCGCCGACCCCGGTGGTCGCTCCCTGAAAAGGTTCCACATAACTTGGATGATTGTGCGATTCGATTTTGAACGCGGCAACTAGTCCGTCGCCGATGTCCACAACGCCGGCATTCTCGCCAGGCCCCTGCACCACTAATTTCCCGCGCGTCGGCAGCCGTTTCAAATGCACCTTGCTCGATTTATACGAACAGTGCTCGCTCCACATCACGCTGAAAATTCCCAGCTCGGTGATGTTCGGATCGCGTCCCAGAATCTTTTTGACGCGTGCGAACTCTTAGCCGGTTAAACCGTGCTCAGCAGCGATCTCAGCAGTCACTTTAATTTCAGTAATCACGGTCGCCATTTATCGTCGTCGCCTGATGCTACAAATTTGTTTCGCAGGTTGGTTGTGGTCGCTACTCCCACAGTCGACTCGCACGCTGAAACCAAGTCGCAAATTACGCGGTCGCTTTCGCAACAGTCGTCAATGCTTCCACCATCGACTGAAAAACCACCAGCCCATCGTCCGAATCCAGCGCCGCTTCCACCGCCCGCTCTGGATGCGGCATCAGCCCGACCACGTTCCGTTCGCGATTGCAAATCCCCGCGATGTTCGCCATCGACCCGTTCGGATTCCCCGCGTCGTCGTCTTTTCCATCCGCCGTCGTGTACCGAAAGATAATTTGCCGGTTATTTTCCAGCTCTGCGAGAGTCTCCGCATCGCAAGTGTAGTTGCCGTCGTTGTGCGCGATGGGCACTTTCAAAATTTGCCCGGGCTTCGCCGCACCGGTGAACGCGGTATCCGTCTCTTCCACGCGAATGTGCACATGCCGGCAAATGTAGCGCAAGCCCACATTGCGCATCATCGCGCCCGGCAGCAGTCCCGCTTCCGTCAAAATTTGGAATCCGTTGCAGATTCCCAGCACCATGCCGCCGTTTTTCGCAAACTTGCCCACCGACTTCATCACCGGCGAAAATCGCGCGATCGCTCCGGTGCGCAAATAATCGCCAAACGCAAATCCGCCCGGAAAAATTACCGCGTCACACTGCGCTAAATCTTCGGATTGATGCCAGATAAATTCGACCGGCTTTTGCAGGACGTGACTAACCGCGTAAAACGCGTCGTGATCGCAATTGGACCCGGGAAAGACAACGACTCCAAATTTCATGCGCTGGTCGCTCCCTGGAGAATTTGGGGAAGCACCATTTTACCACACCACTGCGCTTTGTACTTTTTCTTTGCGGCCCGCGCCGTGGCACATCCATGCGCCAATGTCCCGGTTCCGAAAATTTGATTCGCTCACTCAATTCCGCGCCGCGAACGAAACCCAGCCCAGCAGTTACACAGAACGCCCGGACGGAGCAGCAGGCATCGGGCCATCCGGCGCGGGCGGTTTCGGCGCAACCGCTTGCGTCGTTCCATCCAGCCCCAGCACATTCACCAGACTCGAATTCGACGGCACAATGTACTTGGTATTTTGCGCCAAAGTATTATTCAAAACTTCCAGCCGCCGCATGGTTTCCGCGCGTTCCTTAAAATAGGTTTCCGCCGCCGTGGAGACCAGCTTGATCGCCTCCGCTTCCGCATTAGCGCGCGTGACCCGCGCCTGCGCGTCTCCTTCCGCTTTCAAAATCTCCGACTGCTTTTTGCCCTCGGCCTGCAAAATCTGGCTCTGCTTAATCCCTTCCGCTTCCAGCACCGCGGCGCGCTTTTCACGTTCCGCTTTCATCTGGCGAGACATCGCATCGGTAATGTCGCGCGGCGGCTCAATCTTCTGCACTTCCACGCGCGTCACCTTCACGCCCCATCCATTAGTCGCTTCGTCCAGCACTTCACGCAAATTCGTGTTGATCATGTCCCGCGCCACCAAAGTTTCATCCAGCGTCCGGTCGCCAATCAAATTACGCAGATTAGTCTGCGCCAGCGTAGTGCACGCGTAACCGAAGTCCTGCACTTCGTATTGCGACTTCACCGGATCGATCACCTTGTAATAAACCACCGCGTCTACTTCCACCGTCACGTTGTCCTTGGTGATCAATTTTTGTGGCGGCACGGTAATCACCTGCTCGCGCATATCCACGCGCACGATGTCGTCAAAAAACGGCACGATAAACGTAAGCCCCGAAGGCGCCATGCCGTGATATTTCCCCATCCGCGTGATCAATCCTTTTTCATACTGCTTCACGGTGCGCGCGCCTTTTGCCAACGCCACCAAACCCAAAATCAAAAACGCGAATATCGCTACAATCACCAATCCGCTCAAAGTATCCATGGCTTTCACCTCACCTTAATCGTTACGCCGTCTACCGCCTGCACTGTGACTGTTTCGCCCGCGTTTTTCGCCGCATCTCCAGAATCCGCCAACTCCGCCCGCCAAACCTCCGTGCCCACTTTCACCATGCCTGGCTCGCTCGCCGCGATTCGCTTGGTTACCACTCCGCTTTTGCCCATCAACGCATCCACATTGCTCGGCTGATTCTTCACCGTCAGCTTGATGCGCAACCACCGCCGGAAAAGCGCCAGGTAAATTAGCGACAGAACCCCTCCAGCGATCAAGCCGATGTGCGCCGACCCGGTGAACAATCCGATCGCCCCGCCCACCGTCAGCGATCCGCCCACCAGCGCCAGATCAAAACCGGTCAGCGCGCCCAGCGCCAGCTCGATGATGATGCAGACGAACCCCACGATGATCAGCAGCCAATTGACCCACATGCCCACGGAGTGCTCCTCGCCGAACCAAGTACGCGCACGATAACACTCGGCGCAGCCGCATACAATCACCAAGCAAGCTGCGAGCGCTTGACCAAAAAGAATTGTCGGTTCCTGGAAAGGAGCTTTCTATTTTCTGCGGGACTTTTTCGCTTTTCGCGCCTTCACTTTTTTGCGCGTACGTTTCGCCGGCTTTTCAGACGCCGCCAATTCGCGCCGCTTCTTCGCCGCCCAACCCGGCTTGTTGGCCTGCTTGCCGCGCGCAATCGCCAATCCATCCGCCGGAACATTTTCCGTGATCGTCGACCCCGCCGCCACATACGCTCCATCGCCGATGCGCACCGGCGCCACCAGCGCCGAATTCGTCCCAATAAAAACTTTATTTCCAATGCTGGTGGGATACTTGTGAAACCCATCGTAATTGCACGTAATCGTGCCCGCGCCGATGTTCGCCTTAGTCCCAATCTTCGTATCGCCCAAATAACTCAAGTGCATCGCTTTGGTGCCTTCGCCCAGTGTGGTCTTCTTTAGCTCTACAAAATTTCCGATGCGCGAACCCTTCTTCAAATGATTTCCCGGCCGCAACCGCGCAAACGGTCCGACAATCACGCCATCGTCCAGCCGGCTTTGCGCCAAAACGCAATGCGCTTCCACCGTCACGTCGTCGCCCAGCACCGCCTCGCTCAGCACGCTTCCCGCGCGAATCACGCACCTCGCGCCAATCCGCGTCCCCGCCAGCAGTTGCACTCCCGGCTCGATCACCGTATCTTCGCCCGCCGTCACGTCCGGATCGATCAGCACCGTCTCCGGCAACTGGATCGACACGCCCGCTTCCATCAGTTCCCCGCGTTTGCGTTCGCGAAAAATCCGGTCCACTTCCGCCAGGTCCGCCCGCGTATTGCATCCCAGAACTTCGCGCGCATCCGCCGCCACGTGCGCCAAAACCAGTTCGCCTTTCGCCGCCAGAATCGCAATCGCATCCGTCAAATAAATCTCGCGATGCTTATTTTTCGGCCTCACTTGCGCCAAAGCTGGCCACAATTTCTCCAGCGTAAAACAATAAATACTCGAATTGATTTCGTTGACGTCCCGCTGCTCCTCGCTAAGCTGCGATTCTTCGACAATCGCTCCCACCGCTGTTTCCGACTTCCGCACCACGCGCCCATATCCCGCGGGATCGCTCACCACCGCCGTCAGAATCGTCGCCGCTGCGCCCGCTGTCCGATGCGTCGCCACCAACCCGCGCAGCGTCTCAGTACGAATCAGCGGAGCATCCCCCGGCATCACCACCACCAATTTCGTCCCGCCCAGCGCCCGCCTCGCCACTTGCATCGCGTGCCCGGTCCCATGCTGTGGCTGCTGCAATACGGTTTCCGCGCCGCCGTCCGTTTCCACCACCGGTACAACCTGCTCCGCTTGATGCCCCACCACCACCACGGTTTTCTTTGCCTTCAGCGGCGCGCAAGCCCGCAACACTTGCTCCACCAGCGCGCGCCCTCCCGCCCGATGCAACACTTTCGCCAGGCTGGACTTCAGCCGCGTGCCCTTCCCCGCGGCAAGAATCAAAATCGCTAAATCGTTGGCAGACATAGTTTCAACTCATCCCCCGGGGATTCCCTGGTTGCAAACTTCCCTTCGCAATGTACTGGTTTTCAGACGGAATCGAAAGTTCAATCGGTGGCGGAAACCGGCGTAAGCGTCGCCAATCGCGGAGCCACCTCGGCATGCGCCGATTCTTCCGTGGTAATCGTCCACAGCGAGGGATCCGCCAGCAACCGGCTCACCAGCTGAGTATGCAGCGCATGCCCCGCTTTGTGCGCTTCCACCCGCGCCAGCAGCGGCAGTCCGCACAACGCCAAATCCCCAATCAAATCCAGCGCTTTGTGCCGCCCAAACTCATCCGGAAATCGCAGCGGCCCGTTCATCACCCCATCCTCGGTCAGCACAATCGCGTTTTCCAGCGATCCACCGCGAATCAGCCCCATCGACCTCAGCGGCGCAATGTCCCGCTCGAAGCAAAACGTCCGTGCCCGCGCCAAAAGGTGCCGGAACGTTTCCGGGTTCACCGCCATCTCCACTTCCTGCTGCCCCACCAAGGGATGCGGAAAATCCACATAACAACGCACGCGAAACTCGTCCGCCGGATAAATCCCAATTCTCCGGTCGCCTTCCACCACTTCGAGTGGCTTCAGCACGGAAAGATAGCGCCTGCGCCGCCGCAGCCGCCGAATCCCCGCATGCTCCAGCATCTGCATGAACGGTTCCGCCGACCCATCCAAAATCGGCAGTTCGATCGCATCAATGTCGATGTAAATGTTGTCGATTCCGCAGGAATAAATCGCCGCCAGCAAATGTTCCGTGGTGGAAAGCAAGACGCCTTGTTTCATCAAACTCGTCGCATAGCTGACCCGCGCCACGTTGTGGCCTTGCGCTTCGATCAAAAAATTGTCCAGGTCCACGCGACGAAACACAATGCCGGTATCCGCTGGCGCGGGCTGCAGCCGAATGTGTCCATAAACGCCAGTGTGCAATCCAACGCCTTCCGCAGACGCTGGCCGGGCGATAGTTGTCTGAAACATGCAGCTCTAATTGTAGCACGCTGTCATCACCGGGAAATCAATTTCTCCCTATGTTATCAATAGGTTATGGGTGCTGAGGGCCTTACGCTGCCATTCGGTGTGGCAGAAATGCATCAAATGACTCCATTGACTGTGTCTTTCGCGTCGCTTTTCTGCCCTCTACCGCCGACGGTCCAAGCGGGCCTCCAACTTTGCCCTCGTCTCCGAGCTACCTTTCCCTTTCCGGGCGCGTCCCATATCCTGTCGGTGCTATAATCACAGTTCCATTTCCAAGGGCAGGTGGCGCATGAATCGAGCGGCTCGTTTCGGAGTTTTGGCGGTATCCATCGCGATTTTTTGCTACGCCGGAATCGGCCACGTCATGGGCCGCACTCCAGACGACAAAGCCTACAAGTCGCTCACCGTCTACGGCGAAGTCCTGCAAAAAATTCAGAACGACTATGTCGACGAGCCCAACATGCACCGCGTCACCGCCGGAGCGCTCCACGGCTTGCTCGAATCTCTCGATGCCGAATCCAGCTACCTCACCCCGCTCGAATACACCGAGTACAAAAAGAAGCTGCAAAACGCTGGAACCGGTGAAACCGGCATGAATCTCAGCAAGCGTTTTGGTTACGTCATCGTCGCTTCCGTTTTGCCGGATAGCCCAGGAGAAAAAGCGGGCATTCACAGTGGCGATATTCTCGAATCCATTGCCGGATTCACCACTCGCGAAATGTCGGTAGGGCAAGCGCTAAATCTCCTCGCTGGCCAGGCTGGCACCGGAATTAAAGTCGGCGTAATCCGCCGCGGCAAAGCCGACCCCGACCAGGTCGACGTGGTCCGCCAAAAGCTCGCTCCTTCCAAGATCATCGTGCAAAAAACCGACCCCGATATCCTGGTCCTGCGCCTGCCTTCGCTCGACGCCGGCCGCGCTGAAGAAGTCCGCAACAAGCTCGTCGACGCCGACAAGCAAGGCATCCACAAAGTCATCTTCGATCTTCGCGACTGCGGTCGCGGCCCGGTTTCCGAAGCGATCGCTATTGCCCGTCTAGTTGTGCCCTCCGGCACCATCGCCACCCTGCGTGGACAAACCGTTTCCGCGCAAGTGTCCCAAGCCGATGCCAGCAAAGTGGTGTGGAAGAATCCCGTGTCCGTGTTGATCGATAGCACCACATCCGGCGCCGCCGAAGTCCTCGCGTCCGCCATCGCCGCCAATCATCGTGGCGATGTTGTGGGCGAGCGCACCTTTGGCCAGGCTTCCGAGCAAAAGCTCATCACTCTCGATGACGGCTCCGCTCTCTTCCTCACCGTGGCTAACTATTACAACGGCAACGGCAAATCCATCCTCACCGATGGCGTCGTTCCCACCGAAGTCGTCCGCGCGACGGCAAGTGACGACACCGATGGCGGCGATGATTCGTCGGACAGCGGCACCAAGGTCGAACCGTCCGGCCCGCGTCCGCTTTCGCCGGAAGACCCGATTTATCGCCGAGCCGTCGAATTGCTCAAAGCTCTGCCGGTGAAAAAAGCCGCCTAGTTTTCAGCTTGCGCTAATTCTCGGTTTGCGCCGCTTGTGCAGCCTCGCTGGCCGCCATCGGATACCACCGGTGGAACACATAAAAAAATAACAGGATCACTGCGAAATCAAACACCCCGGCTTCCGGCCCGGCCGTCCCGCCCGTTATCCACGCTGGCCCTGCAACCACCGCACTCGAAAGATGCCCCGGGAAAATCGTTCCGCTATCCGGCACGGAGTAAAGAAACGTCTCCCCAAAATCGAAGCTGGCGTGCATGCCCACTGCAAACCACAAACTTTTGGTGCGCTGCAGCGTAAAACACCAGAACAATCCGCTAAGCACCACGCTCGCCAGTCCCGGCCAGGTTTCCCCGGGATTCATCGCGTGCCGCAAACCAAAAACCAAAGACAACACAATCGCCGCCGCCCAAAACCCGATTCCCTGCGCCGCCGTGAACTGCACATAGCCGCGAAACGCAAACTCCTCGTAAAATCCCACCAAAAGCAATACCGCAGCCCAGAACAACAGCCATCCCACCAACTCGCGGCCGTGCAGAATCACCGTCCCCAATTTGTACGCCCCGCAAGCGGCCATTGCCGCCACCACCGCGCTGATCTCCACCAAACCAAACGCCGCGCCTTGCCAGAATAATTTGCCGAAAGCGCCTTTCCACGGCAGCCCATACTCGCCGAACTGCCGCTTCTCCAGAAACGCCATGATCCGCGCCGAGCCAAACGCTCCCGCCACCGCCGCAATTTCAGACAATCCCTGTTGCTGTGGCAAACCTAAGGTGGGAAATGGCGGCAGCACCAATCGCGCCAGCAAAATAACCGCATAACCAAGCACATCCGCAAATACCAAATAGATGCAAACCCGCACAAAAATAAACGGCAACCCCGGATTACGAAAAAATCCCGGCCCCCCCGCGGAAGGAACCGACACACCTTCCGGCCCCGCCGCCGAAACACTCTGGCTCTCTGTCGGCGACATATTCTGGGGCTCCGCCGCCGAAATCAATCCCGCCTTCGTTTCTTCCGCCTGCTTATCTGCCAATCAACTCTCTCCCAATCCCCACAAAGCCAGCACACTTCTGCAAAAACTAGACCCCACAAAAAACGCCATGTCACGAAGAACGTCAGGCCATGTAGCCGAAATGCTGTTACGACTGCGGCCCCGCCATGATTACGTTTCCGCCTACAGCCAAAAACTTGTCATTCCGGGGATTGCCTGCGTCGTTGGCAGGCAATCCCCGGAGTCTGCTGTCTTAAAGCCCATGCAAAAACGTTCATCCCCGCGCGGATCAGTGTAACTACGCTCGCTCTACCTTCCTATCCGCCTCCGAACGCTGTTCCCGCACAGCCTGTGACAGTTGCCAAGCCCGCACCCGTTTGATTGCAACCGCTTCAACCTCTTCGCGCATTCCTTCCTCTTCGAGAAAACTGTCGAATGTCGAACCGCTGTGGTCGATCGCTCTGTGATTCTTCTTAACTTTCATTTCAATTGGAAAACGATGCCCTTCCTGTAATCGTCGGCCGGTTCGCCGCCCAAAAAATGACTCAACCTCCGAACCGCGCCACCGCCCCGCCCAAAATCCGCCGGCTCTTCTTCTCCTGCACAAACGCCACCACCCGCAAATTCTCCGCCTTCCAACGCTTATCCACCTTAACCGTCTGCGACGCCCTATACGCGACGTCCCCCGCGCCCGCCACTGCTATCTTCCGCAAACTCCGCACAATCGACGCGTGATGCACATCCTCCCCGGCGTTTTCCCCGCCTTTCACATCGGAGTGCAATCCCGCCTCTGTCACCGCCAGCCAAACTTCCGCAGTATCTCCTTTCGCCGCCGTCACTTTTCCCACTGACACGTCAAACGTATTCGCACCCGCACCGCTTCCCCCGCCCGTCACGCTCACCACCGCCTTTGCTCCCGCAGTTCCGCGCTGAATGCTGTCCCGCAAAGCCCCCTCTTGGCTTCCCACCAGTTGCGCTCCTCCGTCGATAATCGCTTGCGGAGTATACGCGCTCCCTCCGCCTAGCTTGCCCTCGTAAACATTCTGCCGTGCGGTATACTCCGCCGAAGAAAACGGATCCATCCACCCGGGAGTATTCCAGTAATCCACATGCTCTTCGAGCGCAATCACTTCCGTGCCCGCAATCGGTTGCTCGCGTTCCAGTTTCGCCAAAAGCAAATCCGCCGGAGGACAACTCGAGCATCCTTCCGACGTAAACAACTCCACAATCACCGGAGTCCGTTTCGAATTCTCTTGCGCCCTGGCCGGGCCTTCTGCCACGCGTCCAGCAACGCCCCACGCCAGCAATCCCGCCATTCCCGCAACCGCAATTCCGCGTAACCCGTTCATAACCAGTCGCCTCCGCCCCCCCATGATACGCAATCGGCCCAGCTTCCCAAGGGCAAAAAATACGCCCAAACCATTCGAATTATAGTACTATAAAATAAATATATTGACTTACTAACAAAAGCATGCTACCCTGCCTCGTGACACTTTCACTCCATTCCGCAAGCTTGTGGGTGCCCCAGGGGCCGCCTTTGCACCTGGGGATTTTTCCGCTAGTCCTCAACTGCCATCCGGGCTCGAACATCCACACGCAACCACCGACTCCACCCAACCCCTCACCCACCAGTTTCCGGGTGCTCAGGCACTCCCTGCGGCCAGAAAGAAGGTCCATGGCACTGGCCAAGCCCATGCCCCTTCAAAATAACGTGTTGTGCAACCCTATTAGTATCAAAGAATTACAAACTGCTAAACCCGCAAACCCTTTGCAATCACATCCTTACAAATTGCCGGGGGTGGGGTGGGGCAGATTTTCGGAATTCCTTCAGGAGAGCCCTTGTCGGCTCCGAAAGGGGACTAATGAGACGTGCCCACCAGCGATCGCTGGCCGGTCGCGCCCCAAAAAATTTGGAAAAGGAGCCCAAAAAGAAAAATGGAGGTGGGCCAGGTCGTCCCACCTCCATCGAGTTCCCCTTGCGGGGAACTTTGCCGGAGGCCTGACGGAGGGTGGCCTGCCGGTCGTGTGTTGGTAAGGGTAATTACCCCGGAACGGGGAAAAAGTTCCGCGCCGCCCCCGGGATTTTTTCGTAGGTGGTTTTATATCGCTCTGGTATCGGATAGTATCGCTGCACTATGCCATCGCCGTCACAACTGAGTCCGGATAACATACTGCGCTTTCTGCAAGTTAGGCCGGAACCCGCTTCCGCCGTGGACATTGCCGAAGCGCTGCACCTCGGCAAATCGGAGCGCCGCCCGCTTTTTCGCATGCTTGCCAAGTTGAAAAAACGCGGCGCCTTGCAGGAACTGCCCGGCGGGCGCTACCGCCTCGGCGGCCGCAAAGAAAAAAGCAAAGCCGGAGCCGCGCTCCGCGAGGAAAAACAATATATCGGCCAAACCGACCGCGAAAATCGCAATCGTGGCGATCGGCCGAACGAAAATCGCAGCCGGGAAGGAGATCGAAATCGCCAAGACGACGGCGGCCCCGGCCAGCGCAGCAGCAACGATCGCGGCGGCAACGACCGTAGCGGAGAGCAGCGCGGGCAGAAACGCGGCGAACAAAATCGAGGCGAGCAAAATCGGGGCGAACAAAATCGGGGTGACCGGCGGGAACCTTCGCGCGAAGCGTCGCAACGGGAATTTTCGCAGCGAGAAAGCGGACGCGGTGGATCGCCGCAAGGAAGCAAAAATTTTCGCGACGCGGGCCAGCGCAATCAAGGCCGCGAAATGCCGGCCCGAGACCGGCGCACCGGCAATTTGCGCCACGAAAAAGAGAGCGGCGGAAATTCCGGCGCGGTAGCGCGAGGCCGCGACGAAATTACCGGCCGCCTGGTTTTGCACCACGACGGCTACGGCTTCGTGGTTCCCGATACGCCGATGCCACAAATCGAGCGTGACATCTTTATTCCGCGCGATTCCGTGGAAGACGCCATGCACGGCGATCACGTGCTGGTAAAAATTGGCCGCGTCAGCGGACTGGTTGGAGAAAAACGCGCCGAAGGCCGCATCGTTCGCGTTCTGAATCGCGCGCATCCCACCGTGGTCGGATTATTTCGCTACGGGCCGCGCGCCAACATCGTCCTTCCGTACGACGCGCGCATGCAATACGAAGTGCACATTCCGCCTGGCGAAGAGTTGACGCCGGAATTGTGGAAAAAACTTGGGCTCGATGCGCGCAGCATTCAGGGCCAGCGCATTCCGCAAATGGAAGAGCTGAATGGCGCGGTGGTCGACGTCGAATTAATTCGCTATCCGCGCGGCGGCGCTTCGCCCACCGGACGCGTGATCGAAATTCTCGGGCGCCCCGGCGATCTCGGCGTGGATATCGAGATCATGATCCGCAAGCATCACTTGCCGCACGTTTTTTCGCCGGAAGTGCTGCAGGAAGCGGAACGCCGCGCCCGTCCAGTGACGGAAGCGGAGCGCGCCAAGCGCGAAGATTTTCGCAACTTGCCGATTGTTACCATCGACGGCGAAACCGCGCGCGATTTTGACGACGCCGTATACGTCGAACGGCGAGCGGATGGCGGCTGGAATTTGCAGGTGCACATCGCGGACGTATCGCACTATGTGCGCACCGGAACGGAATTGGACGGCGAGGCGCGCTTGCGCGGCACTTCGGTTTATTTTCCAGATCGCGCCGTACCCATGCTTCCGGAGAGTTTGTCGAATGGAATGTGCTCGCTGAAACCCCGCGAAGAGCGATTGGTGATGAGCGCGCTGATGGAATTCGATTCCGCCGGAAATATGCGCGGCTCGCGAATGACCTCCGGCGTAATTCGTTCCGCGGAGCGCATGACTTACACCGATGTGAACAAAGTTCTGGAAGGCGATTCCGAAGCGAGCGCGAAATACGCGGAACTGGCGCCGCGTTTTCGAGACATGAAAGAGCTGGCCCTGCTGCTGAATGCGCGGCGCGGCGAACACGGTTCGATTGATTTCGATTTGCCGGAACGCGTGATCGAATTTGACGAACAGCAGCGCATGATCAATATCGGCCGCAGCGAAAGAAATATCGCGCACCGGCTGATTGAGGAATTCATGCTGGCGGCGAATCGCGCGGTGGCCGGCTATTTGTTGCAGCGCGGATTCGCTTCGCTGCATCGCGTGCATGAAAAACCGGACGCCAAGAAAGTTTTGGATTTTGAAGAAATGGCGCGCGCGTTTGGCTATTCCCTGGGCGTGGAGAATTTGCATCAACGAGAAATTGCGGTGCGGCACGGGCGCGTGCCTTCGCCGGCAAAAGCGGGTCGCCCGGATTCGCGCGGCTATGGACGCGAACGCGAAATGAAAGTAGCGCTGCCGGGAACCACCGAACTGCGCATTACGCCGCAGCATTATCAAAGATTGGTGCGCAAGCTCGCCGGCAAACCGGAAGAGCGCATCGTTTCTTACTTGATGCTGCGCTCGCTGAAACAAGCGCGCTATGCCGCCGATCCGCTGGGACATTTTGCTTTGGGTTTTGAAGAGTACACGCATTTCACTTCGCCGATCCGGCGCTATCCGGATCTGGTGGTTCACCGCATTTTGAAATGGGCGCTGGAACATCCGCAAGAATCGGCGCCCAAGGGCAGCGTGGCGGAGCCAGGCGGCGAAGCTACCGTGTATTCGTACAAACAGCTGGAAGAAATCGCCACGGAAACTTCCGAAGCGGAACGCCGCGCCGCCGGCGCCGAGCGCGAATTGATGGACTGGAAGACGGCGCAATTCATGGAAGAACATTTGGGCGAAGAGTACGACGGGCTGATTATTTCCGTGCAGAAGTGGGGTTGCTTCGTCGAACTATTCGAGATTTTTGTTGAAGGGCTTTTGCCGATTCAGGCGCTGGAAGACGCGGCGAATGCGCGCTGCATCTATCGCGAAAAAGAGCACGTGATTGTGGCGCTACAAAATTCGGATGGCCGCCGCGGAAGTTCGGGAGGTCGGCGCGGGCGCGGCGCAAAGGTGCAAGAGCTTACCTGGCAGCTCGGCGATCGCGTGAGGGTGCGCGCGGAGCGCATCGATCCGATGCGACGGCGCGTGGAATTCGCGCTAGTGGATGGAATGGGCGACGTGCGCGAAGTAAGCTGACGCCCTGCACAAAATTAAGAGTCAGAGCGAAGTTCACTTGCGACTAAAGAGGCTCCAAGCCGAGCGGATTTTTCTCGTCGCGGGGTTTGACGTGATGGAAGGACCGAAGCGGAGGCGCTTAGTACGAAAAAATATTCGCAAAGAGAATTAACGGCTGGCGCTGAGCGAGAGACGCAAAGAACTAAGCATGCGGCGGCCAGGACGGGTTGCGATGGCCGCGAATCGCGCCAGCGGCAACCACGCATTACTGTAAAGCGAAAGGAGCGCAATCAGTTTTGCGAAAGCCATTCGCCGCGGCGACTGGAAATCGATGCGCCGGCCTCCGCGATACAGCCGGACCATGCGGCCAAGCAAATGGCGCGAGGCGATAAATCCATCGGCATCGGCGCAGGCATCGCCTTTAACAAATAATTTCGCGGACTCTTGCGAGCCATGCGTAGCGACAATGCGATGCACGATGGTGCGATTTTCAGCGCGAAACAAAACCACGTCGCCGCGTTCCACTGAATTCAGCTCGGCGCGTTTCACCACCACGATGTCGCCAGGGCGCAGCCACGGCAACATGCTGTTGCCGCGCACGCGCAGCGAAATGCGTCCGCGCTCCGCAAGCGCCGCGGCAATGCGAGTGGCGTCGCCAGAGCGGCGCTCTCCATCAAAGCGGTGCGGTTTAGGCAAATGCGCGTAAGTAGTGTCAGAAGCCATTAGCAGTGTTCGGGGACAGTGTTCAGGTCACCGAAAGTTTTGAAAAATTTGTCCTGTCGCAGACGGTCGCAGAGCTGTCAATTTTGCGCGGCGATCACGTAGCAGCACACGGGAAACGTTCCAACTTGGTGCTTGTCGGCCAAGAATGCGCCACAACGGAACGTCAAAATGTGCTGGAACTAGGTTGATGTTTCAGAACGGAATGGTCAATGAACCTAATGTTTCATTTTGCTCAAAGGCACACGGGGGAAAGACTGTACGTTGTGGCGAGGGGTTAGGAGTAGTTTTGCGGCGGGAAGTGGCCAAGTTGAGATCCTTCGGCCCGCAAAACCAGCGGCCCTCCCTACGCTTCGCCCAGGGCGAGCAGGATGACATCTTGGGCGTTGGGCGGCTGGACGCTGCGGCGAAAGCCCAGGAGTGCCGAAAGGCTGGAATCGCGGCGGACCACTGAAAAAGTTGGGTATTGCGGCGAAAAGTCGCGAAGCTGCGGAGAGCGGAAATTGCGCGGAAGCCCTAGGTTGCGACGCAAGCCTGGAACTTGCGGGGCCCGCCAGATCGGGGCTAGGAACGGCGGACGGCTTGGCTGCAGGCGGCGCCTTGGCCAGGGAGTTTTCCACAGGCCAGGGCTAGAGTCTCGTAAATAGGCTCAGAAATGACGCTGGGCTTGGCGTAGGGCTTCTTATTGCCCTCCATGCCCTGCTTTTCGGTCGATTTCGGTCGATCTTCAGCCATAACCTGTTCCTAACTCTCTAGCGCCGGGACTAGCGGCCTTTAGTGCAACCTCAATGATGACACAGAATTGGGTGCTGTGTCTGGACGTGTTGCGTTTATGGCACTAGCGGCCCGCTGGGCGTGCAGGGCGCTAATAGGACTGGCGATGCCAGCCATACGGGCTTTTTGCTCGGCCAGGTCGCAAGCTCGGTCGTAAGCACCGGTAATGTCGCCGCCTTCCATCAGGGCGAGGCCGGGGCAGCGTTCACAGTAGGCGCGAATGTCGCACGTGGAACATACCGGCAACTGGCTTTCGCGGATGGCGCGAAGTTTTTCCAGCTGTGGGGAGCCGTACCAAATGTCCTTAAAACGGTTGTTGCGCAGGTTGCCAGCGGCCTGGGGAAGCTGGACGCAGGGGAACACGTCGCCATAAGGGGAAATATAGCAACTGTTGTGGCCGGCGCTGCACATCATGTCTTCGTAGGCGCCGCTTTCGATGCCGCTGGAAACGGAGCTGCCGAGGGTGGGGAGAGGCGCTGCGGCGGAACCGAGATTTTCGGATTGCGCAGGCGGCTGGGGATGGCAGGAGCTCAGCGAAGAATCCTGCATGATTGGCAAAAGCTGTTCGGCGGAAGCGCGGTAGTCCAGAGTGCTGCTGCTGCCGTCCATCATCGGAGTGATGGTTAAGTCCAAAATGTAGGGAATGCCAAGTTTTTCCGCGAGGGCCATTACGCCGCGATAGGCGAGCAAATTTTGTTTCATCAGTGGGCAGGCGAGTTTCACCTGCAAACCTTGTTCGATGAGGAGAGGAATTGCGTCGAGGGTGCGTTGCAGCGAGCCGGGAACTTTGGTGATGGCATCGTGGATGGCGGGATCGTCGCTGTAGACGCTGATCTGAACGCGGCGCACGCCGAGTTCGCGAAGGCGAACGGCGCGTTCGCGAGTGACCATAAGAGCGTTGGTTTTCAGGCTGATGTCAAAATGCAGGCGGCGAGCGCCGGCAAGAATTTCAAAAAGATCGGGCCGTAGAAAAATTTCTCCGCCACTGAAAGTAAGGAAAAGCGTGCCGGCGGCGGCGAGTTGATCGAGGACGGCGAGACATTCGGCGGTGGTGAATTCGCCGTGATCGTCGTGATCGAGATAGCAATGAACACAGCGTTCGTTGCAGCGATAGGTGAGATCGAAATGCACGCTGACCGGACGGCGTTTGTTGGTGGTTCGCGAAATGAAGCGATCCATCAGCGGCGTGGGATTAATTTGGGCGGAAGCGCTCACCGAGAAATCCCTTCCGCGGATGCGGGAATGACGAGTTTTTTGGAAGACAATTCCTGCAAGAGATTTTGCGTGTCGGCAAGAGCGATGGGCTCGGCAACTTCGTAACAAGCGGCCAGCAAGGCGGCGAGATCGGAAGCGGAACGACGGCCGTCGATATTTTCCCAGATGAAAGTGCCGGTGTCGTTGAGTTCGTGCATGACGCTTTCGGCGGGAGAAATGATCACGGTTTCGCCATCGATTTCTCGCCAGGCGAGAGCGGGGTTTTTCTGCCAGAGCGCGGAAATTTCACTCATGCGGGAAGCGCCTCCCAGAAAGTAGCGTCTCTGCGGAAATCCAGGGTATAGCCGGAAATTTGCTGGACGGCTTGGCCGAGAATCTCCAACAGGCGCTGGTTAGCGGCGAGGTCGCTGGAAAAAAACAAAATGTTGGGCAAGAGAATGCGGAGAAATTCCATGGGATGCAGCGAAGCAACTTGATTCGTGGCCGATTGCAGCAGGCGAAAAATTCCAGCGACAGGAGCGCTGACGTTGGATCCAGCAGCGCGGAATTCTCCCCAAAAGGGAGTGCCGTAGGCGCGCCAGACGCCGTCTTCAAAACGCAGCAGAGAAATTTCGTCGGTGAGGACGGAGCCGGCTGGGGCGAGAGACGCTACGGTGCTTTTTCCGGCACCGGAACGGCCAGTAAAAACGAAAGCGCGACCATTGCGAACCACGGTGGCGGCATGCAACAAGAAACCGGTGTGCGGCAGCAACCGCCAACTAAGGAACATGCGGAGCAGGCCGTCCAATGCGTATTCATTGCCGACGCCGGCGAAAGAGGATTCGGAGGCAAAGATTTTGAGCACGGCGTTTCCGAAGGTGCAAGAAAATTCGGGGTCGCTATTGGAAGCGGCGACAGAGTCGTTGCAAGAAATGGTGAAGGGATGAGCGTGGCTGGCGGTGAAGGCGCTATAACGCGCGGACGCGGCGGCGCGGAGCGGCTCTTCCGGGATGCGCAGACGGAGCGGCAGGCAACCGATGGAGACATCAAACTGGTGCTGAGGCGTGCGCCCCAGCGTGGCTTGCGGTGCGGTCAAAAAACTCCTTGGCCGATTCAACCGGCAAAAAAATGGCAACACGCGGCGGGGAGGCTGCGACGCGCTGAGCCTAAAGGTATGTATCTACTTTCCGGCGACGAGAGGGTGCGCGTCAAGGCCAGATGATACGTGATGGCGCAAAAGAGGAATACCTGTCCTCCAGTACGGTACGTAGCGTGGTGGATACGGTCGGCGATTCGCGATGCGGCGGGTGCGGTCCAAATCGGCTGTTTTGCAAAGGGTTGCGATGGGGCATTCTTCAGAGGCCAGGATGGTTCTGTTATTCTTGAAGCAGAGTGAAAATGTTTTGTGCTCGATAGGGAAAGGAATGCAATCGTGAAAACTTCAGCGAGTGCCAGTGCCATGGGAAAGCGCGTATTCAATTTTAATGCGGGTCCGGGAGCGCTGCCGCTGCCGGTGCTGGAACGCATTCGCGAAGAGTTGCTGGACTGGCAGGGCAGCGGAATGTCGGTGATGGAGATGAGCCACCGGTCGCCGGAATTCGAGGGAATTTTGGCACGCGCGGAAGCCGGGCTGCGGAAGCATTTGAGCATTCCGGACGAGTACGCGGTGTTGTTCTTGCAGGGCGGCGGAAGCATGCAATTTACGATGGCGCCGATGAATTTGTGTTTGCCGGGAAAGCCGGTGGATGTGTTGCATACAGGAACATGGACGGCGAAGGCGCTGGGCGAATTGAAGAAGGGGATTTTGCATAACGTGGCGGCGTCGACCGAGGCAGAAAAGTTTCGCCGCGTGCCACGCAAGGAAGAGATCAAACTTTCGGCGGATGCGTCGTATGTGCACATGTGCACGAACAATACGATTGAAGGGACGCAGTGGCACACGATGCCGGATAGCGGAGCGGCGCCACTGGTGGCGGACATGTCTTCGGATATTGCATCGCGCCCGGTGGACGTGAAGAAATTCGGACTGATTTTTGCAGGCGCGCAGAAAAACCTGGGGCCGAGCGGAGCTACCGTGGTGATTTTGCGGAAGGAACTGGCGGAGCGGGCGGACAAAAATTTGCCGACGCTGCTCCAATATCGAACCCATGTGAAGGAGCATTCGCTGTATCACACGCCGCCGACGTTTGCGATTTACATTATTGGGTTGGTGATGGAGTGGATCGATGCGGAAGGCGGGATTGCGGGAATAGAAAAAACGAATGTGGCGAAGGCGAAGTTGCTTTACGACTCGATTGATGGAAGTGGATTTTATTCGTGTCCGGTGGAGAAGGAATCGCGGTCACGAATGAACGTGGTTTTTCGCGTGGCAGGCGGGGATGAGGCGAAAGAAAAGAAATTTGGGGAGCAGGCTGCGGCAGCGGGATTGGTTGGCACGCCGGGACACCGATCGGTGGGCGGGATGAGAGTATCGTTGTATAACGCGGTGACGCCGGGGGCGGTGGAGAGTTTGGTGGGATTTATGAAGGAGTTTCAGCGGGTTGAGGGGTAGGGGCTTTGTGAAGTTGAAAGGCGCGAGCGAGTGAGCCCAGTGGCCCGTTTGTTGTTTGTGCGGTGATTTTGCGGCGAGGAATGGTTAGTTGGAGGGTTTTGTATTCATCGTTATGTATTTGGGTGGAAGTTGAAGAAGGCGCAGCAGTGCTGCGCCCCTACAAAGGATTGGTACGATAGAAAGATCGCCACGAGAACGCGTCGCTGGGCAACGCGTAGGCGACTCGTTTTTAGGCGTTTAGGCTAGATCGAAGAGGAGGACTTCCGCTTCGGATTGGCCGGTTAGGTGGAGCGAGGTTTCAGCGGAGATGGCGGCGCCGTCGCCTTCGGAGAGATCCTGGTCGTTTAATTTGATTTGGCCGCGGGCTACCTGAATGTAGGCGTGGCGGTCTGGCTTGAGTTCGTGGCGAACACTTTCGCCGGGACCGAGAACGGTGGCGTAGAGTTCGTTGTTCTGGCGAATGGTTACGGAGCCTTCGCGGCCGTCGGGTGAGGCGACCAGGCGGAGCTTGCCGCGCTTTTCCGACTCAGTGAAATTTTTCTGGTCGTACGTCGGCTTCAGTCCTTGTTTTTCCGGCAACATCCAAATTTGATAAAGATGGACCGGTTCAGTTTTCGAGGCGTTGAACTCGCTGTGCGCAACGCCAGTGCCGGCGCTCATATATTGGACGTCGCCCGGACGGATGACCGAGCCGTTGCCCATGCTGTCGCGATGTTCGAGCGCGCCATCGAGAACGTAGGTGACGATTTCCATGTCGCGATGCGGATGAGTGGGAAAGCCGCCACCACCGGCGACGCGATCGTCGTTCATGACGCGCAGGGTGCGGAACTGGACGTGTTTGCGGTCGAAATATTCGGCGAAAGAAAAGGTGAAATGGCTGTCGAGCCAGCCGTGGTTGGCGTGGCCGCGTTCGTTGCTTTTGCGGATTTGAATCATGGTGGTGACCTCCGGGAATCTGACGACTGGGGATATAATACATGTTATAACGACTATTGTCAAGAGGCATATCGGGGTGGTGGAAGGGCGTAGCGGGGCGAGCCGCTGCACTCCCAGCGAGCGTTTGGCGGGTTGCGCGGGGCCAGGCAGCGCGAATACTTCTTTAGCTACTAGGCGTTTTGGCGACGTTTCGCGGGTTTCGCGCTTTGGTGTAAAGTGGTAAAGCGACTCGGCGCACGCCGAAGCCGCCTATAGAGGCCGTTATGGATTCCGTATCCACCACAACCAAGACTAAAAAGCCCGAGGCCGTCGCGGGCTCCCGCCAAACGCTTTCCATTACCGATAACCGTACGGGGAAGAGTTACGAAGTGCCGATTACGAACGACACGATCCGGGCGATGGATCTGCGGCAGATTAAAGTGGAAGCAAGCGATTTTGGGATGATGAGTTACGACCCGGCGTTCAACAATACCGCGTCTTGCATCAGCCGGGTGACGTACATCGATGGCGATGTGGGAATTTTGCGGTATCGCGGATATCCGATCGAAGATTTGGCGGAAAAGAGCACGTATCTGGAGACCGCGTACCTGCTGCTGAACGGCGAATTGCCGACGGCGGAACAACTGAAGGAATGGACGTACAACGTGACGCATCACACGTTCATTCACGAAAGCATTAAGAAGTTTTTGGACGGATTTCATTACGACGCGCATCCGATGGGGATGATGATTTCGACGATTGCGGCGCTTTCGACTTTTTACCACGATGCGAAAGATATTTTCAGCGCGGAATCGCGGAAGAAGCAGACCTACCGGCTAGTGGGGAAAATGCCGACGATTGCAGCGTTTTCTTACCGGCACTCGCTGGGGATGCCGTTCGTGTATCCGGACAACGAGCTGAGCTACCCGGGAAATTTTTTGAACATGCTGTTCCGCACGACGGAAACGCGTTACCGGCCGAATCCGACGCTGGAGCGGGCGCTGGAAGTTTTGTTTATTTTGCACGCGGATCACGAGCAGAACTGTTCGGCGAACACGATCCGTGGCGTGGGTAGTTCGCATGTGGATCCTTACTCGGCGACGGCGGCGGCGATTGCGGCGCTGTATGGTCCCTTGCATGGCGGGGCGAACGAAGAAGTGTTGCGGATGCTGGTGGAAATCGGGTCGGTGCAGAAAGTGCCGGATTTTATCAAGCGAGTGAAGGCCGGCGAAACGAAGCTGATGGGATTCGGGCACCGGGTTTACAAGAATTACGATCCGCGAGCGCGAATTATCAAGAAGGTGGCGTACGAAGTATTCGACTTGATGGGGAAGAATCCGCTGCTGGAAATCGCGCTGGAATGCGAGCGGATTGCGCTGGAAGACGAATACTTTGTGAAGCGGAAGCTGTATCCGAACGTGGATTTTTATACCGGATTGATTTACCAGTCGATGGGCTTTCCGATGACGATGTTCCCGGTGCTGTTTGCGATTCCGCGGACTTCGGGATGGATTGCGCAGTGGGAAGAGATGCTGCTGGATCCGGAGCAGAAGATTGCGCGGCCGCGACAGATTTATCTTGGGCACGATACGCGGCATTACATGCCGATCGAACAACGTAGCTAGTTTTTTTGGGCGCGCAACCAGCTTGATGCGCGAGGGTTATCTTCAGTACTTTAGGTTTAACGCGACTCGAACACCTCTCCCGGTCGGCGTATAGTTAAGAACAAGCGAGGTTGTATGGGTCACATGTCGAACGCAGGAATGCATCCGTTAGCGCGGCGGCGCAGCCAGCGAGTTTTAATGCAGGTGGGCGTGCGCGTACGGGGCATGGATTCAAACGGGAAGACGTTTGAAGAAGAAGCGGAAACGCTGGCGATCAACGCGCATGGAGCTTTGATTCTGCTGGAAGGGCGGTTGACCAGCGGCGGCAAAGTGGTGATGCAGCACAAGAAAACGCTGGAGGAACAGGAATGCCACGTGGTGTTTCTGGGTCCGGTGCGGGCGGGCAAGGCGGAAATTGGATTGGAGTTTTCCGCGCCGCGTCCTACTTTTTGGCGGGTGGCGTTTCCGCCGGAGGATTGGTCTTCGAAGCATCCTGAAGCGCGCAGTGCGAGCAGCAACCGGCCGGTTCCAGAGAAGTAAGACCCTGTTTTGAGCAAATGCTTGCAGTAAGTTCACGCCGCGATTTTCCTAAACAATATATTTGGTGATTTTGGACGACGATGGCGTGGCTGTACGTGTGTCGCGATTTGCCGAGGTCATGCGCGGAAAGTTTTCTGCGTATTTTACGCGCCGGTGGGAACGGGTGTTTCGGCCGGGGCGAATACCACGAGAACGACCAAATCTTGCGTGATGGTGTGGAACCGGTGATCGGCGCGGGCTGGGACAAAAATAATATCGCCGGGTTCGAGTGCGCGGTCTTCGAGAGCGCCGTCGTTTTGGCGAATGGTCATGCGGGCCGAGCCGGTGATGACGTAATAGATTTCGTCTTCGGCGTGCGGGGATTGTTTGTCTTCGGCTCCCGCGGAAAGAGTGTAGAGGCCGCAACTGAGCGAAGGGACGCGGAGGAATTCGAGATAAGAGCGGCCACTGGCAATGCGCTGACGAAAAAGATCTTCGATGCGGTAGAAGGATGACGTGGACATTTTTTGCGCTCCGTACAGTTCGGCGGCGGGAAGCCGAAGGGATTCTTCGAGGGGATCAAGCCTCGTTTCAGAAACAGTCTGCAAACAAAATAAAAGGAGGTGAAAACAAAAAGTTTTCACCTCCCGGGGTGTGGGGTGTTATTGAAACTCTCAGCGAAGAAACAGGGCTGCCCTGCCAGGCAGAACCCCTGTCAGCTCACTCGCGTGAAACTTGTCGCTATGTGGCAAGAGACTCACCACCAGAGAGCAGGTGGTGGATTTTTAGCACCGCGAACTGCGCGGTGTCAACGGCAAAGTTGCCGAGTTAGTTTGCGAGAAAAATCCCGCGCGTTGCGTTCTTTTGCGACTCGCAACGCGCGGGAGGAATTTGCCGATTGTCTAGCGCTCAGCGACGACTTTCATTTTCAGGCTGGCGAGCGGCGGATCCTGGACCTCAATGGCCACGTTGAAAAAGTCGTTGCCGTTGATGACGTTGCCGGCGGAACCGGCGGCCTTCAGGATCCCGATAGGAGCATCCGTAATTTGATTGCGCTGGACAGCGTTGTTGTTGCCGGCGAGAAAGATGCCGGCTTCACCGCCGTTGACCACGCGATTGTCGTTGACGGTATTGCCGTCACCTTCGACACGGATGCCTTCGAAAACGGTGGAGGCGAAGGCGGTGTTGCCGCGGACGACGGAGTTGTTGCCGTCGACGAAGATGCCGATCTGGCTGATGCCGACGATGTTGTCAACGATGCGGACGTCATCGGATTGCGTGACGAGAATGTTGGTGGCGACAGTGTCGCAGGTGGCGATAGCGTTGCACGGCGCGAAAACGTTGTTGGTGACGGTGTTTTCGCGGATGGTGCCTTGCGCGCCGAACCCAATCTGGATGCCGTTTTGCGCGGCTCCGGTGGTGGGACCGAGGCCGGTGACGACGTTATTGCGGATGCGTGCTTGCGTGGCCATTTCGTTGACGGTGATGCCGTCTTTTTGGAAGTCATGGATGGAGGAGTTGGCGATTTCGACGTCGGAGGTGCCGCCGCTGCCGCTTTCGACGAAGATGCCGGTGCCGCTCTGGCAGCCGTTGAAGCTGACGCCGAGTTTGAAATTGCGGACGGTGGCGTGGTTCACCGTGCCGGAAGAGTTCTGGAAATAAACTCCGATCAGGCGAGGCGAGCAACTGGCAATGCCGTTGTTGATGCCGTCGACAGTGAGGCCGGAGATGGTGACGTTGCTGGCGCCGGTGACGAGAAGAGCGGCGGCGATAGCGTCTCCGGTGGCGAGGCTGGAAGAATTTTGCTGGACGGAAGATGGAACGAGGAAGGCGCCGGGATCGGCGTTGATGTCGAGCGGCTTATTGATGGTTACTTGCTCAGCGTAGACGCCGTTGCAAACCCGGATGGTGTCTCCCGCGACGGCGGCGTTGACGGCGTCTTGAATTTTGGTGAATTTGGCTTGCGGGCATTGACCGGGAGTATTGCTGACGACGAGCCGGGTCTGGTTAGCGGCGCGAGAAGTGTGCGGCAGAAAAAATAACGGGAGCAACAAAAACAGGACACGGTAAGAGTTTTGGATTCTCACATTTCCCCCTTGTGGTTTCGTGGCGTTGTTCGAGGGTTGGGCTGGGAGCCCCGGCGCGGTACTGCTGACGAGCGAGCGGCTAATTTCGTGACGCTATCACTGGAGTGAAAGAGACAGAGAAACACCCGCTTCCAGGATGGGCGCCCCTACAACGCATGGGGCAAAGGCTAACAGAATGTGGGAAAGGGGTGAATAGTACTTTTTCGTGACTTTGGGAGGGTGGCACCGTCGGACGGGTTCTCCGCGGGGGCGAAGAGCGGGTGGGATGGCGCGTCAACTACACATAGGGATTGATTGGGGTACAGGTTACCGGGGATGGGCAGGAGGGCAGGCCGGCGGGATGATGCAAAGTTTGTGTTGGAAGCAGCGTGAGGTTTATGAACACAGCGAAGAAAACCCAGAAAAGTAGCGTTGCGGATCCGGTGGACGACAGGCCGGAATCGCACCCGTCGCCGATCAATAAGCCTATCGAGCAGAAGCAAGTGGAAGAACGGGTGGCGATTGGGGCCAACGTCGTTTACGAGACGATACGGCGCGAGGGCGAGGAGGAGATGAAGCGGACGACGTCGGCGCTGGCGTGGTCCGGGCTGGCGGCGGGACTATCGATGGGTTTTTCGTTGTTTGCGGAAGCGGCGCTTTCGGCCTGTTTGCCGGATGCACCGTGGCGTCCGCTGATTTCGAAGTTGGGATACAGCGTGGGATTTCTGTTCGTGATTCTGGGGAGGCAGCAACTCTTTACGGAAAATACGTTAACGGTGATTTTACCGCTGCTGTTGCGCAGGAATTTTGCCACGCTGCTGAGCGTAGGGAGATTGTGGTCCGCGGTTCTAATTTCGAATTTGGTGGGCACATTCTTATTTGCGTTGTGTATCGCAAAGATTGCGATTTTTAGTCCGCAGGTACAAAAAGCTCTACAGGATGTAAGCCAGGAGGGCATGGGGAGCGGATTCTGGGTGTCGCTGCTACGAGCGATTTTCGCGGGCTGGCTGATCGCGTTGATGGTGTGGCTGCTGCCGGCGGCGGATTCCGCGAAGGTGAGCATCATTATTATCGTGACGTATCTGGTCGGACTGGGGCACTTCAACCACATTATCGCCGGATCGAACAAAATGTTTTATCAGGTGGCGATCGGATCGGAGAGTTGGAGCTCGTTTTTTGGGGCGTTCTTTTTGCCGACGCTATTGGGAAATATTATTGGCGGAGTATCCCTGGTGGCGTTTTTGGGGCATGCGCAGGTGGTGGGAGGCAAGGAAAATTAGGCCGGTGCGTTGGGCGGAATCGCGAGCAAGAATCTAGTCGCCGCTGGCGTAGGCCGGTGCGATGGCGAGCGAAGAAGACGAACGGTTGTCAGACGTTGGTGGAATGTTTCGATGCGGATTCAAGGCAGACGGGGAATGGCGTAATTTTGGTCGCATCGATTTCTGTAAATTTTCGCGAAGCTGACGATGCGCACGGAATAGTCTGAGACGAACGGCGACAATCGAAATGCCGATGCGATCAGCGGTTTCTTGCGTGGAATATTGCAGGACGTCGCGAAGCAGGCAGGTTTGCCGGAGATCGGGCTGGAGCTGGGCGATAGCGCGCGCCAAGAGGATGTTTCGCTGACGGCGGGCGAAACGTTCTTCGGGATTGTCCTGGCGGCAAGGAATGCGATTGCCCAGAGTTTCTTCAGCAGGACCTTTCGATTCTTCCAGCGAAATCATTTTGGAATCGCGGCGCTGGCGCAAGAGATCGATGGAGCTATTGGCGCCGATGCGAGCGACCCAGGCGCGAAAGTCGTTGTTGGTCTCATCTTGATTTCCAGAAAACTGATCGAGGCGGGACCATGCTTTTAGCAGGGCTTCCTGTTGCACATCTTCCGCGTCGGCCGGATTGCCGGTCAGCCGCCGAGCGCGTTTGTAGAGCGTGGGAACGTAGGGTGAAACCATTTCGGTGAACGCTTCGTGGCTTCCGCGGCGGGCTTCGGCCAGCAGGGTATGCTGCGAACTAGTGTGAAGCGAGTTCGAACAGAGTGTGGATGCGGCTGCGCTCATGTCGAGGGAGTAGATGGCAGGCTGAGAGCCACGGCAAGAGGGCGCCTAGTCGCTTGATAATAATGGAGATAACTTAAACCCCGGGACGCGCTGAACCGCGGCCTAGCGACCGATTGTGGGACAGAGTGTTGCGTAAGCGGTCAGTCCAGGACCGTGAATTGAGCGCGGACCTTATTGCACGGGTGACGCTTTATAT
Source organism: Candidatus Acidiferrum sp. (assembly GCA_036495905.1). Taxonomy (GTDB): domain Bacteria; phylum Acidobacteriota; class Terriglobia; order Acidiferrales; family UBA7541; genus Acidiferrum. Next base: position 28,555 of record DASXMB010000054.1, read on the forward strand.
TGATTAATCTGAGATAAATTTCGGGTGAGAGCCGCCAAAACTCTGGAAGTTTGCGGGTTGAGACGCCCATCCAAGAACCCTGAGGGGTGCCGCGCCCTGGTCGGGTGCGGCGTCTACCCGCTCTATCCTCGCGACGGCGAATGTTATTTTTTTGCGGCGGATTCGGCTTTTGCGGCTTCCACTTTGGCTGCAGCGTTGGCGTACTTCTTCTGGAAACGCTCGACGCGGCCGGCGGTATCGATCAGCTTCTGCTTGCCGGTGAAGAAGGGATGGCAATTCGAGCAGATTTCGACGCGCAGCATATCGCCCTTCATGGTGGAGCGAGTGGAGAAATTATGTCCGCAGGCGCAATGGACAGTTACGGAGTGATAGTCGGGGTGAATACCGGGTTTCATGGTGGCTCCATTTCGTCGCGTCCGGTCTGCACGGCCATCCGGGAGTCCGGAGAATACGGCCGCGTCGCTAGGTCGCGAGCAATCACATATTATACGCGAGGCGGCGAGAAAACCAAAATCGGGGTAGTGTTTCAGCTTGAATCTCGGATTTGGAGGGAAAGCGTAGTTATTGGTCAGACCCGCAGGGCGGCGCACAGATTGTGTCCAAGCCCACTTCCGCGCAACCAGGGCTTAAGCTATTCTGAAAAACTTGGGAAGGAGATTTGCAGCATGGCGAAACTTGTCTTCGGAATGAGCCAGTCTCTGGATGGCTATGTCGACCACATGAAGTTGGGGCCCCCTGCGCCCCTGGCCTTTCGCCACTTCGTCGAGCATGTGCGTGCCCTGACGGGCTGCATCTATGGTCGCGGCCTTTACGAGATCATGCGTTATTGGGACGAAGACCTTCCCGACTGGGACGCGGAGGAACGCGACTTCGCGGCGGCGTGGCGGAGCCAGCCGAAGTGCGTCGTGTCGCGTTCGCTCAAATCAGTTGGCCCCAACGCCACGCTGGTCGCGGAGGACTTCGAGGCGGCGATACGCAAGCTGAAGGCTGAACTGGCGGGCGAGATTGACGTTGGCGGCCCGGTCCTGGCGCGAAGCCTGAGCGACGCTGGTCTTATCGATGAGTATCGACTCTACCTCCGCCCCGTTGTGCTTGGCAGCGGCACGCCATTCTTCGCCGGCCCGCGGCCGCCGCTCCATCTGGTGGGCACCGATCTCATCGCCGAGGACCTGATTCGGTTGACGTACGTTCCCGCTTAATCGCGCAACTCGCCCGGCGGACTGCGCCGGGGCGCGAGGTCCATTTTGGGTCATGGGCGAAAATTCAAACTGAGACACTACCAGAATCGGCGTTTTTTGATGCGCGACGCGGTTTGCGATGCGGGGAAATGTCTGGTCCAATGAAAGGCGTGGGCCTGGCCAGGAAAAAATTGTCGCCGCGCATACTCATTTTTGATGTAGACGGCGTTTTGGTCGATGTTCGCGGGACATTTTGGCGATCGGCGCTGCAAACGGTGCGGCAGTTGAGCGGCAAGCGGGTCACTTATGCTGAACTGCATAAATGGAAAAACAAGCCTGGGTACAACGACGACTGGCGGCTAACGGCGGACTGGGTGACATCGTTGGGCCGGCCGACTTCTTACGCCGAGGCGCGAGCGGCGTTTGAAAAATTTTACTGGGGCAGCAACGGAACGCCGGGAAATGTGCGAAACGAGAAGTTCTTGCTCAGCGCGCGGCAGGTCGAATTGTGGGCGAAGCGGTATGAGCTAGATTTATTCACGGGGCGTACGCGGAAGGAGTTTTCCGCGACTTTTAACGGATGGGTTGGAGCGGCAAGCTTCAAAACTGCGGTGACTATGGACGATGTAAAGCGGATTAAGCCAGACCCGGAAGGCTTGCTGAAAATTTTGGCAGGACGCGATCCGCGCACCGCGCTGTACTTAGGCGATAATATTGATGACGGGTTGGCGGCGCGGGCTGCGGGAGTTCCGTTTGTGGCGATTTTGCCGGCGGATACGCCCGGGTATCGGGTGCGGGCCGAACATTTTCGGAAGCTGGGAGCGGTTGCGCTGCTGCCACGGGCCGGAGCGCTGAGAACGTGGCTGCCGCCGGGCTAACTTTGCAGCAAGCAACCCTTTGGCGCCGAAATTTTCTCTAACTTTGAGGAATGCTTTTGCGCGGGAACTATCAGGCGCTGGTTTGGGAATGATTCCGTTAAAGCAGGATTCGCAATGCGACTAACCATGAAGGCGGCGAAAAATATTTCGTTTTGGGCGATTGGCGTTTTGAGCGCGGCGTGTCTGCTGTCGGCCGGAACTATTTGCGGCCAAGCCCCGCCTGGGCCGTTGCCGGCTGCGCCGTCTCGAGATCCACTGCCGCCTCCCGCCAAAGTGAAACCGCAAAAAGGACCGGTGCAGGCGAGGACATCCATCTTTGGTGAATGGAAGCTCGATCCCGAAGACAGCGATGATGCACAGAAAAAAATAGGGCAGGCGCGCAGCAGCGGGAGTTCTGGCGGGGGAAATCGGCGCATAGGCGGAGGATATCCGGGCGGAGGCTTAGGTGGCGGCAGGCGCGGAGGATCGGACAGCGAAGACGGTGGAGACCCGCAGAAAATGCGAGAGCTTTACAATCCGCCGGGATCATTGAGATTGGTGCAGAACGACCCAAAGGGTCCGGAAATAGATGTTATCGACGATCAAAATCACAAATTGGCGCTTTTTACGGATGGGCGGAAAGTGCAGAAGTCGAAAGACCCGGCGTACGAGGAATACGACGCGCACTGGGACAGCAATCGTTTGGTAACCGACGAAAAAGATCCGCACGGGCATAAGATGAATCGTACGTATGAGTTATCGTACGACGGGCTGCAACTGTATGAGACTTTGCACATGACCACGGGGCGATCGCAGACGCCTTTAATCATTCGCTATGTATTTGAGCCGAGTGGCGTAACGGTGCCGACGCCGACTGCTCCCGCCAACTAAGTAGTCCATTTCCAATCCATTGCAAATTCTTTCGGTGCGGGCGCGTGCCGTTAGGTTGAGGAGCATTTTTTCCTCATCAATCAACCAGTTACGTTGACGGAATGCGGCGACGGATGCTATAAAATATCCTCTCAGGACGGCAGCTCCAGGCCCACCGTTGCACAGGTGGAGTGCGCGGCGCGGCTGCTAATCTTGGAACTCGGCGACACAACTTAATGCACGGACTTGGTCACCAACTCGGCGAACTGTTCCTTCAGGCTGTGCCTATTGTCCTGATAATTTTGGTTTTTTGCGGCGTGTTGCGGACGCTGTTTTTTGGCCCGCTGCTGAAAGTGATGGCGGAGCGCGACGCGCGGACGGTCGGCGCGCAAAAAGCGGCGGAGGCGGCACAGGCGGCTGCGGCAGAAAAGGTAAAGCAATATCAGGAAGCCTTGCGGCAGGCGCGCGCACAGGTTTATGCCGAGCAGGAAGCTGGTCGCAAGAAATTATTGGATGAACGGGCGGCGCAACTGAAAGATGCTCGCGCGAAAGCCGGCGCGGAAGTGGCGGCGGCGAAAGAACGGGTTGCGCGCGAGATGGATGCGGCGCGCCGCGATGTGGAAGCGAGCGTTGGACAATTGTCGGCGGAAATCGCGCGACGCGTGCTGCAAAATCCGCCAGCGGGTTCCCTTCCGAAAGAGGCGCGATGAGACATCTGCGAACATTCGGCGTTATCTGCATCAGTTTATTTTTTGGGCTGCTTATGACCGTTGCAAGCACTCGCGCCGCCGAAGGCGGCGATTCCGCGAATTCTGGCGTCACGGAACTTTTCAAGTGGATCAATTTCGCAATCCTGGCGGGCTTGGTGCTGTGGGTTTTCGGGAAAGTGCTGCCGCCGACGTTCCGCGGCCGGGCACAAACGATCAGTTCAGCGATCAGCAAATCGACAGCGGCGAAGGTTGAAGCCGACCGTCAACTTCGCGAAGCGGAAGACAGACTGGCGAAACTGGAGCAGGAAGTTGCACAGCTTCGAGAAGAAGCGAAACGGGACGGCGTCGCTGAAGCCGACCGTATTCGCAAAGCGTCGCAGAGCGATGCGGAACGAATCGCTATCGCGGCACAAGTGGAAATTGAGGCGGCAGAGCGTTCGGCTCGGCTGGAACTGAAAGCGATTGCGGCGAAACTGGCTGTGGACGGCGCGGAAAATCTGCTGGCGCAGCAACTAACTCCGAAGGCACAAGAATCGTTGGTGGCGGCTTTTGTGAAGAGTCTTGATGGGAGACCGAATTGAGCTCGGCTAGTCTGCAATACGCGAATGCCCTCGCGGACGTGGCGCTGGATCAAGGCGCGGCCGAGCCCGTTCTTAAACAGCTTGGGGCATTCGGGGCCGCATACGAAGAGTCTGCAGAGCTGCGGAATTTTTTGTCGAGCCCTGCGGTCGGCCGCGAGGCCAAGCACGGGGTAATCGAAAAACTGATCGCGCGGCTAGGCGCCAGCAAAATTTTACGCAATTTTCTGTTTGTGATTTCCGACCGGCATCGCATGCACATTTTGCCGGAAGTGATCACGGCCTTCCAAGAAGTGATTCGGCAGCGGCAAGGTGTTACTGAGGCGGAGATTTCGTCGCCCACGGAACTAAGTGCGACACAAAAAACGGAATTCGGCAAAGTGCTGGCGCGGCTTACCGGAAAGCGCGTGGAAGCAAAATATTCGCTTGATCCCACATTGTTGGGCGGAGCGGTGGTGCGCATCGGCGACACGATTTACGACGGGTCCTTGCGCAACCAGTTGGATGGATTGCGTGCGCGGCTGGCGGCAGAATAAATTTTTGTGAAGCGGTTGCGGTAAGAGATGTTGTGTTTCAGCGAGTTCGGGAATTAGGTTAGTTGCGCTTTTTGGCGCACGGAGCAGGAATGGCGAATATCAAGGCAGACGAAATCAGTAAGATTCTGCGCGAGCAGATCGAAAACTACGAACAGGCCGTGGCGGTGGACGAGGTTGGCGCAATCGTCAGTGTGGGCGACGGAATCGCGCGTATCCACGGACTCGAAAAAGTGATGTCCGGCGAAATGCTGGCGTTCCCGCACAACATTTTCGGCATTGCGCTGAACCTGGAAGAAGACGAAGTCGGCGCGGTGCTGCTGGCGGAATCGGCGGAACTGAAGGAAGGCGATACCGTCAAGCGCACCAACACGATTATGTCGGTGCCGGTTGGCGAAGGCTTGATCGGGCGCGTGGTCAATCCGATTGGCGAACCGCTGGATGACAAAGGGCCGATCGTCGCAAAGCAACGCAATCCTCTGGAGCGCATCGCTCCCGGCGTGTTGGATCGTCAACCAGTACGCGAACCGCTACAGACCGGTATCAAGGCGATCGATTCCATGATTCCGATTGGCCGCGGCCAGCGCGAGTTAATCATTGGCGACCGCCAAACCGGTAAGACCGCCGTCATTCTGGACACCATCATCAATCAAAAGGGGAGCGGCGTAATTTGTATTTACTGCGCGATCGGCCAGAAGCGCTCCACGATTGCGCAAGTTGTGAAAGTGCTCACCGACGCGGGCGCGATGGATTACACCATCATCGTTGCATCGTCTGCGTCCGAGCCGGCTTCGGTGCAGTACATCGCGCCGTACGCGGCATGCGCGATCGGCGAATACTTCCGCGACACCAAGCGCCACGCGGTGACTTTTTACGACGACCTTTCCAAGCACGCGCAGGCCTATCGCGAAATTTCTTTGCTGTTGCGCCGCCCACCGGGGCGCGAAGCGTTCCCCGGCGACGTGTTTTATCTGCACTCGCGCCTGCTGGAACGCGCCGCGAAATTGAACGACAAGTTGGGGGCGGGTTCGCTGACTTCTCTGCCGGTTATCGAAACACAGGCCGGTGACGTTTCTGCGTATATTCCGACGAACGTAATTTCCATTACCGACGGCCAGATTTATCTAGAAGCGGACTTGTTCAACGCAGGTATTCGCCCTGCCATCAACGTGGGTATTTCGGTAAGTCGTGTCGGCGGCAACGCGCAAATCAAAGCAATGCGGCAAGTCGCCGGTTCTCTGCGGCTGGACATGGCGCAATATCGAGATTTGGCGGCATTTGCGCAGTTCGGTTCCGACCAGTTGGACAAGGCGACGCAGGCGCAGTTGGGCCGCGGTCAACGGCTGACGGAAATCTTGAAGCAGGATCAGTACGTTCCGTTGTCGGTCGAAAAACAAGTGCTCAGCATTTATGTGGCGACCAGCGGCGCGCTGGACAATATTCCTGTCGAAGACGTGCGCCGATTTGAACGCGAATTTTTGCAGTACGTCGAAAGCAATGTGTCGAACATTTTGAAGAGCATCGCGGAAAAGAAAGCTCTGGATGACGGCATCAAAGCGGAGATCAAGAAAGCGCTCGACGCCTTCAAAGAGCGGTTTGCTCCTGCTCCGGCGGCAGCAGCGGCGGCGAAATAAGGCGAACGCAGCGATAGATCATGCCCACACTTCTTGATTTCCGGCGTCGCATCCGCTCGGTGAAAAACACCCAGCAGATCACCCGCGCAATGAAGTTCGTCGCCGCGGCCCGGTTGCGGCGCGCGCAAGAAGCGGCGTTGGCGGCGCGCCCCTATGCGCAGGAACTCGCCAGACTTTTGCGCTCCATCATGGCGCGTATTCAAGAGCCGGAGCATCCCTTGCTGGAAAAGCGCCCGGAAGAAAACATATTGGCCATTGTGCTGACGGGCGAGCGTGGCTTGGCCGGCGCCTTCAACAGCAACATTTTGCGCAAAGCGAATGAATTCTTTCGCGGCCACAAAGGTAAGAAAATCACCACGATCCCGGTCGGCAAAAAAGGCCGCGATTCGCTGAAAAAGGCCGGTTTTGAGTTCGCCGGCGAATACATTAACGTGCTGGCGCGAGTAGATTTCAAGACCGCGCGGGAAATTGCGGCGTTGGTTACGGAACTGTACGCCAAGCGCAAAGTCGATTCGGTCTACATCGTGTTCAGCGAATTCAAAACGGTGATGACGCCAAACCTCGTGGTGGAAAAACTGTTGCCGGTAGAAGCGATTCGCGAAGAAAAAGACGTGGACGAAAAAAAGAAGGATGCGGCGCACCCGGAAACGCAAGTTGACTACATTTACGAGCAACCACCGGAGAAATTACTGGGCAAGCTGCTGCCGCGCTACATCGAAACCCAATTGCTGCGCGCCATGCTGGAATCATCGGCGGCCGAACACGCCGCTCGCATGACGGCAATGGAATCCGCGACCAACAACGCCGGCGACGTAATCGATGCGCTGACGTTGCATATGAACAAGGTTCGGCAAGCGGCCATTACCAAGGAAATTATTGAGATTGTTAGCGGCGCGACTTACGGAACGTAGATTGGTGACTGGTGATCGGTGACTAGTGACTGGTGAAGATCAAAACCTACTCCGCGTTGCAAGTTTGGCAGCAGGCGCATCAGCTTGTGTTATTGGTTTTTCGGCTAACTGAAACGTTTCCGAAGAGCGATCAGTTCGGCATCGTTTCTCAGGTGCGCCGATCGGCATCGTCGGTGGCCGCAAACATTGCCGAGGGGTTTGGCAGAGGAACGACAAAAGAATTCTTGAGGTCGCTGCAAATTGCGCGCGGTGAGCTTGAAGAAACGCGGTACTTTATGTTGTTAAGTTTTGATTTAGGGAAAATTTCGAAAGAAGATTTTGCCCGAATCAGCGCAGGATGTAACTCGACTGGACGACTGATCAACGCGTTGGGAAGAGCGCTTCGCAATAAATTGGACGCGAAGAACCAGGCACCAGTCACGAATCACTAGTCACCCGATTTTAGAGGAGTCACCAATGGCGGAGAAAGTAAAAGCGGTCGGACACGTGGTGCAAGTCATCGGACCGGTGCTCGACATTCAGTTTGAAGCCGGCCACCTTCCGGCGATCTACAACGCGGTGCGCATCACCAGCGAAGGCTACACGCTGCCAGAACCGCTGGATGTCACCGTCGAAGTGCAGCAGCACCTGGGCGAAGGCCGCGTGCGCGCGGTCGCGATGGAGCCCACCGAGGGCATGGTCCGCGGCATGAAGGCGTTCGATCTGGGCACCGCGATTGAGGTCCCGGTGGGTCGCGCGACGCTGGGCCGCGTGATGAACGTTCTCGGCAAGCCGGTCGATCAGCTTGGCCCCATCAATAGCGACAAACATTATCCGATTCACCGCCCTGCTCCAGCGCTTGACCAGCAGTCCACTACGCTCGAAATGTTTGAGACCGGAATCAAAGTTGTCGACCTGATCGAGCCGTACCTGAAGGGCGGCAAAATAGGCCTGTTCGGCGGCGCGGGCGTCGGCAAAACCGTTTTGATTATGGAATTGATTCACAACGTCGCTATGAAGCACGGCGGCGTTTCGGTGTTTGCCGGAGTCGGCGAGCGCACCCGCGAAGGAAACGACTTGTGGCTGGAAATGTCCGAGAGCGGCGTTATCGTTCCCGGGAATACGGAAAAATCCCGCGCCGCGCTGATTTACGGGCAGATGACCGAACCGCCCGGATCGCGTTTGCGCGTCGGTCTCACCGGCCTCACTGTCGCGGAATATTTCCGCGACGAAGAACACCTCGATGTGCTGCTGTTCATCGACAACATTTTCCGTTTTGTGCAGGCCGGCTCGGAAGTTTCCGCGCTGCTCGGCCGCATGCCTTCCGCCGTGGGTTATCAGCCGAACCTGAATACGGAAATCGGCGAACTGCAAGAGCGCATTACTTCCACGAAATCCGGCTCGATCACATCGGTGCAAGCCATTTACGTGCCCGCCGACGACTACACCGACCCCGCACCGGCTGCAACTTTCGCTCACCTGGACGCCACCACCAACCTGAGCCGGCAAATCGTCGAACGCGGAATTTATCCCGCCGTCGATCCGCTGGCCAGCTATTCGCGCATTCTCGATCCTCGTATCGTCGGCGCGGAACATTACGCTGTCGCCCGCGGAGTGAAATCGATTCTTCAGCGCTACAAAGACCTGCAAGACATCATCGCGATTTTGGGTATTGAAGAACTTTCCGACGAAGACAAGCGCACCGTTGCTCGCGCCCGCAAAATCGAAAAATTCCTGTCGCAACCCATGTTCGTCGCCGCGCAGTTCACCGGCCTCGAAGGCAAGTACGTCAAAATCGAAGACACCGTGCGCAGCTTCAAGGAAATCGTCGAAGGCAAGTACGACGACATTCCGGAGCAGGCGTTTTACATGGTGGGCACTATCGAAGAAGCTCTGGCAAAGGCCGAGAAAATGAAGACGGGCGCCTAACGGCATGCTTCCTGAATCGATCGAGCTGGTCATCGTGACGCCGGAGCGGCAATTGCTTCGCGAAGGAGCCGTGGAAGTGGTGCTTCCTGGCGCGGACGGCTGCCTGGGAGTTTTGCCTGGGCACGCTCCGCTAATCACGGAGCTCGGCATCGGCGAGATGACCTATCGCGCGAAAGGCGGCGGCGAGCCGGTGCACCTGGCGATCATTCAAGGCTTCGCGGAAGTTTTGGGCGATCGCGTTACCGTGCTCGCGGAAATGGCGGAGCGTCCTGAAGAGATTGACGTTGCGCGCGCGGAAGAAGCGTTGAAGCGCGCGGAAAAGCGGTTGGCTTCGAGTGCGCAAGATCCTCAGATCGACTGGGGACGCGCATCCATCGCGTTGCAACGCTCCAATATCCGTCTGCAAGTCGCGCGGAGACGCCGTGGCGCTCCGATGAGTTCTTGACGCGCAACGCTTAAGTTCTCGTTCCACTATAATAAGAAATTGCGGAGCGGCGACCTCCGCGCCCCAGCAGGAGCCAGCATGGATCCGATTACGATGTACAGCACGAGGTGGTGCCCGGATTGCCGGCGGGCGAAAAACTTCCTGAAAGAGCACGGCGTTGAGGTTCGTGAAGTGAATATCGAGGACGATCCATCCGCCGAAACGATCGTAATCAAGGCCAACAATGGAAAGCGCAAAGTGCCGACGATTAAGGTTGGCGATCGCTACTTCGCGTGTAGTCCGTTCAACCCCAATCAGCTTGCTGCCGAACTCAACATTCCGCTAAATCCGTGAGTTCTTACGATGCCCCTAGCTAATTCAGCGGAATCCCGCGCGTCCACACATTCGCAATTTGCAAGGCTTCGTCCAGCAGCACAATATCCGCATCCGCGCCAGTGCGCAGCACACCCTTCTTAAATTCCAAGCCCAGCAGCTTGGCTGGATTCTCGGTAAGCATGCGCAACCCATCGCTAAGCGGTCTTCCCAAAGCCACGATGTTGCGCAGAGCGCGGTCCAGCGTAAGCGTGCTGCCGGCCAGTTTCCCTTCGAAGTTGCGAGCCACTCCGCCCGCGACATTCACCGCGAAGTTTCCCAACCGGTATACGCCGTCCGGCATCCCAGTGGCGGAAACTCCATCACTCACCAGAATCACGCAACCCGCGCCTTTGGCTTGCAGAAGCACACGAATGGCAGCTTCTTCCACATGCACACCATCCGCGATCAGTTCCGCGGTCACTTCCGGCGAGGTAAGCACGGCGCCAACTACGCCACTATCGCGATGCGAAAATGGCCGCATGGCGTTATACACATGCACCGCGTGGCGCGCGCCGCGCGCGATTGCCAGCCGTGCCTGCTCATAGGTCGCATCGGTGTGGCCCAGTGCCACGACCAATCCTGCCGTTCGCGCCGCATCAATACAGGGCATTGCGCCAAGCACCTCCGGCGCAATCGTCAGAATTCTCGCATTCCCTGCGGCGGCGTCCAGAAACCTCTGCAAAAGTTCCGCGGAGGGCAGCTGAATCCATTCTTCCAGATGCACCCCGCGCCGCGCCTTGCTGATAAAAGGGCCTTCGAAGTGAATCCCTAAAACATCTGCACGATTATCTCCAGCGCTATGCTGTTGCGCGATGTAGCCCGCAATGCCTTGCACACTGCGACAGGTATCGTCGGCGCTGGCAGTCACGGTGGTCGCTAAGATAGAAGTGGTGCCGTGCCTGGCCACCGTCCGTGTTACGGCCGCCATTGCTTCCGCCGTGCCTTCCATCACATCGCGGCCGCCGGCGCCGTGAATGTGCACATCCACAAAGCCTGGAACTGCGATGCGCCCGGGCGCGGAAATCTCCGCGGCCCCCGCAGGCAATTCCATGCCGTCGCGCGGTCCGATGGCCTCAATCACTCCATCGCGAATCAAAATGCCCGCGTCCGCGATTTCCATGGCCGGTGTAAATGCGCGGCCGGTGTGCAGCAAGGTGGTCGTCATGGCAGATCTTTATCGTAGCGGAATTGTGTCCCGCCACAAAAACAAAACGGGCGAAGCCGAAGCTCCGCCCGTTTGCAAATCGAGTGAAAATTTATTTCTTGGCGGGAACCATCTCGATGCTGCTCAATTTCATCGAATCTCCGTCTACCGTACCCGTAACGGTAACGTGATGCCCGGCATGTTCCGCCACTTTCGCTTGATCGTCGATCGCGTAAACCTTCTTGTCTCCATCGCTCACGAAGACATATTTCGCGCCTTCTTTCACACACTTGATCGTGCACTCCCGCGCGCCGTCATGCGCAGCCTGCACATTGCACTTGCTGTCCGCGATATATCCCGTGAAGCTGCTGTTTGCGGCAACGGCGATCAGTCCTGCAAATAGCATTGCTGCCAATCCCATCGTCAAACGTATCTTCATAAATTCTCCTTCGAAGCAGGAATTTCCATGCGCGTAAGGCTTTAACTCGCTAGATTGGCACACCGCGCAGCGCCATGTCTACACTGGTGCCAAAACAGGCCAGCCAAACAAAAAGGAGAGAATTCTCGCGAATCCTCCCCTCGAAAACCAACTCCATTATCTTTTTACTGGCCGCCGGTGTTTGATGCCGTCGCCGAAGGTGCGCCCGCTCCCTTGGGAATGCTCAGGTAGCCAGACGCCGTCGTCTTGCTGACTTTGTTGACCACCAGTTCCAGAGCTGCGTGGCTTCCGCCAGTGTAGAAGAAAATCGGTTCATTCACCGAACGGTTTTTCTTTTCGAAGTTCTTGTCATCCGCCAGTACATTCAGAGTGAACTGGTTCTTCTTGGTGTTGGTGTCCTTCAGTTCCACTTGTACCGAACCAACTTTTTGCGCGCCGCTCTTGCGGGTAACCGTGAATTCATAATAATCGCGCTGGCCCATCCGGCGGAGAGTATCGATCTCGTCGTGATTCCGGGCGATTAGCGTGCCCATTTCGCTGCGTGCCATCTGAATACTGTTCTTGGTGGCATCCAGGTCGCCCTTCACTCCGGTCACGTCGCCATTGAGCTTGTTGACGTCGTCCACATTCGCTTTGGTGGCCAGCTGCGTGTTCACCGACGACTCCAATCCAGTCAGCTTCTTGCCCACCGATGCGTTCACCGCGCTCGTCTGCCGGCGCGCCGAAACCAAATCTTCGTGCGTCATATTCAACTTGTCGGTCACCGTCTTGAGATCGCTTTGCAGTTGCTGGTTGATTTCATCTTCTTTCGCCAGGCGCTGCGTGAGAGCTTCGTTGGATTGCTTCAACGTAGCCTGCGTCGTCTGATCGATGCTGTTCGCATGATTCATCGCGCTCCAGCCCACACCCAAGCCCAACAGGGCAACGACGCCCAGAACGCCGACCGCTAGACCCACCCATCGAGGTGTCCCGGTGGCCGTATGGTGAATTGGCTCTTGAAAGTCGCTCATGAACTTCGTCTCCTTTGGCTTTTCGCCTTACGCTTGGAGAGGAGCAGCTAGTACACCAAACCCCGTATGCTCACGTTGCTAGCAGCAAATTCAAGCAACAATTGCACTTAAGGCCGTCAAACAGGGTTAAGTGGGAGCCCAAGAAAGGTACCAGTACCAGTAAAGATTACGCTATTGCCGTATGGAGAGTAATTCTTGCTGAATTTTCGAGTTATTCACAAAGCACCAACCCGTGGCATCAGTTGGCCCCAAGAAAAAATGGCCGCGCCAAAAACTCGCGACCTATGTTACACACCTTACAAGGCTTAAGGGAGATACCCTACGCGGCCCTAGACGCTGCGTCCGTTTCCGTTTCCACCGACGGCGTGAAAAAGCGATCCAACGTGCTGTTCGCGGCGTCCAAAACCAGGTGGCAATCCCGGCAAGAACTCAAATGTCGCTTGATCTCGCTCTCAACGGAAGGCGACAACTTTCCTTCTAAGTACCAGCAAATCAAATGGATAGTGTCTCGACAGCTCATGTCCCCATCCCCCGCTTCATTTCCCTCGGCCCCGGCCGGACGCCTGTATGGGTGCATTTCTCCGACCAAACCAGGGGAAAACCCAGTCCTTGCGATATTTGCAATGAAATCAAAGAGTTGAAGACGGACGCAAGCTGAACTGTTCCCGAACGAGGCCGATAGTACCCGAAATCTTTACACTTGGCCCGCCAGACAGCGACTTATCCCGATCTGGAAACCACTATCGCTGAGGCACGATAGTCATCTGCCGCAATGCCGCGATACGATCCTCCAGCGGAGGGTGGGTGCTGAACCATGAACTGATAACGCTGCCGCCAAACCACGGCTTCACAATGCACAACGCCGCCGTCGAAGGCGAAACCGAAGTGGTCGGAATCCGCTTGTTGTAAGCCCCAAGTTTCTCGAGCGCCCGGATCAGCCCATAAGGATTTCCCACCATGCGCGCCCCGGTCGCATCCGCGGCATACTCTCGCTGCCGAGAAATACCCAACTGCAGGAGCATGGCCGCAATCGGAGCCAGGAACAGCATCAAGATCGCGCTGAGTCCGCCCTCGCCTCGCCGGTCGTTGTCGCTGCTTCCGCCATAGCCAAACAGGCTTGCCCAATATCCCATCCGCGCCAAATACGTCACCGCGCCGGCAATCGTCGCCGCGATCGAGCTGATCAAAATGTCGTAGTTTCGAACGTGGGAAAGCTCGTGCGCGATCACACCTTCCAACTCTTCGTCATCCAGCAATTGCAAAATTCCCTGCGTTACCGCCACCGACGCGTGACTCGGATTGCGCCCGGTCGCAAAGGCATTCGGCGCCGGCTCCGGCACCACATAAAGTTTCGGTACCGGCAAGTTGGCCTTACCCGCGAGCCGCTCCATCACCGCATATAGCCGTGGCAATTCCTCGCGAGAAACCGGCTTTGCTCCGCTGGACCACAACGCAATTTTGTCCGAGAAAAAATAGGCAATCGCGTTCAATGCAAACGCAACCCCCAGCGCCATCGTCATGCCCTGGCGGCCGCCAAAATATCCGCCCAGCGTGATCAACAGCAACGTCAACGCACATAGCAAAAACGTCGTTCGCAGAACTTTCATACTAGCCTCTATCTACTATACGTCTTCCCCGCCGCGTAATTTCAAGCCGTACAGATGTTCGCGGCAGCGAATCGCAGCCTTCAAACACCCGCCGCTGCCGCCGGTTTTTGCCTCGGCAACTGCTCAAATCGCATCGCGTCCTTATTCCCGTCGCGGTCTACTCGAATTCGCTCGCCCGGTAATACCGCGCCTTCCAATATTTGCAGCGCCAGCGGATCCTGCACCATCCGCTGAATCGTCCGCCGTAGTGGCCGAGCACCGTACGCGGGGTCGTAGCCCTCGTGCACCAGCAACTCTTTCGCCTTTGCGGTCAGCTCCAGCGTGATCTGCCGTTCCTCCAGTAACTTCTCCACATTTTTCAGCAATAGCTCGACGATGCTCTCCAACTGCTCTTTGCCCAGCGGATTGAAAATCACCACTTCGTCAATCCGGTTGATAAACTCCGGCCGGAACGCCGATCGCATCGCTTCCATCGCTTCTTTGCGCGCTCGCTCCGGATCCTTCTGTGCCAATTCAAAAATTGCCGTCGACCCCACATTGCTCGTCATCACCAGCACAGTGTTGCGGAAGTCCACCGTCCGCCCTTTGCCGTCGGTCAACCTTCCATCCTCCAAAATTTGCAAAAGCACATTGAACACATCCGGATGCGCTTTCTCAATTTCGTCAAACAAAATTACCGAGTAAGGATGCCGCCGCACTTGTTCGGTCAACTGTCCGCCCTCTTCATACCCAACGTAGCCTGGCGGCGCGCCGATAAGTCGTGACACGCTGTGCTTTTCCATGTACTCAGACATATCGATCCGAATCATCAATTTTTCATCATCGAACAAGAACTCCGCGAGAGCCCGCGCCAGCTCGGTTTTTCCCACACCCGTCGGCCCCAGGAAAATAAAGGAACCGATTGGCCGCTTGGCGTCAGACAAACCTGCTCTGCTCCGCCGCACCGCATTCGCCACCCTCGCTAGCGCTTCATCTTGCCCCACCACACGCTGTCGCAAACGGTCTTCCATGCGCACCAGTTTCTGCGCCTCGCCTTCCAGCAGCCGCCCCACCGGTATGCCCGTCCATTTGCTAACCAGCTTGGCGATATCTTCTTCGTCGACCTCTTCCTTCAGCATCGGCGCATCTTTTTGCACCGCCGAAAATTGTTCTTCCGCCCGCTTCAGCTCATTTTCCGCTGCCGCAATTTTTCCATAGCGAATTTCCGCGACTTTGGCCAGCTCACCCGACCGTTCGTAGCGCTGCTCCTCCGATTTCAGTTGATCGATCTGTTCTTTCAGCTTGCGAATCTTCCCGATAGCCTGCTTTTCCGCTTGCCAGCGCGCTTTGCGTCCGCTCGAATCCTCGCGCAGTTTTGCCAGCTCTTTTTCAATTTGCGTTCGGCGCTCTTTGGAGTGCACATCTTTTTCTTTTAGCAGCGCCTGCCGCTCAATTTCCAACTGCATGATGCGTCGTTCCACCTCGTCAATTTCCACCGGCAGTGAATCGATCTGCATGCGCAGACTTGCCGCAGCCTCATCAATCACATCGATAGCCTTGTCCGGCAGAAAACGGTCCGAGATGTACCGATGCGAAAGCGTGGCCGCCGCCAGAATCGCCGCATCCTTAATGCGGACCCCGTGATGAACCTCGTAGCGTTCCTTCAACCCGCGCAAAATCGAAATCGTATCGGCAACGCTCGGTTCGCCCACCAGCACCGGCTGGAAGCGCCGCTCCAACGCCGGATCTTTTTCAATATATTTTTTGTACTCGTTCAGCGTGGTCGCCCCAATTGCGCGCAACTCGCCCCGCGCCAGCGCCGGTTTCAAAATGTTTGAAGCATCCATCGACCCTTCAGCGGCTCCCGCGCCCACCAATGTGTGCAGTTCGTCGATGAACAAAATGATCTGCCCTTCAGCTTCCGTGATTTCCTTGAGCACCGCTTTCAATCGCTCTTCAAATTCGCCACGAAATTTCGCGCCCGCCACCAGTGCCGCCAAATCAAGGGCCACCAACTTCTTGGTCTTCAGCACGTCGGGGACGTCGCCGGAAACAATACGCTGCGCCAGTCCTTCCACAATCGCCGTCTTGCCCACGCCCGGCTCGCCAATCAACACGGGATTGTTTTTCGTTCGTCGCGCCAAGATCTGCATCACTCGCCGAATCTCTTCATCGCGTCCAATTACCGGGTCAAGTTTCGATCGGCGAGCTAAATCGGTCAGGTCTCGCGCGTACTTCTCAAGCGAAGCGTAAGTCGCTTCGGGATTCTGCGACGTCACTCTCTGGTTTCCACGTACTCCAGTTAGCGCCTGAAGAATCGCTTCGTGCGAAGCTCCCTGCCTCTTCAACAATTGCCCGGCAGCATCGCGATCTGCACCCGCAATCGCCAAAAACATATGCTCGGTGGAAACGTATTCATCCTTAAAATTTTCCGCCTCGGTAAACGCCTTCTCCAACACATCGTTCAGCGCCCGGCTCATGTTGTGCTGTCCAAAGCCAGACACCTTCGGCAGCCGCGCGATCTCTCGCTCCATATCCTGAGCCAAAGCTTCTTTGCGAATCCCCAATTTCGCCAGCAGCGGAGACACCACTCCATCCGTCTGCTCCACCAAAGCCATCAGAAGATGGATTGGTTCCAGCTGTTGATTTTCATGACGCGCGGCAACCTCTTGCGCGTTCTGCAGCGCTTCTTGCGCTTTCACCGTCATTTTTTCGAATCGCAACATGCTACCTTTCCTCTGCTTAACTAGTTTACGCCGCTGCTGAAAAGAAGGGCTGGCCAAATCAGCAGCCCCGCGCGCTTCACCCGGCCTGGATCAACCCCGCATTCATCTGCGGTTCAAAGTGCAAGGCTCGATTCCACCATATGACTACAGCGCAATGATAAAATATGCGCGTAATAGTGTCAAGTATAGAGTGGGGCCGAAAAATCACTCTATAACCATTGTTATCTGCTATTTATAGCTAATCTTGCGTATCCAGTCCCACGCCAGTGTTCCCGCCCCCACTAAGCCTCCTCTGATTCCCCCAACCCTCTTGACCCCTTATTGCTAAACTAAGCCCCATGCTCCTGGACGATATCGACTATCACCTTCCGAAAGCCCAAATCGCCCAGCGCCCTCTCGAACGCAGAGAAGACTCCCGCCTTCTACTGGTTGAACGCGAAACCGGCCATCATCGCGACGCTGCCTTTTCCCATCTCCCGAGCCTGCTCCAAGGCGACGAGCTGCTAGTGTTCAACAACACCCGAGTCATTCCCGCCAGGCTTCTGGGACGCCGCGCTAGCACCACTCGATCTTCCGATTCCGCTGCCCCGCAACCCGGGCATCTCACCGGTACTGTCGAAATCTTCCTTACCAAGCAACTCGATCCTTCCACCTGGCAAGCTCTCGTCCGCCCGGGCCGAAAAATACGTCTCGGCGAGCGAATTCTTTTTGGCAATGGCGATTTGGAGGCAGAAATCACAGACCGCGGCGAACTAGGATCACGTACAGTGCGATTCACTTCCCGCGACGGCCAGGACATCACGCACCACATCAATCAACTCGGCCACATCCCACTTCCCCCATACATCGATCGTGCCGACGAATCCTCCGATCGCGAACGCTACCAAACTGTTTTTGCCAAACAACCAGGCGCCATCGCCGCCCCCACCGCCGCCCTGCATTTCACTCCTGAAATTCTGCAAGCCATCCGCGCACGCGGCGCGGAAATCTGCGAAATCACTTTACACGTCGGCCTGGGAACATTTCAGCCCATTCACGGCGATACGCTGGAAAGCCATGTGATGCATTCCGAATCCTACGAAATTAGCGACGCAACTGCGCAAAGCATTCACGCAGCGCACTCCTCGAAGCGCCCCATTCTCGCCATCGGCACCACAGTTGTTCGCGCTCTGGAAGACGCTGCCGCCCGCGCAACAAATCTGAGCTCCGCTCCAATCGCCGCCCCCGGAAAAGCCGAAGCCAGCATTTTCATAACTCCTGGATTCCGATTCCGCATCGTCGATGCTCTGCTGACCAACTTTCACCTTCCGCGTTCCACGTTGCTCGCCCTGGTTTGCGCCTTCGCCGGCCGCCAGCATACTCTAGCCGCCTACAATCACGCGGTCGAAGCCGGCTACCGCTTCTACAGCTACGGCGATTGCATGCTGATCCGCTGAAACATCAATCAACTCCCAAAAATCAAAAAAAGAGGCTCCGCAATTGCAGAGCCTCTTTTTCGTCCCGATTCGAAATCACTACGCGTTTCTTATTCGCTGAAAACAAAAACCCGATTCTGTCCAGCAAACCGAACTTCCTTCACTTGTCCGTTGGCGTCCAGAAGCACTGCGTCATATTGCGATTTCGAATCGCGATCTTCCCAGCGCCCTTCGGATTCGGCCACCAGTTGCTTGCCCTTTTGCACCGTGGCTTTGTTGCCGTCGATGAGCAAGCGATATTCACCCGCCTTCAGATCCGCCTTGCCCACTTTTGCTGCCTGCGTGATATTGATGGTCCGCGAAACTGGCTTGGCAAAAACCGGTACTGTCAGCGCCAATGCGGCCAGCAATGCTGTAGTGCGTATAATCCCGTTGGTTTTCATGGTGTCAATTTCCTTTCACACGCTTAAATGAGGATCGATTCAAGCCGCTACAAGCTAGCTGGCCGGAACGAGTTGACACGCATGATGGAGACGAAGTAGTCTCGCGAAAAGACACCAACTCTTCCTGGACTAACGGCCGGAAAGTGCGTGTCGCAACTCCCCGCGGCTGCCACCGCGGGGTTTTTCTTTAAGTCCTCGAACCATCCAACAACCCGATATTCGGCTGCTCTTGTATAGACGAATCACCCCCAGCGAATGTTTCGGTCCCGGGGAAAGATTTCTCGCGATACCACCTTATCCCCCTGCAAACATGCAATATTCGCGGTTCGTTCACATATCCATGTTAAACCCTCCTAAAAATTAGATTTCGGCGACACCTTTTCCTCTTTCATGCGTCGCCGGCGCGCCGCTATTTCGCCTCACGGCTCTCGTCCATCTTTGCGATCCGCTGTGCATCTGCGCGTCGCTTCATCTATACTCAAGTGCTCTTTTTTGGGATGCGCTGAATGCGAATTCTCGTCCTCACCGATCTCCACGCCAACGCGACCGCGCTTGCCGCTGCCCTCGAAGCCACCAAAGGGCGCTGGGACACCGTGGTCTGTCTCGGTGACATTGTCGGCTACGGCCCCGATCCCAATGAAGTAGCCGGCAAGATCCGTGAAATTGGCGCGCGCACTATCCGCGGCAATCACGACAAAGCCGTCGCAAATCTGATGCCCACCGACGACTTCAATCCCGTGGCCAAAGCTGCCGTCGATTGGACCCGTACCCAGCTCACCGCCGAAAATCTTTCCTGGCTTTCCGCGTTGCCGCAGGGTCCCCTGGAAACCGACGGCATCGTCCTGGTCCACGGTGCGTTTCAAGACGAAGACGAATATGTCTTTACGCCCGCGCAAGCTCTCGAAGGATTGCTCGATTCCACCAGTCCTGTCACCTTCTTCGGGCACACCCATCATCAAGGCGGATTTGCCTACGAAGCCGCCAACAATAATCTCGAAGTGCTGCACATCCGTCCGCGCGCGTCGGAATCCTTTGCTCCTCTGCGCACCGAGTCGCGGCGGCGCTATTTGCTGAATCCCGGATCCGTCGGCCAGCCGCGTGATGGCGATCCGCGCGCCGGCTTTGCCATCGCGGATCTCGAGCATCAGACAGTTGAATTCTGGCGCATTCCGTACGATATTTCGTCTGTACAAACGCGCATGCGTGCTGCGCGTCTCCCAGACGCTCTGGTCAATCGGCTGACCGCAGGCCGCTGACCCGACCGGTGTTTCCATGAAACCCTTCCAGGAAATAGCGCCTGATCAGTCCGCTTCAAATCGCAAACGCGCTCGCGCATGGATGTTGCTTGTGCTGGTCCCTGTCTTAATAGGCGCGGTCGTTTTTTGGTCCCAGCCTCGCTCTAATCGCCGCCCATCGGCATCGGCAACTTCCTCTCCCGCAAAACAAGCCCAGGCCTCGCAAATCCGCGTGCAAAATATCACTATGAGCCAGGCCGAAAGTTTTCTCGATCAACAGGTCACCACGATTTCCGGAGAAGTCGTAAACGTCGGACAGCGGCCCGTAACCGCCGTCATCCTCACCATCGAATTCGCAGACCAATTCGGCCAGGTCATTCTCCGGGAAACCCGTCCGGCTTTTTCCCCTTCCGCCTTGCAACTCGCTCCCGGCCAGCAGCGTTCCTTTGACGCCGCCTTCGAGCGCCTGCCCAACGATTGGAACGTACAGCCCCCACCGGTACAGGTAACTGATTTTCAGACTCTCGATAAATAGTAGTGCCTGTGTACGTAATTGACTTATAATCACCCTCGTGGAACTCGCCACGGAACTCGAAGCCAGCCTTCGCGAATTTGTCACCGCCTCCTCTGTCGAGGTGCGCGAAAACGGCGGACGCGTCGCTCCCTTCACTGGTTTGTCCTGGGAAGTCCGCGGTACCGCGGAAAAACCTCTCCTGCATCTGTGGTCTGCGAGTTATAACCTGACCCGCCGCGTCCTTGCCATTACCGATCATTCCGAGGAACGCCTGGCCTTAGCCGTCGAGCGCTTCGGCCGCAGGAAACCAGACCGCCTGGAATTCGTTCGCGTGGAATTCGAGCCGTCTCCTCGCGAACTTTCCCGCGAAGAATTTTGCGAACGCCTCGGCCGCATCCTCGCCCAACAATTTCCAGACGAAACCCTCGAATCGCTCACCGTTGCTCCGGACCTCGAGCATTCTCTCTCCAGAAATTACGCACGTGGTCTGCTGCGTCGCGGCTCCTCGCTTTGGGCAGTCCTTGCCGTTCCGGATGGCGAATCCGCGGAAACCACCGAAAACAGTCTCACCTTCGCGCTTCTCTGGCTCGAGCGTGCCCGCCACTCCGCTCACCGCGGATCGATTGCGGGAGTTCGCCTGATTCTTCCGAAGGGCGCAAGCCGTGGCGTGTCTTACCGCGCTCGCGCGCTCCGTTCCCAATTTTCTTTAGAGATTTATGAACGAGACCCCATGCGTGAAACCCTTACCAAAATGGACCCGCAGTTGGCAGGAAATCTCGATACTTGGCTCGTCCCCAGACGTGAACCCCAATCCTTGTTAGACCAGGCTAGCGGAGACCTCGACCCCATCATCGCTCTCGCTCCTCGCGCCATCACCGCGCATCCGCAAGCGCAATCGCGAGAAGTTTGGCTGCGCTTTCGTGGGCTCGCCTTCGCCCGTTGGCATGGCGGGCGTGTTTTTTTTGGCGCCACCGACGTCCGCGAAAAACTCAGCTCCCCATCCGATCTCGCCTTCAAACAATTGCTCCACGATCTCGAACTTTATCGCCATCCTCTCGCCACCGACACCCGCCACAGCCTCTTCCGCCAGCAACCAGAGCGCTGGCTGGAATCCATCGTTCGAGAAGACGTCTCCCGTATCGACGCTTCATTCGACTCTCGCTTTGCTTACACCAAGGTTTTTGCTGACGCTGGCGGCGATCACGGCATTCTCGATCTGCTCACCGTCACCCGCTCCGGCCGCCTCGCCATCATCGAGCTCAAAGCTAGCGAGTACATGCATCTCCCGCTGCAAGCTGCCGACTACTGGCTGCGTATCCGCCGTCATCTCGAACTCGGCGATTTCGCGCGTTGCGGATTTTTTCCCGGCGTCGAGCTGCAATCCGCCCCTCCGCTCGTTGTCCTCGTGGCTCCCGCTCTGCGTTTTCATCCTGCGAACGATATCCTCCTCCGTCAGCTTTCCTCCGAATTGGAAATTTCCCGCATCGGCCTCGCCGAAAGCTGGCGCCGCGGCATCCGCGTCGTTATGCGTCACTAAACTCGTCGAGCTGTCATGGCTAACTGGATTTGGCTGTGACCTTGTTCAAATCCTTCGCCTACCCAATATATTTTTCCTCACTACTATTTTTCACTGACCCCGCAACCTTGACAGCGATAGGTGCTCGCCCTACACTATGGAGTTTTTAGATGGCCCTAAAAATCTACACAGAGGGGGCTGAGCTTCCCATGGATAAGAAAAGACTCGAATACTATAAGAAAAAGTTGAGCACCCGCCGCGAAGAGCTGATGAAGACGATCGCGCGCACCGAAGAAGAAGGTCGTCAAGCCGACGATGATCCGACGGTCGATCTCGCTGACAAAGCCGCGAACTCCTATACCAAGGAATTCCTGTTCGGCATGACCAACACCGATCGCACCATCCTCAACATGATCGACGACGCTCTGAAGCGCATCAAGATCAATGAGTACGGCACCTGCGCGAACTGTCAGGAAGAGATGCAGCAAAAGCGCCTCGAAGCTGTGCCCTGGACCAAGCATTGCATCACTTGCCAGGAAAAACTCGAGCAAGGCCTGCTGTAATCGCCGGCGCGTCGCAAATCGCCAGCATACTTACTCTCTCATAAAGTACTGCTTTGCTTATTCCCCGGTCAGGAGTAGGCTTGCGGTGCCGTGAGCGGTCCATCTATTTTCGCGCAATCCTCGCGCAGTTGGCTGCAAAACGTAGCCGACGCTCTGGTCAGCGTCGTCTTCCCAGCCGACTGCCGCCTTTGCGAACGTCTGCTCACCCACGGTACCCGTCTGCCTATCTGCGACGACTGCCTTGCCTCGTTCCACCCCATGCCATCCATACTTTGCCAAGTCTGCGGCCAACCGCTGCAAGTAACCGCGCCGCCTGCCGAAACCGATGGCCAAACTTCGATCGACTGGCCGCCTCCTCCGATCGATGCCAGCACCCTTCCGTGCCCCGCCTGCAACGCGAGCACCTTCTCTTTCGCCCGCGCTCGCAGCTACAGCATTTATCAGGGCTTGCTCGCTCGCGCCATCGTCATGCTCAAATTCGAACGCATCGATCCCCTGGCCAACTGGTTCGCCCAGCGCCTCCAGGAAATCGTCCATCGCGAACCCGCCGCTCTCGCCGCCGACGTAGTCGTCTCCGTCCCGCTCCATCGCGACCGTTACAAAGAGCGCGGATACAATCAAGCCGACCTGATCGCCAAACCTCTAGCCAAGCTCCTAAAACTCCCCTATCAGCCAGTCCTGCTGGTCAGAACTCGCCCTCGCCCAGACAAACAACTCCTCAGTTTCGCCGAACGCTGGGAAATCGTACGTGGCGCCTTTGCCACACGTCCGGGCAGCCAAGTTGACAATAAGCGCGTCTTACTGGTAGATGATGTACTGACCACAGGGGCCACTCTTGATGCCTGCTCGCAGGCGTTACGAGCCGCAGGCGCCAAGTCGGTAATCGGGCTCACCATCGCCCGCGCCGCCCGGCAGATCATTCCTGGTTCCCCAGAGTCATGACCCGAGGGATATGCGATGAGCGCAAGACGCGCCGAGTCCGCCAAATCCCGGGGGAGATTCGCCCCCGAAGCAATGGGAGTCCCTGCGCCAAGCTCCGAAAGTCCCGCCGGCAGTAGAATCCACAACTCAATTTTGATGCGGCGCGCCTCGCTGATGCAGGAGCCCGTCCTCGTCCTCAACGCCACCTACGAACCTATCAACGTCACCGCCGTCCGTCGCGCTATGGTGCTCATGCTCAAGGGCGTCGCACAAGCGGAAGAGCTGCACAACTCGGAAGTTCATTCCGCGGCGCACGCACACCGCGTTCCCTCCGTAATCCGCCTGCTCGCCTATCGCCACATCCCGCAGCAGAGCCGCGCCCTCTCGCGAAAAAATATTCTCCTGCGCGACCGCAATACCTGCCAGTTCTGCGGAAAACTTTTCCCCAGCTCCGAGCTCACTCTCGATCACGTCGTCCCCCGCTCGCGCGGCGGCCGTTCCACTTGGGAAAATCTGGTCGCTTGCTGCTATCGCTGCAACAACGGAAAAGGGGATCGCACCCCCGAAGAAGCCGGCCTAAAGCTAGCCCGCAAACCGCGCCCATTCACGTTGCATACCTCTCGGCAGCTAATGCGTTTAATCGGCCATCGGGACGAACGTTGGCGTAAGTATCTTTTTTATTAACGATTTCCCGGCATCAAAAAATCTTTCTTTCCATGAAACCCTTTTCAATGAGCACCCATCTAAATTAGTAATTAACCACTTCGAGGACACACCCCGGGAAGCAGCCAAGGCCAACACCTTGGTTGCTTCTCTCCTTTTAAGCCCCATTTAATTTTTATTTCGCAGCGATGGAAATGAGCGGCCGAATCAGTGCGCTCTTGCATTTCGATGCACGTCGACGATATTTCCGCAACGGTTTTCGCGGGATTTGCATCGCAATTTTTTTAGCGAGAAAATTATCGTTCTTCGGCAAGAAAACTTAACGAGGACGCGGACGCAACGGCGGACGCCCGGTCAGCGGACGCGGTCTCATCCGAAATCGCGGACCCAGTGGCGGCGGCACGTTCCGCAAAAACTCCCCGCAACACGGGCATCGCCCGTCGTCGCTGATCGGCCCCGTAGCATCCGCCCGCAGCCAATGTCCTCGCGCTCCACACTGCGCATTAATGCACTGCACCGTGAATCCGGGCATATATTGCATTATTTTTTCTCCCGCCTTAAGGTCCCCGTCTTGACTTTTTGTTTTTGACTTACTGTTTTTGACTCTCCGTTTTTGGGTGCCCCACGGGCCGAATTTGCACGTGGGGGTTTTTCCGTGAACAGTTGATCAAATTCTGTCCGCATTCTGTTCAAACATCGCTCTGCTGTCAACAACAAACACCACAACCTATAGGGGTATCCTTCCCAACCGAGGAAAACCTGTGGACATCACTTAAACGGATTTCAATTGAGGGAATTCAAAAACAGAGGGTTGTCACTTCGAAACGAAACGGTCCACCAAACTACTTCGGCGAACTCGTCTTCGGTTCTCTCTCCAGCACCAGCGCATCCAGCCGCGCCTTCAATTTATCCAACTCCGGCTGCTTCGTATTGATCTCCTGCTGCAACGCATCTAGCTTGGCCTGTCCGGCCTTGTCCCGCGCATGGTCCGGATTGGAAAGAAAACTATCCTGATCCAGCGCCAGTTCCCGTCGCGTCAAGTCCAGTTGCTTCTGCGCTTCCGCCACTTGCTCTTTTAATTTCTCGATTTCCGGATCGGTCGCCTTCCCCGGCAAATTCTTCCCCGCTGCCGCTTCCTGATCGTTCACTTTCGCTTCCGCCACCGCGTCGGCACTCGGCGGCTGGGTATCCAATTTCGCGGGCGCTCCCGTATCCACACCCTGCGCTCCCGGCTTTATCTGTTTCGGATCCAAATCGTCGTCGCTGATCACTTTGGAAGGCTTGGTCGCATTCTTTTTCTGCTCGCGCGCCCGCTTCGCCGCATCCGCAACAGACTGTGCCTGCTGCGCTTGCGTATCCTGTCCCCGCACAATCCCGCCGCAACAAAGCAAAAGACCCGCCGCTACTACCGGCGCCACAAAACGCATTCCATGAACGGTCGGCATAATCACCTTCCTCAACCACCCAGCTCGCATCGATAATCCCATCCAGCAAGCCTCAGAATACGCCCACGTTTTTCTCGAGGCAATCGCCCGCCACCCGTACCGTGCGAATCAGCCAACCAGGCCGCCAAACCGCCTACTTTCCCGCCATCGCCGCCGGCCGGCCCGTCGCCGCAACCTCATGAAACGAAAAATGTTTCTGCAAATCTTTCACCGGCAAACCATTCGCCTCCGCATAAGGATAAATAAAATAATTTAGCGGTTCGCCCTTCTGCTCCGCGGACAACCGGATATCCCGCCCGTAACTGAACAGCACCCGGTTCACATCCAGCGCCCCAAAAAAATAATCCTTCTTCGCTGGATTCTTCGACGCCTCCGAAGCGTCCACCGGAATCCACCCGATCCCCTCCACATAAAATTCCGACCAGCAGTGATACCCGGGAATCTCCCCTTCCGTCTTGTCCTCGGGCAGCGGAAAACCAATTTCAAATCGCGCCGGAATTCCCGAAGCTCGCATCATCCCAATAAACACCGAATGGAAATCCGTGCAGTTTCCGCGTTTGGAGTCGCACGCCCACACCGCGTCCCCGCGTCCCCATCCTTCGCCCGTCTTGTCGTAGTGCATCGTCGACACCACATAGTCATAAATCCGGCGCGCTTTCTCCATCGGAGCGGTTGCTCCCACCGTCTGCTCTCTCGCCAGCTCCGCGATCACTCCATTCAGCGGCACCATTTTGTCCGGCTGCAGATAACGCTTCAGCATTTCCGCGCTCGGCCGCGCCTCCGTCTTCCGCACCGCAATTCCATTCCGCAGCACCACATATTCCTTGCGGGTCACGGAAAATCGAATCCCCGCATCGAAGCCAGCCGCCGCTTGCTCCGCCGTTGGAGTGAACTCAATAAATTGATCCGCGTATTCCGCATCCTTTCCCATCTTGTGCGCTGCAATCCCGGTCACTGCCACGCCAGAAATCGTCGCCTGATACGGATCGTTCTGCGCCGGATACGGAATCCACAAATGCACCGGCCCCGCCGCACCAGCGTTCTCCGGAAAATGTACCTGATACTCAAATTCAAATGTCCGCGACCCTGGCTCCGCGGATTTCGCCGACGTCGTCGCCCCATCTCGACCCGCGGCACCCGCCCAAGCCGCCACTCCCCCCGCCAGCAGCACCGCCACGCACGCCACTCCAAATCGCTTCATCGCCTCACTCCTAATCATCTCGCCACCAGCGCCATCCTAAAACCAGCGCAGACCGATTATACTCAATCGAGACTATCGGCATCGAAATCCTCGGCGCAGCAAAATGAAAATCTCCTCCCACCTTTTCACGATATTCTTTGCCATCGCCGCCACCTTAACGGTCGCTAAATCCGCCCGCGCTCAAGACCCGCCGCCTGCCGCTACCGCCGCTCCCGCTCCCAGAAAGCTCGACACTCCACTCCCCCAGGATCGTCCCGCCGACATCCTAAAAAATCCTCCCCACCATTTCTGGGACAAAACCAACGATCTCCTTTTCGTCGGCGTCGGCGCCTCTCGCACTCTCGATTATTTTTCCACGCTCAATCTTCGCCACCGCGGCCTGCAAGAAATCCTCATCACCAACGACGCCGTGGACACTCACGCCGGTTTCGCCGCCATCGAAGCCTCTGGCACTGGCCTCTCCATCGGCGCATCCTATCTCTTCCATCGTTACAATCATCACAAACTCGAGCGCTGGACCTCCATCGTCCACATCGGCGTAGCCACCGGCGGCGCGATCCGTAACTACAGCCTCAAAACGCCGCACCCTGCTCCGTAATCCCGCCACGCTCCGCAACCGCAACCTCCGCGCATTCTCATACGTCCAACTAAACACATTGCCAAAATCAAATCAGCAATCCACATTCATCCACGTCGCCCCGCGCAGTTGCACCAAACTCTGTTGCGCGGCATACTTTCGCCTCGTGCGCCATCACTCGCCCCCGCGTGACCGCCTTTCATCTCACCTAGCGGAGTGATCGATGGACCTGCACCCTCCCTCTCGGCGATTCGTCGGCAAACTTTCGTTGGCGCTGTTCCTCGCCGTCGCCACAATCAACCCGTCCGTCGCAGCCGCTCCGCAGACGCCGCCCGCCCGTTCGCAAAAAAATTCGCCGGCTCCCTCCTCTCTTCCCGGCCTCCCCGCCGCGGAACGCCCCACTCCGCAAACCGGAAAAACCGAACAATACACTCTCTCCAACGAGCGCTACGAAAAAGCCACCGCCTATTCCCACGCCAGCTACACCCTTTATTTCGTTTCCTATTTCCTCAGCTTCATCGTCCTCTTTCTGATTTTGCGCCTCGGCGTCGCCGCGAAATTTAGGAACTTCGCTGAAGACTTCACCGATAACAAGTGGCTGCAAGGTCTCATCTTCGTTCCACTCCTCGTTCTCACCGTCGACCTCTTCGACCTCCCGCTTTCCATCTATTGGCATTCGCTCTCGCTGCATTACGAGCAGTCCGTTCAGCGCTGGGGTTCCTGGTTTCGCGATTGGGGCAAAGAAGAACTCCTCGGCACTTGTTACGCGCTGATTCTCGCGCTGATTCTTTTTGCCGTCATGCGCCGTTCACCGCGTCGTTGGTGGATTTATTTCTGGTTCGCCGCTCTGCCTATCGTCCTCGGTTTTGTTTTCATCGGACCGCTGGTCATTGACCCGCTCTTCAATAAATTCGAGCCGCTCAGCGACCAGCATCCGCAGTTGGTCGCTTCCATTGAAACGCTCACCCAGCACGCTGGCGTTCCCATTCCTGCCGACCGCATCTTCTTGATGAAAGCCAGCGAAAAAACCAATTCCATCAATGCTTACGTCACCGGCGTCGGCGCTTCTAAACGCGTCGTCGTTTGGGATACCACTCTGCAAAAAACCACCAACGACGAAGCCCTCTTCATCGTCGGCCACGAGCTCGGCCACTACGTTCTTGGCCACGTTTGGAAAGCGTTCGTCGGTGTTGCTCTGGGTCTCTTTGTCGCCCTCTATCTCATGTTCCGCGGACTGCACTGGCTGCTCGACCGCTGCGGAAAAGATTGGCGTCTCTATGGCCCGGAAGATTGGGCTTCCCTCGCCGTTTTACTCCTCCTGCTGCAAGTCCTCACTTTCCTTTCTTCTCCCGTCGTCAACGGAATCAGCCGCATGCAAGAACACGCCGCCGACGTCTACGGCCTGGAAGTTATCCACGGCATCATTCCTAACTCGGACGAAGTTGCTGCCCACGCCTTCCAGGTCCTCGGCGAAAACGATCTCTCCGATCCCAATCCCGGTCCTTTCATCACCTTCTGGCTCTATTCTCATCCCCCACTGGCCGAGCGCCTTATCTTCGCCCATACCTACGACCCCTGGTCCCAAAACCAACCCCCCAAATACGTAAAATAATTTCCCCGCCTCGCCTCCTTCCCCAGGTGTCGCCGCCTTTGTAGAGGCCGTCCTTCAGGGCGGCTACCTTTGATTTTGATTTGACTGTGACTTATCGCGTTTTGTTTTTCGAACCCCGATTTTCGTCTTTCGCCTCGTTCCCTTTGCTAAACTCTCCCCATGAAAATCCCACCCAACTGCCAATCCATCCTCGTCATCGACGTCGGCGGCACCAACGTCAAAATCTATTGCCCCACCCAAAAAGAACCCGTCAAAATTCCCTCCGGCCCCGCCATGACCGCCAAAAAAATGGTTGGCGTCGTGAAAAAAGCCGTCCACGATTGGAAATTCGATCGCGTTTCCATCGGCTATCCCGGCCCCATCATCAATGGCCGCCCGCTCCGCGAGCCGCACAATCTAGGCGGCGGTTGGATGGGTTTCAATTTCCATAAAGCTTTCGGCCATCCCGTCAAGCTCGTGAATGACGCTGCCATGCAAGCCCTCGGCAGCTACCAGGGAGGCCGTATGCTTTTCCTCGGTCTCGGCACTGGATTAGGTTCCGCCATGATCACCAATGGCGCTCTGGAGCCTATGGAGCTGGCCCATCTCACTTACAAAAATGGAAAAACCTACGAAGACTATCTTGGTCTACGCGGCCTCGAAAAACTCGGCAAGAAAAAATGGCGCCGCCACGTAAACAAAATCACCGAAAAACTGAAAGCCGCTCTCGGCGCCGACTACGTAGTCCTCGGCGGCGGCAACGCCAAAAAACTCAAAACTCTCCCACCCGGCACCCGCCTCGGCGCCAACGAAAACGCCTACTTAGGCGGCCTCCGCCTCTGGCTCCCCCAGTAACACAGACTTCAGTCTGTGTCCCCACTAATCCCCACCTAGGTTGCAGCCGATGACCTAGGTTGCGGCCCGTCATCTCGTTTAAGCCGAGTCGCCACGCAACCAGTAACACAGACTTCAGTCTGTGTCCCCGTAATCCCCACCTGGCCTGAAGCCCAATCGTCTCGGTTGCAGCCCCGTCACCTCGATTAAGCCCAATCACCACGCAACTAAGTCCAACGCAAAATCCTCCAACTGCGTCCTCCAACCTCGATCGCCAAAACCCCACCAACCTGTCATCCCGGATTGCCTGCCGCATTTCGGCAGGCAATCCGGGATCTGCTGTTTGAAACCCCATGCACCCACGTCGAATAAGGCCTTCGCATTTCCCAACTCGGCCGCTAACCCAAACCCCCGGCACCGAATCCCCACTCCGGTGTCTAATCTCCAGTGAAACTGTTTCGCACCTTGGTCAAAACCCCTCTCGCAATTCTCCTGGCCGCCTGCGCACTGCTCCTTCCGGCCCTAATATCCAGCCGCATCGAACAACATGTTTTCCGCAAACAAGCCGAACTCTTGCTCTCCCAGCTCCAATCCCTCGAATTACGCAAAACCTCCTGGCAAGAAGCTCAAACTCAGCTAACGCGTTGGGGCGCCAATCGCCACTTCGGCAAATGCGATCAGCACGAATGCTCTGTTCAAATTGTGCTTACAGAGTCCGTGTTTGGCTTTCTAATCAGCCAGAATATTTTCGTCAAGCTAGACGATTATTTCCGCTGGCGGTTGAAGCTTTCGTACGACGAGGGTCCGTTTGTACGCATGGAGCAAGAAATGCTCGATGCATATCTCCGTACGGGAGGCCATCCAGCAAGGATCATCGCCAACATCGACATGCGCGATGGAACAGTCTGGAGCAAAGGATTTTCTCTCCGGATCGAGACCTACGGTCATCCCATTTATTGGTCTGGAAACTGCCAGCTCGAGTTCGGACTCTTTGCTGACGCCCGAACTGTTCCTGAATTTCCCTGCGACCCATGCGATCTTTTTTACCCGCAACTGGCCATCCATCCAACCTACCGCATAGGCCGTCCGGGCGGGTGCACCATCTGCGTCAAAGGCTGGACGGAGTTCACTCCTTACGCCGACCCTGCCGACGTCAAGCGCCTGATGCAGCTAAACCTCTCCTGCCTCACTCAGTGGCGTCCCTGCACCACTCAAGCCGAAATCATGCCCGCCGCCTGGTCCCAATATCTCGCCGAGCTCCCCCCATCTCTCCACCCCCAGTAACACAGACTTCAGTCTGTGTCCCAAGTAATCCCCATCTCGCCTGAAGCCCAGTCATCGCGATTGAGCCAGTCACCACCCAACTAAACAATAGGTCCAACGCACCTTCCCAACCGCATCCGCCATCTCTAGTCGTCAACCCCCCACCAACCTGTTATCCCGGGTTTGCCTGCCGCATTT
Organism: Candidatus Acidiferrum sp.; assembly: GCA_036495905.1. Classification (GTDB taxonomy): domain Bacteria; phylum Acidobacteriota; class Terriglobia; order Acidiferrales; family UBA7541; genus Acidiferrum. The sequence goes on from DASXMB010000054.1 coordinate 59,817, forward strand.
GGGCAGGCAAACCCGGATCTGCTGTCTTAAACCCTCTGCAAAAAACTGACACAACTGTCGCACACCACCTACTGCCATCCTTTCAGGTGGCAGCGTACTACCCCAAACCATTCGAAACTAGTACCACTAAGTTATCTATTGACAGAATAACCATCCCATGCTATCCTGAGCCATGACTATCGGCTGCCGCCTCTCGCCCCCGCAGCCACAATTCCGCCTCTCCTCCAGCGCAAACACCGCAACCCCTCCCTTTCCCCCGCCCCTTTCCTTTCAATCACTTACAAACCCCTTTTCCCGCAACCCCTTTCCTTTGACATCCTTACAAATTGCCGGGGGTGGGTGGGGGCAAAATTTTTCCCTTCAGCATTTCGGCGCTCCAAAACGTTCACCCGCGCCCTCTGCTATTCTTTTCCACTCAGGAGGCTACATGCACACCGCGTCCATCAAATGGGTTGGCGAACAAAAATTTCTCGCCGTCGGCCAATCCGGCCATGCCGTCACCTTTGACGCCGACCGTCAATCCAACAAAGCCCCCGGTCCCATGGAGATGCTCTTGCTGGCCCTCGGCGCCTGCACTTCCGTCGACGTCGTCACCGTCCTCCAAAAAAAACGCCAGAAACTCGAATCGCTGGAAGTCATCTGCTCCGGCGAACGCGCCCCCGATCCTCCGCAGGTGTGGACCAAAATCGAAGTCCTCTACCGCCTCCGCGGCACCCTGGACGAGGCCGCCGTGAAACACGCCATCGAACTCAGCGAAGACAAATATTGTTCCGTCGCCGCCACCTTGAAAAAAAGCGCCACGCTTACCTGGCGCTACGAGATTCTTCCGCCAAACTCATGAGCCCATCGCCGGCCGCCCCTCCGCGCAAGGCTCCGCCTTGTAACGTCGCCACAACTCCGCGCCAAAATTCCTTAACCGTGCTCCGTGCCGTCTCGGAAGTTGCACTTCGTCGCTGTGCCGCAACGTCGCATTCTCTCGATGCCACTGTGCGTTGTTTCCGCAGCGCCGCTTTGTCTTGTCACTCCACAGCGCCATCGCATAGAATTCATGAACTCTTTTGCAGTCGACGGAGTTTCCAGGGAGCGTCATGTCTCATCGCATAGCGGCCAAAATCACCGGTGTCGCGGGTTACGTTCCGCCCAGCGTAATTACCAATGCCGACCTCGAAAAATTGGTGGCCACCAACGACGAATGGATTCGCGAGCGTACCGGCATTCGCGAACGCCACAAAGTCGAACCGGGAATGGCCACCTCGCATCTCGCCACCGAAGCCGCGAAAATTCTGCTCGCGCAAACCAAAACCGATCCCGCCGAAATCGATTTGATAATCGTCGCCAGCGTTACTCCCGATATGTTTTTTCCAGCCACTGCGTGTCTGGTGCAAGACCGCATCGGCGCGAAAAAAGCCTGGGGCTTCGATCTTTCCGCCGCTTGCTCGGGATTTGCTTACGCGCTCACTGTTGGCGCGCAATTTGTCGGCGCCGGCACTCACAAAAAAGCTCTGGTCATCGGCAGCGATACCATGACCTCGATCCTCGACTACAAAGACCGCGCCACTTGCGTTTTGTTTGGAGATGGCGCTGGCGCCGTTCTGTTGGAGCCCGCGAGTGATGGTGAAGGAATCTTGGATTTCACGCACGACGTCGATGGCTCCGGCGGCCAATATTTATATATGCCCGGCGGCGGCTCGCTAAATCCTTCGACTCGCGAAACCGTTGAAAAAAATATGCACGTGGTTCACCAGGAAGGCTCGCAAGTTTTCAAATATGCCGTGCGTCGCATGGCCGAACTTGCCGCCGACCTGATCGAACGCAATGGATTCACCAGCGACGATCTCGCGCTTGTCGTTCCGCATCAAGCCAATCTGCGAATTATTCGCGCCATGCAACAGCGCCTCGGTGTGGACGATTCCAAAGTTATGGTGAATATCGATCTTTACGGAAATACTACGGCGGGAACGATTCCACTGGGCCTGCGCGATGCCGTCGCGCAAAAACGTTTGAAAAAAGGGGATCTCGTGCTGCTGGCCGCCGTTGGCGCGGGCTATACCACCGGCGGCCTTCTGCTTCGCTGGGCATACTGAGAGCGTATTGATTCGCGGGCTAGCGAGCGTTACGAAAGCACGCACTCACTAGCAAGAGCGAATCGCGGCTGCCATTTCCAGGTTGGCTTGCAAGCGGCGGTCAATCTGCACCGCAACGTAGCGCGCGCAAATCGCCGTCTCTCGCCGGCCCCACGCGGCCACTGCCGGGATGCGCTGTCCAGCAAGCATGCTGATCGCGTCCACGACGTGGAAGTAGCACCGCACGACGCCCAGGCCGCTGGACCCGGCATCGAGTTTCGGAGTGAGCTTGTGCAGACCCGCGAAGGTCTGAAAATGTTCACCCGTCACTTCGCCGTTTTCGACTCTCGCGGCAGACAGCACGCGGTCGGAAACCGGCTGAGCTGCTACGCCGGCAAGAATCGCTCTCCAGTAATAAAGAGCGAACTGGGAAAGGGCCACAATTGAAATCGTAAATAGCATGGCGGCAAACATACCTTAGCCTCGATTCGTATTCTGCTCGCGCACTCTGCCCTGGCCAATAGGTCAGTGGTACCATTCGCGATAGACCGAACGGGTTAAGTTTCTTGAAATAAGCGGTTTACAGGATAAAAATAGGCCGAAAGAGCGCCAGAAAAAGACACAAACAGCGGCAAAATTTGTTCACGACAGGGGGAAGAGAATGCAAAAGTTCAGAAAGTTTTCTTGGTTTGGCCTCGTTCTGTTCTGCGCGCTGGCTGCATCCGTGCCGTTACTGCGCGGAAAAGAAGATTCGCGGCAAAGCGATCGCGCGGCAATCACAAAAGTTTTGAACGCGCAGCAAGCGGCTTGGAATCGCGGCGAGGTCGACGAATTTCTCAAGGGATATTGGCATTCGCCGGAGCTCACTTTTTCCGGAAGCGGTGGAGTTTCGCGCGGATGGGATGGAGTTCACCAACACTACAAAGCGGCGTATCCGGATCGCGCGGCGATGGGTCAATTGAATTTTTCGGAACTGGAATTTCGATTTCTTGGACCGAATTCCGCTTTGGTTTTAGGACGCTGGCATTTGGCGCGAGAAAAAGGCGATGTCGGCGGAGTGTTTTCCCTGGTGTGGGAAAAGTTTCCTGAAGGCTGGCGCATTATCCACGATCACACCAGCGCGGATGAAAGGAAATAGATGAAAGGAAATAAATGAAAGACGGGCTGCTCTACCGGCGAGTAGTGCGGCCGATTCTGGATTTGCTGCGGCAGGGAGTTACGCCGGAGAAAATTGCCATGAGCGCGGCGCTCGGCGTGGCGCTGGGAACATTTCCGGTGATGGGTTTGACCACGGCCATGTGCGCGGTGGTGGCGCTGGTTTGGCGCCTGAATTTAGCGGCCATTCAAATTGTGAATTATCTGGTGTATCCGCTGCAGATAATTTTGCTGCTGCCATTTTACGGTCTGGGCGAAAAACTTTTCCACGCTCCGCATCTGGAAGCGATCACCATTCCGAAGATGATCGAAATGTTGCGCACCGACCAGCAAGGAACGCTGGCGCTGCTCCTGACGGCGACGTGGCACGCGATTGCCGTTTGGTGCGTGGCCGCGCCGGTGTTTGCAGCGATCACTTATTTCGCGATGCTGCCCGCGCTGCGGCGTGTTTTGCGCAAACAAGTTGCGCAAAATGCCGCGCCGATGTGAAAAGTAGAGGTGATGAAAGGTAGAAGACGCGACGAAAGGAGAAACCGTTGTTGCTGTCTGGCGATTTTGCATCGCGACAAGACGATTTTTGAATCGCACAAACGATGTTGAATCGCTACAAAATGTCGAGAACGTCTTCGTAGCGTTTGAAAGGAGGAATTACATACGCGCCGGCGAGTTCGGTGCGCGCCCAGGTCAGCATTTCTTTGGCTAGCTCGAAACCGCGATCGCGCGCCGCAACTCCGGCGGCATCGAGAGATTTCAGCACGGGTTCTGGAATCACAATGCCGGGAACTTCGTTGTTCAGGCGCAACGCTTGCTTGTAACTGTTCAGCGGCCAGATGCCGATCAGAATCGGAATCGGCGATTTGCCGCCAAGTTTTTTCAGAAAATCGTGCCAGTGTTGCGGATCGAAAAGCGGCTGGGTCATTGCAAAGTGCGCGCCGGCTTCGATTTTTGCGTGGAAGCGTTCAATTTCCGCTTCGAGATCGTCGGCAACGGGATTTAGCGCGACGCCGATGGCAAAATTCGTGGAGCCGCCGAGAGTTTTGCCGGCCCAGTCCGTTCCCTGGTTCAAGCGATTGAGAACTTTCACCAGGCCGACGGAATCCACTTCGTAAACGCCGCTGGTTTCCGGATAGTCGCCGACGGATGGCGGATCGCCGGTGATAGCGAGAACGTTGCGAACGCCACCCACGGTCCATGCGCCGAGCAGCATGGCTTGCAAACCGATGATGTTGAAATCGCGCGTGGTGAGATGCGGAACGGTTTCCACGCCGCGTGCTTCCAGCGCACCGGCGGTGATCAGAGCGTCCATGCCGACGCGAGCCATTGCGCCGCTGTTGATGTCGATGGCGTCGACTTTTTGCGAAGCCATGATTCTGTCGACTTGCTCGAAAATGCGTTCGAGCGAAACGCCTTTAGGCGGATCGATTTCGACGCAAACAGTGAATTCTTTGGCTTGGAGTTTTTTCCAGAATTTGCTTTCTGGATCGCGCTGAGCGATGGGGATTGGCTCCGCAACGGCGGTAACGGCAGCGGAGTGAACAGCGGATGCGGCTTTTACCGGATGCAAAGATTTTACGGCTTCCGCCATGGCACGAATGTGCGCGGGGGTGGTGCCGCAGCAGCCGCCGAGAATGCGCACGCCGAGCGCGGCAGCCTCTCGCGCGAAAAGCGCGAAATATTCCGGCGAGGATTTTGGATACACGATGCGGTCGCCTTCGCGTTTGGGAAAACCGGCGTTGGGCATGCCGCTGACGCGAATATCTTCGACGCCGGCAAGTTCCTGCAAAATCGGCAGCAGCGCTTGCGGACCGAGCGTGCAATTTGCGCCGACGATCTGCACGTTTTTGTCTTTCAGCAAAGCGGCCGCGGCGGCGGGACGCAAGTCGCCAAACGTGGTGCCTTCTTCGGAATAAGTAAGTTGCGCGATGACCGGCAATCCGGAAAAAGAACGAATGGCATCGATGGCGAGAATCAGTTCTTCGATGTAGGAAAAAGTTTCCAGAATAAAAAGATCGACGCCGCGTTCTTCCAGCGCCATGGCTTGTTCGTAAAAAATGGCGCGAATTTCTTCCGGCTCCGGATGGCGCGCTTGCACGCCGAGGCCGAGCGGGCCCATCGATCCGGCGATGAGCACTTCGCGAGTGGCGGAATCGCGCGCTTCGCGCGCGAGTTTTACGGCGCGGCTGTTTAGGCGCTGCACCTCGTCGCCGAGGCCGAGCGGCGCGAGTTTAAAACGATTGGCGCTGAACGTATTGGTTTCGATAATTTGCGCGCCGGCTTCGATGTATGCCTGATGTACGCGAAAAACGGCTTCGGGTTCGGTGGCGTTGAGTTCGTTGAAGCAGCGCTGCGAGCCGACGGCTTCGTGCAGCATCGAGCCCATCGCGCCATCGGCGATAAGAATCGAGTGCTTCAACCGTTCATTGAAATCATGAATTTTCATGTCTATCCGAATCGTTTAGTTAAGTCAGCAAAAGGTGAGTTTCCCCGGCGCGGCAATGGCGAGGGCATAGCCGGGCCAGTCAAGCAAACTGGAAACGATTGCACCCAGGAACGAGTAGAGCCAAAAACTAGGCCGGGGAAGCGGCGATTTTTTAGTAAAAAGGAAAAGGATGAGTGCCCAAATTAGGATGCGCGCAATGAACAAAACGCTATAAATCGGAACGTCTCGAATAGGCGAATTCACAGTGTTTGCAAAGATACGGCCAGCCAAAAAAAGTCCAAAAATAGTTGCCGGCGGACCCAGGACGAACCCCAGCGCAGTTCGAGCGGCGGCGATCTTCATTGCGGCGGTGGTGATAGCGGGTTGAAGTTTCTTCAGCCCAAAAACGGCCAGGGAATAGCCGGTGAACTTAATAGCTGCGAATGCGGTTACACCCAGAAATCCTGGAATACTTCCCGGCATACAGGCTCCTCAGCGTTTTTGTTCCATTAGGCTGGCTACGGTGCTCATCAGGTCGTACTTAGTTAGAATTTCGAAGCGGGCGTTGCCCATTTCCACGAAGACGGCGGGATTTTCGTGGCTGAGAATGTAGGTGACGCGCTCGACGGGAGCGGAGCCGGGAACTTGCGGAAGCGGCTTGCTCATCATTTCGCGGACGACGAGTTTGCGCAAATCTTTGCCTTGCAGGGCCATGGTGAGAATTTGATCTTCGTAAACGGTTCCGATTAAAAGATTTTCTTCGAAGACCGGAATTTGCGAAATATCTTGTTCCTGCATGGTTTTCAGCGCGTGGAAAACGGTCTGGTAGGGCCGGGCGATCACCATTTCGCGGACTTTGCCGGCCTGGTGTTTGGCGTGGACAACTTCGGCGGCGGTGATTTTTACGGTGGCTTCGACATAGCCGCGTTCGCGCATCCATTCGTCGTTATAAACTTTGCTCAAATAGCGCATTCCGGTGTCCGGCAAAAAGGCAACGATGAAAGCTTCCGGGCCGAGATCCTTGGCCAGTTGCAAAGTTGCGGAAATGCAGCCGCCGCCGGAACCTCCGGTGAACAAGCCTTCCATTTTGACGAGGCGGCGAGCGAGGACAAAACATTCTTCGTCGTGAACCTGGATGACATCGTCCAGAATTTTCAGGTCCATTGTGGTGGGGAAAAAATCTTCGCCAATGCCTTCGACGACATAGGTTTTGGCTTTTACGGTTTTGCCGGTTTTGACGAAATCGTAGTAGAGGGAGCCGTAAGGATCCACGCCGATAATTTTGATGTTGGGATTTTTTTCTTTCAGGTATTTGCCGACGCCGCTGACCGTGCCGCCGGTGCCCATGCCGCAGACGAAGTGAGTGATTTTGCCTTCGCTGTCTTCCCAAATTTCCGGGCCGGTGGTGCGGTAATGCGCTTCCGGGTTCATGGGATTAGCGTACTGATTGGGGTAAAAGGAGTTGGGAATTTCTCGCGCGAGTTTTTGCGCGACAGAATAATAGCTGCGCGGATCTTCCGGCTCGACGGCGGTGGGGCAGACGATGACTTCCGCGCCAAGGGCTTTGAGGAGATCGACTTTTTCCTTGGACTGTTTATCGGTGATGGTGAAAACCATTTTGTAGCCGCGCACGGCGGCGACAAGAGCGAGTCCCATGCCGGTGTTGCCGGAAGTGCCTTCGATGATGGTGCCGCCGGGTTTGAGCAAGCCCTGCTTTTCGGCTTCATCGATCATAGTGATGCCGATGCGATCTTTCACGGAGCCGCCGGGATTGATGTAATCGGCTTTGACGAAAATTTGCGGCAACAATCCCTGATTGATGCGATTGAGGCGAACCAAGGGAGTGCGACCGACGGCTTCGAGAATATTGTTACATTTCATGGAGTTCTCTCTGGCAAGCAGCGGGTACGGACAGCTTCGCGGCTATGCCATAATTCGAACAGTTTAGCATGCACGCGCGCGGCGACGCAGCCGAGGTGCGGCAAAGGAGATACGCGTGGGGCGTAAGAATATATCGAG
>DASXMB010000055.1:0-6791 GCA_036495905.1 Candidatus Acidiferrum sp.
CCATCTTGATGAAGATCTCGCCCGGAGCGCCATCTTCGTATTTGCCGACGGTGAGGTAACCTTCGTGTCCGCCGATCGAGAATTTGTGAGTGATGGAATCGCGCTCGTTGGGCAGCTTGCGGCGCTTGGTGCGGTCGAAGAGCTCCTGCTGAGCAGGAGAAATCACCTCGACCTTGGCCGCCGGTGCGGCAACTTCAGGAACACCCGCCGGCGCGGCCGCAGTCTTTTCGTCTGCCTTTTTGCCGGCAGCGGACAGTGGCTGCGAGCGCTTGGAATTGTCGCGGTAGATGGCCACGGCTTTCAGACCATACTTCCAGGACTCAATGTAGGCCTGCATGATGTCTTCAACGGTGGACTCTTCTGGCATGTTGATGGTCTTGCTGATCGCGCCGGATAGAAACGGCTGAGCCGCCGCCATCATGCGGAGATGTCCGCGCCAGGAAATTGAACGGCCGCCGCCCATGGGAGCGAGGGAGCAATCGAAAACGGGAAGGTGCTCGTCTTTCAGGTGCGGCGCGCCTTCAATCTTGGCATTCGTATCAATGTAGTCAACAATTTCCGAGACTTGTTCGGTCGAATAGCCCAGCTTCATGAGGGCTTGGGGCACGGTGTTGTTGACGATCTTGATGACGCCGCCGCCGACCAGCCTTTTTTGCTTCACCAGCGCGAGGTCGGGCTCGATGCCGGTGGTGTCGCAATCCATCATGAAGCCGATCGTGCCGGTGGGAGCGAGAACGGAAACCTGCGAATTCTTGTAGCCGAATCGTTCGCCAAGCTCGAGCGCGTCGTCCCAGGACTTCTTGGCCGCGCGCAGAAGCGTGGGCTGCACGTGCTCTTCCTTGATCGGTCGCAGCGAATCGCGGTGCATGCGAATTACGTCAATCATAGCTTCGCGATTGCGCAGGTAGCCGCCGAAAGGCCCCATGCGTTCGGCGATGCGAGCGGATTGGGCGTAGGATTCGCCGGTCATCAGCGCGGTGATGGCGCCGCAGAAATCGCGGCCTCCTTCGGAGTCATAGGGAAGCGCGAGCGACATCAGCAGCGCGCCCAAGTTGGCGTAGCCGATACCGAGCGGACGATAATCGTGCGAATTGCGCGCGATTCTTTCCGTCGGATAGCTGGCGTTATCCACCAGGATTTCCTGCGCGGTGATGGTGACGTCTACGGCGTGCGTGAATGCTTCAGTATCGAACTGGCCGTTCGCGCCAAGGAATTTGAGCAGGTTAAACGATGCCAAGTTGCAAGCCGTATCGTCCAGGAACATGTACTCCGAGCACGGATTCGAGGCGTAAATACGGTCGGTGGATTTGCAGGTGTGCCAGCGATTGATAGTGGTGTCGTACTGCATGCCCGGATCGCCGCAGTGCCATGCGGAATCCGCCATTTCGCGGAGCAAATCGCGAGCGCGGAACTTATCGCACGGCTTGCCGTCGTTAATGTTGCGGGTCCACCAGTCGCGGTCTTCTTCGACCGCACGCATGAAATCGTCAGTGACGCGGACGGAATGGTTGGCGTTCTGAAAGAAGACCGAAGCGTAAGCGTCACCATCAATCGAGGAATCGTAGCCCTGCTCGATCAGCACGTGAGCCTTACGCTCTTCCTTCATCTTGGACTCGACGAATTCCATGATGTCCGGATGATCCACGTTCAGAATCACCATCTTTGCCGCGCGACGCGTCTTGCCGCCGCTCTTGATCACGCCGGCGAACGCGTCAAAGCCTTTCATGAAGCTGACTGGGCCGGAAGCGATGCCGCCGCCAGACAGCGACTCCTTGCTGCCGCGGAGTGAAGAGAAGTTTGTGCCAGTGCCGGAACCCCATTTGAAGAGCATCCCCTCGGTCTTAGCCAGGTTCATGATCGAGTCCATGTTGTCCTGGACCGAATTGATGAAGCAGGCGGAACATTGCGGCTTGGCTTGGACGCCGACGTTGAACCAAACGGGCGAGTTGAACGCCACTTTCTGTTCGACGAGAAGGTGAGCCAGTTCGTCGCGGAAAATGTTCTTGGACTCAGTGGAGGCGAAGTAACCGCCTTCTTCGCCCCAGCGGACGATGGTATCAACGACGCGTCCGATCAATTGGCGCACAGAGGTTTCGCGTTCCGGCGTATTGGGCTTGCCATGAAAGTATTTGGAAGCCACGATGTTGGTGGCCGTCATGGACCAGGTTTTGGGAACTTCCACATTTTCCTGGCGAAAAATTACCTGGCCCTTATCATTGCCGATCAGAGCCGTGCGCCGCTCCCACTCGACGTTGTCGAAGGGTGAAACTTTTCCGTCGGTGAACCGGCGCTGGAATTCCAGCCCGGTCGCCCGACGCGTGATTTGATTTGTTTCCGTCATACCGTTCAAAGCTGTCCTGGTTTCCGCCATCTCTGCCTCCGCGCCGGCAGTCGTGCCGTCGAAATGTGAGCCGGGGGAGCGGTGCGGGAGTGGCCAAGCACTATTTTACTCCCATCCGCAGCCCCGTGGGTGAGGTTGTGTGTACCGAAGTACACGGAGCATTTCGAAATTAGCCGGATTTTTTGGACGGCAAATCCCGTTGAGATTGCCCCCCAATCCGAAAAAAGAGAAAAGCCCAGCTAAGCCGCGCTTAAAAACTTGTGGCGCGGTGCAAAGTGGGGTGGTTCCCCTCTGAGTTTTCGGTAGAACCCGGTCCGACTTTCAGGCCGACCGGCACAGCAAAGTTCGCTGAGACCGGCTGGCGCTTCCCCCGAGTCTGGAAGCGCAGTATCGAAGGTTGCGGAAAAGTTGTCAAGGAAAATTCATAGAGCGACTACAAAATATCCCGCTAGCCGTGTCGAAAGTGTCTATTTGTAGTGGTCGGTGCGCAGCAGAGCCGCGCGACGGATCTTTCTTTTTCCTGCATGCCACTCATTCCGCGCAGCTTCCATTTCTTCCCATTCTGGTTTTTCGTGGACGATGCCGACGCCGTGCGTGCCAATTACAAAACGCCATTTGAGCCACAAGCACAACGCGCCTGTGCTGTCATGTTTCCTGATGCTTGTTTCACATCAGGCAACTCCCCAGGATTGACAAGAACAGCCCGCCCGAAAAAAATGATAATGAAAAGGCCATGACGAATGCCGCAATCGAGATACAAGGGCTGACCAAAGACTACCCCGTCGGATTCTGGCGTAAGCGCATGTGCCGTTCGCTCGACTATCTAACGCTGAGAGTAGAAGAGGGCGAAACGTTCGGATTTCTGGGGCCGAATGGGGCGGGAAAAACCACCACAATGAAGCTGTTGATGGGCCTGATTTTCCCGACAGCCGGCACGGCGAGGGTACGCGGGCGCTCGATTGACGACGTGCGTATGCACCGCGAGATCGGCTACATGCCGGAGCAGCCCTATTTTTACGACTACCTTACGGCCGGTGAGCTCCTGGAATATTTCGCGCGATTTTTTGGATATAGCGCGGTCGAGCGGCGCGAGCGTGTGACGCGATTCCTGGAACTGGTGGGGCTCACCACCGCGAGCGACGTGCAGTTGCGGAAGTTCTCGAAGGGGATGCTACAGCGCGTTGGGATTGCACAGGCCATCCTGCATGATCCGCAAGTTGTCTTTCTGGATGAGCCGATGTCGGGTCTCGATCCCGTAGGGCGACGCGAGGTGCGCGACGTTATTCTGAATCTAAAGCGGCAAGGCCGCACAGTTTTCTTTTCAACGCATATCCTTTCCGACGCGGAAATGTTGTGCGACCGGGTGGGAGTGTTAGTTGGGGGAAAACTGCAGGGAGTTGGCGCACCGGAAGAGCTTGTTTCGATGGAAGTGCTGGGCATGGAAATTTTGTTTGAGGTGCGGGCGGGCAGCGCGCCGCCGACAAGCATGGCCGAGCGCGCCACACACACCGGAAACCGCTACCGCATCGAAGTGGCGGAAGCAGACCTTTACTCCGCGCTTGAAGAGCTGCGGAGTTGCGAAGCGCGAATTCTTTCGGTTGCCCCGCTAAGGCCATCTCTCGAAGACTATTTCTTAAAACTGGTGGGTCGTGAAAAAGCATTGCAGCCGCCGACCGAGATGAGCTTGGTATGAGCACGATGCCAGCTGTGGTGGCCGTCCATACGTTTCGCGAGGCCGTGCGGGACCGTGTGCTTTACAACCTGATCATCTTCGCGCTGATGATGATCGGTGGGGCGATTCTGGTGGGCGAGATTTCGATCGGCGTTCAGCAGATGGTGATCGTCAATCTGGGACTCTCCGCAATTTCAATTTTCGGAATTATCATGGCGATTTTTATCGGTGTCGGGCTGGTGCACAAGGAGATGGAAAAGCGCACCTTGTATAGCCTGCTAGCGAAGCCTATTCGCCGCTGGGAATTCCTGGTCGGGAAGTTCGCAGGTCTGCTGCTGACCTTGCTGGTGAACACTGCGCTGATGACCTTGGGACTAACGGCAGCTCTTTATTACGTGAGCCGCACGTTTGAGCGCTCGGAGGTGGCGATTCTGGTGGCGGTATATTTCATTCTGCTGGAGCTGGCGTTGATAACCGCGCTGGCCTTGTTCTTCTCTTGCTTTTCAAGCCCCCTGCTCTCGACGCTATACACGCTGGGAATTTACGTCGCAGGGGTTTTCGCGCTGGACATAAAGGGCGTCGGTGAATACACGCAAAGCCCAGCCATGGCTGCCGGCGCTCGCTTCGTATATTACTTGCTGCCGAATTTTCACAATTTCAACGTGATCGCGGCGGCGGCCCACGGCGAGACGATTCCTTTTACGCTGATTTGGCACAATACGTTGTATGCCGCGCTTTATGTAATTCTGATTCTAGTCGCTGCCTCGGCGGTATTTTCCGGACGCAATCTAAAATGAGCACTCACACGCTGAAAATTACCAGCCACGTGCGGTCGGTGGCCTTGGCGGTTGTGGCCGTCCCACTACTTTTCGTGGCGATCGCGGCGCTGCAGGCGCGCATTGACGTCCTGAGCGCCCCAGTAACGCAGGATAAGGAAGAACTGGTGCTGCGTTCTGCATCCCTCCTTAAGAAACTGAGCCTGGGCTATGACCCGCTCCTTGCCGATATCTATTGGACCCGCGCCGTGCAATATTACGGAACACGGCTGCAAAACCGGAGCGGAAGTTTCGAGTTGCTAGCGCCTCTGCTGAATATCGCAGCGACGCTCGATCCCAAATTGCTGATCGTCTACCAGTTCGGAGGCATTTTTCTTTCGGACCATCCCCCAGGCGGCGCCGGACGCCCTGATCTTGCCGTGGAACTCGTAAAGCGAGGCATCACCGCAAATCCAAATGAATGGCGCCTGTACTACAACCTTGGATTTATCTATTACACGCGCTTGAAAGATTACCAAAAAGCTTCCCGGGCGTTTCTGGAGGGCAGTGAGACTCCAGCCGCCCCGTTATGGATGAAATTCATGGCAGCCCGCGTAGCGGAGAACGGCGAGTCGCTGGAAACTTCGCGGTTCATTTGGGCTGAATTGTATGACTCGACGAAGGACGAATCGGTTCGCAAGACGGCGCTCGAGCACGTACAGGAGTTGGATGCCGAGATAGCGTTGAAGCGTCTAAATCAAGTTTCGGAAGTTTACTGGAAAAAATTCGGCCGCTTTCCCACGTCCATGCAGGAATTACGCAGCGCGGGGCTTGTCGAAGGCGACCTTAACGACCCAGCCGGCTATCCTTATGTAATGGGCCCCAACGGGATACCGCAACTCGATCCCCACAGCTCGGTCAAAATCGAATCTCAACGAAAGCCATAACCGCACATTGAATTATTCGTAGCGCAGAGCTTCTACCGGATTCAACCGCGCGGCTTTCGTGGCCGGCCAGACGCCGAAGATCAGGCCTATGCTGACCGAAACGGTGAAGCCGATAATAATGGCCCACGGCGGTACCACGGCTTTCAGCGAACTCACCACCGGTATCAGTAGGACGATGCCGCTCCCCACAATGATGCCGATGATGCCGCCAGTTCCGGTAAGGGTCATGGCTTCGAACAGAAACTGCCAGGTAATGTCCTTGCTGCGCGCGCCAATGGCTTTGCGCACGCCGATCTCGCGCGTGCGCTCAGTCACCGAGACGAGCATGATGTTCATCACGCCCATTCCTCCAATCAGTAGGCCAATCGAGCTGAGTACGACGACCGCGAGCACGACGCCGCCGATGATGTCATTGAACTGCTGCACCACTTCCACCTGCGTCTGGATGGAAAAATTGTCGGGTTTATCGTAAGGGACTTCACGGCGGCGACGCAAAACCTCGCGAACTTGATCGACAGCCGCGTCCAGCTTTCCGGAGTACGCAAGAAAGCGATAGCCGATCTCGTAACTGCCCGGATACAGCTTCATAAACGTGTAGTACGGAATGACGGTGCGGCGGTCTTCATCATTGGTTCCGAAGCCATTGGGCGGCTTCTCGAAAACGCCGACGACCGTGTACGTTGATCCGTCCACGAGAATTTCTTTGCCGAGCGCGTCATCAATGCCGGGGAAGAATGCTTTGGCGACGTTTTCTCCGATCACTACGACGTTGTCGCGGTGTTCGTTCTCCGCTTCCGTGAAAAAGCGCCCGGCCTTCATTGTGGCGTTGGAATAAACCGTGAGATATGCGGGGAAGGTGCCGCGAAAATCCGTGCCTTCGATGATGTTGCCCTGGTAGCGCGCAATGTGCGCTAGCTGCCACTGGAAAGCCGACGCCGCAATTTCCTTGATTGCGGGGGAAAGCCGGCGAATAGCGATCGCGTCTTCGAGAGTAAGCGGCTTGCGCAACTTCTCCTCTTTAGGCCGGCGGCCATTCTGCGGTCCCTGATCGAAGCGCGAAACGAAAGCCGTATCGA
>DASXMB010000056.1:0-19379 GCA_036495905.1 Candidatus Acidiferrum sp.
ATGAACTTACCTTCGTCGTGCCGCCCAAACACCCGCTGGCGCGGCGTCGCTCCGTGGACATCAAGGAACTGGGCGAGCTAACATTTATCGCGCACAACGTGGAATCGCCCTATCGCTCGCGCGTAATTCAACTATTTGAAAAACATCGCACCCCGCTGCGCCGCGACGTGGAGATGCCCACCATCGAGAGCATCAAACGATTTGTGCAAATGGGCATGGGCGTCGCCATCGTTCCGCGCATGTGCGTGCAATGGGAAATCGAGCATGGCTGGATGAAAGAAGTAAAAGTTCGCCAGCTCAGCATTCCGCGCCACCTCTATCTAATTTCCCGCCGCAGAGCACGCCTCCCGCACGCCGCCGCCGCCCTGATGCGCGCCCTAAAATCCGAATAACTTGCGGCGATCCTCCCGCGCAAGATCTGTATCGTCCAAACATTAGAATATTCTAATTTCTCTATCCTCTACATAACCCATCTATTATGTTGCCTAATTTAATAAACAAGCGCTAAAATCAACTCGCCTGTAGGCTCCCTCTCTGCACTTCCAACGGCGCCTATCTGGCCAAGGAACGCTAATGGCCCAGCACGTACCCCTCTCCGCGCTGCCGCTGGCAGTGCGCCGTAACCGCGTGGCATGTTGTCGCTCGCTGCCTCACTTCATACTTCTCGCAGCGATCTTTCTCTTCCCTGCCGCCACACTCCTTCCCGCGCAAACGCCCGCTCAGCAATTTGTCTTTACCTCGGCGCCCACCACCTCCGGACCTTCCACTCTCAACGCCTCGCTGAAAAATCCGCAGTCCGGCATGCTCACTGCCGCTGCCGGTTCTCCCTTCGCCGACAAATTGGCCAGCAAACAAATCGCCGTGGACGCACTCGGCCGTTTTCTTTTCGCCATCAATCCCGCCACCAACAATATCTCCATGTTCGCCATTGACCCGGCCACCGGCGCTCTCACCGAAGTCCCCGCCTCGCCTTTCGCCATGGGCCAAACTCTTACCTTCAACACTCCGCCAACCAATCCTTCCAGCCTCGTCACGGAAAAATCCGGCCAATTCCTTTACGTCGCTTATGCCAACAACACCATCAATGGTAAAGGCTTCGGCGAAGTCGACGCTTTCTCAATCGACGCCGTGCACGCGCAACTCGTCCCCAGCGCCACCGCCTTTGCCCCCACCACTTCCGGCGCCATCGCTCTCGCCACCGATACCAAAGGCCGCAATCTCTACGCCTATTTAGGATTTCTCGATAACTCGCTCTCGCCCAACTCCGAGCTTCAGTCCTTCTCCATCGATACCACCACCGGAAATCTCACCCAACTAGATGTCGGCCTCTCTCCCGGCGAACACGCTCGCAGCCTCGCCATTGATCCGCAGGACCGCTTTGTTTTTGCGGGTCAAGGGGACACCCAGGGCCAGCTCGAAGCTTTCCAGATCTCTCCCGTCGACGGTTCGCTTTTTTCCGCCACCGCCGTCACCGCCCTGAACTCGGCGGAATTTCCCGATGTCATCGCTGTCGATTCCAGCGGAAATTTTCTTTACGTCGCCACCTCGCAATCCCTCCACATTTTTTCCATTGACGCCACCACCGGCGCGCTCACCGAAGTCTCCGGCTCTCCGCAACAAATTACTCTCGGCTCCCAATTCGTCACCGATCCCGCCGGCCCGTTTCTCTATGGCGCGAATTTCCGCGGCTTTCAAATCGATCCGCAAACCGGTCTGCTCACCGAACTTCCCGGCTCGCCGTTCCTCGGCTCTGGAACTTTCATCGCCATCTCCGCCAATCCCGTCCAAGCGGTGGTCGGTCCCGTCGCCGCATTTTTCCCCACGTCGAAAGATTTCGGCAGCGTCGCTCTCGGCGCCGCCAGCTCCACGCAAATCATTCAAATCGTTAGCAACGGCGGCCAGGCCATGACTCTGAATTCCGTCGCAATCTCCGGCGCAAATGCTTCCGATTTCACTCAGACCAACACCTGCCAGCCTCCCACCGTTCTCGCCCCGGAAAGAAATTGTTCCGTCAGTATCACTTTCCGGCCCACCGCCACCGGACTCCGCCAAGCCGCTCTCACCATCACCGACGACGCTCCTGGCAGTCCGCAATCCGCTCCGCTGACCGGCACCGGCATCTCTCAGCAATCCGGCGTTACGCTCAGCGCGGGCAGCGTCACCTTTGCCACCATCACGCAAGGCACCACCGTCGCCGCACCCGCCGTTACACTTACCAGCGCCGGCACCGCAACTCTGCACATCACTTCCGTAACTCTCGGCGGAGCAAATCCTTCAGACTTTGCGATGACCACTACTTGCAGCAACGCAGCTTTTGCTCCCAACGCCACTTGCGCCGTCAATGCCACCTTCGCACCGCTGGCCGCCGGCCTGCGCTCCGCCACCATCACCATTTCCGACAACGCGCCCGATTCCCCGCAAATCGTCGCGCTCGCTGGAACCGCGAATCCCGCCATCGTCGTCGCCGCGCCGGCCAACGCCTCCATGGCCGCCAGCATTTCCCCCGGACAAACCGCCATGTTCCCGTTGCAACTCACTCCCGGCTCCGGCTTCACCGGCCAAGTCGCTTTCACCTGCACCGGCGCGCCCCCAAACGCCGCATGCACCGTCCCCGCGGTGCAAGTCGCTAGCGGCGGCGCTGTTTCTTTCACCGTAATGGTCACCACCAGCGGCAACGGCAGCGTGGCTCCGCTGTCGTTTCCACAAAATCAAAAACCATTGCCGCGCATTCCAGTTTTTCTTTTTGAATTGGCTGCGCTCTGCGCGTTTTTTCTAGTTTTCGCAGGGCGCAGCATATTTTTCACGCGCTACGTGCGACCAGCGTTGGCCGCTCTCGGCTTGATAGTAGCCGTCGGAATCGCAGGATGCAGCGGCGGGGCTGCCAGCGCACCTTCCGTCGCTCAAGTTGTGGTCACCCCACGCGGCACTTTTGCGATTGCGGTGACGCCAACCGTAATCACTACCGGTGGCAAACAACTCGCTCCGCTGCCGGCAATTCAACTTACTCTGACGGTAAATTGACTGTTTTGCTTTGACGAGCGCCACTGCGCGTCGCTTAATTATTTAGCGACGGAAATCCGGTAGATGACTTTTGCTCCGTCGTCCGACACCAGCAGCGACCCATCCGGCGCCACCGTCACTCCCACCGGCCGTCCGTTCACATCCGACTTCGTCGGATCCGGCACCAATCCAGTCATAAACGGCTGGGCATCGCCCGACGGCTTGCCATCCTTGAACGGAACAAACGCAATCTGATATCCCGATCGCGTCGAGCGATTCCACGATCCGTGCTCCGCGATAAACGCTCCGCCGCGAAAGTTCGCCGGAAATTGCTTCCCCGTGTAAAACGCAAACTGCAACGGCGCAACGTGCGCTCCAATCAAAACATCCGGCACGATCGCCTTCGCCACTAATTCCGGTTTCTGCGGCTTCACTCGCGTGTCCACGTTGTCCCCAATATAGCTGTACGGCCAGCCGTAAAATCCGCCATCTTTCAGCGACGTAAAATAGTCCGGCGGCAATTCATCGCCCAACTCGTCGCGCTCGTTCACCGTGGTCCACACATCGCCGGTCACCGGCTCAATCGCTAGACCGACCGGATTCCGCAGCCCAGTCGCAAACAGCCGGGCGTTTTTTCCGTCCAGATCGCAAATCGTGACTGCCGCGCGAATCGCCGGTTCTCCCGGCGTAATATTCGATTCCGATCCCACTCCAACAAATAAGTGTTCACCGTCCGGACTCAGCGCCACCGACCGCGTATCGTGTCCGCCTTTCGGCAGATCCAGCAAATGTTCCGACTCGCCCAAGCGCTTCGACGTTTTTGGATCGTAGCGAAAGCGCACCAACTCATTCATGTTGCCCACATAAACGTAATCGTCGTGAAACACGATTCCGAACGGTCGCGACATGCCCGTCGCAAACACCTCGCGTTGCTGCGCCCCGCCCGTGTTACCTGGATCGCGCAGGACCACGATGCTTCCCGCTCCGGTGTCCGCCAAAAATATGTCTCCGTTTGGAGCAACCGTCAGCCAGCGTGGCCGCGAAAAATCCTTCGCAAATATGCTGATGCGAAAGCCTTTCGGCACCGTCGGCATAAATCCGTCCGGCACATGCACTCGGTTTGGCCCATTTCCAGCGGACTTCGTGGCAAACGGCGCTGGTAGTTGCGGCTTCTGCCCGTGCGTCACTTGCGCGCGCATCAGCGCTGGCGCTACAAAAACTATCGCGAGAAAAATTCCGCAGCGAATCAACTTAGATATGAACCTCGACATGAACAATCCCCTTTGCACCATATGTTCGCGCTCGTCTGCTCCTAAGATGCCTTACCGTTGGCGCGGGTTCCAGCAATTTACGGTTTCCGCCCGCGCGTGCCGCTCTCCCAAGCTTGCCAATACCCCAGCGCATGCAACTGCTGATCCATGCCGGTCTGCTTCAGGGTCACCTCAATCTCCGCGCGCGTCAGCCGCGGCCCTAGCGGTTGGGTCCGGTCCGCAACGCCCCACGCCGTTACTGCTGCTAGCGCCGCATTTAGTCTCAGCTCTCGCATATCCACTTTGTCCAGAGTGTCCGAAGCCGCATGGTAATTCGGCAAATAATTCGCTTCTTCCTGATTCGCCACCAGCGTCGGCACGCCTTCCAGCAAAAAGTCGAAATTGTCCGTTCCGAAAGATGCGTCCGCCGTGTGCTCGTTCGCGTCCCACGATTCCAGCGGCTTCAGCACTTCGCGCAGTCCTGCCTCCAGATCGCGCCGTCCGCCCATGGAGTAGCCGGTCACTCGCCCGATCCCAGAATCAAACGCAATCATCACCCGGATTTTATCCAGCTCCGCGCGATGCGATTTCACGTACTCGTAGGAGCCCACCGTGCCTTGCTCTTCTCCGCTGAAAAGCACAAAGCGAATCGTGCGCCGCGGGACGAGTCCCGTCGCTTTGATCGCTCGCGCCGCTTCAATCACCATCGCCGCGTTGCATCCGTTGTCCAGCGCGCCAGTGCCCAATTCCCAGGAGTCCAAATGCGCGCCCAGAATCACCACCTCGTCCGGCTTTTCGTATCCGCGAATTTCTCCCACTACATTTTCTTGCTCGACCGGTCCGCCCACTTTATTGGGCATCGAAAAATGGACGCGCACTTCGCCGGGATAAGCGGCCACCGTGCGCGCCAAGCGCATCGCATCTTCTCGCGCCACCACCGCTTGCGGAATTTTATCGATTTCTCCCGCGAGCGAATTGGTGTGCCGGTACAGGAGCAATCTTTCTCGCGCGCCCATCCACAAAATCGCCGCGGCTCCATTTTTCAGCGCACGATCGATAATGCCCGGCGGGCGTAAGTACTCGTTGAACAAATCCGCCCAGGTCGACCCAAGATCGCTGTGCACCAACAGAATCGCGCCGCGCAACGTATTTCCTGCACTGGCAAATTCGCGTTCGCTGCCATAGCCCACATCGACCAGCCCCGCTTCGATGCCGCCAGCCGCAATTGGCGGCACCCAACCTTCCGAAACCAGCCTCACCGGGAACTTGACCGGCCCAGTCAATTCCAGCCGGGTGTCGCCTTCGCTCCAACTGACCGGTAGCATGTATTTTTCCGTGTGGACATCCACGCCTTCCGCGCGAAACGCCGCCACCGCCCACGCCACCGCTTCCGCCATCTTCGGTGTGCCGGTCACCCGCCCGCCAATTTCGTCGGTAAGCCGCCGCAAATTTTCGCCCATGGGCGATGGCCCCATCACCTGCGGCAAAATTTTCGCAGCGGCTGCCGCGCATGCCGACGCTTCCGTGGCCGAACACCCCGCCGCATCCTGTCCCGCAGCGGGACGCAAAGGATCGTTCTTGGCTGCCGGCAACTGCCCGCCAGCCACCGTCGAAGCCACAAAAACCATCAGCACCGAACGAACCAGAAGTCCCCTGATCACCCAACACCTCCGCCCGCCAAACTCAAAACGCCACCAACGGGCCAGAGTATAGCCCATCGCCGCCGGGCACCACCCGACGCCCGCCCCACCAAATTCAGCGGCGCCCGGATATCACCGCGCTTGGCGCTTTGTCGGTGGGAAAGGTTTTTGGAGAATTTGGGGACCCACCCACCCCCGGCAATTTGTAAGGATGTGATTGCAAAAGGGTTGCGGGAAGAGGGGTTTGTAACTGGTGATTCTGCGGGGGTTAGGCGGGTGGCAATTTTGCGAGGGGTGAAGGTGCGGACAGATTCTAAAGAGGTTAGGGGAGCGGCGGAGTGCGGGTCTAGAGGGTGGCGGGCGGTGGATGTGGCGTTCATGCGGTATGATACTCGAATGGTAAACAGAAGTCAAGGTTATTTTGTGGGTATTTAATTCGAATACGTGGTAGAGGGAGAATAAAGGATTCGATATTCGTCGAGATTGAACGGGATCATGGTGGTGCAATTGTCTGCTCGGGGGCTGTCACGTGCATCCAGTGGACTGAATTCTGAATGTCCCTCACCGCGTTGAACGGGTAATCTTCCACCTGAGTGAAGGGCCACGCGGTCTGCCTGTAGGAAACCCGCATCTCTATCGCTGCTTGTAGAACTGCTCCTGTGTATCTGCCAAATCCGCCCATGACCGCCGGGCATGCTATCGTGCTGGCAGCCAGAGGTTCCAAGACAGGAATTGTATGTTGCACTTTGTAGAATCGTCCCGGGGCTAAAATTCGGATGTTGTTGGCGGTATCTACGTCTTTTGTCCAGCAGATAGAATCAACGTTGTGAACCGCAAATAGTTTGCTTTCGTTCCTGACAACGAAGGCGGTAGAGAAGGGATTCACAGAGTCCAAAAGCAAACCCGGCTCTACCGATACATGCGGATGGAACAATGCGTATGCGCCTATCAGGGATAGACATCCCAATATGGTCCCTTTCAAGGTTTTGGTTGTCCAGACCGTTCTTCGAAGGTACTGCGTTAGACGGCCCGTCTTCTCGGATGCGACTGGCGATTTCCTTAGTTTTTCTTCCAACTTCTTTAGTTGGCGAGCTTTCTTTCGACGCTCTCTTCTGTCCATCTCGGTTCTCGGTCTGGCTCTGGCGCATACCAACGAAGGTCGCCATAAATCCAATCAAGCCACTTACTGAACATGATAGCATCCGGCCGATGCGGGAGGACCAAAACTCGTGGAAGCATTCGTTACGTATGCCTGTCCAGTCATTACATTCGCATTTGCTTTTATTACGTTGCTCAAGGACGCGTCTGGTTACGGAGATATGTCTAAACGATTTGGAAAGCATGTGGTCCGCTTCTGTGTGGTGCTTGTCGTATTGACATTCTGCGGATCCCTCTACTCGGTTTATGCGGCAAGAAAAGAAGCTCATGCTGAACAGTGTCGGGCTGAGAGTGACAGAACCCAGTCAGCAAAGGACAGGTCAGATGCGAGGGTCGCGGCGGACAAAAGTGAGGCGACCATCGGTGAATTGAGAAGAACAATAGATAGTAGTGAAAAAACTTATTTGATGCAGGTCGCCAAACTGTGCCCGACACCAAAAACTCCGAAACAGACGATCATTGCGCTAGCAGAGCACTACCGAGACGGCATTGACATTTTCCTCGAGGATACGAAGCATTCACTGCCCATAATGTCTGACGCTGAGCGCCGCGACACAGAACTTCAATACCAATTCGAGCGGCGGCTATTTCGTCATGAGGCGGAAAGCATGAATTTTTATAGGTCTTCGCCATACTACGTTGAATGCCTATCTCTTGCCACGGAGTTCCGCAAGTACAAGATTGACATTTTATGTTCCGCAGACAGCACCCACGTGCTTCATGCCTTGGCTGATTCTTTTGTAGAGCGAGCGAAGAAGTTGTAGGGCGACATTGGTCGTAGGTTCATTCTCAAGTCCATCGAGCGGGGATGACGGAAGCGAGGGGGAAAAAGAAGAGTCTTGAGTTCTTGAGTTCTTGAGTTCTTGTTCCGGGTGAAGTTTTCAGACAGCAAATCCCGTGGGTGCCTGCCAGAATCGGGCAGACACCCACGGGATGACAGTTTTTGGGTGGGATCGTTGGGTGGTGGCGATTCTCGGGAAATTTAAGCCTTTCCGTTCCCTGCACCGCGGGACCTCGGCTTACTTAACTGAGGATTCAACACGTGGTCCGCGGTCCAGACAACTTGCTGCATTTGCGGCACATCGTGAACTCGCACCATGTGCGCTCCGTGCAGGATCGCGGCGGTGACCGTAGCCGCCGTAGCCCATAGCCGTTCGCTGGCCGCTGCGGGCTTGCCGTCGCGTGCCAGTGTGGCGCCCAAAAAGGCTTTGCGAGACGTTCCCACCAAAATCGGGCAGCCGAGCGCGGCAATTCGGTCCAGTTTGCCGAGGAGTTGGTAATTTTGGGCGAAGCTTTTGCCAAAACCGATTCCGGGGTCCACGACCAGTTGGGACTTGGCCACCCCGGCTTTGCGCGCCTTGGCTATGGCGACGCGCAAATCGCGCAACACTTCTTGCAGCGCGTTTTTTGCGAATGGGCCTTTTTGCATGGTGGCCGGGCTGCCGTGCATGTGCATCAGGATGAGCGGAACTTTGCGGCGGGCGGCCACCTCTGCAATGCGCGGATCGGTGCGGAGCGCGGAAATGTCGTTGAGAATTTGCGCGCCGGCATCGATCACGGCTTCAGCCACGCCGGATTTTTGCGTATCGATGGAGATGGGAATTTTCAATCGGCCGCGCAAACCGCGCAGCACCGGCAACAAGCGAGCCAGTTCTTCTTCCTGGGATATTCCACTGGATCCCGGGCGCGTCGACTCCGCGCCGATATCGATCAGATCGGCACCGTCTCGCTCCATGGCCAGCGCGTGGTCGATGGCGCGTTCGCTGGAAAAAAACTCGCCACCGTCGGAAAAACTGTCCGGCGTGATATTCAGCACACCCATAACCAGGGTGCGTTCTCCGAGCAGCAGCACACCGCTTGGGAGTTTCAGCTGGAATTTTTTACGCGGATGCATCGGCCGGTAAAGTTTAGCAGAGTGCATACGCAACCTCTGCTATAGCCGCGCCAATGGCGCAAACCGGTTTTCAATACAGATCAATCCGTTTTTAGTCGAGGTCGAAATCGCGGATGGGTTTTTCAATGGGAGAATCCTTGGCTTTTTTCATGGCTTCTTCAAACTTTTTCGCCAGGATGTCTTCCTTGTTGTGCTCCTGCGTCCAGGAGTCGCGGAACTTGTCTTCGCGCTGGCGATTTTGTTCGGCCAGGATGCCTTGCGCATCGCTCAAATCGACATTGGACGAAGCGCGCGGAGGCTCTTCGTGGCTGAGCACCGCGCCAAAAATAGGATCGACGGTCAGCTTGGACTTGCAGCAAGGACAAGTCACATGGAGATTGTCGGTTTGGCGGTTTCCCATGGCCCCATTGTACGCGGGCAAAACCGGGAAGAAAAGACGCCACAAATCGTAAGGCCCGCGTGGCGGAAAAAGGGCGCGGACAAAATAAAACGGGCGGAGAGGTTACCTCCGCCCGCCAGATTGGTTGCCGATCGCTTAGGGCTTGAGCGCGGGAGAAGCGTGCTGCAAACGCGCAATCATGGGACGCGCGGATTCAGGAGCTTCCACCTTGGATTCCACGATGATTTCCGTAGCGGTGGCATCGCGGCCATACAAGCGGTGATTGGCGTCGTTATCAGGACGAATGGTGGAACCTTCCAGCGAAACGCCGGCGAAAACGCCGCGCGCGCGGGAATAGCTAAGCATTTCCGAGCGGAGAGTTGCGTCCGTTTCCGCCGAAGCATCGCGTCCCTTGGGGCCGGCTGCGATGGAGGCGTCGGCGCCAAGCTTCACTTTGCTATGCAAAATGCTGTTTGCACCGCGATCGTTCATTACGAGGATGACGAAGTCGGTGGCCTGGCCGCCGATCTGGAAGCCAACGCTGCCGCCTTCAAGGGCCATCATGGTTGGAGCGCCCCATGAACCGGAAAAATTACGTCCCGTGCGGCATACCATCACGCCACGACCGTAGCTGCCGCCAACAATAAAAGCGGCCTTGACCACGGACGGGAATACGATTACGCAGCGCGCCTTGTCGAGCAGGTCCTGGGGGATGTCGTCTGGAATGTCTAGAATCTCTTTCATTACGATGCCGGCGTTGTGAATCCGGTCGTTTTCTTTTTCGTCATCTTTCGCGGAAGAAGCGGGCGAAAAAGACAATTGAGTGAGAGCAAGCGCCCCCGACAAAATCATCATGCTGAGTTTTTGCTTCGTCATCGGAACTTCTCCTTTTCAAATCACAGCGTTAGTTGCCAACAGTGGCCCGGTCGTTCGGTTGTTGCAGGTGGAGCAATCCCGCCGGAATTTGGCGAACAGCGGGCAAAATGGTTGAAGAGTTCGAGCCGTCCAGGATGCGTGCAGAGGCGTCAGGAACGGCGCAACAGGTGGCCCACCATGGTCACCAGGAACAGAATCAGGAACAGGTAGAACAAAATCTTGGCGATTCCCGCGGCGGCTAAGGCAATGCCGGTGAATCCCAGCAAAGCTGCAACCAGTGCGATGATGAAAAATCCCAAAGCCCAGCGCAACATCGAAACCTCCTTGAAAAAGCGACGAACATGGCCCGATGGATCCAATGAGGTTTTGCTCAACGCTAAGTCTGCGATGTTTATAGCAGCGGCCCCGGTTTACTCTCCATACCCGATAGGCCTTATCGATGGGTAAAGCATCATGTAGCGAGAAAACGGCGAAAGCGGGTTGGTAAAGCAAGCAGCAACCGGCAGCAAGCAAATGTTTTGAGATTTGGTTGAGATGACCAGGAAAGGCGCGAGCCGCCACACGATGTAGGTCGACGGGAGTATGTGGTCTACGGGGGTATGTGAGTGAAGAGACGTGGTTAGTGCGTATATCAGAGATAGAAGAGGTAAAAAGTGCAAGCGGAGCTGTGGGTAATTGTTAGCGGTACTAGGACTCCCGAGAAAGCTAATCGTTGTGCTTACAGGGATTTACCTAAAACGGCAGCATGGTGTGCGGCTGGCTACGAGAATGCTACACCGGACACTGTACAAAATCGTTTTAGCGGGAGTGGTGTTCTTAGCAGCGACAAAGGGCTTGTGGTGAGTGCGCAGAGCGCATTGCGTAGCTTGTCGGCGGCAGACTTAGAAACAGCGAACCCAGCTCGCTGTGCGTGAAAAATATCGGGCCAAAATTCGTGGGGGAGGCAGCACATGCAGAATTTACGGCTATTGGTGGCGGACGATCACGAGATTGTGCGAAAGGGATTGCGATCATTGCTGGAAGCGCAGCCGGGCTGGGAAGTGGCCGGAGAGGCCAGCGACGGGCGCGAGGCGGTGGAAAAAGCGAAGGATTTGAAGCCGGACGTTACCGTGCTGGACATTGGGATGCCGTCGCTGAACGGATTGGAAGCAGCGCGGCAAATGCTGAAAAACGATTCGCGATCGAGGATTTTGATTTTAACCATGCATGAGTCCGACCCTTTGATTCGTGAAGTGCTGGACGCGGGAGCGCGAGGCTACGTGCTGAAAACGGATGCGAGCCGGGATTTGGTGACCGCGATCAATGCGGTGCGGAGCAACAAGACTTTTTTCACGGCGAAAGTCGCGCAAATGGTTCTGGATGGATATCTGGACAAGAAGCCGCGAAAAGAAGAGCCGAGCGCTCCGATTGGGCGTTTGACCCCGCGCCAGCGGGAAATTATTCAGCTGCTGGCGGAAGGCAAGAGCAGCAAGGAAGTGGCGGTGGCGCTGGGACTTAGCGTGAAGACGGCGGAAACGCATCGCGCCAATATCATGCGGCGGCTGGATTGCCACTCAGTGAGTGAGTTGGTGCGGTACGCGGTGCGCAACAATATTATTGAAGCGTGATTTGGTCGAGCGGCATGAGCTGGAATCTTGTCACGGGCTGACGCGATGCGGAACACAGCATCGCGGATGGAAATGTAAAGGGAGTTGTGGATTGCTGGCGCGGAAGCTCTGCCGTAATTATGGCGGGGTTAACGCGAGGTGGGCTTGCGAGGAACGCCATGGCCAGCGAATTGCGGATATTGCTTGCGGACGATCACCCGGCAATGCGGGTCTTGCTGCGGGACATCGTGGAAACGATTCCAGACTGGCAGGTATGCGGCGAAGCGCGTGACGGCGAAGAGGCGATTGCTTCCGCGCGCGCGTTGCTTCCCGATGTCATCGTAATGGATCTGATGATGCCGCGGCGCAACGGCCTGGAAGCGGCGCGAGAAATTACGGCATTTGCTCCCGGCACGCGCGTGCTGATTACGACGTTGTACGATTTTCGCGGGCTCGTCGATGAGGCCAAGAAAGTGGGCGCTCGCGGCTGCTTTCTGAAGTCTGAGTCACACCAGCATTTGGTACCCGCCGTGGAAGCGACCGCAAACAGGGATAACTTTTACGCCGAACGGGGTTAGGCGCTCGAGCGGCGAAACTGTGAGTAGGAATTTTGGCTTAGACTGCGGCTCGGGATTTCCTGTAGTTTTCGCCTACAACTCAACGCTTTGCAATGTCGGTAGTCAACTGTATTCCTCGCTTTCACACGAAGTAGTCTCCTCGAATCATGCAATTGAAAAATTCGATTGCAGCGGCCGCGAGGAACTGGTCGCGTGATTTGAAATTGAACAGACCGACTGGAGGCCATTTATGAACCGGGATCAAGTGGCAGGAAAATGGAAACAAGCTGCCGGAAAAGTAAAAGAAAAATGGGGCAAGCTGACCGACGACGATCTGCAAATGATTGACGGAAAGCGGGAACAACTGGTAGGAAGAATACAAGAGCGCTATGGAATCGCGAAAGAAGAGGCGGAACGGCAAGTGGAAGAGTTCAGCCGGACGTATGAATTCGACGAGACACCCGCCGGAAAAGCGCGCGGCGCGAGCACCAGATAATCTACGCTGAGAGAATGTGCGCCGGATAATTTTTTGCTGGGCACACAATTTTCTCAGCGCGCAGTTTGCCGAGCACATCGGTTGAAATAGACAGAGGCTGGATCGGAGGTCGCGATCCAGCCTTTGTATTTTGACTTCGCGGTTTTGCCTTTGTGTTTTGCGTTTTTGTTTGCTTTGTATTTTGACCCAAGGCGTGCAGCGGTCCCGTGCGCCGGCAGCGAACGCGCCCAAACTCAGGCCCAGAGCCAGAGCGGCGTTTGCGGAGAAAGCCTGATTGAAGCGAGCGCGGGCAATGTTATAGACTGCGCGCGCACAGAGTTTTCACGTCCATGTGGCTTGGCGTTTTTGGCCAAGGAGGCAGAGGATGCTGTTCGCAGCGCAAGTGACCGCAGTGACGCACCGCACACTGGAAACCGTCGACCTGATTATTATTGGAATTTATTTCGCGATTATTTTTGGGATTGGCGTTTATTTTTCCAAAAAGGAACGCACTTCCGAAGATTATTTTTTGGCGAGCCGGAATATCGGGTGGTTTGCGATCGGGGCGTCGCTATTTGTTTCCAATATTTCGACGGAACATTTTATCGGGCTGGCGGGATCGGGCGCGACTTCAGGACTGGCGGTAGGACACTTTGAGTGGCTGGCGTGTTTGATTCTTTTGCTGCTGGGCTGGGTATTCGTTCCTTTTTATTTGCGATCCAATGTTTTCACCATGCCGGAATTTTTGGAGCGGAGATTCAACCGGAA
This sequence comes from Candidatus Acidiferrum sp., assembly GCA_036495905.1. GTDB lineage: Bacteria > Acidobacteriota > Terriglobia > Acidiferrales > UBA7541 > Acidiferrum. The sequence continues at coordinate 13,584 of DASXMB010000056.1, forward strand.
TTGCGCGACGTATCTGGCCTCGATTTCAGTGATTGCCTATATTTTCACGAAAATTTCCGTGCATTTGTACGCGGCGGCGATCGTGCTGGAGCGAGTGGTGGGATGGAATCAATGGACGGCGGCGATCATTCTGGTGGTAGCGACGGGAATTTATACGATCGCGGGCGGATTGGCGGCGGTGATTTATACGGATTTGGTGCAGACGCTGATTTTGCTGGCGGGCGCGATTGCGTTGACATTTATCGGATTGGATAAAGTGGGCGGCTTTGCCGGGCTGCGCGCGGCGGTGCCGGCAAATTATTTTCACATGATTAAACCGGCGAGCGACCCGGAGTTTCCGTGGACGGGGATATTTTTCGGAGCGCCGATTTTGGGGATTTGGTATTGGTGCACGGACCAGGTGATCGTGCAGCGGGTGCTTTCGGCAAAGGACGAAGGACATGCGAAAGCAGGAACGATTTTCGCGGGCTTTCTGAAAATATTGCCGGTGTTTTTGCTGGTGCTTCCGGGACTGATCGCGTTCGCTTTGTATCCGCAGCTTTTCAATATCGTGGGCGGGAAAGTTACGAATGGCGACATCGCGTTTCCGACCATGGTGGTGAATTTGCTGCCGGCGGGACTGGTTGGATTGATGATCGCGGCGTTGCTGGCAGCGTTGATGGGGGCGATGAGCTCGGTATTTAATTCGGCGTCAACGATGGTGACTTTGGATTTTTACAAGAAGCTGCGGCCAGCGGCGAGCGAAATGCAGCTGGTAAATTTCGGTCGAATCGCCACGGGAATCATGGTGGTGCTGGGTTTGTTGTGGGTGCCGTTTATCCATTTGCTGAGCGCGCAGCTCTTTATTTATTTGCAGAGTGTGCAGGCGTACATCAGCCCGCCGATTGCGGCATGTTTTATATTTGGAATTTTGTGGCCGAGACTGAACGGGCAAGGAGCGATCAGTTCCTTGCTGGTGGGATTTGTGCTGGGGACGGTGCGGTTTGTTTGCGAGGTTTTGGACAAGACCGCGCACTACCAGTCTGGCGCGATCCGCTGGCTGGTGGACATGAACTTTTTGCACTACGCCATTTTCATGTTTGTGATCTGCTCCGTGGTGCTGATCGGAGTGAGCATGATGTATCCGGCCCCGGAGCGGTCGAAAATTGCGGGGCTCACATTTGCGACTGTAGATCAGAAACTAGCCACCGAGGATGTGAACAAGCCGCACCTGAAACGCGAGACGCGCGTGGAGCACAATATGAATCTGGGATTTACGTTGTTGCTGCTGGCCACGGTGATTGGTCTGTGGATTTACTTCCGATAGGCGGCGGCGACTGAAAGTACTGCGCAGCTTGAAAGCGAATGTGTCGCAACAGGAAGCGCTGCGGATGTTTCGCGCGGGCGGAGTCAGCTCACTGTTGTGCCGGGCGCGAAACGGGTTGTTGCAGAAAATCGCGGACGTTTACGTTCCCTTCCAGCTTTTCCATGTGAAATATCAGATTGGACGAGAGGCGCACGCGCGGATTTTTGCGATTGATGCTGTGGATGGATCCCTAGACCTGTTTGAGTTTCCCAGCGTTCCGGAGGCAGCACAGCTTTGCAACGTGGAGACGAGCAATGCGCTGGAAGCGGTGCTGTCTGGCGAGCGAGTAGAGGAATTGCTGAGAGAAAAGGTGTTGCGAGTGATTTTTCAGCAGGGATTTTTCAAGGTGCGGGATACGAAACTGGAGTTAGTGCGCGAGGAAATGGAATTGCATGTTCCGTATTGGCTGGGATTTTACGGTCAGACGGTGGTGACGTGCCGGGTGATTGACGCGGTACGGAGAAGGATTGAAGGAGCGAAGGCGTCAGCATTTTTTGAAGAGTGGCTGGCAGCTTGAACGATTATTGGTTTTGAGCGGCGCGCGGTTTGCTGAAGATTAAAGTGCCGAAAGCTTGCGGGACGTGGAAATTTGGTGTCGGAGTGTTGGTGGGAATCCAGGCGGAATAGAAGCGCGGTTCGGCGGAACCTTCTACACGATAGAAATTTACCTTCCAGGCGGCTGCGGGGTCGAAGTTTTCTGTCTCCACTAAAGAGGAAATGGGGATGGCGAGAATCGCTTCCCATTGTTTTTCGGCGGGATCAACGCGGACCTGACGGCGAAGGCCGCTTTGCAAATCGTGTTTTTCGTTTGGCGCGATGTGCAGATCGATCCAGAAACTGTTGGGGCTTACTTCGAACTCCTTGTAGGTGCGGGTATCGGAAGAGTTGGGTTGGAGGAAAACCTCACAGACGTCGCGATCCCAGAGATGGTCGCGGCGGCCGTTGGGCGGGGCGTCTGGAAAAACGGTGATGTTGCGAAAGCGGGCGTGGAAGCGGAGATAGAGAGTTGTGGGAGTCCAGAGGAGGCGTACTTCGGTTTCGCGTTGCGGGTCGGGATTTTTGCCTTGCCAGTCTGTATTGAAGGCAATCGGAGATGCGGGGGCCCAGGCGGAGGGCGGAGGGAAGGCTGCGGGATCGATGGGAGTTTCGAGATGGAGGGCGGTGGCGGTGTTGGTCATATTGCGGGTTTGATGGTGCCATGAAATTGGGGAAGTTCAAAAACGTAAGACAGGAAATTCATACCGCCAAAAACTGATGGGGAAAATTGCGAGCGTTCCGAAGATTCAAAGACCCCGCCCTCCAGAACCGAGGACGGGTTGCCCCCAGAGGCTTCGGAAAATTCAAAAGCCACTGCAACTTCAAAGGTGCCGATCGGGGATCGGCGTGCCCGGGTTCGGCGATTGACGATTGCGCACTGGCTAGGTTTGCGGCGCGGAAGTTGGGGAAGCGCTGTGCTAGCATCGATTTTTGGCGATTAGGGAGGCAGAAATAATGATTGAGCCGGTGAATGCTCAGGATTTTATGACGCGACCCGAACGGCGGAAGCCGGAAGATTTTGAGTTTGTGAAATTGCGGATGGACGGAGCGGTGGCGCGGATAACGCTGATCCGGCCGGAACATAATCTGCTGAATGAAGCGATGCTGCGGGAGATTGCGGACGGGATTACATTCGCGGGCGAGCGCGAACAAGTGAAGTTGATCGTGATGGATTCGGCATGCAAAGTTTTTTGCGGCGGGATCGATATTGGGGAATATACATCGCAGCGCGTGTTTCAGATGCTGGATGCTTTTCACGCGGCGTTTTCTGGAATGCTGGATGTGGGCAAGCCGGTGCTGTGCGTGGTGAATGGTCCGGCGATTGGCGGCGGGGCGGAGCTGGCGGCGTTTGGCGATTTGGTAATTGCGACGCCGAAAGCGCGTTTTGCGCAACCGGAAATTACGATTGGAGTGTTTCCGCCACTGGCGTCGACAATTCTGCCATTCTTGGTGGGACCGAAAACGGCGCTGGAGCTGGTGCTGACCGGCGAAGCGGTGACGGCGGAACGCGCGCTGGAGCTTGGCCTGGTGAATCGATTGGTGCCGGAAGCGCAACTGGAACAGAGCGTGAACGAGCTGGTGACACGGCTGACTTCGCATTCCGGGCCGGTGCTGACGATGGCGAAGAAAGCGATTTTGGGCGGGATGGGATTGTCTTTGCGGGATGGGATGAAGCAGTCCATGAATATATTTTTGAATGAACTTTATAAGCTGGAAGATTCGCAAGAAGGTTTGCTGGCGCTGATCGAGAAGCGGAAACCGAACTGGAAAAATCGGTAGCGCGGGGCGGTTGAACGAAGGAGCGGCGACGAGTCGCCGCACTCCAAGGAATTGCCGGAGATTCGAGTTCGATTGACACGTTTGAATGCAGGACATACACTCGTGCCTTAATTTGCAGGCAGAGGAGCGGGGAAGGCCGTGAGAATCGGCCGCGGTCCCGCCACTGTGATCGGCTGCGAAGCCGAAAGCCAGGCCACCCTCTTGTGCCGCAGAGCTTGCGCTTTCCGCGAGAGAGAGCGCTGGCGGCATGGCCCCGTCGGCGCTCGCGCGGGGCTTTTTTGTTGTTGAGGAGATTTGTGGGAAGAGTTTTTGCCATGCGATTGCGGGTGGCAGCGCGGGTTGGCGCGGGGTTGGCGCTGCTGGCGAGCGCCGCGGGTGCGTTTGCGCAAACTCCGATTACGCCTTCGACGGCGGATGGCGCGACGACGACTCCGGTGTATCGCGAAGTAGTGGACGAAACCGGTCGGACGGTGCGGATACCGCAGCAGGTACGACGCATAGTGTCTTTAGCGCCTAGCATAACGGAAACGATTTACGCGCTGGGATTGCAGGACCGGTTGGTGGGAGACACGGATTATTGCGATTATCCGCCCGAGGCGCAGCAGAAGCCGAAGGTGGGCGGGGCGATCAATCCCAGTATTGAGGAAATTGCGCACTTGCGGCCGGACTTGGTGCTGGTTACGAAGAGTTTGAATCGATTAGAGACAGTGCACGCACTGGAAAACCTGGGGATTGCATCGTATGCGACGGATCCGCAGACGGTGGGGGGGATTATTTCGTCGACGCAACGGCTGGCGGAGGTGCTGGGGGCTGCGGAAGCAGGGAATGCGCTGGCAAAGGAACTACAGAACCGACTGGAAGATTTGCGGCGACGAATCGCAACGGCGAAGCCGATTTCGGTTTTATTTGTGGTGTGGACGGAGCCACTCATTTCGATTGGCAAAGATACTTTTATCGCGGATGCGCTGCAGCATGCGGGTGCGGTTTCGATCGTGGACTCCGCGCAGAGCTGGCCACAAATCAATTTGGAAGAAGTGGCGAGGTTGCAGCCAGAGTTTTTGGTTTTTGCGGCGGCGCATGCGGAAACGAGACCGCCGGACTTTGCGGGGTTGTCTGCGCTGCCGGGATGGCGAATTTTGAATGCAGTGAAAAACAGGAAATATGCAGTGGTTAGCGATGCGGTGAACCGGCCAGCACCGAGAATTGTTTCTGCAATTGAAGATCTGGCGCGGCAGTTGCATCCCGCGAACTTCGAAGAAAATCCGGAAAACGAAAAGGAAAAACCTGGTGCGACACCCGCAATGCCGCCAGGCATGCCACCGGCTGGAGGTCGCACACAGGCGGCGCAGTTGAATTTTGCGAAATTAGATTTACAGGAGAGTGTGTGCAACCGCTGACGCTACGGCACTTGCTGCTCCGCTGCGGCATTTTGGCGGTGATTTTATTCGTGGTGGTGGTGATCGCGCTGAAATTGGGCGCGGTGCCGGTTTCGCTTTACGGGCTGACGCGCGATTTGATTCAGACAATGTTGGGGCACACGAGCGGAATTTCCAGCGATTACGGAATGATCGTAATCGACATTCGCTTGCCGCGAATTTTGCTGGCGATTGTGGTAGGAGCGTCGCTGGGCGTAGCGGGGACGAGTTTTCAGGCGCTGCTGCGGAATCCGCTGGCTGATCCTTATGTGCTGGGAGTTTCGAGCGGTGCGGCGCTAGGCGCGATACTCGCGCTAATCGCAGAAGCGCATCTTTCGCTGCCGCCAGCGGTGGCGGCGCTTTTTACACCTGCCGGCGCTTTTTTGGGGGCGGCGGCGGCGATTGCGGCGGTGTACTTCTTGGGACGGCGCGACGGGCAGGTCGATAGCGGCACTTTGTTGCTGGCAGGAATTATCACAGCGTCTTTTCTATCTGCCATCATTATGTTTTTGATGACGACGCTTACTGGGCGTGATTTTCGCGGGATGGCGTTTTGGCTTATGGGGGACTTGTCGTCATCGCTGCAGCCCAGTTTGCGATGGGTGCTGGGAGTGGGATTTTGCGCGGCCAGCGCAGCGATTTATACGACGGCGGCGGATTTGAATTTGTTGCTGGCGGGCGAAAAAGAGGCGATGCATCTGGGAGTGGATGTGCCGCGGG
>DASXMB010000057.1:0-55750 GCA_036495905.1 Candidatus Acidiferrum sp.
GTCGCCGCACCCCAAGTGTTGTAGCGTTCCAAGGTGTGACCGAAGTTGGTCGTAGTTGGCGTGACAGGAATCGGCGGATTTGGCTGGCGGGCTTGTGGTTAGAACGCCACCCCCTGGGTGGCGGAAAGCGTTGACCTGGTTGGGGTGCGGTACTTACCATGTACGGATGCGCTTTGGTTTTAGGATTTGCGGCTGGGCGGCTGGGCTTGCCGGGTTGATGGGGCTGGTCCCCGCAGGCAACGTGTCGGCCGCTGGGCAACACGCTGGCGCGAGCGCGGCTCAACACTTGAGCTTGGGCGCGGCGCAGGCTGGCGGTCGCGCGGTTGGGCAGGCAAGCGCTGGGGCTGCTTCGCAAAAAGCGGTGCAAGTGGTGCCGCTGCCTTTGTCCATCTCTGGTCGGGTGCCGCTGATGCTGGTGCCGCAGGTGAGCACTCCCAAACAAAAATTGATCGCGCGGGTGGAGCAGAAATTCGCGTCGGGCGAGCAGAACTACAAGGCCGGACATTTGGAAGCGGCGCGGAAAGATTTTGACGAAGCGGTCGACTGGATGCTGGAGAGCGGGTACGACCTGGACAGCGATCCGCAATTGAGCGGGCTGTTTCATCACGTGGTGGATACGGTTTACAACCATGAGTTGCAGGCGTTTCGCGCCGGCGATGGATTTCAGGAAGCTCCGGCGGTGCCGGCGGCGATTGATGAAGTGGCGGAGATGACATTTCCGGTGGATCCGCGACTGAAAGAACGTGCGGAGCAGGACGCCAAAAATATTTCGCACGATTTGCCGCTGACGGTGAATGACGAGGTTTTATCCTTTTTGAATTTTTTCCAGACGCCGCGCGGGCGCGCCATTGTGGAAACGGGTTTGCGGCGTGCGGGAAGTTATCGCGAAATGATTTCGCGAGTGTTCCGCGAAGAAGGCGTGCCGCAGGATTTGATTTATCTGGCGCAGGCGGAAAGCGCGTTTCAGCCGTTGGCGTTATCGCGGGCGGGGGCGCGGGGGATTTGGCAATTCGTGGCGTATCGCGGGCAGCAGTATGGATTGCGGCACACCTGGTGGATCGACGAGCGGCAGGATCCAGAGAAGGCCACGCGGGCGGCGGCGCAGCATTTGCGCGATTTATACGGGCTTTTTGGGGATTGGTATTTGGCGATGGCGGCTTACAACTGCGGGCCGGGAAATGTGCAGAAGGCGATTGAGCGGACGGGTTACGCGGATTTTTGGGAATTGTATAAGCGCAATGTGCTGCCGAACGAAACGAAAAATTATGTGCCGATTATTGTGGCGTTGACGCTGATCGCGAAAGACGCGGCGCACTACGGAATTCAGGCGGAGCCGGAAACTCCGGTGGCGACAGATGTGGTGCGGCCGGGGCGGGCGATTGATTTGCGGCTGGTGGCGGAGACGATCGATGTCGATGTGGAAAGATTGCGGGCGCTGAATCCTTCCCTGCTGCGGCTGGCGACGCCGGACGATCCGTCATTCGATTTGCATTTGCCGGTGGGGACGGCGGAACGGTTTTCTGCGGAGATTGCGGATATTCCGGCGGACAAGTGGGTGAGCTGGCGGCGGCATCGGGTGGAAGCGGGGGAGACGCTGACGTCGGTGGCGAAAAAATATCATGTGACGCCGGTGGCGATTGCGGAAGCGAATAATCTGGAGCGCAATGTGCCGCTGGATGCTGGGAAAAAATTGATTATTCCGGCAGCGCAGCCGCAGGTGGAAGCGAAGCGGCGGCTGGTGAGCTATCGGGTGCGCAAAGGCGACACATTTTTGGGGATTGCGGATCGCTTCAGCGTGGAAGCGGACGATTTGCGGAAGTGGAACCGGCTGAAGACGAATCATGTGGGACGGGGGATGGTGCTGCGGATTTATACGATGGGTGGGGGGACGGAATCTGGGGCTGGGCATGCGCGGACGGGAGCCTCCAGAGCCTCCAAAGGGAAGTCGTCGCATGCGAGTGCGGGTGGCAGGGCGTCGGGCAGGGCCGTGGCGCGACAGTAATAAACCATTTATTGTCAAATAGTTATAGGGGTTTTCGGGTCTGGCTGACGGTGCGTGGTGTTAGCTTTGCGCGCATGGTTTGCGATTTGGCGCATCGGGCGGGCGGGTTTTACCAACAAAAGTTGTTTCCAACCTTGACAACTCTTCGCGAGTGCGATAACAAACTCGCTGGGCACGGGGACTTGAACTCTACTCCGGCCGGTGCAGCGATTCCCCAAGGGGAGGATGGTTATGGAACTGAAGAAGGACAATTTCGAGGACGACAACGAGCTGTCACCGCTGGAAGAAGAAGATGAAGTGGGCGGGGATGAAGTCGTGGAAGTAGAAGAAGAGGAGTTGATCATCGGGGACGACGACGCTGAAGAGGCGGCTCCGGCGGCGGCCAAACCGGCGAAGAAAGCGGCTCCAAAGAAGAAGGCGGCTGCGAAGAAGGCAAAAGCAAAGCCGAAAGCGAAGCCAAAAGCGAAGAAAGCTAAAAAGAAGCCGGCGAAGAAAAAGAAGCGGCGATAATTCTTCGGCGCGGTCTTTGGCTGGTGGCTTGACGCTGCAGGCGGGAGAAAACAATTTAGAGAGAACGCCCTGGGCGACTGGGGCGTTTTTCTTTTTGGGATGAGGGGAGTTCAGAGTGGAGTGAGGGACGGTTGGAGCGGAATGCCAAATTGGGGTTGGACAGGGGCGAATGGGAACTTTCGCGGTGCGGAGCAAGGGCAGGTCTTGCCGGAGGGCGCAAGTGCTATTAGCATAACGTCTTATGTTGCACGCTATCGAGCAGATACGCCGGATGCGCGGCGGAGCGCAGTCGCACCTGATGCGCTGCTCCGATGGGCATTATTACGTGGTGAAGTTCCAAAACAATCCGCAGCATCGCAGGATCTTGGTGAACGAAGTGCTGGGAACGAAGCTGGCGGCGAGGCTTGGGCTGCCGACGGCGCGCGTGGAAATTGTGGAGGTGAGCGAGGAGTTGATCCGGCTGACGCCGGATTTGTCGATGGAGATGCCGCGGTCGCGGGTGCCGTGCGTGCCGGGATTGCAATTTGGGTCGCAGTATCCGGGCGATCCGCGGCGTCTGACGCTGCACGATTTTTTGCCGGACGAGCAACTGTGCGAAGTGGAAAACCTGCACGATTTCGCGGGGATGCTGGTGTTTGACAAGTGGACGTGCAATACGAATGGTCGGCAGACGGTTTTTTTTCGGCAGGTGGCGGCAGCTGGCTCGGCGGGCGAGAGGGCGCCAGACACGCTTAGGCTGGGCGCTGGGCAGAGGACGCCGGGTGCGGATGAGGCTTCGGTCGGCCAGGCCGGGCCGCCTTACTACACGGTGATGATCGACCAGGGATTTTGTTTCAACGCCGGGGAGTGGAATTATCCGGATGCGCCGCTGCGCGGATTGTATGCGCGAAACCGGGTGTATGGCGGGGTCACCGGGATGGAGTCGTTCGGGCCGTGGCTTGAGCGGGTGGAGAAGCGCATCACCGAGCGAGTGCTGGATGAAATTGTGCGCGAGATTCCGCCGGACTGGTATGAAGACGATTACGATGGGTTGATGACTTTGATCGAGCGGCTGTACCAACGGCGGACGCGCGTGCCGGAGCTGCTGCTATCCGCGAAAAGCAGCAACCGGCAGCCGTTTCCCAATTGGAGGTGAACTTGATTCCAGGGCTGAACAAATCCGAGGACTTGGCGAAGGAGCGGCCGTGCGCGTATCGCGTGCTGCGTTACACGCCGAATCTGGTGCGCGACGAGTGGGTGAATATCGGCGTGCTAGTGTTCGATCCGGAAACGGGCGAACGGCGGCTGCGGCTGATCGAGGACCAGGACGAATATTCGCGAGTGCGGCGGCTGCATCCGGCGGCGGATGAAGCGCTGCTGCGGGCTTTGCGCGATGAAATGGAAAGCCGCTTTGAGGCGGCTCGGGAACTGGCCAGCGCGGAAAGCGGCGGCGCAAATCGCGATTGGCAAAAAGTTTTGGAAAAGTGGGACAACACGCTTTCCAACGCACTGCAACTGGCGCCGCAAAAAGGCGTGCTGGCGGGAGACTTGGACGCGGAAGTGGAACGGCTGTACAGCGATCACGTGGCGGTGCCGCGGGCGGGCAGCCGGGTGGGGGCTCCGGGATCGCGCGGAACGATCCGTTCGTATTGCGCGCAGGTTTTCAAACAGGCGCGAGTGTGGGACCGGCTGGACAAATCGGTGCATGCCTCGGAGTTCACTTTTCCGGGCGATCCCATGCGCCTCGATTACAGTTACCGGCGGAATGGGACGCGCGGGTTCGTGCAGACTTTGTCGGTGACGCGGGCTCCGGCGGACGCGAAACTGCTGGCGTACACCGTGGAGCGGATACACGCGAAGGCGAGGCTGGCTACGGAATTTGCGGCGGTGACCGATGTGCCGCTGACGGAGGGCAACGACCGGCATCGCTTTGTGCGCGATACCTTGCGAGATGTGGGGATTGAGCCGGTGCCGATGGAGGGGTTTGCGGTGTGGGTGGCGAAGTTGCGGCCGATGATTCAGTGACGTTCTGGCGTCAGTGGGCTGAATTGGGTTGCGTTGGTCGCGGCGTAGCCTTCGACTCTTGGCAGGTGAAGTTGATTACGTGGACTCCGGTTGTGCCTTGAACGGTAACCCCGATTAAAGACGGCTTCTCCCGCGTAATTCCGTCTGGATTTTCGGGAACTTGAGTAATATCTGTGACCCGGAAATCTTTTGCACAATAGAGCCAAACCACTTCGGCACTGCCGCTGAGCATGTAATCCACATAGTCCTGCCAGGGAATTAATTTTTTTTCACCCTGCGACACGTTTACATCAACATGGCCCTTACCGCGGTAATCAATGCTTATCGACGTTTGATAGGGGCCGTGCGGAATCTCGGACGGATGCGCTCGCGGGCCTGCTTCCAGAGGCAATGGATGGCATGAAGAATCAGCTTTAATGATCGGATCAAAAATGGCCAAGTCGGCCGAGTAATAACCGGTCGGGCTGTCGTACAGTTTACCTGTTGCCGTAATCGTGCATCCTCGCAAGGTCTTGGCTCGTTTCCACTGGTCGCCCTTGGAAAATGCGATTTGTATTTCGGTTTTGCCACACAGCGGTCGATTGAGTTCAATCCCGAGCCAGTGGCGCAGGTCGTCGTGGAATCGCAGTCGTCCTCGAATAATGGCGGCTTTTGGTGCTTTTCCGGAATTGCTTTCATTTGATGCTGGACAGATTTGTGCCGTCGAGGCCGTGGCCGCCGACAATACCATCGCAAAGAAAATAAGGATGCGCATTTCCCAGACGATATTACCGCAATGAAGGCGGCTGGCTGGGAATATCGCGACCCCACACACATCGCTATTATCCTCTCGTGTGCATCGCGAAAGTTGCGAGGGAACGGTGCGGCTGCTAAAATTTAGTGCTTGCCGGGATACAGGATTCGCGCTGTAACGCGCGAGCCGTCTTGCAGCAACTCCACTGGCATTCCCAAGCAGCGCATCGGCACCGCAGTTCTTCGCTTGCCGAAGGAGATACGCGTGGCAAAGTATGACGTGGCAATTATCGGCAGCGGTCCGGGTGGTTATGTGGCGGCGATCCGCGCGGGCGAGCTGGGCCTGAAATGCGTGGTGGTGGAGAAGGATCCGTTCCTCGGCGGAACTTGCCTGCACGTGGGCTGCATTCCCACCAAAGTTTTGCTGCACCACGCCGATGTCTACGACCATTTCAAAAATGGCGCGGAGCTGGGTTTTGAGGTCAGCGGCCTGAAAGTGAATTGGGCCAACATCATCGCGCGCAAGAGCAAAATCGTCACCAAGCACGCCAAGGGTATCGAGTTCCTCTTCAAGAAAAATAAAGTGGAATGGGTGCAGGGCCGCGGCCGCTACGAGGGTCCGGGGCGCGTCAGCGTGGAAAAAGACGGTAAAAAAACACAGATCGAAGCCGCGAATATTCTGATGGTGGCAGGCTCCGAAGCGCGCGCGCTACCCGGCATCGAGCCGGATCATAAAACTATTTTGACCAATCGCTCGATTCTGGAGCTGCCGGCCATTCCCAAAACGCTGATCGTGGTGGGAGCGGGCGCGGTGGGGGTGGAATTTGCGTCCATCTATAACTCGTTCGGAACGCAAGTGACCATTTTGGAAGCGTTGCCGCGCGTGGTTCCGGTGGAAGACGAAGAAATCTCCGCCGAGCTCGAAAAAACCTTCCGCAAGAAGAACATCAACATTTTTACGCAGAGCAAAGTCGAGTCGGTGAAAAAGGACGCTAAGGGCGTGATCGTCACCTTCAAAGATAAAGACGGCAAAACACAAACCTTGCAGGCGGAAAAACTGCTGCTGGCGGTGGGCCGCAAACCCATGACCGAAGATTGCGGTCTGGAAAAATCGAAAGCCAAGCTGGACCGCGGTTTCGTGGAAGTCGGCCCGTACATGGAGACCGCGGAAAAAGGTTTGTACGCGATCGGCGACATCGTGGCGGGACTTCCGCAACTGGCGCACGCGGCCATGATGGAAGGCATCATCGCGGTGACGCACATCGCCGGAAAACCTACGCACAAACTGGAAAAAACACGTATTCCCAATGCGACCTATTGCGAACCGCAAATCGGTTCCATCGGGCTGACGGAAAAGCAGGCGCGCAATGCCGGCTACGCGGTAAAAACCGGAAAATTTCCGTTCGTCGGCAACAGCAAGGCCACCATTCTGGGCAACCACGGCGGCTTCATCAAAGTGGTGTCTGACGAAAAATATGGCGAGGTGCTGGGCATTCACATCATCGGACCGCTGGCCACGGAAATTCTGGCGGAAGCGGCGGCGGTGCTGAATCTGGAAGGCACCATCGACGACATGATGAACATGGTGCATGCGCATCCTACGGTGTGGGAAGGCATGGGCGACGCGTTTGCTTCGGTGCGGGGCTTGCAGATTAATGTGTGATTTGGTGACTGGTGATTTGTGACTGTTGACTGGGAAAAGCTGGAAGTTGGTGGTGACGGGTTACAATTGGCCCGGCGAGAATCCCATACGGATGGGAACTCGCGAAAATGTTGGGTTGTTGAGCTTGGAATGATTGGTTACGCGGACGCTGGGTTGTTGCAGAAGCGTCTGGTGGCGGCGCGAAAAGCTAATGCTGTCGGTGATGTGCTGCTGCTTTGCGAGCATCCGCCGGTGATTACGCTGGGGCGCAACGGCAAACGCGAACACCTGCTGGCTTCCGAGCATGTCTTGGCGCAAAAAGGCGTGCAGTTTCATGCCACGGACCGCGGCGGAGACGTCACCTTTCACGGCCCCGGGCAAGTTGTTGGCTACCCAATTATCGATCTCGCGGAAATTCGCCGCGACACGGCGTGGTATGTACGCATGCTCGAAGAAGTGATGATTCGCGCTACGGCGGAATTTGGCGTGGCAGCGATTCGCGAGGCGGGAAAATCGGGGATTTGGGTTTCTGCAAACACCGCGGCCGCAACGAGCGCGCGCGCCGATGCGGCTGCACCGGAAAAGTTGGGCGCGATCGGTGTGCACCTGAGCCGCTGGGTGACTTCGCACGGTTTCGCTTACAACGTTTCCACCGACCTGCGTTATTTCGATTTGATTGTGCCCTGCGGAATCGCGGCGCGCAAAGCTACTTCGCTGGAGAAATTGTTGAATCGCGCGGTGCATGCGGGCGAAGCCGCTCCCCGTTTGATTCGGCATTTTGGCGAAGTTTTCGGATTGGAAATGCAACACGCATCGCGGACGCAATTGCTGGCAGCTTTGGAAACATTTGAGCAGCAACCGGTCGCCGCTTCGGCTTAGAGTCGTCCGCGAACCGCGTGCAACGAATCGCAGAGAGATGGTCACGCAAATGAGGAACGCATCATGACGAAGGCCGTAACCCGCCAGCAGCACCTCGATCTTTATTACTACATGCGGCTGAATCGCGCGGTGGAAGACACCATGACCAATCTCTTCCGCCAGAACAAAATCGTCGGCGGATTGTATTCCAGCCTGGGCCAGGAAGGTATTTCGGTGGGCACCGCGTACGCGCTGGAGAAAAAAGACTGGCTGGCGCCCATGATTCGCAATATTGGAGCGCTGCTGGTGAAGGGCGTTCCGCCGCGAGATATTTTCACGCAGCATATGGCGAAGTACACTTCGCCGACGCTGGGCAAGGACGGCACCAGCCATTTTGGCGATCTGGAAAATCTGCATATCGTTTCGCCGATTTCCATGCTGGGCGATCTGATTCCGGTGATGACCGGAGTGGCCATGGCGGGGCGCTATCTGGGCCAAAAAATCGTGGCCATGACCTGGATTGGCGATGGCGGCAGCTCCACCGGAGTTTTTCACGAAGGATTGAATTTCGCGGCGGTCCAGAAAGCGCCGTTCGTGCTTATTCTGGAAAATAATCAGTGGGCCTATTCGACGCCGGTGCGCAGGCAAGTGCCGCTGGAAAATCTTGCCGACCGTGCCAAAGCCTACGGCATCGATAGTTACATCGTCGATGGCAATGACGTTGCCGCCGTGTACAGCACCGCGAAAGAGGCGGTGGATCGCGCGCGAGCGGGCGAGGGACCGATTCTGATCGAAGCGAAAAGTATGCGCATGCGCGGGCACGCGCAGCATGACCCCGCGGAATATGTTCCGAAAGAAATGTTCGAGCATTGGAAGCAGCGCGACCCGATCGAGCGCCATGAGAAATTTCTGTATGCGGAGAAATTTCTGGATGACAAAGGAAAAAAGGAAATTGAAAGCAAAATTGCCGCCTTGCTCGGCAAGGAGCGAGATTTCGCGGAGAATTCTCCTTTGCCGCCGCCGGAATTGGCCGCGCAAGGCGTCTATTGCACCGGCGATGCTTGCCACAAGATCCGGCCCAAGTGGGAGCGTCCGCTCGCGGAAGTGACGCCGCCGAAATCGAGTATCGATGCTTCCTGGAACGTGGAAGGCTTTGGCCGCGGCAAAGGCTCGAGCGGCGGAAACGCGCCGATTCATTTTGGCGACACGCCGTCGTCGGAAGAGCGCACCGACAACGAAGAGAAACTCGCGCCGAAGGCTGCTCCGAAAACGGTAGTGAAGCAGACGGCAAAATCTTCGGCTAAGTCTCTTGCCAAGACAGTGAAAAAAACCACCGCCAAGCCGCCAGTCAAATCCACAAAACGCGCCGCGCCCGCGCAAAAGGCCAGGAGATAACCCGTGGCCCCTATTACTTTTCTCGAAGCCATCAAGCAAGCGATGTACGAAGAAATGGAACGCGATCCGTCGGTGGTGGTGATTGGCGAGGACGTCGGCGTTTACGGCGGAGCGTTTAAAACCAGCGAAGGGTTGCTGCAACGCTTTGGCTGGGAACGAGTGATCGATACGCCCATCAGCGAAAGCGCGATTATTGGCGCGGCTTGCGGCATGAGCTATTTGGGATTGCGTCCGATTTGCGAGATGCAGTTCATCGATTTTATTGCCTGCTGTTTCAATCAGCTAACCAATTTTGTGGCCAAGGGACATTACCTGTGGAATGCGCCAGCGCCGATCGTGGTGCGCGGGCCTTCCGGCGGCGGCGTGCATGGCGGACCGTTCCATTCCGCAAACCCGGAAATGTATTTTGTCCACACCCCGGGATTGAAAGTGATTTATCCGTCCACGCCGTACGATGCCAAGGGTTTGCTGAAATCGGCCATTCGCGACAACAATCCGGTTTTGTTTTTCGAGCATAAATTTTTGTATCGTCGCATCAAGGAAGAACTTCCGGCGGACGATTACACGGTGCCGATTGGAAAAGCCATCGTTCGCCGCGAAGGCAAACATCTGACCATCCTTTCGTATGCGGCGATGATGCACAATTCGCTAGAAGCGGCCGACGCGCTGGCCAAGGACGGCATCGAAGCGGAAGTGATCGACTTGCGTACCCTCTTGCCGCTGGACGAAGAGACCATTTTGCAATCGCTGAAGAAAACCAATCGCATTTTGGTGGTGCACGAAGACACCAAGACCGGCGGCATCGCCGGAGAAATTGCCGCCATCATTTGCGAAAGGGCGTTTGGCGATCTGGACGGGCCGCTGATGCGGGTTACCGCGCTGGATACTCCAGTGCCTTACGCGCCGCCGCTGGAGGAATATTTTCTGCCGAATACGCAGAAAGTGATCGCTGCCGCGAAAGAGCTGGCGCGGTATTAGAGATTTTTTAGGCTCGGTGTGCGATTTTCGCTGCTTGCCAGGAATCGCCGGAGCAAAAATCTTGCGGAAGATTTAAACTGTTGCTGTGAACGATTGAGGAGACCCACATGGCCGTAGACATCGTAATGCCCCAGATGGGCGAAAGTATTTTTGAAGGCACAATTACCAAATGGCTGAAGAAACCCGGCGATAAAGTCGAACGCGACGAGCCGCTGTTTGAAATTTCCACGGACAAAGTGGATGCGGAAATTCCGTCGCCTTCGGCGGGGACGTTGAAAGAAATCAAGATTGCCGAAGGCCAGACCGTGCCGATTAATACCGTGGTGGGCATGATTGATGCCGCGGGTTCGGATGGGGCTGGCGCGAAAGCAGCGCCTGCCGCAACGCCTGCGCCGAAATCCGCGGAACAGCCTAAAGCTGCCGCGCCCGCGCAGCCGTCTGCAAAACCGGCCGCGACGCAACAATCTGCGCCGCCGCCCGCAGCGGCAAAATCTGCGGCTCCTGCGCCCGCTGCATCTGGCGCTGCCGCGCCACCGGCTCGTCCTGCGGGCGAACGCATTCACAGCTCACCACTGGTGCGCCGCATGGCGAAAGAACATGGCGTGGATCTGGCTGGCGTGCCGGGCACTGGAGCCGGCGGGCGCATTAGCAAGCAAGACATCGAGGCATTCCTGGCCAATGGCGCTCCGTCGTCGGGCGGAAGCGAATCGGGCGACGAAGCTGCCGCGTATAGAGCGCCATCGGCTCCGACTGCCGCCGCGCCGCGTGCGGCAACGCCGCCACCTCCACCGCCGGCCACTTCCGGTGGGCAGACTCACGTGGCGTTTGAATCCGCCGTCCCGCGCGAAAAAATGTATTTTGGCAATTACGAAGTGCAGCCCATGAGCGTGATGCGCCAGCGCATCGCGGAGCACATGATCGCGTCCAAGCATGTTTCGCCGCACGTATATTCGGTCGACGAAATCGACATGACCAAAATCGCCGGCTTGCGCGCCAAGTCCAAGGACGAATTTGAAAAGCGCTACGACACTAAGTTGACCTATATGCCGTTTTTCGTGAAGGCGGCAGTGGCCGGTTTGCGCGCGTTCCCAACGATGAACGCTTCGCTCGACGGCACCAATGTGATCCTGCACAAAGAAATCAATATTGGCATGGCGGTGGCGCTGGACTGGGGTCTGATTGTTCCCGTGATCAAGAATGCCGACGAAAAGAATATTCTCGGCATCCAGCGCAACTTGAACGATCTTGCGGAACGGGCGCGCACGAAAAAACTGAAGCCGGAGGAGGTCCAGGAAGGCACGTTTTCTATTACGAACCCGGGCGTTTTCGGCGGACTCTTCGGCTTGCCGGTGATTAGCCAGCCTAACGTCGGCATTCTCGGCCTGGGCATGATCGAAAAGCGGCCGGTGGTGATCAACGACTCCATCGCCATTCGCTCCATGTGCTACATCACGCTGAGCTATGACCATCGCGTGGTGGACGGCGCGGTGGCGCATCAGTTTCTGCATAAGGTAAAAGACACGCTGGAAAATTGGAGCGAACCGCTGCTTTAGAGCGGTTTTTCGCTGGCGATAGCAGGATTTGGCGGGCGGCTAGTACTAGTCGCCCGCCTTTGTTTTTCCCATTTCGGTACTCATCGGATAACTTGTGGATTTTCTCAGATAGTTAATACAAAGTACTTGCATTTTGTTTTACCATTCGATATATTCCGACCTCAACATTTCGCTTTCTCTCCGGGACCCGCGTGAAAATTGTGAGGAGGCGCCCCAGCCATGCTCATGAAATCCGGGGAACGTTGGCATTGCACCAACCGTTCCTGTCGCTGTTCGCTGTTGGTGGAATCCAGCGGAGAAATTCCCGGCCGCAATCCGATTTGCGCTTGCGGCAGCGCGATGAAAAAGGACTACTCCCCGCCATCGCTTTCTTATCTGGAATTCCTACGCGTTCCTGAGGCCGCGGCTGCTTCGCTTGAGCCGGGCGAAAAATAGGTCATGCGCCACCACACATTATCGCAGTCGCAAATGGCGCGTCGTCCGCGATCGGTGGTATCGCTCGCGGCGCCGGTGAAAACTTTCGGCGGGCTGTTGATCTGGCTGGCGTTGATGCTGCTGTTTACGGGTGGTTATATTTTGCAGCAAGAACTTGCGAATCCATTGAAGGCGGATTCTTCCGGCCTGATCTCTGGAGCGTTTCTACTGGCAATCGCCGTCATCTTGGTTTTTTATTTGTTGTATCGCCGCAGGACGCCCTGGCACAGCGCAGTGGCCAGACCGCGCCCACACTTGCACGGTCGCGTGGCGAAAATTGGATTGATTGAACCGGTCGTCGTAGCGCCGCCGAGACAGGTTGTTGCGCGCGAAACCGTTCAACATTACCGGCGCTACGTGGACTCTGCGCGCATCCACTTATAGAGCGTCGGGAAGCCTCGCGGCGCGAGCGGCAATCTAAGCTCGCGGAATCGCCGGCAAATAGCGCTCCTCCAAAATTTGCCGGTGATGCAATTCGTGTCCCGCCGCAATAAATGCGAGTGCACGCACGCTGATCTCCTTTTTGTTTGCAGTGCCGCGCCGCAACCAAGCATCTTCGCCGAGTGAACGGAACAGCGCCAGGGTTGCTGCACGGATCAGCGCGTATTCGTCCGCGACGTCTCCCAAGGTACGCTCGCCGAAGCCGCCGTTGGTCACGTAGTCGTCCTGCTCGAAGCCTTCGATGGGCGTTTTGTCTGCGCGCGCGATGCGCAGCGCCCGGTAGGTGAAAATCCGTTCCGCGTCGCACACGTGCCCGAGCATTTCCTTCACGGTCCACTTGCCCGGCGCATACCGGAAATTTCCGTCGCGTTCGCTGCGCGCCGCAAACAACTGGATCATCCGCAAACGCTGCGCTTCCAGCGCTCCGACCACGTCGTCTCCCGGCACCTTCGAAACGTAATCTTCGTATTCCGGCCCATATTCGCTACTGGCCGGTCGTCCCACAGCTACTCTGTTGTCGCTCATACTGTCTCATCCTTGCCGCTGTTGGCGCTCACTTCCCAACTGCGCCATCCGCCAGCCCGCTCTGTTCCTGCACGGCGCGGCGGAATTCTTGCGGATGCGCAATCATCACAAATTGTTCCGGAGTCCCGCCGGTGCCACGCACGATCACGGTGCCAAATCCCATCATGCGTCCGGTCACGGATTCTTCCACGCCGATGCTCTCCACTCGCGAAAGCATCAAGTCTAGGGTGCGGCGGCTGGCCATGCCGGTTTTAATCAGCACTCGCCGGTTGGTCACCGCCATTTCCGTGGCATTGCGTTTCGCATTTCCGTAGAGAAATATCGCCAGCGCAATCACCAGCACAATCACTGCCGCAACGCTCATTCCTTCCGGCCCCATGCCAACGGTGCTGGCAAAATTATTGCCACCGTTTCTGCTTTGCATTGCGCCCCACAAAAGCCATACGCCCAACGCGCCAAGAATCAGCGACAAGAAGAGCGGACCCAGCAGCACGATCCAATGATGTCGCGTTTCGTACAGCAGCGTTTCGCCTGGCACCAGATTTTTTTCAACGTAACTCATCGGCATCCCTTAATATACGATTTTGCCAAGTTCCTATTTGTCTTAGCGTTACTTCGCGCATCATACTGCATACTTCGCGCCCGGCAAACTGACCGGCTGGCTCGTCACATGGTAGCAAACGGAGACCCATTGAACGCAGTGCCTTTGAAAATGCGCGTGGCTTTTCAGGGAGAACCCGGCGCGTTCAGTGAAGCCGCCGCGCTGCAGTTGCTTGGGCACGAAATCGTCACCGTTCCTCGCGCCACTTTTGATTCCACTTTTCATGCCATTGCGGAAACCGCTGCCGATGCTTTGCTGGTCCCCGTGGAAAATTCTCTTGCTGGTTCCGTCGTGCGCGTCTACGACTTATTGGTGGAAAGCAATCTGGTGATTACCGCGGAAACTATTCTTCCCATCGATCTTAATTTAATCGGCTGCCCGGGCGCGAGTCTTGAAGATATTAGTGCTGCCTATTCCCATCCGGTTGCACTCGCGCAGTGTGAAAAGTTTTTCGTCGCGCATCCGCACTATCGTCGTGTGCCTGCGGAAGATACCGCCGGCAGCGTTCGCCAGGTGCTTGCTACAGGAAACAAAACCTGCGCCGCCATTGCCGGTCGCCTGGCGGCGGAACGCTACGGCGGAGAAATTCTCGCCGCCCGCATTCAGGATAACGCGGAAAATTTCACGCGCTTTGTTCTTTTGCAGCCCGCCAAGCAAGCTGCCGAAGCGGCCACCGCCGGCGCGCGAAAAATGTCTCTTGCCATGCGGCTGGCCCATCGGCCCGGAGCGCTCTTAGCGGCGCTGCAACCGTTCGAACGCCACGGTGTGAATCTGCTGAAAATTGAAAGCCGCCCGATTCATGGTCGCCCGTGGGAGTATCAATTTTTTCTGGATGTTGAATCGGATTCCGCTCCACGCCTTTACGAGGCGCTCGGCGATCTGCTGAAAACCACGCACGATGTCCGCGTACTTGGGCTGTACGTAGCTGCGGCCCGCAACTCGCAAAACTTTACCGCCTCGCGGTAAACGCAGCACCAATCGACAAACAGCATCAAATTGCCACAAGCTGAGCCTCGCGCGGCCAACAGCCGCGGACGAACATCGCTAAAACTGTCCACAAAATTTTATGGCGTAGCAGGATGCGCCGGAGTCGCAACTGGCGCGGAAGACTGCGGCGAGATTGACGTGTGATCGTGGACGATGAGCCATTTGCCGTTCCGCTTCTCCATCACCAGAGTGGTTTGGCCCTGCGCGGCCGCGTTGTTACCGTCGACGGCCCCGTTGAACTCCCACTGGTAGCAAGCCCACGCCACCGTTCCGCTTACCTTTATATATGTGTTGGTGCGGTCCATCCGCACGCGCTGCATCCGTGCATGCTGCTGCTGATAAAGAGGAACGTAATTTGCCCAGCCGATTACCGGCGGCGCCCAAAGCCCGTTCACCACGGTCACATCATCCGCGTAGTACTGATGCATGCGGTCGACATCGCCCAGTTGCCACGCGCCCAACATGGAAGAAATGTTGTAGTCGATTTGTTGCTCGTCGGACATAGGAACGAGCGGCGCGCTGTTGCCGGCGGGGGCGTCGTCTTTCTTTTTCTTTTTGTCTTTTTGAGCGACTGAGGGTGAGGCGGCCGACAGAAGAAAAAGAAGAGCGATACACGCAGCTGAGACCTGGCGAACTATGCGGTTGGTTGCAACAAATGGCATTTAGTCCCCTTCCGGATTGCGTTCACAACGAAGTGCGATTGATGCAACGAAGAATAGCATGCGACGGAATTTGCGAGGATTCAGATTGCGGGAAAGTTACGGGAGTTGAACGCGCACCATGGTACTTGAGTACACACCCCACGGTATTTGATGGAAACGGTAGCGTGGGTTGCGACACGAAGGATGTGTTTCAGTGCGTCCCGAAATGCGAGGCGCTTAGCAGGTTCACGAACAGGCGGTAGGCGCCGGGGACGCCTTCGGGGAGTTGGCGGAAGAACGCGATGCCGGTGTAAATGTACACACCTTTGCCGAAGCGCGTGTACACGAGAGAGCCATTTAGGTCGGCTTCTCCGGGGTCATGCATGGAGAGGAGCGGTGTGTATTGGGGATCGAACTGGCTCCAATAGTAGAGGCCGCGCTCCTGAATCCATCCGTGGAAATCGGCTTCCATAATTTTGTTAGGAGTGTTGAGGATTGGATCGTCGGGTTTGAGAAATTGAACGGTGGCGTTTTCGTCAGTGGTGCGCGGGGTGGGGTTGCCGATTTTTGCCGGGTAGGGCGCGTAGGAAGCGCGGTCCCAAGCGAAGTCGCGTTCGTATTGGACCACCAGCGTGCCGCCGTTTTTTACATAATCAAGCAGCCGTTGGTTCGCGGCACGAAGGTCGGGGCGAAGTTCATACGCGCGAATGCCGACAACGATGGCCTTGAAGCGGGAAAGATCGCCGAACGCTAAGGCGGTGGCATCGAGAAGATCGACCTGGATTCCGAGACGCTGGAGAGCGTCAGGGACGGGTTCATTCTCGGCGGTGACGTAACCGACGTGGAGGTTTGCAGGCACATTGATGTTGAATGCGTGAACCAGGCATTGCGCTGGTTCGGACCAGAGGATCGTTGGCATGGTCGGCAGCGGTTCCAAGGACGTTGCAAACTTCTCCTCGCCACGCTTCACGTAGGCACCAATTGTGAAATTACCCGCAGACAAATTTGAGGGAGGCGTGACGGTGAGTTTCGCATATTGGTCCCCCTCGCCCTGGAAATCAAGGGTAACTGGCGGCGTAACCTTCCAGCCGGATGGAACGTTGAGGCCGGCGCTAACTCTTGCGGCCTTCACAGAATACGAGTGGACGTGAAGGAAAACATCAAAGGGTCGGTGCTTTCTGGAAAGAACTTCGATTGCTTGAGGCGGCTCGACGGAAAGCACATAAGCGGGGACGATTTTGAGACCTACGCGATCTACGTGGGTCGAGGATGCGTCGATACTGATAACCGGGGTGCAGTACCAAAGCTTAGACTCGTTTGGATTAAACGTTTTTCCTTGGGCACAGATACGGGTCGCGGTCTCAATTGCGGGAACGGGTTCGCCAACATCCTGGGTCAGAGAGTCCCCTTCCTTGAGAGTCAATTGGTAAGACAATCCCTTTGTGGGGTCTGATTGAATATCCCCAAGTCGTTCGGTCCCGGCCATCGAAATCAGCGGACCGCCCAGGGTGCAGTCAATGCCGGGCCTGCAGTGCGATTCGAGCGTAATCTTCACCGGCTCGCCGAGGACTGCATAAAAGCGTTCGGCCTGGGCTGTAAATTCGAAACCTGCCGCCAGCAAATAGGCCTGGTAAATTTTGTAGTTCGCGGACACCACAGCATTACGAAACAGCCTATCTGAAATCGGAAGAGTATCCGAAGTCGGAGCTAGATCGCCGAAGATTAAAAGGGCCTCTTTGAGGGCGGCCGCTGCGCCGACCCAATGCAGATCCAGCGCGAGCTTGCGCGCAACCAAAATCTTGCAGTCGGCCGAGTTTAACTTGTCACAAAGCTGGGACGGTTGATCGCAGCCGTTTGGTCCGGCAATTCGTGAAAGACCCAGGCTGAGGGAACGCGGATCAAAAGAAGACCCATCTTCGGGCCGCAGAGACATGGGGCGGCGAAGGAACGGAGAGCCGAGAAAATTCGTGATCCCTTGGGTGCGATGGTTGGCGAAAGCATCGATTCCAATTTCTCGCCAGGTCTTGCCCCACAGAGGAGAAATATCGTCCAGCGGAAGAATGTATCCGGACGGGTGTTCGCTCCCGCGCTCAATATCGAGAATTTGCGTTGGGGTAGGCGAGCCGCCCCAAGCGGTTACATCTCCCACTAGCTGATCGGGATAGGTCTTTGGGTCGGCGGCGAGTTGAACGGCCTTTGGAGTCAGCAGCCCGGCAGCTTGGTGATGACCGTGACCGCCATGAACTCCGCCAAAATTGTTGATGACGATGTTGGGGCGGAAAGTGCGGATTACGCGAACCATGTCTTCGAGTACCTGGTCGCCCCAGATCTTTTCCGTTTCTTCAGGAGTCTTGGAAAAGCCGAAATCTTTCGCGCGAGTGAAATAAAGCTTTACGCCGTAACCACGAGTCGCGGCGAGGAGTTCCTGGGTGCGAATAAGGCCGAGCTGCGGAGCTTGCTCCGGGCCGAGATCGTTTTGTCCGCCTTCGCCGCGAGTGAGAGAGAGCAGCGCGACATCGGCGTGCAAGCCACGAGCCAAATAAGTGAGGACGGCGGCAGATTCGTCATCGGGATGAGCAGTAATGTAGAGGATGCGAGTGGTGACGCGCGCGGCGTCAATGGCTTCGATCGTTTCGGGTAAACCTGGGCCGGTGCCCGGCGGCGGCGGAAACTGTGCGCTGGCGCTGGGTCCCGCAAAGAGGCAAAACGACAAGATGGCGATGACCGTAGAGAGCAAAAACAGTGGCGCGGGGCCCTTCACGCAGTGGGTTCGGGGCGCGGCGAGCCGAAGGGCCAGTCTTTTCGAATAAAGGATTGCGCGAGGAAAATTATCAGACCTAAACCGATCACGAGAGTGCCCCACCAGACCGCCTTTCCAGTTCGCAAAAAAAGCCAGACCCAGCCCGCGATAGTGAAAATCACGGGCAAAGGATAGAGCCACATCTTAAACGGTAGACGGCTGGCAGGCCAGCGACGGCGAAGGAGCACGACCCCGACAGCCTGTCCGATGAATTGGACGATAAGGCGCATGGCGAGGACAGCGGCGATGACTGTTCTAAGCTTAAAGAGCAGAGCGAACGCGAAGGTGAGTGCGCCAAGAAATAACAGGGAGATGTGCGGGAATTTTTTTTGTGGATGGACGCGGGCGAAGATGGAGAAGAAGTTGCCGTCGAGCGCGGCGGAATATGGAACGCGGGAATATCCGAGAAGAGAGGAAAAGAGCGAAGCAAATGCGATCCAAAGGATCATCACGGTCGCGAAGATGGCGGCGTGGGCTCCGTAAAGCTTTTCGATGAAATCACTGACGATAAATTGGGAGTCTTGGGCTTGCTGCCACGGCAGAACGCCGAGGATACAAGTCTGCATCACCAGATATAGAACAGCGATGCCGATGATGGAAATGAAAATTCCGCGCGGGATGTTGCGTTCGGGGTCGCGGATTTCTCCGCCCAGATGGCAAATATTGTAGTAGCCCCAATAGGTGTAGATGGTGTTGACGGTGGCGGAACCGAGTGCGGCGAAAAAAAGCCAGGACAGATTCCACGTACCGGGCGCGTAAGTGAAAACTAGCTCCGGGTGAAAATGAGTTGCACCGCCCCAGATCAGCCAGAGAATGGTGCCAACGACACCGGCCCAAAGGAATAGTGAGATTTTTCCGATGGAGCCGATTTTCCGGTACAGCAGAATCACCAGGACGATCACGAGGATGCCGGAAAGAGATTTTTCGCCGTACTTGCCGAGCGGATGCAGATAAGAGGCGTATTGAGAAAAGCCGATCGCGCCGGATGCAAGGCTGAGCGGGGCCTGGATCAGCGTTTGCCACACGAAGAGGAATGACATCAAGCGGCCCATGCGGCCCGGGCCGTACGCTTCGCGAAGAAAAACGTAACTGCCGCCGGCTAAGGGCATGGCGGCGCCAAGTTCCGACCAAATAAAACCGTCGAGCAGCGCCAGCAGCGCGCCAGCAGCCCAGGCCAGGAGGCATTGCGGTCCGCCCATGGCTTTGATGACCAACGGAATCACCACGAAAGGGCCGATGCCGACCATCTCAATCATGTTGAGGGCGACGGCCTCTTTGAGGCCGAGACTGCGTTCGAGGCTGCCGTGATTCTTGGCGGGCGGAATGTGGGGAACGGTTGGAGTTGAGTGACTGCTCATCGCGTCGCAGAGGATAGCAAATGCGCGGCAGCGACAGTACCTTCATTTACGGAGCGAAAACAGGTCCGGCGTTGAGGCGGCCGGTTCGGCGAGGGCACTCGCTTCCTTGACCTTGTCTGGGTGGGGATGGTAAGGATGTAGGGTTGCGAAGGCTCCTCAATTCCGGGCTAAGTGATTATTGATGGCGCAGTTGGCGCGATTCACTGGATTTGCGCGGCAGGCGCGGGAAAACGCGCTGGGCGGATTGAGCATCTGACACCAAAAGCATTCAGACGACAGAAATTTCCGAAATTCGGCCAGCGCGGGTGATTCGCGTCGCGCGCCAACGAGTACACAAAAGGAGTTTCGATGAAGCGGTCTTGGGGAATAGTGGCAGCGGCGATTTTGGCGCTGATCGGTGTGGCGGGCTGCAATGATTTCGGGAACACGTTTCAAAGTCCTACGGGGGCGTTCATCAGTGCCCTCTCGCCCGCAAACGCCTCGGCGGGTGGACCTGGTTTTACGCTGACAATTACCGTATCTACCGGCTCGCAAGTGGGTTTTGTGGCGCAGACCGTGGTGCAGTGGAATGGCAAGAACCTGACGACTGTGTTTGTGAGTGCTACGACGGTGACTGCGACGGTTCCGGCCGCCCTGATTGCGACTCCTGGGACTGCTTTTGTGAATACGAAGAGTCCGAGCACCGGTTCTCAAGATAACGGGCTGTCGAATTCCGTCGCCTTCATTATCAATCCCACGCCCAATCCTTTGCCGGTGGTTTCGTCGATGACGCCAACCAGCGTCGGCGCGGGCAGTGCAGCACTCATGTTGACGATTACGGGCAGCAGCTTTCTGCCGACCACTGATCCCTCCGGCGGCTCACAAGTACATTGGAATTCCGGCGCGGTGCAGAGCACGCTGGCGATTGTAAGCATCAGCGCGACACAAATTCAGGCGACGATTCCGGCTTCGCTGTTGACTACGCAAGGAACGACGGCAACGGTGACCGTTTTCAATCCTCCGGTTCCCATACCGCCTGGAAGCGTTAATCCGCCGCCGGGAGGCGGAGGAACCAGCGCGAATGGACTCACCTTCACGGTGACCGCGCCCGGTACGCCGCCGCAAACTGTTTCAGAAGCGGTGGCGGAAGAGACGCCCGCGGTCAGCGCGGACGGCCGCTACGTGGCCTACACGGCGCTGCGGAATGAGCACTCGCAGATTTTTGTGCGGGACACTTGCGAAGGCGCTTCCGACGGGTGCAAGCAACAGAGTATGGTGCTTTCGGCCGCATCCGATGGGACGGCGGGAAATGACGATAGTCACTTTCCATCGATGAGCGGCGACGGGCGGTTTATCGCGTTTAGTTCAGCGGCGACGAATTTGGGTGACGCAAGTTCCTCAGGAGTGGCAGAAGGCCGACAGATTTTCTTGCGTGACACTTGCGCGGGGGTTGCGAGTAACGGCTGTTCGCCTTCGACGCAATTGATTTCAACGGACTCAAATGGGGCGTTGGTGGGGGCGGAGGGCGTCCTGCCGTCGGTGAGCGCTTCCGGACGTTTTGTGGCGTTTCTGGCGATTACACCGAGTCACGCGGGGAACCAAACTGCGGCCCAAGCGAAAAACGGTACGACGAATAGCGGACTGCGGCAAGTTTTTGTCCGCGATACTTGCTTCGGAGTCGCAAAATGTACGCCGAAGACCACGCGTATTTCGATGCAGCCAGGCGATACTCCGGCGTCAGGAGGAAAGCCGGCCGGTCCTGCGTTGAGTGGTGGCGCACAGCATGTGGCGGTGGACGCTAAGACAGCGACGATTTTCACGCCCGGTACTGCTGTGGATGACAAAGTATTTGTAGCGCTCACCGGAAGTAAGCCGTAGGCGCCGCAGCAACGGTCAGCCAGTTGCAGAAATTAAGGGGCAGCGCGGAAGCGCTGCCCTCTTTTTTTGCGTCGCGAAGATTTCGGTTAAGAGAAACGGACTTTGACGTCCGGGCGCTTTTCCAAGTGAACCGAATCGATGAAGCGGACCTGGCGATCGTCCAGAGTCAAAATCATCGAGCTGGTACGCACGCCTTCACCGAAGAAGCGGACACCTTTAAGGAGATTTCCGTCGGTGACGCCGGTGCAGGCAAAGATAATTTTCTTGCCGGGAGCAAGGTCGTTGGTGTCGTAGATGCGCTTCATGTCCGTTACGCCCATTTTGTTGAGACGCTCTTCGTCTTCAGGCTTGCGAATTACCAAACGGGCAAGAATTTGGCCGTTCAGGCAGCGCAGGGCGGCGGCAGTTAGCACGCCTTCTGGCGCGCCTCCCGTGCCCATAACCGCGTGAACGTTGGTGCCTACCACTGCGGCGGAAATGCCCGCGGAAAGATCGCCGTCGCCAATTAGACGAATGCGCGCTCCAGCGGCGCGAATATCTTCCATGAGCTTCTGATGGCGTGGACGGTCCAGAACGATGACGACGAGGTCTTCGACGTCGCGGTCGAGACGACGGGCGATGGATTTTAGATTGTCGGCGACCGGGGCGTCGAGATCAACGGCACCTTTGCAAGACGGGCCGACCACCATTTTTTCCATGTAAAGATCTGGAGCGTGAAGCAGGCCGCCTTTTTCGCTGGCGGCGAGAACCGCGATTGCGCCGGGCGCTCCGGTGGCGCACAGATTGGTGCCCTCCAGCGGATCGACGGCAATATCAACTTCCGGAAAAAGCGCTTTGGGAGCATGCGTGGCGAGCCCGACGCGTTCGCCGATATACAACATGGGTGCTTCGTCGCGTTCGCCTTCGCCGATCACGATAGTGCCGTCCATAGGCACGGCGTCCATGGTTTTGCGCATGGCTTCCACGGCGACCTCGTCGGCTTTGTGCCGATCGCCAAAACCCATGGTGCGCGCGGCGGCAATGGCGCCGTTTTCGACGACGCGTAGAAACTCGAGGCTAAGCTGTTCTTCCATTTCGAGAGACCTCTCCGGTTAGCCCTGGCTCTCAGGGCGGCACGATATGCTAGACCAAACGGGGTAGGCTCGTCGATACGGTGGTATCGGGAGGATGCTTACGGTTGTGAAGACGGTCGTGGCGACTGCCCGAGAGGCTGCAGCGTTACGTTCACCATGTACGGATCGTTGAAATCGGTGGTGTCACCTGGGCCTTTGCCGGCTATAGGCAGCAGGCGAGCGGAGAGGGGTTTCTTCCACTTGAAGGCGAGGCTCGCCATGTCTCCGATGATTAGCGAAAGTTGCTCGACGGTCACATCGCCGGGCAGAGGTACGGTGTCGAGGCCTGTGCCGCAGACGGAGCTGTAACTCAGCAGCGCATCGATCGAGACGCGGCCTTCGCTCCAGCGTTGCGCAAGGCGCGAATCTTCCATGATGGGAAGCATCAAGCCGGAATAGCCGGTCTGGCGGACGCGAATGTCTTTGATCGCGGAAGTCACAGTAGCGGCGGCGGTCATGGTGCCACTTGAACCGAAGGGCTGCTTGGTCAGTTCCTCAAGCGCGGCGCCGATAGAAACATCCTTCAACGGAGCCGGAGACATATCGATGCCCATGTAAGTCCAGCCAGTATCCTGATCGATGCGCTCGGCTTGCGCTTCGGCAGAGAAAGCGACGTTGCCTAATTGATCCATCAAACGTTTTTTCGCGCTGAGTAAATCGGGAGCGCCTTGAAACGCGGCGGTTACAATGTCGGCGGATTGCATGGCGATGGCGAATTGGTGGCCGAACCCAGTGTGGTAGGAGCCGGGGAAAAACGGCGTTAACGGTGGAACCATCGCAATGGCCGAGAAGTTGAAATTCCCGTGACTGTGCTCGGTAGATTCGGAAAGTCTTTTCATGACGCGGGCGGCAGCGCCCACGGCGGCCCAGCGAACCCCGTCATCCGCGGCAACGACCACGCTGGCGTTAAGAGTTTTGCTGTTACGCAGGATTTCTTCGATCAAGTCGGCCTGGGCGGGGCTGTCATCCGGATTCAGCATGGCCGTGCCGATGGAAGCAGTGATGCCGTCCTTAGCCATCAATGTGTCGTAAGCTTTGAAAAAATCGAGAATTTGCTGATGGCTGAGGCCCTTGGTGTATTCAGGGAAAGGCTGCGTGGCAATGCGGATGGTTTGAACTTCAAAATCGCGTGACTCAAAAACGGTGCGAGCGTACTTCAGCATTTTGAATGCTTCGGCAACTTGCTGCTGGTACTGGCTGCGATCGAGATTGATGAATGCCGTAATAGCGCGGATCTTAGGTTTGTTGGCGCGGGCGGCGACTCGTGATTGGCCTTGCACGAATCCTACACTGCAAAAGGAAAGAGCAATGAGCACTGTGATTTTCAAAATAGCGGAGCCAGCAAAGCGCACGCGACGTCGGATCATTTCGATATACCCCTCATGCCAAACGATTCCATCTCGGTTGGGCTGCAGCGCGCGAAAACCTATGCGCGCTTACAGAATACAAGATTTATCGCACGCTGGACTGAGAGGATTTTAAACGAAAGCGGAAATACCGGTGATTTTTTCGCCGATCACCAGCTTGTGAATGTCGTTGGTGCCTTCGTAGGTGAAGACGCTCTCGAGATTGTTCATATGGCGCATGATGGGACAATCGTCCACGATTCCATTAGCGCCCATGATGTCGCGGGCTTTGCGCGCGGTTTCCAGGGCGATGGCCACGTTATTCATCTTCAGCATGGAGATGTGCGACGGATCGACTTTGCCTTTGTCTTTCATGCGGCCAATGTGAAGAGCCAGCAGTTGGCCTTTCACGATTTCAGTAATCATCCAGGCGAGTTTCTCCTGCACCAGTTGATGCGAAGCGATCGGTTTGTTGGCGAATTGTTTGCGGGTTTTCGCGTATTGCAACGCGGTGTCGTAGCAAGCCATCGCCGCGCCCAGCGCGCCCCAGCCAATTCCGTAGCGAGCCTGATTCAGGCAGCCGAGCGGTCCGCGAAGTCCGGCGACGTTCGGGAGCAGATTTTCTTCGGGAATCTCGCAATCGCTGAAGGACAAGCCCGAAGTAATGGATGCGCGCAGCGACCATTTGCCATGCACGTCCCACGCCTTGAAGCCGGGTGTGCCTTTTTCCACCAGGAAGCCGCGAATCTTGTCGTCTTCACATTTTGCCCAGACGACAGCGACGTCTGCAATCGACCCGCTGGTGATCCACATTTTTTCGCCGTTAAGGACGTACTTGTTGCCCTTTTTCACGGCACGGGTGAGCATGCCGCTGGGATTCGACCCGAATTGCGGTTCGGTTAAACCGAAACAGCCGATCGCTTTACCCTGTTGCAGCAAAGGAAGCCATTTGTCTTTCTGCGCATCGTTGCCGTAGGCGTAGATGGGATACATCACCAACGAACTCTGCACGGAAACAAAGCTGCGCAGGCCAGAATCTCCGCGCTCGAGCTCCTGCGTGACCAGACCATAGGCCACGTTGGACATTCCGACGCATCCGTATCCTTGCAGGCTCGCGCCGAAAAAGCCGAGTTCGCCAAGTTGTGACACCAACTGGCGAGGGAACGTTCCCTCGCGACTGTGCTTCTCAATGATCGGAATAACTTCGTTGTCGACGAATTGCCGCGCAGTTTGGCGCGCAAGTTTTTCTTCGTCGTTCAGTTGCGAATCGAAGTCGATAAAATCCACGCCTGCGAATCCAGCCATGCTGCTTCCTCATTTCGATCGCCGCGAAAGTTGCGGAGTCCTCTGCCGGGAGTGCTAGTCGCCAACTGTGAGCACCAGATCGCGATCACGCGCGTCAGAAGTCACCTAAGGACGTCGCGTTGGTTCGACACATTGTAGCAACGCACCGGAACAGCCAGCAACACGAGGCCGTTAGCGAAGCCCGCAAGCAGAGATCAGGTTTGAAAAGCAATTGGAGGCACTGGCCCAGTACGGCACACATGTGTTTTGTACGCCCATTCTGAGATTTTTCTAAGCCGCCCAACTTGTACTCATCAGATTGAAACTGAATGAGTTAACGAACAGTGCGGCCCGCGACCTTTGGAAGAAGGCATGCATGTCTTCTTTCGGGGGAGTCTCAAAAATGTTCGAAGTGTTGTCGATACAATGGAAGTGCAGCCGGTTTGCCGTCCGCGCCGGAATCGCCGTCTTGGTGCTGACGGCCGGCCTCACAGCGCGAGCCCAAACCTCGCAAGAGAGTTCTGCTCCCCAGAATGACCTCACCAAAGTAAGTATCGAAAATTTGATGAACATAAACGTGACGTCCGTGTCGAAAAAAGACGAAGTGTTGTCGCATACCGCTGCGGCAATTTTTGTGATTACGCAGGAAGGCATTCGCCGGTCGGGAATGACCAGCATTCCGGACCTCCTGCGCATGGTTCCCGGGCTGGATGTCGCGCAGATCGACGGCAGCCGATGGGCGGTCAGCGCGCGCGGATTCAATTCACGCTTTTCGAACAAACTACTAGTGCTGATCGACGGACGAAGTTTGTATTCGCTTTCGTTCGAAGGGGTGTATTGGGAAACCCAAAATCTAATGTTGGAAGACGTCGAGCGCATCGAGGTCATACGCGGCCCGGGCGCGACGGTGTGGGGCGCAGGGGCGGTGAATGGCGTGATCAATGTCATCACGAAAAAAGCAAAAGACACGCAGGGCGGGTTAGTAAGCGTGGGCGCAGGCAGTCAGGAACGCGGGCTTGGAGAAGCACGATATGGCGGACAAGCCGGCAGCATGTACTACCGCGCGTACGCGATGGGATTCGATCAAGGGCCGGGAGTTGGAGTGGGAGGAGCGCTCGCGGGAGACGGCTGGCACATGATGCAAGGAGGATTCCGGATGGACTGGGAGACCTCCGGCAAAGATGCGTGGAGCGTTGAAGGCAGCTTGTATCAAGGCGACCAGCATCAGTTCGAAAATTTCGCCTCCGTCACGGCGCCGTTTGAACAAACGATCCAGACCCAGACCGCGTTGAGTGGCGGAAATCTTTTGGGACGATGGACGCGAACGTTCTCAGACCGCTCCGGAATGGCGGTGCAGGTTTACTACGACGGTTACCGCCGAGACGACATTTCTCTCAGCATCCTCACGAACACTGTGGATTTCGATTTTCAGGACCGTTTTGCCGCCGGCAGCAGGCACGACATCGTTTGGGGCGCAGGATACCGCGCGACCGCGGACTCGTTCGACAACACTTTTCAGACCTCCTTTCTACCCGCACAGCGCACGGGAAAGCTTTATGGCGCATTCGTGCAAGACGAAATCACGCTCTTGCCGAATCGGCTAAACTTTACTGTCGGCATCCGATTTGAAGTAGCGCCCTTTTCCGGCTATCAAGCTGAGCCCAGCGGGCGGCTCCTGTGGTCGCTCAGCGAAAAGCAGGCGATTTGGTTTTCTGCGTCACTGGCCGCGCGAACCCCGGACCGCGCGCATCGCGGGTTGGAGACCACCGAGGTGGTTTTCCCTGGTCAAGGCGGCCTGCCAACAGCGCTCACACTTTCAGGAGCAGACGACACCAATAACGAAGGCATCCTTGATTTCGAAGTGGGCTATCGGGTGCAAGCCACAAAACGATTGTCGATTGATCTCGCAACTTTTGCCGATAAATATAAGGACATGCAATCCATCGACCCCGGCGTGCCTTTTCTTTCCAACAATCCTGCGCCGCTTCATGTGGTTATTCCCACTTTCTTCGGCAATCAAATCCACGGGCGAGGATTTGGAGGAGAATTTTCAGGTTCATGGAAGGTGAACAGAGCTTGGAAACTGGTGGCGGGTTACTCGATTCTCACCCAAGCTTTCGAAGCCAACCCCGGCAGCGTCAGCCCGGTTCCAGAAACACCGGCGGGCAACAGTCCGCGACACCAAGTGCAATTGCGGTCCCAGGTCAACTTGCCGCGGCATTTTGAGTTCGATCAGTCCATCTTTTTTGTCAGCCGTCTGGCCGCTCAGAGTGTGCCCGCGTACACCCGGGCAGATTGCCGGTTTGGATGGAGCCCCACGGAAAACACAGAAGTTTCCATCGTCGGCCAGAATCTGCTCTCGCCCCGGCTATTGCAGTTTGTTCAGCACGATGCCGGCATCTCGACGGAGGACACACGCAAGGGATTCGCGAAAATAACCTGGAGATTTTAGGGTGGGTTTCGAGAAAGCAGGCCTGAGCGATGGCAGCCATAACGAGATGGAAACAGGGAGAGAGGCAGGTCCATTTCGAAGGGCATTAGCGATCTTTTTCGCCGCTGCGATTGTGCTGCTGGTCCCGGTGAGACTGCAATCGCAGACCGAAAACGACGAATACCGGGTGAAGGCGGCATTTTTGTTTCATTTCGCACAATTTGTGGACTGGCCACCGGGGACCTTCAAGGAGGCGAATACTCCGCTGACCTATTGCACGCTGGGGCAAGATCCATTTGCAGGGGAACTGGATCGCACCCTGGCTGGGAAAATCATCGGTTCCCGGCGCGTAAAAGTGGAGCACGTCCAAAAGATTCAAGAAACGCAAAGATGCCAGATTTTATTTGTTGGATTGCGGGAGAAAAAGAGTCTGCTCGCAGAACTCTCCAATTTGAAAGAGGAGGCAGTGCTTACCGTAGGAGACTCCGATCAATTCGCGAGACAAGGTGGAATGATTGGGTTCTTTACGGAAGAGAACAAAATTTGTTTTGAAATCAATGTGGAAGCCGCCGAACGTTCGAAGCTAAAAATCAGCGCGCGGTTGCTTGGTCTCGCAAAAAGAGTTTTGGGTAGCCCCAAAGGAAACTAGATGTATTTTTTCGGACATACGTCGATTCAACGCAAGCTGACGTTTGTGATCGTGTGCACCAGTGTGCTGGGGCTGAGCCTGGCGTGCATGGCGTTTGAGATTTACGAAAAAGCGAGTTTTCGCAGGTCCATGGTCGAAGCCTTGACGGCTGACGCCGATACCCTTGGCCTCGCCGCGGCGGCATCGCTTGAATTTAACGATCGAAAAGCGGCTGAGGAAATGCTGAGCGCGATTCGAGTGGAGAGTTACGTCGTCTCAGCGACCTTGTACGACAAGAACGGCGTGCCTTTCACGGAGTACCGCCGGGCGGGTTTGGGCGCTAAGTATAAGTCGCCAGTTTGGGAAAAAGAGGGTGCACAGTTCGATCCTGATGCATTGACGGTTTATCAGAAAGTTGCACTGAATGGCGAATCGGTTGGATTTATCGCCATTGTGTCCGATCTTTCGCAATTGCGCCTCAAGATCCGGCAGTACACGGAAATATCCGCGTTGGTTCTGGTGGTGTCCGTCTTCGCGACATTTTTGGTGTCGTCCCGCTTACTGCGATTGATTGTCGAACCTATATTGCAATTGGCTGGGGTCGCTGGCCGTGTCTCGGAAAGAGAAGACTATACGCTGCGGGCCACACCGAGAGGCCACGACGAAGTCGGCGCGCTAATCACCGCCTTCAACCAGATGCTCGAAAAAATTCAAGAGCGCGATTCGGCCTTGCAGAAAGCAAAAGATGAGCTGGAAATTCGTGTGCAGGAGCGCACGAAAGAGTTGCAGGAAGAAGTCAGTGAGCGTAAACAGGCGGAAGCCGAAATGCGCAACGCCAGGGACGTGGCGGAAAAAGCGAGCAAAGCCAAAAGCGAATTTCTGGCCAATATGAGCCACGAAATTCGGACCCCCCTGAATGGCGTGATGGGAATGACGGATTTGGCTCTGGACACTCACCTGTCCGCCGAGCAGCGGGAATATGTGGAGACCGTCAAGAATTCTGCCGATTCCCTGTTGACGGTGATCAACGACATTCTGGATTTTTCCAAGATTGAGGCAGGAAAAATCGATCTGGAAGATACCGATTTCAACTTGCGTGATTCGCTGGAATCAACCCTCAAGACCATGGCGTTGCGGGCCGATGAAAAGGGATTGGAATTGTTGTGCGAGGTTGCTGCCGAAATTCCGGAAATGGTGCGGGGCGATTTTGGCCGGCTGCGGCAGGTAGTGGTTAATCTTGTAGGGAATGGGCTGAAATTCACGGAGCGCGGTGAAGTCGGGTTAAAAGTTCAGCTTGATAACGACAGCGGGGAAGAGCAGATTTTTCATTTCACGGTGGCGGACACCGGTATCGGCATTCCTGCCAACAAACGTGAGCTCATCTTCAATCCATTTTCGCAGGCCGACACTTCAACTACCCGCAAATACGGTGGGACTGGGCTTGGGCTGACGATATCCGCGCGCCTGGTGCGAATGATGGGAGGCCGGATCTGGGTAGAGAGCGAAGTGGGGCGTGGGGCACAATTTCATTTCACAGTCTGCATGAAAAAAAGCAATGCGAAGCCGGTCGAGGTAGCCGCGATTGCATCGGCGGATATTTTGCGTGGAGTGCGGGTGCTGGTAGTCGACGACAATCGTACGAATCAGAAAATCCTCGAAGGAATGCTGCGCCGTTGGGAGATGAGGTCGACTCTGGTGGAAGGCGGCGCCGAGGCCTTGCAGCAATTGACCCTGGCATCCGCCTCAGGAGATCCATACGGTCTGGTGCTGACGGACATGCACATGCCCCGCATGGATGGATTTGCTCTTATTGAGGAGATTCGGCAACGCCCGGAACTCTCCGCGGCGACCATCATGATGCTGACGTCGGCGGGCCATCGCGGAGATGCGGAGCGATGCAACGAGCTTGGCGTGTCGGCCTACTTGCTGAAGCCGGTCAGGCAAGTTGAGTTGCGCGAGGCGGTCGCGCGAGTGCTGGGGACGCGAGAGAAAAAGGCCGCGACGCCTCTAATCACGCGATTCTCTTTGCGCGACGCTCTCGAGCCTGCAGGCTTTTTGAATATTCTGCTGGCGGAAGATAATCCTGTAAATCAGCGGCTAGCGACGCGCCTCTTGGAAAAGCGCGGCCATCGCGTAAGTTTAGCCGCGAACGGAAGGGAAGCCTTGGAAGCACTGGAAAAAGGAACTTTTGATTTGGTGCTGATGGATGTGCAAATGCCAGAAATGGATGGACTCGAAGCGACCGCCGCTATTCGCGAAAAAGAAAAAGAAGGCTCAGCCCATGTTCCGGTCATCGCCCTGACCGCGCACGCGATGAAGGGCGATCGCGAAAAATGTTTGGCTAGTGGAATGGATGGATATCTGACCAAGCCCATCCGCCAGCCGGAGCTTGACGAGGTTCTGCGAAGTTATCTTACGCTGCGCACCATGCCGGTACGCATGCAAGAGCCGGCAACGCAAAATAATTGACATCGTCCTTCGAGCCTGCTGCGTAGATCATTAGTTTAAATTGCTTAAACCCCGCCGATTGACCCTGCCGACAGGCCAATTTTTGCGCCAGCACCTTAATCCCGATGGACACGCCAAACAAAATCTACGTATCGTGTCGACTGCGATTCGAGAGCCGTCCGAGGGCGGATGCACGAACATCGGCCATATGATAGCCTCCAAACCAGATCGGATGTCTTGGCGGCTGATCGAAGAACTTCGAATCTTACGACGCGCCGTAAGCGTCTAATCTTCGAATCTCGCTGCATTGTACCGTTAAGTTCTAGGGCCCAACCACGTCGTTGAATCGATTCTGGGGTTTGATTCAAGGCAGGATCCATACTCGGAAATTTCTGGAGGATGCATGAAGAAGAAGTTTATCGGAGTGTTTGCAGGCATCGCAGCGTTGTCGATTCTAGTTTTCGTGACTACTGGACACAGCGAACAGCAGCGTCAGCATGCCGCGCCGCAACAACACGCACAGCCACAACATCAACAGGGGGTTGGCGGAGGCCACATTCCCCCACGCGGACCGGCGCCTGTCCGCAGCGCGCCAGCGCGGCCTGCGCCGAATCGAGGTGCCGCTCCACAGCAGGAGCAGCACAGAACGTTTCGAGACCAGGAAGGACATCCGGAAGCTCCACACGTTCACCCCGGCAATAACAAGTGGGTTGGTCACGACACCGGGCGTGGCGACGCGCACTACCACGTGGATCATCCCTTCGAACACGGGCGATTTACTGGGCCGATTGGTGCTGGACACGTATGGCGGCTGCACGGCGGAAATCGCGAACGCTTTGACATCGGCGGCTTCTTTTTCCAGGTAGCGCCCTACGATTATGATTACACCGGCGATTGGCTTTGGGACAGCGACGACATCATCTTTTATCCGGACCCGGATCACGATGGGTTCTATCTCGCGTACGACGTCAGACTGGGAACCTACGTTCACGTTCTGTATTTGGGCGCGTAGTTAGCAGCGATTAGTAGTTTTTGCGGCGCATCGTCGATCTGGCGATGCGCTGTTGTTGTTTTGCAGGGTCAGTGAAAATAGAAATAAGGAATGAGCCAGGAGAGAGTTGCGGCGAACACAAGAAATAACGCGATTACCGCAAGCCAGGTGAATACGAATGCGCGCTCATTGTGGCCGGGTTTAGGCGCGGTCATGCCAATGATCATGTGAGCAGCGCGAAAAATGTTTGCCAGGAACTTGATCATGGTGCGTTTCGAAGTGCGGATTTCGCGGCAACCGTTTGCTCAATGAGTTCGTAGATTGCGGCCGCATTGCGATCCCAAGTCCATTGCTCCGCGGTGTGAGCGGCGGCAGCGCCCATGCGTTGCCGCAACGCGGGCTGTTCATACAACCGTCGGATTAATTTGGCGAGCGTGGCGGTGTCAAGCGGGTCAGACAGAATCATGCCATCAATACCGTCTTGCATGAAGCCGGAGACGCCGTTGAAAACCGAAGTAACGACTGGCAAGCCACAAGCCATCGCTTCCGCAACCGGCAATGCGAAGGAATCTTCCCGAGTTGGGCTTACATACAGATCGGATGCGGCATACAAATCGATTACATCGGGGCGCGGCGGCTCCCATCGAAGGCGATTGGCCACGCCAAGGTCCTGGGCCATTTTTAGAAATTTGCTCGGATCGTCGCTTCCGGCGACAACTAACTGCAAGGGCAAGTCACGGCAGACGGCCATTGCGGCAAGCACGGTTGGCAATCCCTTGATGCGGCAATCGTTGCCAATCAGAAGCAAGACAAAATCGGTAGCGGAAAAACTGCGGCGGCGGCGAGCCTCGGCACGATGCGCCAGACGAAACGCTGGCGCGAACTGCTGGGTTTCCACTCCATTGGGCACTATGTGGATATCGCTTCGCTGAAAATATTTGGTCATCAGGTCGGCGGTGTACGGCGAAAGCGCGACGAGTGCTACCGATAATCTCGAATAAATCTTGCGTTCCAGCGACCTGAGCAGAGCGTAATACACAGAGCGGTGGAAGCCCCGAAGCAAGCCTGTTTGGCTCGTGGACTCCGCACTTTGATGCTGAGAGAGTTCGCGCAGTCGGTGAAATAATGCGTGCACGATAATGATGTCGGCATCGAAGCAGTTTATTCCGGGCGAAAGTACCAGGTCGAAATTGATGCGATGAGATGCCGCGTAGCGGCGCCGGGACCGTCGATTGAAAGGCATCCAAGCTAGAAACTGAAACAGGTGGGGGCCACGGAGACTCGGAACTTTGTGCCAGTAAATCGCTCCGCCATTCTTAGTCGGAGCATAAACGTCGTTTAGTGGCAAGCCTTCCACTCTATTCGAGAAGAGATGGATTTCGCAGTCGTACGTATGTGCCAGACGATGAAGCAATTCGGCCAAGGCGCGTTCCGTGCCATGCCGGTAATCCACAAATGGTGAAACAACGGCGATTCGCACTCTAGATCATCCAGCGTTTAGTGGAAGGTTGAGGTGAGCTAGCGCCCAGAGAAAATTGTGGTGAAAGCGCTACCGTTGGCAATCGGAAAAGGATTCCCAGGAGCAGCCAGAGATATGCGTTCAAAACGAAATCCTGATAAGGCTGCAGGCCGCCATAAGTAAGCGGAAAAAGCAGAAGGAAAGCGTACCAAACAATTACAAACGCCACCGGAAACCAAGGCGTGCCCTTAAGTTTTCGAGCGACGTTCCACCCGGAAATTACGATAGAAAAACTCATCACCAGCCACAGGATTATTCCCCCGATACCCATTTCTATGATGATTGAGCCGTAGCCACTTTCGACGGAGGTGGTCGGGGGCGGCACATGGAGAATCCGAGTAACGTATTGCCCGCCGAGTGAAATTGTCCCGATGCCATAACCGTAAGGCCAGCGTTCGTAATTGAAGGCCGCAAGAAGATTCTTCACTGGATAGTCCCATCCTCGGTTTGCAAGCTCATTAGTCGAACTTCGAGGATCGAGCGTTTCCGAATAAAAAGCGAGACGGTCCAGCAAAGCCGTCGGAAAAGTGGCAAACAGAATACTTAGACCAAGGGCCGCGCCCAAGGCGGCTCGCTGCAGTCCGCGGAGAACGCGGATCACCTGACCTTGCCGCCACGGAGCTCCCCACAAAAAAGCGGCCGAGCCTGCAATCGCCGCAAAAAGGTTCCAGACAACGACCCCGCGAGAGGCGCATAAGGCGCTTGCCGCGGCGATCATTCCAACGCAGATGAAGGCGAAATTTCTCCCTTTACCGCGGCGAAGCAGCAAGTAACCTGTGAAACCGAAAAACAATAGCCACGAAACCGTCAGGAAATGCCCGAATCGGCCATCGCTAACGAAGACCGACGTTGGACGGTACACGACCACGCCGGATATTGGTGCTATGCGATACAGAGTGCTTAATTCCTTAAGGTCCTCGGCAGGATGCTCCGGATTTAGGAAGGTGGAGCCCAAAATGGACTGCACAATTCCCAGCGCTACGATCATCACTGACAAGCCCATGTTCACGAAAAAGAATCGTCGTAGGTCTAGCTCAGTATCGATTAACGCGTAGCCAATAAAAAGCAGTGGTATGTAGAAAAAGTAGAGCTTCATGCCCAGAATGCCGTAAAAAAAGGTCGGCGAAGCCGGATTAAATACCTGCATGAACCCGAACCACACAAATATCATCAACGGCATGAAAAAAGGCGGACGAAAGGTCTTGAGTTTCTTGCGCCGGTAGGCAAGAAAAAACGCCAGGTACACCACGATGCCAAGGAAGTCTTTGACGAAATAAATCGCCATGTTATTGCCCATGTACTTCCGAATTAGATCTTCGTACAAGAGCCAGGCGATAAAGAAATATAGACCGTTTCGCCAGTTATTGAGAATGCCGATCACGATCGTGCCGCCGACAAACGCCATGGCGATGAATGCAAGTCCTACCATGTTGCCAGTAATGATGAATTGAGAGACTTCGTATGCCGCGACCAGCGCGAATACCAAAAACCCCAGCGTCACTAGCGGTTTTCGCCGAAACTGCATGGGCAACGCAGGCGTGGAAAGTCTCACCCGCAAACCTTCGGCCGCAAACTATGAAGGCGCGACACCATCCGCCGAGTTCGGCCCTGGCTGCAGACTTCCGTGATCGCCCGGGAGAGGCGCGTAAATACTATCGGTCGGCGGCGGGTGCACCGTTGTGAAGTAGCGCGCCGAGTACCGTAGTCGAACATTGTGGACAATCCTAGCACATGGACTTGGATGCAAGCCGACGAGCGAGAAGACGCGCTGGCGACCGCATTTGCGGGCATAAATTCAGGGTCGCAGAGCTGCGACGTACGCTGTGGCGTGTTCCGTGATCATACGATCGCGGCGAAAGAGTTTTAACGCGCGACTTTTCGCGGCCGCCCCGAGAGACTCGACAACGCTTGGCGTTTGGAACACCCGCTTCATGTTCTCGGCAAGCGCCTCAAAATCCCCAGGCGTAAATTTGACGCCGGCATCGCCGACGATTTCGCTCAGTCCGCCGATATCGGACGCGATAACCGCGCGTCCACGCATCATTTGTTCCATCGCGGCCAGACCCGCGGTTTCTTCGCAAATAGACGGAGCAATAATAACCTGGACATCTTGCAGGCAATCTTCCAACGCCCTCCCGGCGAGGTAGCCGGTAATGCGCACACAGTTTTCTAGCTGATGTTCATGGATGAAGGCCGCAAGTTGCGGCCGTTGCGGACCGTCTCCGATGATTCGCAGGTCAAACGCAAAACCGTCCTTTTTCAATTTGTTGGCAGCACGAAGGAGCGTAGCTACGCCTTTCTCGCTGACCAGGCGACCAACATACGCAAAACATATCTTGCTTTGCGCGCTAGCTCTTTCGGTGACCGCGAACTCGCTTGGCCGAAGCTCGTCAATCCCGTGATAGATGACTGCTGATCGCGGCAAACCTTCGCGCTTCAAGACGTGATCACTGACCGCGATGTTTAGGGAGGCCCCGCGAGCCAGCCAGCGGCGCGGAAACTGCAGCAAAAGCATCGCAAAACTCTGCCACGCCGAAGTTTCGCAACTCAGACACCGCAGACACTCTCCATAATTCCCGGCCTGAAAGTGACCCGGGCAAACAGTGGCGTCGGGTTGATGCACCAACAAACCGTTTGGGCAAATTGCCTGGTAGCCATGATGTTCTATCACGGCGGGTTTGCGGGCAAGCCACGCAAGCACCAATGGCGGAAGCGCCGGCCCCGCAGCGTGAAGAACATCGCATTCTCGCACCAAACGCCATAGCTGCCGCAAGCTGGGCTGCCGAACCACGGTAAAAGGCAGCGCGTCGTCTTGAAAATCGCCAACTGGTGTTTGCGTCGCAACGGTTACTTCGAATTCTGCATTCCCGCAAGTCGTACGCCGTTCTGCGAGGCCCCGCGCCAGCGACAGAACAATTGTCTCTACGCCGCCAACACTGGGCGCAAAAAAGTGAGAATATATCAGCAGTTTCACGCCAAACTTTCCCGCGCCGCACAGTATTTGTGAAAAATCATCAATCCTTCACACTCGCGACTGGCGGCCGTGGCGCGGCTGACGACGATTTTCCCAGCGCACCGCTCCCGCGTTTAGTGTGAGACACCGCTCTCTCGACAGCTTGTATCGTTGCCGCGATATTTTGTTCCGGCGACCAGGATTGCATATGAGCCACGAATCGCCGTGCCGCCGCCGCGAGTTTCGCCCGGTCCGACAGCGCATTAACCAGCGTTGCAGCCAGCGCATCAAAATTTCCGCACGGAAATACAAACTTGGGTTCGACTGGAGCGATAAGGTCACGCGCCGCGCCCACTCGATCGCTCGCGATCACCGGGCACCCGCAGCACATCGCCTCATTTACCACCACAGCGAACGGCTCGTACTCGGACGGCAGTACCATCACATCCGCCGATTTATATATTGCGGGAAGCTGCGATTGATTCACGAAGCCAAGAATCTTCACCCGCGACGCGATCCCCAGATCCGCCGCAGTAGATTCAATTTCCGAGCGTTGCGCTCCGTCGCCTGCAAAAACCAACCAAGTATTAGAGACGTTGGCTCTTGCGAACGCCTGAAGAAGATCAAGCGGGCGCTTCCAGCCCTGCAACTTCGCGCAAAACAAAATTACCGTATCTTCGCGCGGGATGCCCCAGGCGGCTCTTGTCGCTCCCCGATCGCTTTCTGCCGCTCGCTCAGCCCACCACGCGTTGTCCACACAGTACGGAGTCAACGTGATGTGGTCCTCGGGAATGCCGAGTGTCCGCATCAAATCGCGAGTGCCAGACGATGGAACGATTACTTGATCGGCGAGAGCAAATAAGCGGGGCCAGAAAATTTTCTTGACCGCAATTTTCCAGGACTTTCCATCTCGCGGCGCAAGAGTCGTTGCGTCCGTGCCGAAAAGGAAAGCGCTGCCGGCGCTCTTCGCGGCCCAGCAGGCGATCCAAAAAGTCGCCCGTACATAGCCAACAAAACAGAGCACCGCATCGAAATTGCCGTCACGGATAAGTTTCCATAGTCCTGAATTGCGAAGCCCCAAAAAAGATTCCGCGCCCGTCCCATGATTTTTCACATGGATCCACTCGTAGCCATCCAAGAGCGGCACGTCCCATTGCACGGTAGCCCCAAAGTCGGGATCGCGCGAAGGCTCCGCACCGTGCATGCTGCAATAAGCCACATGCAGTTCAAGCTGCGGGTTCGCAGCCATGCGCCGAAAAATTGGAGCTTGATATTGGACCGGGTGCGAGGCAATCGCCAAAACGCGGAAGGGTCGTTCACCCATAAAAAAACTCTGCGCGAAGACCAAAAAAGGGCCTCGCAATGATGAGGATTTTCGAACGCAAAGGGGTGCCCCGCAAGAAAGTATACCCGGTTTCAAGGTGCCTGCCGCTGTGCTAAACTGCCGTGGTTCCGCAGGGTTTGCAGTCCACCGCATCGTCTCCGCACAGTTGCCGCGGTTCTCTGCGACCGAAAAGTATTGTGCAACAAAGGTTTATCGCAAGGTGACGCCAGGGCGCCACAGCCAAAAAATCACATTAGATGACCGTTTGACGGTCACGCACCACGAAGAGGAAGTGTCATGTCTGGGCATTCAAAATGGGCCACAATCAAGCACAAGAAAGCGGCGACCGACGCCAAACGCGGTCGTGTTTTCACGCGCGTCATCCGCGAAATCACCATAGCAGCGCGAATCGGTGGCGGCGACCCTAACTCCAATCCCCGTTTGCGCACCGCGATTCTCGCCGGCAAGAACGAAAACATGCCGAACGAAAATATCGAGCGTGCAATTCTTCGCGGCACCGGCCAGCTTGAGGGCGAACAATACGAAGAAGCCACCTTCGAAGGGTACGGACCGGGCGGCGTCGGTATGTTGATCCAGGTCGTGACCACCAACCGAAATCGCGTGGTCGGCGAATTTCGCCACCTCATCAGCAAGAACGGCGGAAACATGGCTGAAGCCGGCGCCGTCGGCTGGATGTTTCATCGCAAAGGCGAAATCGTAGTCGCCAAAGAGCAGGCCGACGAAGAAAAAATGCTCGAAATTGTTCTGGAAGCCGGAGCCGAAGATTTGAAAGATGATGGCGGAACCTGGTCCGTCATCATGCCGCCGGAAGCTCTGGAAAAGGTGAAGGAAGCTTTGGCCAAGGCCGGAATCACGCCGGCTTCGGCGGAAGTTGCTATGGTGCCGCAAAACTACGTGAAGCTGACCGGCTCGCAGGCTACCCAAATGGTACGGCTGGTCGAAGCTCTCGAAGAGCATGACGATGTACAGCACGTCTACTCGAATTTTGACATCGACGAATCGGAAATTCAAGCGGCGTTGAACGCGAGCTAAATTGAAATTCCAGAATTGACGAAACTCGTCCGGCCATCTCCATCGATGGCCGTTTTTTATTATCACGAGCATGCGCCGGAAATATCTGGCAGTGCTGCACAGAACGCCGTAGACTTGGTTTCGATGAGCGAAGAACGCCGCAAGAATGGCTGCATGCGGGTGCTGGGCGTAGATCCAGCCGCGGCTGGCGCCACTGGATACGGCGTGGTAGAAAGCGACGGCCGCCGTTCCATCACGCTGCACTATGGTGCGCTGCGTGTTGCCGCC
Source organism: Candidatus Acidiferrum sp. (assembly GCA_036495905.1). GTDB lineage: Bacteria > Acidobacteriota > Terriglobia > Acidiferrales > UBA7541 > Acidiferrum. The sequence continues at coordinate 38,715 of DASXMB010000057.1, forward strand.
AGGCGGCAGAAACAATCGGCGGGCGCGGTGCTGCAGGATATTCATTCTCTGCTGTGCAATCTAATCCAAGAATTTTCGCCCGACGTGTTGGCCGTCGAATCGGTATTCACCGCGCTGAATATGCGTACCGCGTTGCGCTTGGCGGAAGTTCGCGGCGTCGTTCTGCTCGCTGCTGAACAGCATGGCCTCGCCGTGCACAGCTATTCGCCGCGCGAAGTGAAGGCTTCCGTCGCCGGTTACGGCAACGCGGACAAGATGCAAATGCAATTGATGGTGCGCGCTCTGCTGGCGATGAATGAAACTCCGGAACCGTCCGATGCCGCGGACGCGCTCGCAGTTGCGCTGTGCCACTTGCAAGCAGCCCAAGCTCGCTGGCGCTTCGGATTGCCGGAAGCGAAAGTCTTGGCCAAACCACGAATTGCGCGACCCAGCGCGGGAATTGTATGAAACTCGCGCGCACTGTCTGCAGTTTTGCTTCAGACCTACGTGAGCTGCACGTTTCCGATAAGGTCTGCTATAAGTTGAGAAGAATGGCGTTAAGTGCGTGCGCAGTCTTTTTCTTTTTAATTTTTATTGTCTCCACAACGCTTGCCACACAAACTCGAAAATCGCCTCCCGCGGCAGCGCCCCCCACGCCGCCAGCATCTTCAGCAAACTCCGTTTCCGCTGGCGCCAAATTAACGTTCCGCCGCGTCTTCGAATCCAGCACTCCCGAATTTATTGAGATCACCGTCCGCGAAAATAGTGATGACGCGACCTACGAAATCCGTCAACTCGACGAAGAAGCTGGCACCGCACCTTTCGTCGTCAGCTCCGGATTGCGCGCCGCTATGTTTGATCTGGCCGGCCAGTTGCACCACTTTCGTGGAGAAAATCTGGACGTGCATCGCAAGATCGCGAATTTGGGCGAAAAAACTTTTCGCTGGGAGCAGAACAAGGATGCATACGAGGTCAAGTTCAACTACACCCTGAACTCCACCGCGAACAAGCTACTGCAAATTTTCGAAGGCTTGGCCCGTCAGCAAGAGTTGTTGGTCCTGCTGCAGCGCCGCATGAAATACGACCGCCTCGGCATCAATGACGCCCTGCTCCAATTTGAGACAGATCTAAATCGCAAGCTCTTGCCCGAGCCGCAGCGAGCCTTGCCAACTCTCGATGCCATCGCCGGCGACTCCAAATTTGTCGACATAGGACGTCAGCGCGCCAGAGCCTTGGCCGAACGAATTCGCCGCCAGAGTTAGGATCACTTTAAGAATTTGTAGTCGGTTAACTACATATTTTTGTAATTTATCCCAAAAGTCGAAGCCGCATCCACACTCCTATCCTGCGGTGCTTAATAACTTACACAAAATAAACCCTTTATTTCGTTAGCTCTCTGGCTAGCTTATTGCACGCCAAAAAGTCTCCAGCCTCGAACCTCGTAGACTTGTTGGATTTCCGTGCTTTGCAGGGTAGTCAAACCACGGGATTCCTGCGCGCCTTTTTTTCCCCGGCCGTCGAAAAACTTGCTGGTATCTATTTACATTTGGAGGGGTGATGAGTTCATTCATTCGGATAGCGCAATGGATCGCAATCGTTGTCATCTTGGGAACTGTTTTGGCAGGGGGACTGTACGTACCTATGGCCCACGCTCAAGCGACGATTTCGACCGGAAGTATTCAGGGAACAATTCTCGATCCAAAAGGCGCTACGGTTTCAACCGCGAATGTCACCCTCACCTCCAAAGCCACCGGCGCAAAGCAGTCGGTTACGCTAACTAGTTCGGGCGATTTCAGCGTGGCCGGTCTGAACCCTGGAACTTACGTCATCCGCGTCGAAGCGTCTGGCTTCAAAACCGTGGAACGCACGATTGTCGTGCAGGTCGGCCAGATCAGTTCCGCCAATGTTTCATTGGACCTGGGCGAGTCTTCAACCGTTGTCACTGTCGAGGGGTCGGCAACTCAGGTGAATACCGATCAGGCCATCGTGTCCGGTGTTTTAACCACCGAACAGATCGAGAACCTCCCAATTAATGGCCGAAATTTTCTGGACTTGGCGCAACTCGAACCTGGCGTGCAAATTCAGGATGGCAGCAATTTTGACCCGACCAAAGTCGGCTATTCCTCCATCTCTTTCGGCGGGCGCTTCGGCCGCACCGCACGCATCAACGTAGACGGCGTCGATATCAGCGACGAAACGGTCGGCACCACTTCCATGAACATTCCCTCAAGCGCCCTCCAGGAATTTCAGATTAGTCAATCTTCGCTGGACCTTTCCAATGACATTACCTCTTCCGGCGCGGTAAATATAATCACTCGCTCCGGTACCAACGATTTTCATGGTGAAGCTTTTGGATTCTTGCGCGACAGCCGAACTGCGGCCGCGCTGCCCCGCCCCTCTCCGAGCGATGCCAACCCAAACCCTGAAGCGCCTCCATTTCAGAGAAGTCAGGTTGGGGGAAATTTTGGTGGCCCCATAATTAAAGACAAGTTGTTTTTCTTTGCGGACGCAGAGCACACCATTCAGCATCTCTTCGCGCCACTCGCCCTCTCCGATCCGTTCGCCGCCCTCGGCACGGGTTTTAATTCTCCTTTCAAGGAAAACGACTTGTTGGGCCGCGTCGATTATCTTGCGACCCAGAACCTTAAATTTTTCTATCGCTTCGACTATTTTGACAACTTCGCGATCGCGGAATTTCAGACCGTCGGCTTGAATCCGTACCTCAATAAAGACTACACCCGTACGCATGTCTTGGGAGCGGACTGGAACCGCGGCTCCTACACAAACAGTTTCCGCTTCGAGTATCTAAAGTTTCAAAATCAGATTCTTGATGCCACCCTCACCAGCGGCTTGCCCTTTTCGACTTTGGGAGCCAGCCTCAGCGTTGGCGCTTTGAGCGCCGGACCCAGCACCTTGGCGCCTCAAACCACGCCGCAGAGCGATCACGACTACAAATACGATGGCAGCAAAGTCTTCCGCAATCACATCATTCGCTACGGAGCCTCGTTGAATCACATCCAAGGCGGGGGATTCGCTAAGTTTTTCTCAATTAACCCGCTTCTAATTAACAGTGGCGCGGAAACGGGGCTAGCTGCGGTGCCGTTTGCCGCAGGAGGCGACACCAACCCGCTGAACTATACGGTTCAGACCGCCATTATTGGCAATGGACTGGGTTTTTCGACCGAAAAACCGGCGTTCGGTTTTCCGTTTGGCGGCTTGGGCCCGGACAATCGTCTCGGCTTATACATTGGTGATAGCTGGAAGGCGCGACCGAATTTGACTGTCACCGTGGGTTTGCGGTATGACCGCGATACCGGCCGAACTGACAGTGACCTAAACGATCCGAACTTCGCGTCGGTTGTGAATTCCTTTTTTCCTGGCTTTGGGAATCAGGTGCGTCAGCCGAACAAGAATTTTGGCCCTCAACTTGGTGTCGCTTGGGACCCGTTCAAAGATGGAAAAACCGCAATTCGCGCTGGCATAGGCATTTACTTTGAAAACGTTATTTACAACAGCGTTTTGTTTGACCGCCCACAACGCATTCCTGCCGGTGGCTTTTTGTCCTTCCCTGCGGCTTGCGCGGGCGGAGCTTCACAGTCGATCACTTTTGGTGACGGCACCATTCACCAGTTGCCTGCGAGCGTTTGCTCCACGGATTCGATCGGCGTAGCTGCGCCTCAAATCGTGGCGTTTCAGCAGAGCTTCCAAGCTAGTTTTCCTGCTGGAGTAACACTCCCTAACCCCAATTTTTTGCCGACCGTGCTGCAAAACGGTACTTCGGCGGTAGCGACCGGCCTTTTCGGTCCCGACTACCGGAGCCCCCGCGCGCTCCAAATGAATATCGGCTTCCAGCGCCAGATGTGGAAGGGCGCTGTTTTCAGTGCAGATTTTGTACGCAACGTGGGAACCCACTATGCGCTCGGGTACGATATTAACCATGTTGGTGACGTGCGCCATTTCAATCCGACGGCGGCCCTGGCCGCAATCAATCGCACAGATGCCAGCATGGGCTGCCCTATGGCGACAGCCCCTGGCGCAGCTTTGACCGCCGCGGAGAACTGCGCCATAGCGGCTGGTGCTACCATGGCAACCTACGCTGCCAACGGACTTGGAACCCCGACTGATGCGGGTGTCAGTATCTGCCAGGCGTCTTCGGAACTCGCAGCGGGAGTCATCACAGACGCATCTCAGGCATTTCAATGTGCTTTCGGAGGCATTAATCCAAATGCCCCAGCGTTCCCCGTCCAGGAACCCATAGGGCGCTCGACATATGATGGTCTGCAACTCAAGTACACGCAGAACGTTGCTCACCCCGCACCGGGTATCCGGAGCTTCAATTTACAGGTTTCTTATGCGCTGTCGTCCTTTAAAGACGACGGCGGACAAGTCGGCCAGGGAACGCAGATCGCCGCGAACGATCAAGATTTCGTCGCCAACGCCCTCGACAACTCCAATCCCTCGTCTTATTTCGGACCCGGATCGTTGGACCGCAGGAATCAACTATCGTTTGGCGGATTGGTGGAAGTTCCGGGACACTTCCGCGTTGGATTTGTCGGTCACTTTTATTCTCCGCTCCCAGCTACGTTGTATTCAGTCGAGTCGGGCGCGGCCGGTGAAATCTTCCGGACTGATTTCAATGGGAGCGGCGCTATCGATCCAGGGAGCGCCAGCGATCCGCTGCCCGGTACCACGATCGGTGCATTTGGCAGAAGCATAACCGGCGTTACGGGACTGGTTTCTGCGATCAACAATTACAATACGTCCGTCGCTAACCAACCAACGCCGGCTGGCCAACAACTAATTTCGGGCGGGCTGTTTAACGTGTCCCAGCTCCAGTCTATTGGCGGTGTGGCTCCGTTCATTCCGCTACCGCCGAACGGCCAAGTATCCACCTATGGTTTGAAAGCGGTCGACTTCCGGTTCAGCTGGGTTCACAAAGTCAAAGAGCGTTGGACCTTTGAGCCTAGCGTCGCCCTCTACAATGCCTTCAACTTCGCCAACTTTGATCTTCCTCAGACCATGATCAGCGGTATCTTGAACGGTCAGCCCGGCACCCTCAACGGGACCACCTACTCTCAACAGACCGCCCAACGCGTTGGTGTCGGCACCGGCGTTTTCAGCTTGGGTTCGCCCCGCGTGTTCGAGTGGGGCCTGAAGTTTACCTTCTAAGACGAATACCCATCAGATCCCAAATGAACGGCGAGGAGCTTTCAGCTCCTCGCCGTTTTTGTATCAGTGGCTGCCCAGCGTAGCCATGTCCACACCTTCTATCTCTAATAATCACAGTCGTTTACCACTAAACACTTGACAATGGGTATTACTGTGCTATCGTCCTCCCTGTATTACCCCGCCCGAACCCGCCATTGCCTGCCTCCTATCTCACCCCTCACGAAAAACACACCGCCGTAACCCTTGTAGAATCTACTGGTTACAAACGCCTAAACCCGCATCTTCTTTAGAATGACATCCTTACAAATTGCCGGGGGTGGGGTGGGGTCCCGAAAATTTCGGAACCCGAAGTCCCCGCACTCCACGCCAGCCGACTCCCTCACCGGTTGCACCGGGCGTCGGCGCAAAAGACTCCCAGCCGCCTACCTATGGCAGAATACCTAGCTGTGAAAAACGAAACCCAGATTCAAGGGGACGGACGCTTCCCAGCAACGCGCTGGTCCGTAATTGAGGCGGCGCGCGCCGGTGACGTCAGTGAACGCGCCCGCGCGATGGACGCGCTCTGTGCCGCCTACTGGAAACCGGTGTACAAATACGCGCGACTGCGCTGGAAACGCACTCCTGAAGACGCTCAGGATTTGACGCAGGGATTCTTCACGGAATTGTTGGATCGCGATTTGCTCGCGAAATTCGATCCCGCCAAAAGCAAGCTGCGAACATACTTACGAGTCTGCATCGACAGTTTTGTATCGAATGAGGACAAAGCCGCGCACCGGCAGAAGCGCGGTGGAAACGCCACGCATGTAGCGCTCGATTTTGCTGCCGCAGAAAACGAATTTGCCGCAACCGCTATCGACCCCGCGGAAGTGCCGTCCCCAGAATCGCTTGAGGAATATTTCGAGAAAGAATGGATACGCAGTCTATTTAGTCTGGCGGTAGAAGATTTGCGAAATCTTTGCCGGCAGCGCGACCGCGATCGCACTTTCCGCTTGTTTGAAGAATACGACCTAAACGGCGACGCCGAAATATCTTACGAGAAATTGGCGAGCGACTATGGAATTCCCGTTACCGACGTAACCAATGCCCTGGCTTGGGCTCGTCGCGAATTTCGCGGCATCGCGCTCGAACGTTTGGAACAAATCTGCGGCAGCGACGAAGAGTTCCAACGCGAGGCCCACGCATTATTTGGCCTCAATCCTCGATGACGTTTCTGTCCGACAAAGCACTGCAGCGGCTGCGCGCGCTAACGGAAGCTCCGGATCTTTCCGGCACCCGTTATCGCCTGCTGGAACGCGTGGCTCGCGGCGGTATGGGCGTGGTCTATGCGGCGCAAGACGTAAAATTGGCCCGCCGCGTCGCGTTGAAAATTCTGGATCACCCCGATCATAGCGGCGATTTGAGCGGACGCCTGATTCGCGAGGCGCGTGTCCTTGCGCGCCTGGAACATCCGGGCATCGTTCCCGTGCACGATGTCGGCACGCTCACGGACGAACGAGTTTTTTATACGATGAAATTTGTCGAGGGACTTTCGCTTGACGATTACGCAAAAAGAATGGAGTCTTTGCCAGACCGTCTGCGTTTGTTTTTACAAATTTGCGACGCTGTGGCGTTCGCCCATGCTCGCGGCGTTTTGCATCGCGATCTCAAGCCCGCCAATATCATGGTTGGATCTTTTGGCGAAGTCCTGGTGATGGATTGGGGACTCGCCAAAGTTTTGAGTGACGCTGGGAGAGATCACGCCCAAAATCGGAATGCAATAGTATCGCAAGCCATCGACGGAGAATTCTCCGCAAGCGATAACCGTGAGGATGTTGCGCACGTCGCGACGAATCACGGAACCGTGATGGGCACGCCGGGCTATATGTCGCCAGAACAAGCGGGCGGCAATGTCGAAGCACTGGATGCGCGAAGCGACATCTTCTCTCTCGGGGCAATCTTAAAATTTCTTGCAGAGGCTCCCGTAGAAAACTCTGTCACGAAATCTTCCTGGATGAACAAGCCGTTGGCCGCGATCAGCGCGAAAGCCATGGCCGCGCACCGCGAAGACCGTTACCAGAATGTTTCTGATTTTTCAGCCGAGGTGTCCAACTATCTCGATGGACGTCCTATAAAGGCGTACAGAGAATCTTTCCTGGAACGCAGCGGCCGCTTTTATCGCCGCCACAACATCGCTATCTTATTGATTGCGGTGTACTTGTTGGTGCGCGCTATTCTTATTCTATTTTTTCGGCGATAGCTTAAAGGATTTTCTCTTTTTGTTGTATGGAACATCGTAAGCATCCGAACCACAACAAAGGACGGTATTCGCAAATGAACAAAATTCTAATCGGCGTACTGCTCGGAGCCGTGCTGGGCGCAGTGGATGGAATGACCTCTTGGTTTACGCCAGCGGTGCGCGCGCAATTGGTTGGCATCATCATCGGGTCTACGGTCAAAGGCATCATCGCCGGAGTCGCCATCGGATTTTTTGCGCGTAAAGTAAATTCCCTGGCGCTCGGGATTGTGTTCGGCTTGGCGGTTGGTTTCGTGCTCGCTTTTCTGGTGGCCTACTTGCAACACGGCTACTACTTTCAGATTATTTTGCCGGGCAGCCTGGTGGGACTCATCGTGGGTTATGCGACGCAACGATATGGTGTTCGTGCTCCAGCAATGAGCGCCGCACGATAACTCATCATCTAAAGTGCGCTTCGTGACGGCAGGGCATTTCGTGGCATCGAAACAACATGGTCAACACAGCCGCGTTTGCCGTTTTTGACGGACACAAATATTTGAGTCTTCAAACGTTCCGAAAGAATGGTTTGGGCGTGAGCACGCCGGTGTGGTTTGCGGGCGAGCCTGCACAGTCGCCTATTGTGCTTTATGTTTATGCGGAGAAAAATTCCGGAAAAATCAAGCGGCTCCGCAACAACACGAAAGTCAAAATCGCGCCTTGCGACATCCGTGGGGGACTGCTCGGCGCTTGGGTGGATGCACAAGCGGAAATCCTGACTGGCAGCGCGATGACGCCCCCGATGCGGCTCATCAATCGCAAGTACAAGCCCTGGAAGCAAATCCTGGACTTCTTCGCCAGCTTCCGACGTCGCGAACGATGCGTGATTGCGATTAAGCCAATTTGAAGTCCGCGCTGGAGAGCAAAACGGATTCTCAATTGCGTGAATTTATTCCTGCGCAGCCGATGATAATTTCTTGAGCGCATCCGTGTAAGGAGCGCGAGCCACACCGCGTTCCGTAAAAATCGCGGCAATATAGCGCGCTGGTGTGACATCGAATGCGGGATGCGCCGCGTGCACGTCCGGCGCAATGCGAATGCCCTGCAGATGGGTGACTTCAGCAGCGGTTCGTTCTTCGATGGGGATGTGCTCGCCATCGGGAATCGACAAATCAAAAGTAGAAATTGGAGCGGCGATATAGAACGGTACGTTATTCTCTTTCGCGAGCACCGCGATTTGATACGTGCCAATTTTGTTGGCGGTGTCCCCGTTAGCCGCGATGCGATCTGCTCCAGTCACCACCGCGCCAACCTTGCCGGTTTTCAGAAAGTGGCCCGCCATGTTATCGGTGATCAGCGTGAGAGGAATTCCACCTTTGTGCAATTCCCAGGCGGTAAGGCGAGCGCCCTGGAGGTACGGGCGAGTTTCTGGAACGAGTACGTGCAGATGTTTTCCTTGCTCGACGGCAACTCGAATAACTCCGAGCGCAGTTCCAATTCCGCCGGTAGCCAGTGCGCCCGCGTTGCATTGGGTCATCACTTGGCCGTCGCGCGGCATGAATTCCGCGCCAAACTTGCCGATGGCTTCATCCGTAGCTTTTTTCTCGAGGTGAACGAGTTGCGCTTCGGCGACCATCGCTTGTTTAATTGTTTCAATGTCCGAACCGTTCGCACGCAGGGTGGCAAAGCGCCGTTTCATTCGCTCGATAGCCCAAAACAGATCGACCGCAGTGGGGCGTGTTTTCGCCAGGACTTCACAAATTTCTGAAAATTCGCCGCTCAATGTTTCGCTCGATTTTGCCGGCGAATGCAAAACTCCCAGCGCAATTCCCATCGCAGCGGCAACACCAATCGCCGGCGCTCCGCGAATCACCATTTCGCGAATCGCTTTGGCCACTTCGCGATAATCCGTGTAGGTATAGCGAATCTCTTCCGCGGGTAGGCGTCGCTGGTCGAGCATAACCACACCCGCGTCGGTCCATTCAATGGGTTGCGCAACATACATCGGGGTGCATACCTCGGAATTCTCTATTGTAACGGAAATGGATTCGCGGAAAGCAATCAGCCAGTCAGGGAGTTAGTTTGGTGAAGCCGTGAGTACTCACGATGCTGGTCACTGCGATCATGGAGTTGTAGCCCAAATGCACCAGGAAGCTGGCAAAAACCGTGCCAGTGCGCGCACGAACATACGTCAGAACAACTCCCACTACAATTAACAACAACACAATTCCCCATGTCCAGCCCAACTGCGAACCGTGCAGCAAGCCAAAAAGAAGACCGGTCAACAGCACGCTGGGAAGAACGCCGAAAGATTTCGCAAAAAGCGGATAAAGATAGCCGCGAAAAATCGTTTCTTCAAACAACGGAGCAATCAGCACAGCCATGCCCATTAAGAGAAAAGCGTTGGTGCGGTTCTTGAACAATTCTTGGATGGGAATATTTTCGTTGCTATGCACTTGCGATCCGGCGATGGCCACCAGGATGGACAGACCACATCCCAGCAGAAAAAATATCCACGGGCCGGTCTTACCAGTTTTCGGATTTGGTTTCAGCGGCCTCCAGCCGAGGGATCGCCAAAACGGCAGCTCGCGCAGAACCGCCAGCGTGACGTAGAGAAACAGAAAAATTGTGGCGTACCACAGCACATTGCTGCCAAAAAGAAATTGTGGTTTGGAAAGAAAATATTCTTGCACCTGTTTCTGCGTGAGGTGCTGCATTTGTGGAGGAGCGTAGTAAATGGCTAAAGCGGTCTGCACGACCACAAAACTCGCCACCGCGAACACAAGAAACAAGAGCAGATGCACCCAGGACCATGAAATACGAAGATCCTCCGGAAGCGTTGGCGCAGGCGGCTTCGGTTGCAGCGGGACGCTCGCGGCGTACTCAATTGGATCGCCGGGAATCGGAGCGACCGGGACAGAATCGGCCGACGGAGCAGATTCTCTTGCAGGTTCTGCATGCTCCGATGGCGGTTCCTCGGGCAGTCCGGCGGGCAAATTGTCGTCGTGCATGCTCACTTACGTCTTCTCCGCGAGCGGGAATCTTGCGCACTTTTTGGCCAGCCGCAAGTGAGAGCTCCGGCGACTAGCGGCAGCAGCAGTTCGTGGTGCCCGGTAATGGCGTAGCCTTTCGATTCATCTTTCGCGGAGGCACCATGCGAATTCGCCGTGGGTCTCTTTACTACGTTCTGCATCGGCCGGTAGTGCTGCACGAAATCGAAATTGGCGGTGGTGATTGGCCGAAGAAGAACTCCGAGATTGCGCACCACTGAGACAGCTTTGAGAAACACTTCCGGCAAAATTACCGCGGAGCCCCAGTTCAAATAGACACCGCCGGGATGCATCTTCTGCACCAACCCGCAAAACAGCCGAAAGTCGTAATGGGTAGCGGCGCCAAGCGCGGCGCCATCCGCAGCGCGATGCATGTGCGGAATATCCGTACCGATGGCGAGATGCACGGTGACAGGAATGCGCAGTTTGTACGCAACAGCGAGCACGCTGGATTCCGCGTGCCGCACATCGATCACGCCGCTATTCAGGAATTGCCCGGCGGCTTCTCCGTAGCCGATGCGGATGCGAAAGGCCAGCTTGGCCATTTCGTTGAGATATTCGCCGGTTTCCGTCGCCATGCCAAACTGGCCGTCTCCCAGGCCCGCCTCGACGTCTTCCGACGTATTGCCCGCCAATGCGATTTCAAAATCGTGAATCAGCGCCGCGCCGTTCATAGCGATGCTGGAAACGAAACCACGTTTCATCAGGTCGATGAGCACGGGCCCGAGCCCAACTTTAATGACGTGGCCGCCGATGCCCCACAAAACCGGCGAGCCATTCTTCCGCGCTTGATGGATGGCTGAGACGACGCTGCGGAGGTCACTGGCAGCAAGAATATTTGGCAAGGAATCCAGAAATTTTGTGAGCGAAGCATTAGTGCCCAGCGGTTTTGCGAAATCCTCAACGCTGACCTTGCTCTTACGCGCGGCAAGAGGATAAGTGCGAAGCGATCCAAAGGTTAAAGGCTGAGCAGTGTAGACGCTCATAGGGGAAGAAACACTTTATGCGGAAAGCAGTGCGCTCCGCAAGGACCACGCGAACCGTCATCGCGAGCGATTTTGGGTGTCATTTGACTCCGACGAGGTGACCATTCCCGTTGGTTCCGTTGGGCAAAGCCAAAACCCGCGCCAGTGCCGCTCACGTATAAGAGCGTTTCGTGCGAGCGACCAACTCCGGCGGACCCTGAGCGATGACGCGCCCGCCGCCTTCACCGCCTTCCGGCCCAAGATCGATCACCCAGTCGGCGTGTTTGATGACGTCAAGATTATGCTCGATGATGAGCACCGAGTTGCCCAGGCCCACCAGACGCTGGAGCACATCCAGCAATTTGCGCACATCGTCGAAATGCAGCCCGGTGGTGGGTTCATCGAGGATGTAAAGGGTGCGGCCGGTTTGCCGTTTGGAAAGCTCGCGCGCGAGCTTGATTCTTTGCGCTTCGCCGCCCGATAGCGTGGTTGCGGACTGGCCGAGTTGGACATAGCCCAGGCCAACTTCCACGATGGTGGAAAGTTTCTGATAAATCTGCGGGATATTTTCGAACAGTTTCAAGGCTTCGGAGGTAGGAAGCTTGAGCACATCGGAAATCGAGTGGCCTTTGTAGCGCACAGCGAGTGTTTCCGAATTGTAGCGGCGGCCGCGGCAGATTTCGCACATCACGTACACATCGGGCAGAAAATTCATTTCAATGCGACGCAGCCCGTCGCCCTGTCACGCTTCGCAACGGCCGCCCTTCACGTTGAAACTAAAGCGGCCGGGTCGGTAACCACGTTCACGCGATTCTGGAAGCATCGCGAAAAGTTCACGAATCGGCGCGAAGACGCCGGTGTAGGTTGCCGGGTTCGAGCGGGGAGTTCGTCCGATGGCCGCTTGATCGATTTCGATAACCTTGTCGATTTGCTCGATTCCTAAAATCTCGCGATGCGCTCCGGGCGCTTCCATCGAGCGATAGAGTTTGTGCGCCAGAGCGCGATACAAAATGTCGTTCACGAGAGTGGATTTGCCGGAGCCGGAAACGCCGGTGACCACGGTGAGAAGTCCGAGCGGAATACTGACATCGACATCTTTCAGATTGTTGGCGTGGGCCCCGAGAATCTGGATGGCCTTGCCATTGGGACTTCGCCGTTTTTCCGGAATAGCGATGCGATCGATTCCGCTCAAATAGCGTCCAGTTAGCGACTCCGCGCTGGCGGCGATTTGCTCTGGCTTGCCTTGCGCGACCAAATAGCCGCCGGCTTCGCCGGCGCCCGGTCCCAGATCGACGACGAAATCAGCGCGGCGAATGGTGTCTTCATCATGTTCGACGACAAGCACGGTGTTGCCGAGGTTGCGCAGTTGCTCGAGCGATCCGAGCAAACGATCGTTGTCTCGCGCATGCAGTCCGATGGAAGGTTCGTCTAGAACGTAGAGCACGCCGCGAAGGCGCGAGCCGATTTGCGTGGCCAGCCGGATGCGCTGTGCTTCGCCGCCGGAAAGTGTCGCAGCGGAACGATCCAAACTTAGATAGCCCAAACCGACTGCCAAGAGAAAATCGATACGCTCTGCAACCTCTTCGAGTGGACGGCCGGCAATTTCTTTTTGGCGGGGCGTAAGTTGCGCGAGTATTTTGTCGACCGCGGGGCGCGCGGCACTGAGCGAGAGCGCCGTAAAATCCGCAATCGAATAGTTCGAGAGTTTGACCGCCAGCGATTCCGGCCGAAGGCGCTTGCCGTGGCACACGTCGCAGAGCGTGGCCGACATGTACTGAGTCATCCATTCGCGATAGGTATCGGAACTGGATTCTTCGAAATTGCGTTGCAAGAATTTCAGGATGCCCTGGAAGCGAAATCCCTTCTCCGTGCGGGCTTTTTTGCTGGGAACATGTGCCTCGGCATCTCGACCGTTGGTGGGCGGATAGCCATAGAGAATCAGATTCTGAATGCGGGCCGGAAACTTATCGAACGGAGTATCGAGTTTGAAGCCGTGGGCAAAGGCCGCCAGCTCCAGCGTTCGCTTCAGATTTGCCGAACCCGAGCCCACTCCCAGGCCACCATCGAAAAGTGGACGCGTCCAGTCCGCGACGATCTTCGCCGGATCAAAATCGTATTTTGATCCCAGTCCATTGCAGGCAGGACACGCTCCATATGGCGAATTGAAGCTGAAAGAGCGCGGCTCCAAGTGCGGAACGGAGATGCCACAATCCGGGCACGCCAATTTTTCCGAAAAAACGTGATCCTCGCCGCCTACCACGCACACCGTAACCAAGCCCGCCGCGAGTTTCAATGCCACGCCAATCGATTGCTCCAGGCGCCCGGCAATTCCCTGCTTGACCAGCAAGCGATCGATCACCACCTCGATTGTGTGATTCTTTCGTTTGTCCAGCACAGGAGGAGAGTCCAGCGGAAACAGTTCGCCGTTAATCCGCACGCGGACGTAACCATCTTGCGCAAGTTTTTCCAGTTCTTTGCGGTAGGCGCCTTTGCGGCCGCGAACGATGGGAGCAAGGATCATGACGCGATCGTCGGGCTTGCAAAGCTCGCCGTTCAAAATGGCTTGCACGATCTGCTCGCTGGATTGGCGCGCGATGGCCTGGCCGCAATTTGGGCAATGCGGCACGCCGATGGATGCATAGATCACGCGCAGGTAGTCGTAAATTTCGGTGGTGGTGCCCACGGTCGAGCGCGGCGAGCGCGTGGTCGTTTTTTGTTCGATGGCGATGGAAGGCGAAAGCCCTTCAATCACATCCACTTCCGGACGTTCCATTTGATCGAGAAACTGCCGGGCATATGCAGAAAGCGATTCGACGTATCGGCGCTGGCCCTCGGCATAGATGGTGTCAAAGGCGAGGGACGACTTTCCGGACCCGGACAGTCCGGTAATTACCGTGAGCGAGTTGCGCGGAATTTCTACGTTGATATTCTTGAGATTGTGCTGGCGCGCGCCCCGCACAATCAGTTTGGTCAGACCCATAACCCGTTGCGGCCCCTCCATGGGAGCTGTGGCACACAGTGGGTACACTGAGGCCAGCATAACTTTTCACAATAGCAGTAGGATTAATCAGGGTCAAGAACGGCAGGGATTTCCACTTTTTAGTGAGTACAAGAAATAAAGAGGGCTGCTTGAACAGAATTACCGATCGCCTTCGACCCGCAAGTTCCGGAAGCTAACGCGGCCCTTACCAAACAAGACAAATCCCACATATCCTTCGCTAAAGTTCGAGTCTTGTACCTTGGCAACCTGCTGGTCGTCTATGAATAGCGCGATTTTGCTGCCAATACATTCCACAGACAACTTCGTTCCAGTTGCGAGACGTTGCGTAGGTTCGCGGTCAGGCAGTCGCGTCCAAGGAATGATTACTGTTTCCAGTGCGTTAACGTAGTTGCCCCTGACAAGCTTGAAAGAGAGTTCATCGGACTCGTATGCTTTCGAACTCGTGCTTACCAGGAAGGCATAAAAGCCCCGGTCCGTTACTCGGAAAATCAATCCCGCTGAGGACGAAGAGAGTGCCTGGTCCGGAGATCTTGGTTTCAGGGAAGGAACTGGAGCATGCATTTTCGACCAACCGGCATCCAGTTCCACGGAAGCGCGAAATTCATTCCACCAAGGCCCATATGCCGCCAGAGCTCCTTCTCCTATCGGTCCAGCGGTGACTAACGTTTCGCCCATTCTTGCTTTGGCCTCGTCGTTGGACAGTTCGTAGGCCCTGGTGATGTATCGCGAACCGAGCCGATTTGGCCAGCCGCTTCGGGGGTCAGAGAAATCCTCGGCGTATATATTTGTCGATTCCTTTTTGGAAAGCCGGGACTCGTACGGGTAAGGGTAGCGTTCGGCGTTGATCTCGCAGGTGCGGTCGTCGAAGCCGATTTCCTCAATGCCCGCATCGAGGCCGACTCCGCGTCTGGTCTGCACCTTGAGGCCTTTGGTTTTCACCTTCACTTGAATTTTGCGAAAGCCTTTCGACGTTCTGTCCGGGTAATATGCGAGCGTGTACTGCGCTCTTAAGATGTTGGATACGGCCTGCAGAGCTTGCTCCAAGCCTTTGCTGGAGGTCGGGAAGAAAGCTTCGGCCCCGGATTCCTTTGCCAAACGATCGAAAACCACGAATGGATTATCGATCTCTCGCCCGGTGACCAAAGTGACGGTTTTGTCTCCCTGCCGGTAGATTTCGTGTTTCGCACCCGTGTATAGCCCGATCATAAAAAGTTGCGCGCGAGAGGCTCGCACCAGAGGGATTAGCTTTTCCAGACCAATGCGGCTGTGCTGGTCCGCTCCGTCGGTAATGACTACGATTGCCTGCCGCAAATTCTTATCCGTCCGCAGATGGCAGAACGCCGAGGCGACTGCATCGTACAACGCAGTTCCCCCTGACGACGATGGGCCATTGTCCCCAACGACCATTAATCGCTGCGCGCTGGTAAGGCGCTGAAACGATTCAATGTGGTCGGTGAACTTGATTAGCGATATTTCGTCATCGGTTCGGCTGGCGCTGATAATGCGATCCAATGCCGCCTGCGTGATCTGTAGCTTGGCATCTGAATTCATACTGGTGCTTGAATCAACCAACACCGTGAGACTGAGAGGTTGCTGATCCGCGTCAAAGAAAGCGATCTGTTGCTGCCGCCCGTCTTCCGCCACGCTAAAATCTGCCGCGGTGAGCCCTGTGGCGTCGTGTCCTTGCTTGTCGGTAACTCTAGCCGGAATCGATACCAGATTCACATTTACGCGTATAGCGGGCGGCGCACTAGTTTGCGCCCACAGAGCAGGAGCGAGGAGAATCAAGGCGAAAATAAGCAGTTCATGGTATGTGGCTAGAAAAACCCCCGGCAGCACTCGATCCAGGACCACGTCGTTTTTCGCGCGCAATATGCTAAACCCCTTAGGGTGATTCCTGTAGAGACTATCCGATTTTGTGGCGCGCGCCAACGTGACGATAATGCTCAAAATGCCTCCGGTAATTTTTCGCGGGGGGTGCCGCGTTTTTACCCGCCTTTAGGCCTGTTGGCGTTGGCAGCAAACGACTTAGGTATGGCTTACCGCTTGCACGCCCTACGGGCGTGGGGGAAGGCGAGCCGAGGATCCCTTTAGGGGATTGAGGGCTGGGCCGGTTCGCTTCTCCCCCTTCTTCTTATTTGTCACTTACCCGCAAAATCTAGGGTTCCTGAGAGCAAACGAACGGATGCTGTGTGTCTTGGCGCGGAGCGTGCAACGCTTTCATTTAGAAAACTTTATGAGAAATTTACGGAACTGAGGCCGCTGGGTTTACAGCCAGGCGCGGGAAACGTAGTCGCTCATGGTCATAAACAACATAATCATCAGCCAGAAAACCGAGCAAATAATGACCATCTGCGTGCGCCGCGGGCTGTAGCGGCCGTGCATAAAGAAGAGAACCACCAGCGCGGCTTTGAACGTGGCAATCACCAGCGCCACGATAATATTCAATCCAGAAAAATATTGATTTAAATCGATTTTGGCCGCGCCGACGGTCAAGAACGTGCAAACCATGAGCGCGCCAAAAATTGCTCCGTAAATTTTCGGTGAAACAATATGTTCAGACACGCGCTCGCCTTTCCTCGAAAATTCGCCGGTTAGTGCCGGTCAATCAAATACAGCAATGGGAACAGGAAAATCCAAACGATATCGACGAAGTGCCAGTA
>DASXMB010000058.1:0-5481 GCA_036495905.1 Candidatus Acidiferrum sp.
AATAGATTACTTTGTGGTACTAGTTTCGAATGGTTTGGGTGGTACTTTCGAATGCGGAGGTGGTCGGAACGAGATCGAATTAATATCAGCTACTTGCCGCGAACGTAATAGAATCGGACACCGAGAAAGTCATCCGGACAGAGAGGTGCGTGAATGTCGAGACCAACTCACATCTTATTTTTCTCGATTCTACTTGCGGGTTCGGCCGGGTTCGTCCATGCCCAGGACCGCGGAACTGGGGCTGACCGTAGCGCTGAACTTAAGGTAATTGTGGCATCCACGGCAGCATCGGGTTCGATTGCGGCATTTCCGCCGGCAACATCGGTGAGCTTCGGCCTAAAGGGATCTAAGAATGGTGCAGGCGCGAACGCCATTGATTTGCCGAGTTGGCTCAACAAAGCGAGTAGTGTGAATGGTTTGGAAACAACAGACTTGCAGCCCTGGCATATTGTAGTGATCTATGACCAATTTGACGAAGATGGGGACAATGTACACAGCGGGGTGTACGAGGAATATTGGGCAGGGCCAACAAAATACAAGAAGATTTATAAGAGCGACGATTTCAATCAGACGGAATATGGGACCGAGAAAGGGCTCTATCGCAGCGGGGATCAACAATGGCCCAACAGGGCGCAGTTGCAGGTTCGGGCGGAGGTAGTTACCCCGTTTTCGTATGGCGCCACCTTGCTGCAAGGTTCCCACGCGAAAAACACGGAGCGGAGTTTCAGCGGCCACAAGTTTCAGTGCGTCGCGATTGAGGGGGATTCGGGCGTCAGCGACCCGACGCAATACTGTTTTGAACCCAATAGTTCCGCGCTTCGTTACACCCGTGGTTGGGGATGGTTCCAAACGGTTTATAACCAGATCGATTTATTTCAGGGACGAAATGTCGCGCGAGAGGTGGACGTGACGGATGGGGGCAAGCGATATCTTAATTTGCGGGTAGGAGCGATTGAAACGATTTCACATGTCAATGACTCAGACTTCGCGCCGCCGCCGGGTGCGGTTGGTCCGATCGGCGGCCGAGTGTCGGGTGTAAATGTGCGACCAATGGATATGCGCAGTTTTCCGCAATGGCCAGCGAAATTGCGGGCCCAGCATTTTACGGTCACGGTAGAGATCGTTATTGGCAAAGATGGACATGTGCTTAGCGCACGCGGGGTTTCGGGTCCTCCGGAAGGTTACCAGGCAAGCGAAGACGCAGTGAAAAAATGGGTATTCCAGCCTTACCTGGTGCTCGGGAAACCGGTCGAAGTCGAACAGAAAGTTGAATTCAGCAAGAATTAGGCCAGTCTCAGGCCCCTGGGTGGTCCGCTGCGCGATGCGCCGGGACAAACACCAAGCAAAGGCCGGGCTGAAGCCCGGCCTCTACATCTCGGAGGATCGAAAACAAAAGCCCGTGCACAAATTTGGTTCGATGAGGCACCACCCAAACGCCGGGGCAGATGATTAGGCGGTGGCTTTGGCTTCGGCCGGAGGTTCGGGGGACTCGGCGGATTTTTCTGAGGATACGCGGAGGGCTTCGATTTTTAGGCCTTTGTTCATGTCGAAGCGTTGTTTGCGGTCGAGGCTTTTGACGAATTCGCGGGTGGCTTTACCGATGGCGCCAGCGATGCTGGATGCGTCGATCTTGATGGTGCGGCCTTCTGAGCCGGTTTTGCGGTCTTCGAAGCGCAGGGTGACGTTGTAGGTGTTCATGTAGCCTCCGATGGGTCCTATAGTAGCGTGGAATGAGGTTGGGGCCATATAGGGGTGAGATGGTATGCCAGAAGGCGGTCGGAAGGTCGGAAGGTCAGAAGGTCAAAGAGTGAGGCAAGGGCAACAGACGCTGCGCTAAAGCGCGGCGGCTAAAGCGGCAGTGCCACACCGAACGAGCGGATTAGGGTTGGGCCAGGCGGCGTTGGAAGGTTAGTAGGATTAGGTCGGCGCGGCGGCGGACGCCGAATTTGCTTAGGAGATTGGAGACGTGGAACTTTACGGTGCGTTCGGCGATATTTAGTTTGCTGGCGATTTCTTTGTTGGAAAGATTTTCGAGGAGCGAATCGAGAACTTCTTGCTCGCGGCGGCTGAGATTGGTTACGGAATCGGTTTTGAGGCGACGGCCCTGGCTGGTGAGAATGGAATCGACGAAGCCAGAGAGCACGGAACGCGGTACCCAGAAACCACCCGCAGCGACCAGAGGAAGAGCGCGAATCAATTGGTCGCGAGCTTCAACGTAAGTGAGCAGGCCTTTTACGCCGAGGCGGAGAAGCGAAAAACTGTTGGAGTCTGAGTGTTGTTCGCCGACGACGATCAAGCGCGATTCCGGAAAACGCTCGAGAAGATTGGAAAGCAGCGCGCCAGTGGCGGGTTTGGCGGCGTGGGCATCGACTACATAAACCTGCGCGGGCGGCGGAACCAGACTGCGAAGGTCTGGAGCGAGCGTGGATTCGAGCTGTTTGATGGAAACTTTGAACGGCGCTTTGGCAAGAATGCGCTCAAACTCGCTCAGCACCAGAGGGTGCGGCGAGAGAATACAAACCGTCATCTTCGAGGAAGTCCGCTTAGTAGCCACTGTGGTCAGCGTATTGAAAACTGGCCTAACGGGCAAGAGAGTTCATAGGGTTTGTATTCGAACTGTTACGTGACACCTACGACGCTTTCCGCACGAGGCACGAGCTGCAAGAGAATGTCGACAATACGGGAGGCGGCTTTGCCGTCCCAGAGGGGAGGGATGCGGCCGGGCTTGTTTTTGCCAGCGAGAATGTCCTGCGCGGCGGCGATGATTTTTTGCGGGTCGGTGCCGACGAGCAAATTGGTGCCCTGGTGGATGGTGATGGGACGCTCGGTGTTTTCGCGAAGGGTAAGGCACGGGACGCCGAGGGCGGTGGTTTCTTCCTGGATGCCACCAGAGTCTGTAAGGACCAAGGTGGATTTGCTGAGCAGGCAGAGGAAGTCCAAATAGCCGACCGGAGCAATGAGTTTGAGATTGGGATGGTGGGCTACGCCGGATTGGGCGAGGCGCTGCTGGGTGCGGGGATGGACGGGAAAGATCACTGGGATTTGGGCAGCGATTTTGTCGATGGCGTGGAGGAGCGGGGCGAGGGTATCCATGGAGTCGACATTGGAGGGGCGATGGAGAGTGAGGACGGCGAAGTGTCGCCAATTGGCTCCGCGATCGAGGAGGCCGAGATCCCGCCCGATGGAAGATTTTTGGGCGATGGGCAGAAAATGGAGGAGCGAGTCAATCATGACGTTGCCGACGAAATGGATGGCAGTGGGAGGACGGCCTTCTTTGAGGAGATGCTGGATAGCGTCTTCTTCGGTGACGAAGAGATAGTCGGCAAGAGCGTCCGTAAGGATGCGATTGATTTCTTCTGGCATGGAACGATCGAAGCTGCGCAGGCCGGCTTCGACGTGGGCGATAGGAATGCCGAGTTTTGCGGCGGCGAGCGAGACGGCGATGGTGGAGTTAACGTCGCCGACGACGAGTACGAGGCCGGGGCGGTGTTCAAGGAGGACGGGCTCGATGCGTTTTAGGACTTCCGCGGTTTGCGCGGCGTGGGAGCCGGAGCCGACTTCAAGATTGACGTCTGGAGCGGGAATGCCCATTTGGCGGAAGAAAATGTCGGAAAGTTTTTCGTCGTAGTGCTGGCCGGTATGGACGAGGACGGGGTCGATTTCCGGATGGAGGCGCATCTCCTTGATGAGGGGAGCGATCTTGGGGAGGTTGGGGCGAGCCCCAACGATATTGATGATTTTGAGGCGGTTAGCCATATTTTTCGCGTTCGCTAAGGAAGTATACCATCGAGATTTTGCGGATTTGAGGCGGCGAATTCGCCATTCGCGCCAAAAAAGCACTAGTTGGATGGATGGAGTTCGGAGGAATGGGGAAAGTTGCGTAAAATGTGGGGTACAGCGGCGACGCGGGAAGTGGGCGTGGGCGGCTGGTTTTTGGCGGCGAAGAGTGGCTGAGAGAGGTTGCTGAGTTCGAGACGATGCGTAATTTGAATGAATCCTTGAAGGCTTTGCGGGGGCTGCTAGAGGAGCGCGTCCTGGTGCTGGATGGCGCCATGGGGACGATGTTGCAACAACGAAATTTGACGGCGGAGGATTTTGGCGGAGCGGCGCTGGAAGGCTGCAATGAAAATCTGGTGAAGACGCGTCCGGATGTGGTGCTGGATATTCACCGGAAATATTTTGAGGCTGGATCGGACATTGTGGAGACGAATAGTTTTGGCGGAGCTCCCATTGTGCTGGCGGAGTATGGGTTGGCGGGGGATGCCGCAGATTTGAACCGGCGAGCGGCGGTTTTGGCGCGGCAGGCGGCGGACGAATTCAGCACCGCGGCGCGGCCGAGATTTGTGGCGGGGTCAGTAGGGCCGACGACGAAAGCGATTACGGTGACGGGCGGAGTGACGTTCGGGGAATTGCGCGAAGCATATTACGTGCAGGCGAAGGGATTGGTGGACGGCGGCGTGGATTTGCTGCTGGTGGAAACGTGCCAAGACACGCGGAACATCAAGGCGGCGCTGTTTGCGGTGCAGCAATTGTCGAAAGAGATTGGCGCGCAAGTGCCGGTGATTATTTCGGTGACGATTGAGCCGATGGGGTCGATGCTGGCGGGGCAAACGGTGGAGGCGATGTGGGCGTCGCTGAAACATGCGAAGCCACTGGCGTTTGGAATGAATTGCGCGACCGGGCCGGAATTCATGACGGATCATATCCGAACGCTGAGCCAGGTGACGAGCGAGTTTGTGTCTTGCTATCCGAATGCGGGATTGCCGGACGAAGAAGGGAAATATCTGGAGACGCCGACGACCTTGGCGGCACAACTAGAAAAATTTGTAAATCAGGGATGGCTGAATTTTGTGGGCGGATGCTGCGGGACTACGGAGCAGCACATCCGCGCAATTGCGCAGATGGTGGAGGGGAAGAAACCGCGGCAGCGTCCGGCAGAGGCGCATCGGGCGATTTATTCGGGGATTGAGACGATTGAGGCGGAGGATAGTACGCGTCCTTTGCTGGTGGGCGAGCGGACGAATGTGATTGGGTCCCGGCTATTCAAGAATTTAGTGGCGGAAGAAAAGTGGGAAGAGGCCAGCGAAATTGCGCGACGGCAAGTACGCGGCGGAGCGCACATTGTGGATGTGTGCTTGCAGAGTACGGAGCGGGATGAACGGAACGATATTCCGCCATTTTACGAAAAGCTGATTCGAAAAATAAAAGTGCCGGTGATGGTGGATACGACGGATGCGGCGGCGATTGAGCAGGCGCTGACGTATTGCCAGGGCAAGGCGATTATTAATTCGATCAATCTGGAAGATGGCGAAGAGAAATTCGAGAAAGTGGTGCCGATTGCGCATGATTTTGGCGCGGCGGTGGTGGTGGGATGTATTGACGAGGATAAGTTGCAGGCGCAGGCGTTTACGCGAGAGCGGAAATTGGCGGTGGCGCTGCGGAGTTATAAGTTGCTGACCGAGAAGTATGGAATGGCGCCGG
>DASXMB010000059.1:0-4671 GCA_036495905.1 Candidatus Acidiferrum sp.
CGCCCAGTTCGATGTGGCGGTAAATGTTTTCGATGACTACCACCGAGTCATCGATCAAACGCGAGAAAGCCAGCGCCAGTCCGCTGAGGACCATGCTGTTGATGGTCTTATCGGCAGAGTGCAGAACGAAAAACGTGATCATCACTGAGAGAGGAATCGAGAGAAAAACCGCCGCCGTGGCGCGCATGCTTCCCAGGAACAACAGAATCATCACCGCGGTAAGGAACAACCCGATGCCGCCCTCGCGCAACACGGTGGAAATCGCTTGCTTGACAAATACCGACTGGTCGAACACCACATGGGTGTGCAACTGCGCCGGAATATCTCGGAGCGTCTTAATGGCCTTCCTGATTCCATTTACGACCACGATCGTGTTCGTGTCGCCGCCCTGTTTCAAAATCGGTGCATAGACAGACTTCTGGCCGTTGACGCGAACGATGTTGTACTGCTGGTAGGAGCCGTCCACGGCCTTGCCTACGTCGGAGATGAAAACCGATTTTTGGCCTTCGGTTTTTAGCGGCACCTGGTTCAGTGCTTCCGCGTTCGGAACCTGTGCGTTGGTGTAAATGTTGTAATCCATCGGGCCCAAGCGCACGTCGCCGGCAGGAAGTATCAAGTTCGATTCATCCATGGCCCGCACCACGTCCATGGGACTCAATTCGTGCGCCTGCAATTTCAGGGGATCCACATACACCATGATCTGGCGATATTTCCCGCCGTAGGGAGGCGGCACGGTGGCCCCGGGCACACCGGCGATCTGATTTCGGATTTGATATTGCAAATAGTCGTGCAGCTGCGTTTCATTGAGCCCCTGCCCTTCCACCGTAAGCAAACAAACGGGCAGGCTGGAGGCGTCCACTTTCATCACCACCGGTGGCAGAGTGCCTTCGGGGAGGCGCCGCAAATCGGCCATGGCGAGATTGGAAATGTTAGTGACGTCGGCATTGGCATCGCTTCCCGGTTGGAAATAAATTTTGATCAGACTGACGCCGGCCAGCGAGCGCGATTCCATGTGGTCAATGCCGCTGCCCAAGGTGAAGAAACGCTCGAACGTGTCGGTGATATCGGCTTCAATCTGCTCGGGCGGCATGCCGTTGTAGAAAGTGGCGACCAGCACGACCGGAATGTCGATGGGAGGAAACATGTCTACGGGCATTTGCGCCAGGCTGGTGACGCCGAGGACGCAAACGAAAAGGCAAACGACAATGATGAAGTAAGGATGGCGAATGGCGAATGTTGGCATTTGCGGGTTACTCCGTTCCCGGGGTTTCGGCGGGTACTTCGACAAGTTTCGGCGAGACTAATTGGCCTTCTTTGAACTGATTCTGTTCGCCGAAGACGACGGTCTCGTTTTCGTTGAGGCCGGAGAGAATTTCGGCGTCGGTTGCCGTCTGCAGGCCCACCTTCACTTCGCGTCTCTCAAGATGGTTGGTGGAGTTCACCACCAGCACAGCCCCCTGTTCAGCGCCTGTGAATGAGATCGTTTGCACCGGAACGGCGAGCACGTTGGGCGCCGCGTGCAGCGGGATTTTCACGGCCGCATACATTCCGGGCACCAGTTCGTAGTTCGCGTTGGGCACGTTCACTTCCGTGTGCATGGTGCGCGTAGCGGGATCGATCTGGTCCGAAAACCGCACAATCTTTCCGGCGAATTTTTTCTTAAGCGTCGACACATCCACTTCGAGATCCTGACCGTCGTGAATATCCGGCACGGCCCGTTCGGGAACAGGAATGACGAGGCGAAGGAGATTATTTTGTGATAAGTGACAAAGAGCGGAGTCGCCCTTGGTCCCAGAGGTCCCGGCCGGAAGCAGCGCGCCGGTGTACGCGTAAATTTGGGTTACTACAGCATCGAAGGGCGCCGTCATGCGTGAATATGCAAACATCGCTTTGTCTTTATCGAGCGCAGCTCGCGACGCGAGCAAGGCCTGTTCCGCGGCGGCGAAAGCATCTTTGGCTGAGGACACACCGGCGCTCGCTTCCAAGTCCTTGCCTTGTGCGACGTCTATCTCCTGTTGCGCAACGAGTTCCGGCCGCGATTTTTGCACGTCGGCCAAGCGCGTGTAGGTGACATGCGCGACGCTGTAAGCAGATTCGGCGCGGCTTTGTTCCTCCCGCGCGCGTGCCACATCTTGCTCGCTGCGGCGAACGGAAGCTTCATCTTGTTGCAGTTGTTGTTGCAGCTCCGGAATTTCCAGCACCGCGAGAAGCTGGCCTTGCTTTACGTGCGTGCCCCAATCCACGTAAAGTTTCTGGATATATCCGGAAACCTTGGCGTAGACGTCCACCTCTTGAAAGGGCAGGAATTCCGAAGCGATCTCCAGAGTATTGGCGAGATTGCGGCGCTGCACCTTCACCACGGCTGCGCGTGGCGCCTTGGCGGCGTCTTCGGCAGCGGTATTGTGCGAGCTACCGCAGCCGGCGAAAAGCCCTCCAAGAATAGCAAGTGCCAAGAATGAAAGAGCAGTGGCTGGTTTGTGGATCACGATTTCAACTCCTGAACCATGCGGCGAAGGTTTTGCAGCGAGAATTCATTGGACTGGCAACACGCGATGAGCTCTTTTCTTTGTTGCAGAATTTGCTGCGCTTTGACGGGGACGCGTTCCGCAATCTCGAGCGGGACGGTTTGCACTCCGTGGAGATCTCCGTGGATCAGATCGCCGGGGCTCACGGCTAGCCCCGCGATTTCGACAGTGTGGCCAAAATCGAATACGTGGCTGTACGCATGGGAAACCGACACGTTGCCCGCAAACAACTGAAAGCCGGTTTGATGGACTTCCGCAAGGTCGCGCACGGCGCCGTTTGTCACGAAGGCGACGCACCCCAGTGCGCGCAAGATATTCGCATGCACTTCTCCGACAAATGCACCAAGGCCGGGAGATTTATCGAGATCTTCAATCACCACCACCCGTGGCGGCGGAATTTTCAGCAAAGAATTCCACCATTCCCCACGGTCGTAATAGCTGTGGTTCTCCATGGGGGGATCGGCGCTGCGGATGCGGGCCGTGGCCGCATAGCCCACAGTCGGGGGAATTTCCTTAAAAATGCAATGCAACCGGGAATCGGTGAAGCCTTTATTGCGGAGGCGTACTCCGAAAGTCTCGATGGCGCTGGCCACGACGCAACTGCTTAGCGTGCGCAATTCTTCGAGGCACGCAGGGGGCAATGGTTCCGTATTCATGGAGGCTCCTGTCCAGGATCGCGTCCCTGGACAAATCGAAAAATGGGCCCGAACCAAAAGCTTACGGCTGGAATTTTAGATTAAAAAGACGAACAATTCGTTACGCGAGAAAAACCGGGGGAGACCGATGTTGCAGAGAAACAGTGACGGCAATCGAAGGCAGTGGAGGAAATTCTTCGCGCTCCACCCGATGCAAGCGAACCTGCGGTTGCGGCGCAACAAATCGAGCATCGTGGCGGAGCGGCGCGCGGTCAACCACCGCCGTCGACGCGGTTACCTTCATCTTGCTGGAGATACTGATGTAGTGAGCTGGATTGGACTTCGAAAGGTACTGACTATTTTTTGCGAGCGTTGAAAACCCCGCGATGGCAACCAGCAAAAGAAGTACGCCTACTTTCAGGCCAAGGCGGCGATCAGATGCTCTTTGCCCAAGCGGGCCCTCATGTTGTAGGTCAATTTTCATGCACAGGCGCAAAACAACGCGAAGTTCCGAAACAGTGACAACGCTTTCCGCAGCGACTTCTCCTTTATCTTACGGTTATTAGGATTCAGAAAGCAAGAATCGGGATGTAAGCGTGTGCGCGAGTCGCGAACGGGGTTTGCTTGGCGCGGCGTGTGGCAATGGCACAAGCGCGACTCTGTCTTTCCGCGCATCGGAAAATATGCGCAAATGGACATGAATGTTTGCGGTGAGGTAAGCTGTAATTCTTCAGCGCGACCGAAACCGATTCTTTCACTCCGGTAACGAGGTGTTCGGATGGCGACCATCACTCAATTGAATGTAAACGGAACGAGTCGAAGTATCAGCGCCGATTCGCAAGAGAGCTTGCTCTTTGTGTTGCGAGACCAACTGGGCCTCACGGGAAGCAAGTACGGTTGCGGCGAGGGGCAATGCGGCGCGTGTACCGTGTTGATTGACGGGACGGCGCGGCGCTCGTGCATCACCCGCACGGGGACTATCGGCGATAAGAAAATAACAACGATAGAAGGACTGGCGATCGGAGAGCGGCTGCATCCCCTGCAGCAGGCGTTTCTCGACGAGGCTGCGATGCAGTGCGCGTATTGCACGTCCGGGATGATTATGTCCGCCGCCTCGCTGCTGAACGAAAATGCTAGCCCTTCTGAGAGCGAGATATTGGATTTCATGGAAGGCAACGTCTGCCGCTGCGGAACGCAGCCGCGCATCGTGGCAGCGATTCAGAAAGCCGCCAAGATGCAGAAGGGGGCGGGCCAATGACCGCGAAACCGAATTTCGAAATCCCAGTCGAAGCGGATCGATACGAACTCCGAGAGGCCCCGCCTTATCGCTTCGAGACCGACCGCCGCGAATTTTTCAAGTATCTCGGCGCCGGTGTTTTGATTCTCTGCGCCGCAAAGGCCGCGCGTGGAGCGCAGGAATCGGGCGGCGGGCGGCGCCATTCCGGCGAAGCTCTGCCCCAAGAAATCAGCGCGTGGCTGCACGTCGGCGAGGATGGCTCAGTGACTGTATT
>DASXMB010000060.1:0-88213 GCA_036495905.1 Candidatus Acidiferrum sp.
CGTCATATCCGCCGTAACGGGCAAACTGCCGGGAAGCTGTTGCGCCAACTTTTGCAGCGCATCGCCACTGCGGGCTACGAGGGCGACTTTCGCGCCGCGATCAGACAGAGCCATCGCCGTCGCCAGCCCAATCCCCGATGAAGCGCCCGTCACAATGAATACGTGATCCTTGATTTTCATGGGGTGATCTCCTTACGTAGAGTTTAATCGGCATCCGGCTCGGCCTTGCGAGCCGCGCAGATTTTCTATTTTCCTGGCTGGTGTCCGTCAATCAACAAGATGCGCGAAACCACTCCGCTGATACCCGATTGGCAGGGTTTACCTGTGACCCACCCACGACGATAAATTCGTGTCACTTTTAAGCTGGCTTGTAGATCAGGCCGATAACCGCCCCGACGATGATCCACTGAATGAAGTAGGCGATGCCCTGATAGACCGTCAGCGTTAGCCCAATGTTCAGGTTCACGTAGTTGTGAATCACGAAGGTGCACACCGAGAAAATCCCGATGAGCACGCCGAGACATGCGCCGGCGGCGATCCCACCCCCTGCGGGATAAATTTTTGCGTAGAGAACCGCGACGACCACGATGCTGATCAGGATCGCGATCATACCGTAGGGCATCACTTTCTTCATGCTGTCCGGCGAGCGGTAAACGTTGGGGTACTTCATGAACTCGGACTTCATTTGCGGTAGGGCGGCGAACATAGCGAAGCCGTAAGCGAAGTAGCCGACGGCGGCGCCGAGAGACGCAAGAGCGATGCGGGCAAGGTTCACGGGCATTCCTTTTGCAGCGAGATTGGGTGCGGCGGGATTCTACATGGAAGGCCACCTCTTTGGAAGTTTTCTCATCTTGGTTTGAGGGTCGGTGTAGGCGTAGCCGACTGAACAGGTTGCGAAAAAGCCCATTCCTTTACGAACCAAGAATCTGGCGATTTCCTGAGCATGTTCACAATTGTAGCATTTGTGTACACATGGGTGCTACACTCTTCAAAAGGGGCAATCGGATGCCAACCGCCAAAACGCGATCGCATAAGCACTTTCGTTTGAACGCCTCAAAAATAAAGCGCGCGCAGAAAGTGTTGCACGCCGGCACCGAAACGGAAACCATTGAGCGCGCCTTGGATCTGGTCATTTCCGAATACGATAGGAACCAACTGGCCGCCGAAGCCAATCAGCGCTTCCTGAAAAGTGGCATCGCCATTAAGGATGTCTACGGCACCTTGGAAACGTAGATGCAGCCAGTGTTGTTCGACACCTCGATTTACATTACATCCTTGCGCGCCGGAGAAGATGCGGTCGTGGCTTTGCGGCGGATCGCCAGCGGTGCCGCTATATGGCTCAGTTCGGTCGTGCTTGAAGAACTCTATGCTGGAGTTAGCGCGCGCCAAAGGCATGTCGTGGAGCGTCTTGAGCGCGATTTCAACCGCGCAGCACGCATCCTGGTTCCAAATCTCACGGATTGGACGCAGACCGGCAAAGTCCTCGCCCTCTTGGCCGCCAAGTACGATTACGAACACATCGGGCGCGGACGCCTGACCAACGATGCTCTGATCGCCATGAGCGCTGGCCGCCTGGGAATCACCGTGATAACCGCCAATGCTCGCGATTTTGAAAAGCTAGCTGAGTGCCGGCCCTTTCCCTGGCGAGTGGAAAATCCGCGCTCCAACTAGCCAACTAGCCCACTAACCGAGATGAGTCCGCGACAAACCATTCAAGAACCTACGGCACCTAAAGTCTTTCCCATCCCCTATTCCACATGGTTCTTGACACAATACTTATCTTAGTCTACAATCCTCATTGTACTTGACGCGGAGGAGAAAGAGTTCTCCGTGTTCCCACACAACTTTTCTTCTTCGTTTCCATGCGGAATTTTCGCTCATCCGCCATATTTTCAGGCACTTGTATGCTCCTTTCACCAGCGATATCTGGTTCGCTCCAAATCAACGACCTGCCTAGCTCCCTTCGCAAAGGCTGTGCAGCCGGAATCCTCGAACGCCGCTCTACACTCCAAGCCGAGCCTCTCCTATCACTCTTTTGCACTTCGCGTGCAATCCCCCTCGTTTGTTTTCATGCACTTCCGCACTCTTTTGCTCTTTTGGGGGGGGCGCAAAAAAAGATTATCGAGAAGCGCGGTCCTCGGTGGCACAGCGATTCGATGTGGCAGTCGGGGCACCGTTCGCGCTGCACCCTGCACGGCGGCCGAACTCCGTTTTCCTTTTCTCCACCCGCATGCTATCTTGCTCGCCTGCAACCATTCATCGCTCAGAAAGACGCAGGCGATGAGGAGAGGTCTCACCCATGTCCGTCAATAAAGTAATTCTCGTCGGCCGTCTCGGCCGCGATCCTGAAACCCGCTATACCGGAGGCGGCCAGGCCGTCGCCAATTTCTCCGTCGCCACCGACGAAACCTACAAAGATCGCAATGGCGAAAAACAAAAGCGCACCGAGTGGCACAAGATCGTCGTCTGGGGCAAGCAAGCGGAAATCGCTCAGCAATATCTAAAAAAAGGTTCTCTGATTTTTATTGAAGGCCGCATTCAATCGCGCGAATGGCAAGACAAAGAAGGACAAAAGCGCACCAGCTTTGAAATTGTCGCCAGCAATTTCCGCATGCTGGGCGGTCGCGGTGACGGCTCCGGCGCGGGCGGCGGCGCTTCTCGTTCCGGCGGCGACGATTTTGAAGCTCCCGCTGCGACCGACGATTCCTACGGCGCGCCAAGCGGCGGCGGAAGTCAACCCAGCGGCGGCCCAGAGATTTCCGACGAAGATATTCCCTTTTAGCATCAACTGTTTTTGTCGGGTCGGCATTTTTCCCAGATCGAAAAATTCGCAAAGCCGATCGCACCCAGCCAGCTTTGCGATTCAACAATTCGTCGCGATCAAAACTATCGCACGCAGAAAATTGCGCAGAGAAAATTGCACCGAGAAAAATAAATGACCGAAACCAATCGCCAGCTCAAACTTCACTCGCGCCCCAAAGCACTCCTCGCTCCCGGCGACTTGCAACTCTCCGAATCCCCGGTTCCCGCCATCGGCGAAGGCCAAGCTCTCGCTCGCGTTCGCTATCTCTCCATCGACCCCACCATGCGCGTCTGGATGTCCGACCGTCCCGGCTACATGCCGCCGATCGCTATCGGTGAGGTCATGCGCGCGGGCGGAATCGCCGAAATTATTTCCTCGAATCATCCAGACTTCAAAGCAGGCGACCAGGTTTTCGGCCTCACCGGTTTTCAAGACTTCGTGGTAATCAGCGCAAAGGATTCCATCCTCTTTCGCAAACTCCCGCAACTTCCCGGCATCCCGGTCACCGCATTCCTCGGCGTGCTCGGTATTACCGGC
Source organism: Candidatus Acidiferrum sp. (assembly GCA_036495905.1). Classification (GTDB taxonomy): domain Bacteria; phylum Acidobacteriota; class Terriglobia; order Acidiferrales; family UBA7541; genus Acidiferrum. Next base: position 3,341 of record DASXMB010000060.1, read on the forward strand.
ATCACTGCCTATTTCGGCCTGCTCGACGTCGGCAAACCAAAAGACGGCGAAACCGTGGTCGTCTCTGCCGCCGCCGGAGCCACCGGCAGCGTGGTCGGACAAATCGCCAAAATTCACGGGTGCCGCGTGGTGGGAATCGCCGGCGGCGAAGAAAAATGTTCCTGGCTAAGCAAAGACCTCGGCTTTGACGCCGCCATCAACTACAAATCTTCGGACTGGAAAGAAAAACTCGCCGCCGCCTGCCCCAAAGGCATCGACATCGATTTTGAAAATGTCGGCGGCGATATCATGCAAACCGTTTTAACCCGCATGAATCTCCACGGCCGCGTTGTTCTCTGCGGCTTGATTTCCGGCTACACCACCGCAGACCCCGCCCTCGCCAGCTTTGGCAATGTCCTCGTCAAGCGCCTTCGCGTCCAAGGCTTCATCATTTTCGATTACGCCCCGCGCTACACCGAAGCCATCACGCAACTAGCCCAATGGCTAATGCAAGGCAAACTAAAAGATCGCCAGACGGTAGTCGAAGGGCTCGAAAAAGCCCCCGAAGCCATCAACATGCTCTTCCAAGGCGCCAACACCGGCAAACTAATCGTCAAACTCTAGCCTTCATGCGAAGAAGTTTCCGAAACCGGCCAAACAACAACAATGAACGAGTCATCGGAAATCGCCGCAAAGAAAACGCCAGAGGAAATCGAATTGTCCGAGGAATCACAACGGAAAAGTGCTACTTCTGCGCCGCAGCGGCGTTCTTTTTTCGCTCTTCGTCCATCTTCTTCAAGAATTCTTCAAACTTGGGCTTTTGCTCATCCGTCAAAATCGACCGAATCTGATCGCGCCCTCTTTGCCGGGCGGCATCCAACTGCGCCTCGCTTTGTTGATGAACACTCTTGTAATCCGAGTGAATGTGCGTCAGCGTTGCATCCAACTGCGCGCTTTGCGCACTCGTCAAACCCAACTCTTTCGTAAGCTGCTCCACCCGATGGGCGCGCCGCTGTGGTTCCGTCAAAGGAGCGCTCGCCGCCGACACTGAATGCCGCGCAAACAAAAACCCAAACACGCCGCCCAGCGCAGCGCCTAGCAGGAAAACCGCTCCCACCCACAGCGCCGCTCTGCGTCGCGCGTTCGTTTCGGTCATCGGCTTTTCTCCACCAAGCTCACCAGCACGTCGTCATTCGTCACTGGCGTCGGTGTTTCCACCAGCGGCTCGCCGGTCACATCCGTCGCCACGCTGTTCACCGAGTAGTGCATCGGCCGCGAATACAGCCAAGTACTCGCCAGCAGCAATGCCAGCGCGGAAAGCCACGTGAGCCTTGCTGCCAGTCGCGGCACCGCCGTCCACGTTTCCAGGGCTCTGGTCAGCTTCGACTCTTGCGCTGCAATCGCCGCCATCACTCGCGGCGCAAACCACGGACCCGGCGTCGCGTTCGACGGAATCGCGCTCAGCAACACCCGCGTTTCCACCAACTCCTGCAAGCTCGTTTCGCACTCGCGGCAACGCGCCAAATGCTGCCGCTGCGCCTCCGGAAGCGATTCGGCGATATTTACTTCGCTCCCGCTCGCGCAAACTTCCAGCGCCTCTTGGAACGCTCTACAGTCCGCGCTACCTCTATTCAGTGGGTTCCACATTACAGTCTCCTCACCATTCACGATGCTTCGTCTCTTAGATTCCCAATCTTCAAAAAAATCTTTCAGCCGGCGCCAACCTAATTCTTCCCGCGTTTCCGCGCCTGACTCACAATCCTTCGCCGCGCCCGGAACAACCGCACCTTGACCGTATTCGCGTTTAGCGCCAAAATCTGCGCAATCTCTTCCACCGCAAACCCTTCCACTTCTTTCAAGATCAGCATCATACGGTCGCGCTCGTCCAAACCTTCCAGCAGTAGTTCCACCTGCTGCCGCGCTTCCAAGGTCTCGCTGATGTCCGGCTTACCCGGATGGTTTTTCTCCGGCGCACCATATTGCCGAGCCTGCTCCTCGCTTAGATCCGACTCATAAACCAGCGGCCGGACTTTCTTCTTCCGCAGCAAGTCCCAGCATTCATTCACCGTAATCTTGTACAACCAGGTGCTGAACGCCGCCCGCTGATCGAATCGCTTCAGCGAAAAATAAGCTTTTACAAATACTTGCTGGGCAATATCCTCTACATCCTCGCGCCTTCGAAGTATCCCGCCCGCCACCGCGAAAACCCGGTGCTGGTGCCGGTGGACCAATTCCTCGAAGGCCGCCTTGTCGTCGGCCTGCGCCCGGCGTACTAGTTCCCGGTCGTCAATGGCTGGACGTTCCTTCGGCATTTTCTGCATTACCACCGCAGAACCGGAAGAAACCTCCACTTTTGGGACGCGGGCCATGCTCTCTAGGTTACGCCTCTTCTTATTTTAGTACTCTTCCCTTGCATCATCTGTTTCACCGCCGGTCATTCATTTTTCACTTGCCTATCATTGTACTTACATGGAATAATGTCTGCATGATTATTGGCGACCGCCTCCGCTCACTGCGTGAGGAAAAGAAACTCTCCCAGGGCGACATCGAAAAGCGAACTGGCTTGCTTCGTTGCTACATCTCCCGCGTCGAGAATGGCCACACGGTACCGGCCATCGAAACGCTGGAAAAGCTGGCTCGCGCTCTCGAGTGCCCACTCTATCAACTCTTCTACGACGGCGAAGAGCCGCCTCAATTGCCCAACCTTCCCAAGCGTAAGTCTTCGGACGATATCGCCTGGGGCAGCCACGGCAAAGAGGCTCGCTTTCTCAACAAACTTTGCCGTTTGCTCGGCAAGGCCGATGAAGAAGATCGCAAGCTCATCCTTTTCATGGCCCAAAAAGTAGCCAACCGCTAATCGGATTTTTTGTCCGGAACGGTTTGTGAACCACCGATATTGAGCCGCGCCCCCCAGCCCGTGCGGCTCAATTAGTTTTTCCCGTGTGTCCTTTTCCTGCTTTCGTCGCTTCCCTGTTATTCCCATTCAATCGTGCTCGGCGGCTTCGAACTGATGTCGTAAACCACTCGCGTCACGCCCGGCACCTCATTCACAATCCTCGTCGAAATCCTTTCCAGCACTTCTCCCGGCAAACGTACCCAATCCGCGGTCATCGCGTCTTCCGATTCCACTACGCGCACCGCCACCGTCAGCCCGTATGTCCGCCCGTCACCCATCACTCCCACGCTGCGCACCGGCAGCAGCACCGCGAACGCCTGCCATACCTTTTCGTACAAACCTGCCCGCCGGATCTCTTCCACCACCACCGCATCCGCTTCCCGCAGTGTTACCAGATGCTCACGGGTGATCTCACCGAGTAGCCGTACTGCTAGTCCTGGACCCGGAAACGGATGTTTCAAAAGTATCTCCGCCGGCAAGCCCAAATCCTTTCCGATACGTCTAACTTCATCCTTAAAAAGGTCTCGCAAAGGCTCAATCAGCGCAAACGGCATCTTTTCCGGCAAACCGCCAACATTATGGTGGGTCTTAATCGTCGCCGAAGGCCCCTTAACCGACACCGACTCAATCACATCCGGATACAGCGTGCCCTGCACCAGATACCCAATTGCCCCGTGGCTCGTATCCTTCTGCAGCTCCAAAGCTTTCTCCGCAAACACGGCGATAAACTCCGCCCCAATAATCTTCCGTTTCCGCTCCGGGTCCGTCACGCCCTTCAACTGGTCCAGAAACCGGTCCGACGCATCCACCCCGATCACCTGCAATCCCAGCCGGTCCCGCAGCATTTCCAGCGTATCTTCGAACTCGTTCTTCCGCAGCATTCCGGTATTCACAAAAATGTTGGTCAGTTGTGCTCCGATGGCCCGATGCACCAGCACCGCCGCCACCGTCGAGTCCACGCCCCCGCTCAACGCGCAAATCACCCGGCTCGACCCCACCTTCTTCCGGATCGCTTCGGTGGTCTCTTCGATAAACGCTGTCCCGCTCCACTTGGTCTCCGCCTTGCACACCCGGAATAGAAAATTCCGCAACAACTCTGTCCCGCGATCCGTGTGCCGCACTTCCGGATGAAACTCCACTGCATAAATTTTTCGCTGCGGATCTTCCGCCGCCCCCACCGCATTTTCCGTCCGCCCGGTGGTGTGAAATCCCGGCGGCAACGCGGCCACATGATCCCCGTGACTATTCCAGATCCGCAAAGATTCCGGCATCCCTGCGAACAATTCAGACTTCGCCTGCCCATTCTGCAAATTCAATTTCGCGCTGCCATATTCGCGCCGCTCCGCCTTCTCCACTTTTCCGCCCAGCGTGTGCGTCAGCCAGTGCATCCCGTAGCAAATTCCCAGCACCGGCACGCCCATGGCCAGCACTGCCGGATCGCATTTCGGCGCCTCCGCGTCATATACCGAGCTCGGCCCGCCAGACAAAATCAATCCCGCCGGCGCAAACGCGCGAATCGCCTCCAGCGTCGACGTACACGGCAGCACCGCCGAAAACACTTGCTGCTCCCGCACCCGCCGCGCAATCAGCTGCGTATATTGCCCGCCGAAATCGAGCACCACGATGCCGCCCAGCTCAGACTCCGGTTTCGCTTTCACTGTTTCGGTTCTCGCTATGCTGGCCATTCGCTAGCTTTGCCCTCGTTTCAAAGACTTACGCCACCACCAAATTCACCAACTTATCCTGCACCACAATTTTCTTCACCACTCGCTTCCCTTCCACATGATGCGCCACGCTGGATTCAGCCATCACCAGCGGCAGCAACTCCGCCTCGCCCATCCCTGCCGCCACCGTCAATTTTCCGCGAACTCGCCCATTCACCTGCACCACCACCTCGACTTCCGCATCCTTCGCCAACTCTTTATTAAACTCCGGCCAGCGCACCGTCCACAGCCCTTCGCTGTGCCCCAGCATCTCCCACAATTCTTCCGCCAGATGCGGCGTCATCGGCGCCAGCATCAGCGTCATCAATTCCAGTACTTCCTTCCGCACTTCCGGACGCACCGTTTTTTCCAGCGGCTCCATCCGCTGCGCTTCGTTCGAAAGCTCCATGATCAACGCAATCGCCGAATTAAAATGCCATCGCACATCGAAATCCTGCGACACTCGCCGCAAAGTCTGATGCGCCATCCGCAGTAACGCTTTCTCATTTGGCGAAGCCGCGGCCGCATCAATCCCGCCACTCTTCGCCGCGCGCAAACTTTCACTGTGCCGCTTCACCAACCGATACACGCGATTCAGAAATCTCCACGACCCTTCAATACTCTCCTCGCTCCACTCCAAATCCTTTTCCGGCGGCGCCGCAAATAACGTGTACAGCCGCCCCGTGTCCGCTCCATACTTTTCCGCCATCTCCAGCGCGCCCACCACATTACCGCGCGACTTCGACATCGCCACCCCGCCCTTTTGCACCATGCCCTGCGTGAACAGCCGCTCGATCGGCTCGCTGTGCTTCACCAATCCAATATCCCGCATCGCCTTGCACCAAAAACGCGAATACAGCAGATGCAAAATCGCATGCGTGATCCCGCCGATATACTGATCGATCGGAAACCAATACGCCGCTTTCGCCGAATCATAAGGCGCTTCCGAATTGTGCGGATCGCAATACCGGTAAAAGTACCACGACGAATCCACAAACGTATCCATGGTATCCGTCTCGCGCCGCGCCGCGCCGCCGCACTTCGGACATTTCGTATTCACGAATTCCGGCGTGGCCGCCAAAGGAGACTCGCCCATTCCCGTCAATTTCGGATTCGCCGGCAACAGCACCGGCAACTCGTCGTCCGGCACCGCGACAACTCCATCTTTCTCGCAGTACACCACTGGAATTGGCGTTCCCCAATATCGCTGCCGCGAAATTCCCCAATCTTTCAACCGGTATACCGTCTCGCGCTTGCCAAATTTTCGCGCTTCCGCTTCCGCGGACATTCGGTCCAGCGCCACTTCCGTCGCGATCCCGCTGTAGCCGCCGGAATTCGCGCTGACCCCATATTCCGTAAACGCTTGCGCCAAATTCTCATCGGTCAACGCTTCCGCGCTGCTCGCGGGCTGCACTACAATCGGCTTCGGCAATCCATACTTCGTCGCAAACTCAAAGTCACGCTCATCATGCGCCGGCACGCACATTACCGCGCCGGTGCCATACTCCATCAGCACAAAATTCCCCACCCACACCGGAATCTTCGCGCCATTAAAAGGATTCGTCACATACCGCCCGGTGAAAAATCCTACCTTCTCCGCCGTCGCCACATCCTCTGCCTTCGTCGACATCTGCCGCAGCGCCGCCAATTTCTCTCGCGCCGCGGTCTCCACCGGCGACCCTGCCAGCAATTTCCCCAGCAAAGGATGCGTCCCCGCCAGAATCACCGCGCTGGCTCCGTAAATCGTGTCGATACGCGTCGTAAACACCTCAATCGACTCGCCCGGAAAGTCCGCCACCACGAACCGTACCTTCGCTCCTTGCGACTTCCCAATCCAATTTCGCTGCATGGTGATGACCCGCTCCGGCCATCCGCCTTCCAGCAGTTTCAAATCCTCCAGCAATTGCTCCGCGTAATCCGTAATCTTCAAAAACCACTGCTCGATCTCGCGAGATTCCACCGCCGTATCTTCGTGCCGCCAGCAAAATCCGTTGACCACTTGCTCGTTTGCCAAAACCGTCGCGCACTTGGGACACCAGTTCACTCGGCTCTTTTTCCGGTAAGCCAGGCCGCGCTCCAGCATGCGCAGAAAAAACCACTGATTCCACCGGTAATATTCCGGCTCGCAAGTCGAAATCTCTCGCCGCCAGTCGTAGCTAAACCCAAATCTCCGCATCACTTTCTGAAATTCGGCGATGTTGTTGTTTGTCCAGGTGCGCGGATGCGTATTATTTTTAATCGCCGCATTTTCCGCCGGCAGACCGAACGCGTCCCAGCCCATCGGATGTAGCACGTTAAATCCGCGCATCTTCTTCACACGCGCCACTACATCGCCAATCGTGTAGTTGCGCATGTGCCCCATGTGCATCGTCCCGGAAGGGTACGGCAGCATCTCCAGCACATAATATTTTGGTTTATTGGAATCAACTTCCACGTCAAATACGCGCGCTTCGGCCCAGCGCTTTTGCCACTTTGCTTCGATCCCTTGCGGATCGTATCCCCCGCCGCTCACCGCGCGTGCATCGTTGCCGGCGCCCGTCGCCGCGCCGTCACTGCCCGTTCCATTTCCGCGCGTAGTCTCGTCGGCCAATCCCGCTTACCTCTTTTTCTTTTTGCCGCGCGCCACCGCAGCAGCCCGCGTCCCGCTTGCTGACGCCGCATTCCTTTTCGATTTCTCCGCCGCCCGCGCCACTTTCTTTGTCTCCGCGATCCGCTTTCCCATCGACTTCTTCGCCGCCGCCGTCAGCATCGAAAATCCCTTCACCGCCGCGGGAGCCGTTTCCGCCAGTCCCGCCAATTCCCAAAGCGCCGCCACGTTCTGACGATCCTCGCCCGGCTCATCAATCGGGGTCTCCGCTAAAAACGCTCGCCCCGGCAGTCCGTATTGCGCCGAAGCTCCCAACCGCGGATTCGTCAGCAACTTCCGAAAGGCTTCCGCCCCAATCTTTCCCTTTCCAATGTGCTCGTGACGATCCACTCGTCCGCCCAGCGGGATTTTCGAATCGTTCACATGGAAAACCGGCACTCGCTCCAGCCCAATCGTCCGGTCAATCAAATCGAGCGTGGACTCCAGCCCGCTCTCGCTGCGGATGTCATAGCCCGCTGCGAACAAATGCGCCGTATCCAGGCACGCTCCCACATTAAATCGATCCAGCGCCAAAACAATTTCGCCCACTTCTTCCAGCCGCGACCCTACCGCCGCGCCCATTCCCGCCGTGTTCTCAATCAATATCCGCATTCTTGTCGCCGGCAAACGCTTCGCCGCCTGCTTCACTGAATCGATTACATTACGCACCGCAAATTCTGGCGGCATTTCTCCGCGCGATCCCGGGTGCACCACCACAAAATCCGCGCCCAGCATCATCCCGCGCACCAACTCATCGTGAAATGCTTGTATCGATCGCGTGCGCGACATCGGCTGCGGCGCCGCCAAATTAATCAAATAATTTGCATGGATCACCAGCGGCCCGAGTCCCAGTTCTTCGCGCCGCGCGCGAAACGCCAGCCCATCTGCCTCGGTTATCCGCACTCCGCCGCCGGCCCACATTCGCGGACTGGACGAAAATATCTGCAACGCGTTGCAACCCAGCTTGCTGGCCGATTCCAGCGCGTTCAAATAGCTCCCGGCAATCGAGGTATGAATCCCAATGCGCAAACTCCCATCCATCCACCCAGGGGGCGCATATTCAGGCTCAGGTTCAGGACGGTATTCGTCTTCCGGGTCAAACTGCGTCGGCACTAAAATTGGCTGTTCAGGCATTCTCTCTCGTTAAAATCTCCACCGTTAAACCGTCTATTCTACCACACCGCCCAAATCCGGTTTCCGCCGCGTTGCGGGGGTTGATTCTGGGACCGGGTTGATTGTGGGGCACCGGGCACGCCGATCTCCCGATTCGGAACCTTTTCTGCACCACCCAATCAGCCGCCGTGCACTCATCGCCACCCAGCAACCATGTCATTCTTGAGGACTGCGTGCCTTTCGCAGTCGGAAGAATCTCAACCTCCACGCCACTACAACCTAAAACAACCCGGCTACTTCCCCCTCCGCACCATCAACGCAATCGGCAACCCCACACAAAATATATGTATAACGATCCCAATCAACGTCATCTTCATGGACGGATGCCCCCTGCGCACCGCCGACATCGGTATCACCACCAACTGCATGAAAAAGTACACCGCCACTCCGTACAAAATTCCCGACGCCACGGCCTGCTCCAGCAAAAACGGGACCGCGCGGCTAAGCGCCCAAAACACCGTCGCCGCCCCAAACGCTATTACAAAATGAAAAAACAAACCCAGCGCTGCCGTCGCCACCCCGCCCGAATAAGCTCGCGACCCCAAGGCACCCGCCGCAATCCCCTGCAACAACCTCATCGGCTTCGCCCCATAATGCCCATACACCAAGAACGCCGCCGTAATATCCATCACCCCGCAAACCAACCCCGCACCAATAATCGCCTTCGCGCCGCCTCCACCCATCTCCCCCTCCTCCACAAAATATCCGACTCCGCCAATTCGAACCCACCAAAGATACCAGACGCCCCGCGTACCTCAGCGGGATTCCATGGCCGATCGATTTAGTGGGGTTCGAGGGGTTCCCGGGCACGCCGATCTCCCGATCGGCACCTTTTCCGCGCCATCAAACCAGCCGTCGTGCACTGACCGACACCAGCGGTACCATCAAAACCATTCGAAACTAGTACCCCTAAAGTATCTATTGACATAAAGTAAACAGACTGCTATACTCCTCACGCAATGCGCGGCCTACCGTTCCCTCAACTAACCGCGCCACTCTTCCGTCCGTTCTCAAACGTCCGTGTCTCTGAGAACCACGCTTTTCTAACCCCTTTAGAATCCCCACTTACAAACCCCTTATCTCGCAACCCCTTTACATTCACATCCTTACAAATTGCCGGGGGTGGGGTCCCCTCGAAAAATCTCCCCAGTGTTTTCTTGCACTTGCAGAAGCCCCACGCTCGTCGCCCGGAGCCCACCGTCATCGGCCATCGGCGTTTCCCGAGCGCCCATCCCATCGTGTACACTGGCCGTCTCAGTTCCACCCGAAGGAATCAACCATGCTCGTAGTCATGCAATCCCATGCCACCGAGGAACAGGTTCGCGCCGTTTGCGAACGCATCGAAAGCCTCGGCCTGAAGGCCCATCCCATTCCGGGCGCTCTTCGCACCGCCATCGGTATCACCGGGAACAAAGGCTCGCTGGACCTCGGCACCCTCGAATCGCTCCCCGGCGTCGTCGAATGCATTCCAGTCAGCAAGCCCTACAAACTCGTCAGCCGCGACGCCAAGGAAGAAGACAGCATTCTCCGCATTCCCACTCCTAGCGGAGACGTGATCGTCGGCGGCAAACACATTGCCCTGGTCGCCGGCCCGTGCGCCGTGGAAACCGAAGAGCAAGCTTTCGCCGTCGCCGAGCAACTCGCCAAAACTGGCGTAAAACTTTTTCGCGGCGGCGCTTACAAACCGCGCACTTCCCCTTACGCTTTCCAGGGGCTCGGCGAAACCGGCCTGAAAATTCTCTCCAAAGTCCGCGAAAAATATGGCTTCGGCATCATCACTGAAGCTCTGGACAACGAAAGTCTCGATCTGGTCGACGAATACGCCGACGTAATCCAGATTGGCGCGCGCAACATGCAAAATTTTTCGCTGCTTAAACGAGCTGGACGAGCCAAAAAACCCGTGCTTCTAAAACGAGGAATGGCCGCTACCCTCGACGAATTTTTAATGGCCGCCGAATATATTTTGTCCGAAGGCAATTACAACGTAATCCTCTGCGAACGCGGCGTCCGCACCTTCTCTGATTTTTCGCGCAACACGCTCGACCTTGCGGTCGTTCCCGCCGTGAAAAAACGCAGCCACTTGCCCATCTTCGTCGACCCGAGCCACGGCACCGGCAAACGCCACAAAGTTCTTCCACTCTCGCGCGCCGCCATCGCCGTGGGCGCCGACGGCCTGCTCATCGAAGTCCATCACCAGCCGGACAAAGCACTGTCCGACGGCGTCCAATCCATCCTGCCCGAAGAATTCGCCGCGCTCATGGAAGAAGTTCGCCAAATCGCCGCCGTCCTCCATCGCGAAATAAACTAGCCATGCGAACCAAAGGTCGGCACCAGTCATGAGCCCACGCCGCAATTTTCGTTTGTACTTTTTGTCGGCGGTGCTGCTGGTCGCTGCCGTCACCATGATTGCGCGCGAACATTCCGCCTCATTCCTTCGCCCCGGTTTGCACCTGAACGCCTACGTTGCCACCTCTGACGGCGCGCTCACTGTGGTGGATCTCGTAAAACTTTCCGCAGTCGCAAAAGTTCAAATTGCGCCAGATCTCAGCGGCGTGCGCGAAGATCCCACGCGCGCGGAAGTTTGGGGCGTCAGCCCCAGCGGCGGCTACGTGTGGTCGCTGAACACTCGCAGCAACCAAATCACCGCGCGCATTTCCGTCGGCCCTCTTCCCTACTCGCTCGATTTTTCTCGCAACGGAAATCTTCTGTATACCACTTCCGCTGGCAGCGACACGCTCATGGCCATCAATTGCGAGTCTCATTCCATCGTCGGGCGCGCGGCGACCGGGCGCGGACCGGTGGTCGCGCGGGTCACACCGGACGGCAAAACCGTTCTTGTAATCAATCGCAGCGACGCGTCGCTCGGCATCCACGACGCTGCGACTCTCGCGCTTCGCGCCGCCGCCAACGTTGTCGCGCAACCGGACGACGTTGCGGTTACTCCGGACAATGCCGTCGCTTTCGTTCTCAGCCGTAGCGCAGCCCGTTTGTCCGTGGTCGATCTGCGCAGTGGCACACTGCTCGCCAATCTGCAACTCGCGGGAAAGCCGTCGCAAATGTTGCTGAAACCCGATGGTGGCGAACTCTACGTTCTTTCGCCGGAATCGCACGGACTGCAAGTGATCAATACCTGGACGCACGAAGTCGGCGATTACGTTCTGCTAGGGTTTTCTCCCACGGTCGGAGCGCTAACGTCTGACGCCAGCCTGCTGTACGTCGCGGACACCTCTCCGGGGCGCGTCACGCCCGTGGACATTGGGAATCGCCGCGTCACCCGCACCGGCAATGGCGTCGAAACATTAATTCCCGTCGGCCAATCCCCTGCCGCGGTCCGCTTCGATCCCGCGGAAAATCTTTTGCTGGTGGTCAATCAAGGTTCCGGCGACCTTTCCGTGATTCGCATTCGCTCTGACCGGCCAAGTTTGCTGACCATGATTCCGGTGGGCGATCGCCCGCAAGATTTAGCCGTAAAAATGTTTTGATTTGGAAAGGAAGAAAGAAAAGTAGAAAAAATAAAAGACCAGAAAGGACTCAACAGCTGGAAACTTTTTGTGCTGTGAAATGATTCAGGAATCTTCGTCTTCGAGCGGCCAGGAAGAATTCTCGTCGCCGAGAGGAATTTCCAAATAGCCTTCGGCGGGCATTACGTCGACCGGCAAGCCGCCGTGCCACAGCGAAACGCCGAGGCGAAAACTTTTTCGCCCTTTCAGGTTGAAGTGCTCGCGCTGAATCGACACTTCCAGAATGCGATCAAACGCCGCGGTTACCGCGCCTTTCGGGTTCAGCAGGCACACCCGGTCTTTTTCGATGGCGAATTCTTTCAGCCGTCCGCGTTCGAGTTTCACAATCACGGTGATTTCTTCCACCGCGCCGATGGTGATGCGGAATTCCGGATCTTCCATTTCGCCGATGGCTTCGACAAAAGGATCGACGCGCAGGCTGAAACGGTCTTCCTCAAATCCGTAATGCAGTTCGCGAAGATAATAAATGCGGCCGTGCATCGCGCCGCCACGGCGTTCGGGGGAATACAGTCCGGCGCCGAGCCACTCGAAATAAGAAGTGTCGCGGCCGTCCACTTTGATTTTTAGCAGGGTGGTCGGCGCCATTTGCACGGCGTGTTCCGGTTTGTGCTTGATCGGATTGGCCAGTTCGTCCGGCGCCACCTGGCCGAGCGCGAGGTACACGGCGGTGAGATGTTTGCGAAACAGTGCATCGAATTCGGCGTCGTTCGCGGTGCTGTGTTCGGGACCGAACCACCAGCACCAATCGCTGCCTTCCGCGGCGAGAATGGATTCAAACGCGGCGGCCAGTCCGGTTTCGGTGGGAGCGCCGGCGCGATTTTTCGCGAACGCGTCGGCAGCGCCGGCGTAAGCCTGGCGCGCGTCCCAAAGCAATTCCCAGGCGGCGACGTCTTCGCTGTGGCCGATCCAGACGTCGAAATTTGCATTGATCCAGGACGCCGGAAAAATTCCGCCGGCCGACGGAATTTCTTTGGCGTCGGCGATGGCTTCGCTCGCGGTGAGCGCGCGAAAATCGGAATCGTCCGCGATGCGCCGGTAAAACTGGCGGAGAAATTCGCGGCCATTGCCGGAATAATATTCCCAGGCATTTTCGCCGTCGAGAAAAAGAGAAATGGTAAGCGGGTGCGCGCTCTGCACATTTTCGCCAAGGTGGCGCAAGCGACCGTGCAAATCGGCGGCGGCGGTTTTTGCGTCCATGCGGCTGTACACAAAACCGATGAGATCGGAAAGATGATGATCGCGAAACAATCCGTTGATTCCGTTGCCGCCCATTTGAATGCGCCAGGGTTGGTACAAACGCTCAGCGTTCGCGGGAATGCCGTTAGCGTCGCGAAAAAATCCGACGTTCAAAGTTCTGCCGAGCACGCCTTCGTCGGTGCCAAACCAGCGAAAACCTTCTTCGACGGCTAGTTGCAAAGTTTGATCGGAAACGGAACCTTCGGACGGCCACAAGCCGCTGGGTTTTGCGCCGAAAACGCGTTCGTGATATTGCACGGCGCGGCGCAATTGTTCGCGGGCATCTTCGGGATAGCGATAGGCGCGGCGCGGCAGCGGAGTTCCGGGGTTGGCGACACGCGCGATATCGGAATCGCAAACCAGCGGAAGAATCGGATGATAGAAGGGAGTGGTGCTGATTTCGATTTGTCCGCGCTGGGCAGCTTCGCGATAGGCGGGAAGAATTAGATTTAGAAATTCGAGTTGTTTGGATTGCAGCGCGGATTTATCGGCCTCCGAATATTCTTTACCTTTGCCGGCCAGGGCGCTGACCACGGAATCTTTTTCCAGCCAGATTTCGTCCATCCAGGCGAGTTGGGAAAGAAGTTGCAGATCACGCCAATCACGCAACGTGAAAGCAACTTGGGCTTGCTCGCCTCCGGCGGGGCGCGCCCATTCGAGCAACTCGACAAAGCGCGGCCAGCGCGAAAGCAACCGTTCGTGATTTAGCTGGAAGGCGCGGGCCAGAATTTCCGTTTTATCTTCGCGCGTTAGTTCCTCGGCATTTTTGAAGGCCAGCGTGAACCACGGCTCGTTGAATTTTCCGCTGGCATATTCTTCAAGCTGCATGCCGAGCGCGGGCACGACATTGAAGGTGGCGTGAAAGTTGGGAACTTCCGCCAGTACTTGCACCATGCCCCAGTAATCTTTCAGGGCGTGGAGACGCGTCCATGGCAAAACGTAGCGTCCGGTTTCCGGATCGCGGTATTGCGGCTGATGCATGTGCCAAAGGACAACCAGGTTGATGCGATTCATCGAGAAAGTTTCGCCTCCCGGCAATCGGACATTATCGGCGAGATGGGCGAGGGAGCAAACACAGCCGCCTTGCCGGCGGGTGCGGGCGCGGTGCAGGCGCGAATCGACGTTATGGAAATACGCCGCGTGGCAATGCGGACAAGAGGCGCCGAGGCGCGGAGAGGGATCGACGCCGTGCGAATGAAAATCGCTGAGCGGATGCGTGTCGAGCCAACTCGACGCGTCTCACGGGCGCGAGCGGGCGGGCTAGGCGGTTGCGAAGTGGCGCTCATGCTACACTCACAATCCTGCACATGCGCATCCTGGACCGCTACATTGTCCGCGAAGTTTTCCGTCATGCGTTCCTCGGGTTGATTGTTTTCACGTTTGTACTTTTTGTGCCACAACTGGTGCGATTGATGGCGCTGGTGGTCCGGCATTCAGGTTCCGGCGCGCAAGTATTGAAACTTTTTCTGTGCATTTTTCCCGGGGTGCTGACGTTTACCTTGCCGATGGCCGCGCTGATTGGAGTTTTGCTGGGCCTGGGGCGCATGTCTTCGGACAGCGAAATTATCGCATTAACGGCGCTGGGAATCGGGCGGCGAAGAATTTTGTTGCCGGTGGGAGTGCTGGCGCTGACGGGCGCGGCAATCACGTTGTTGATCACGTTGTGGCTAGGTCCCCTGTCGTTTCGCGTTTTGCGGGCGACGGAAGCGGAACTGGTCGCTTCGCAAGTAAATTTTCAAGTACAGCCGCGCGTTTTTGACGAACGTTTTCCGCGCAACGTTTTGTACATCAACGACATTTCCGCGAGCGGCACGCAATGGCACGGCGTTTTTCTGGCCGAGGCGGGCGCGGAAACCGGGTCGCGCGTCACGCTGGCGGAGAGTGCGATTGTAATTGCGGAGCCGAAGCAGGGCAAGCTGGAGCTGCACTTAAAAGGCGGAACGACGCACGAATTCGACCGCGCGGACCCGGATCGCTATTCGGTGACGGCGTTTGGACAAAGCGACTGGCCGATTCAGGTGACGGGATTGGGGCCATCGCAGCCGCGGCAACTGAGCAATCCGGAAAGGTCGCTAAGCGAATTGGCCGGAGACAACGGTCCGGGTTGGCGCGAAGCACGCGTGGAATTGCACCGGAGATTTGCGTTTCCGATCGCGTGTTTTGCGTTTGCGCTGATTGCGGTGCCGATGGGCGCGCAACCACGGCGCGGCGGGCGCGCGGCAGGATCGCTCTTGGCGGTGGCGCTGATCGCCGCCTATTATTTGCTTTTTATTATGGGCGCGGGATTCGCGCGCGAAGGAGTGTTGTCGCCGGCAATCGGAATTTGGCTGGCGGATGCGTTGCTGGCGGTGATCGGATTGATTTTGCTGCCGCGAATGGAACAGTTTCGCGGCGAGGGCCGGTGGCTGCAACCGCTGGGACGTTTCGCGATTTGGCTGCGGTTGCAGCGTTTGCGGAGAGCGCGAGCGGCAGCGGCGCGAGCGCGAGCGGCGAACGCCACCAACGTGCAGACGGAAGTGGCGATGCGGTCCGGCGGAAGCTTTCCGCAACTGATGGATATCTATTTGTTGCGGAGATTTTTGTATTACTTCGGTTTGCTGATGGTGGCGTTTATTTTTTTGTTCGAGGCGTTTACGTTCTTTGAATTGCTGGACGATATTGCGCGGCATCGCGTGCCGTTTTTCCTGGTGGTGAATTACTTCCGATATTTGACGCCTTATTTGAGTTATCAACTGGCGCCATTGGCGGCGCTGGTGGCGATTTTGGTGACCATCGGAGTGATGAGCAAGAACAATGAGATTGTGGCGTGCAAGGCGAGCGGGATCAGTTTGTATCGGCTGGCGATTCCCTTGCTGGGCGCAGGATTGATGCTGGCCGCAGGAATGATTTTGCTGGACGACACATTTTTGCCGTATGCGAACCAGCGGCAAGATGCATTGCGAAATCAGATCAAGGGCAAACCGCCGCAGACTTACCGACAGCCGGAACGATGGATTTTTGGCGAGAACTCAAAAATTTATAATTACGATGTTTTCGACCCGGCGCAGAATTTGTTTGGCGGATTGAGCGTTTTGGAAATCGATCCGGCGACATTTCAAGTGCGGCGAAGAGTGTTCGCTTCGCGGGCATTGTGGTCCGAGCCGCAAAAATTGTGGGTTTTGGAATCGGGCTGGGTGCGGGATTTTTCGGACGGCAGCATCGCGCGTTATGAACGATTCAATGTGAAAGATTTGCCAGAATTGAGCGAGCCGCCAAGTTATTTTAATCGCGAAGTTTTGCCGGCGATCCAGATGAGTTGGCCGCAACTGCGGCGGTATATCGATGGATTGCGCAAGGCGGGATTCGATGTATCGGCTTTGCGGGTGCAGTGGCACACGAAATTGGCGTTTCCCTTGATTGCACCGATTAGCATGTTGCTGGCGTTTCCGTTCGCGTTTTTGGTGGGGACGCGTGGAGCGATTGGCGGAGTGGCGGTGGGAGTAGCGATTGGGATTTTGTATTGGCTGGGAGCGGAATTGCTGGGGGCGATGGGGGGAGTGGGACAGTTGCCGCCGCTTTTGGCGGCGTGGTCGCCGGATATCATTTTCTTTTTTTTGGGGATGTATTTTTTCTTTAAGATGCCGACTTAGACGTTGGTTCTCAGCAACCGCGAGCGCGAGCGGGGGTGCTGCGGAGCTTCGTGGCGATCGACTGGGTTTCTTGGGACAAAGTCAACTGTGGGCACAGCATGCTGTGCCCCTACATGACGCCGCGAGAATTTTTCGCGAAAATCCCCATGTGCAACGGCGGCCCATGGGGCACCCTGAAGCAAATTCAAAAGCAAATTCAAAAGCAAATTCAAAAACAAATTCAAGAACAAATTCAGAAACAAATTCAAAAACGAGTTCAGAGACAAGCCAATGGGCCGACTACGCGCAATAGTTGGCGGGCTCCTAGGCCGCTCAACGGCGCTGGGCGCTCGCACGTGCGATCGCTATTTGCGAGGGGGCTTGGCGGTGGAGTCGATGGCGGCTTGGGCGGCGGCTAGCCGGGCTATGGGAACGCGGAAGGGGGAGGCGCTTACGTAGTCCATGCCGATGGCGTGGCAGAACTTGACGCTGTCGGAGTCTCCGCCGTGCTCGCCGCAGATGCCGATTTTGAGTTTGGGGCGGGTTTTGCGGCCGTTTTCGGTGGCCCAGCGCATGAGCATGCCAACACCTTTGATATCGAGAGACTGGAACGGGTCAGTGGCGAAGACGCCGGCCTTCTTTTCGTCGACGTAGTCCGGAAGAAAGCGGCCAGCGTCGTCGCGAGAGAGACCCATGGTGGTTTGGGTGAGATCGTTGGTGCCGAAAGAGAAAAATTCGGCGACCTCGGCGATTTCCTGGGCGAGCAGTGCGGCACGCGGAAGTTCGATCATAGTGCCGACGAGGTAAGGGAGTTTGATGCCGGATTTTTTGATGAGATCGTCGGCGACGCGGCGAGTGGCTTGTTCGAGGATTTGCAGCTCTTTGCGGTCCAAAGTGAGCGGATGCATAATCTCAGGTAATACTTTAACTTTGGATTTTTGGCATTCGATGGCGGCTTCAATGATGGCGCGCACTTGCATCTCTAGAATTTCTGGATAGGAGATGCAGAGCCGGCAACCACGATGGCCCAACATCGGGTTGGATTCGTGAAGTTGCTCGACGCGACGTGCGACTTTTTCGACGTCGATGCCAAGTTCTTTGGCTAGCTCCTGCTGCTTGGCGCGATCGTGCGGAACGAACTCGTGGAGGGGCGGATCGATGAGGCGGATGGTGACGGGAAAGCCGTCCATGGCTTTGAAGATGCCGATGAAATCGCGGCGCTGGAATGGAAGAAGTTTGTCGAGCGCTTTGACACGGTCGGTTTTATTGTCCGCGAGAATCATTTCTTGAATGGCGCGCTGGCGTTCGTGGCTGCGCTCGGCATGTTCGAAGTCGGTGAAGAACATGTGCTCGGTGCGGCAGAGGCCGATCCCTTCGGCGCCGAATTCGCGAGCTTTGCGAGAGTCTTGCGGAGTGTCCGCATTGGTGCGGACGCCGAGACGGCGGGTTTCGTCGGCCCACTTCATTAGAACGGCGTAGGATTTGGGGAGTTCCGGCGTAACCAGCGGCATTTCTCCGCTGTAGACGATACCTTCGCTGCCGTCGAGAGTGAGCCAGTCCCCTTCTTTGAGCGTTTTTCCGCCGGCGACCATGGTGTTTGACTTGTAGTCGATATCGATGGCATCGGCGCCGACGATGCAGCACTTTCCCCAGCCGCGCGCGACGACCGCGGCGTGACTGGTTTTACCTCCGGTGGCGGTGAGAATGCCTTGGGCTACGGCCATGCCGCCAACATCTTCCGGACTGGTTTCTCGACGGACGAGAATAATTTTTTCGCCCTTGGCGGCCAGCTCTTCCGCGCGATTGGCGGAGAAAGCAATTTTGCCGACTGCGGAACCGGGGACAGCGTTGATGCCGCGAGCGACGATGCGCGCTTCGAGAGATTTCTTGTCGACCTTGGGATCGATGACCGGATAGAAAAGGCGCTCGATATCTTCCGGAGTGATGCGCTTGATGGCTTGCTGTTTGGTGATGAGTTTTTCGTTAGCCATGTCCACGGCGATGCGGAAGGCGGCGGCGGGAGTGCGTTTGCCGGTGCGCGTTTGCAGCATATACAGCGTGCCTTCTTCGACGGTGAACTCTATGTCTTGCATTTCGCGATAGTGTTTCTCAAGTTTTACTCGAACTTTTTCAAGTTGGGCGTAAACCTTGGGCATGGTGCGCGCCATCTCGGTGAGCGGCATGGGAGTACGGATGCCGGCGACGACGTCTTCGCCTTGGGCGTTGACGAGGTAGTCGCCGTAGAAAACTTTTTCGCCGCAACTGGGGTCGCGGGTGAAACAGACGCCGGTGCCGGAATTTTCACCGGTGTTGCCGAAGACCATTTGCACGACGTTGACAGCGGTGCCGAGGAGGCCGGTGATCTTTTCGACGCGTCGATAGGTGACCGCTTTTTCTGCCATCCAGGAACCGAAGACGGCGCCGATAGCTCCCCAGAGTTGGTCGATGGGATCTTCGGGAAAGTCCTGGCCAGTTTTTTCGCGGAAGTTGGTTTTGTATTCGGCGACCAGTTGCTTCCAACCGGAGGCGGGGACGGCAGTGTCTTCTTTGACGCCGAGTTTATCTTTCACGGCGCGGAGGCGATGTTCGAGATCTTCCTTGGGCAGCTCCATGACGACGGTGGAATACATCTGGACGAAGCGGCGATAGGCGTCCCAGGCGAAGCGCTCGTTGCCGGTGCCGGAGGCGAGGCCCTGGACGGAGCGATCATTCAGACCGAGGTTGAGGATGGTTTCCATCATGCCGGGCATGGAACGAGCGGAACCGGAGCGGACGCTGACGAGAAGAGGATTTTTCGGGTCGCCGAGTTTTTTGCGAGTGACCTTTTCGAGGTGGGCGATGTTGTCGGCGACTTGCTTTTTCAGCTCCGGCGGAAACTTTTTGGAATTTTTGTAAAAGTAGGCGCAGGCTTCGGTGGAGATGGTGAAGCCAGCAGGAACGGGGAGGCCGATTCTGGTCATCTCCGCGAGGCCGGCACCTTTGCCGCCGAGAAGGTCGCGCCAAGTACCGTCGCCTTCCGCTTTACCTGCACCGAAAAAATAGACCCATTTCGTCACGATGTCCCCCGAGTAGAATTTGGTTGCGATCACTTTGTGCGGTGATCGCGAATTGCTGGTGATGCAAATTACATTCGTCGGCGCGCCGACAAAATTCGAATTGTCACGAGTTAAAGTAAGACTTTAACTACGTTTGTGAGGCGCTAGCGCCGCTCTTCCGCGCCGATTTCCGAAAAGTCCGCGACCGTAGTGAACTCGCGAAGCAGTTCGGAAAGCAGCGCGAGACGATTGTTGCGGACGGCAGCGTCTTCGGCCATGACCATGACTTCCTCGAAGAAGCGGTCGACGGCTTTGCGAAGACCGGCGATGCGCTCGAGCGCTTGTTCGTAACGGCCAGCGCGTTTTTCTTCCTGAACCTTGGAAGCGGTTTCGCGTATGGCTGCGAACAGTTCCCTTTCGGCTTCACTTTCAAAAAGTTTGGCGTTGACGGTTTGCGAGTCGGCGTCTTTGAGGTCGGCTTTTTCGAGAATTCGGCGGATGCGTTTGAAAGAGACGGCGAGCGGCTCGAAATTTTTGGAGCGGCGGATGGCGCGCAGGGCGAGGAGACGTTTGCGGACGTCGACGAGATCTTCGGCACCGGCACGGAAGATGGCGTTGACTTCGTCATAGGCGAAGGCGGCACGATCGCGGAAGACAAAGCGGGCGCGGTCTAGGAGGAAGTCGAGTACCTGCGCTTCCTGAGCGGGAGTGACACCACGCTTCGGCGGATGGATGAGCAGGGCTTTGGCGGCAGCACCAATGGCGTGCGGGAGAGAGATGTCCAGCTTTTTGTCCAGGATGATTTTGACGATGCCGAGGGCGGCGCGGCGGAGCGCGTAGGGATCGCTGGAGCCGGTGGGGACAACGCCGACGGCAAAGCAGCCGACTACGGAGTCGAGTTTGTCGGCGAGGGCTACGGCGCATCCGGTGAGATTACGGGGGATGGGATCGTCGAGGCCGACGGGACGATAGTGATCGTAGATGGCGTCGGCGACTTCGTCCGGCTCACCTTGGGCTTTGGCATAGAGGCCGCCGACGATGCCCTGGAGCTCAGTGAACTCTCGAACCATCTCGGTGGCGAGATCGCACTTGGCGAGTTCGGCGGCGCGGTCGGCATCGGCGACGCGAGCTTGCATGTTGCCGCGATTGAACCACTCTTCCATGAGCCAGCGGGCGATGGCGCGGACGCGCTCGACTTTATCCTGGTAGCTGCCGAGGCGGGACTCGTAGGTGACTTTGGCGAGTTTGGGGAGATAGTCGGCGAGCCGACATTTTTGGTCGGAGGTCCAGAAGAACTGGGCGTCGGCGAAGCGGGCGCGGAGGACGCGTTCGTGGCCGGCTCGGACGAGACCTTTGGGATCTTTGGCGAGATTGATGACGGCGAGGAAGTGGGGAGCGAGATCGGCATTACGCTTTTCGACGGCGAAATATTTTTGGTGGCCGCGCATTACGGTGACGAGGATTTCGTCGGGAAGATTGAGGAAGGCAGGATCGAAGGAACCTTCGATGACGGTTGGGAACTCGTTGAGATAGGTGACCAGTTTGAGAAGGTCGGGATCCTGGTGAAGATGGTAGCTGCCCTTCTTGCAGAGGGCGGCGAGTTCGTGTTCGATTTTTTCACGGCGGTCGGACGGGCGGACGAGGACGCCGTTGGCGCGGAGGCGTTTTTCGTAGTCGGCAAAATTGCGGACACGGATCTGCTGGGACCCGAGGAAGCGATGGCCGCGGGTGATGTCGACGGCGTGGACGCCGCCGTAGGAGAGCTTGAGCGGGCGGCCGTCGAGGACAGCGACGAGCCAACGGATGGGGCGGACGAAGCGAGCGCCTTCGAGGCCGGTCCAGGTCATGGAGCGGGGCCAAGAGAGATCGTGAATGGCGCGGGGGAGAATGTCGATGAGGATATTTTCCGCGGTGCGGCCACGACGAGTTTGCTTGGCGGCTAGATATTCCCCCTTGGGAGTTTGGACGAGGTAGACGTCTCTGATGGAGATGGATTGTTTTTCGGCGAAGCTGAGGGCGGCGCGGGTCGGCTCGCCGACTGTGTCGTAGGCGACGGACTTGGGCGGGCCGGTGACTTCGCTGACGACGTCGGCCTGTTTGGCGCGGAGGCCCTGGACCCAGGCGGTGAGGCGGCGGGGTCCGGCGAAGGTCTGAACGGTGGCACCGTCGGAAAGATTTTCGGCGGCGAGAAGTTTTTCGAGATTGGAGCGAAGATCGTCTTCGGCCTTGGAGAGCATGCCGGCGGGAATTTCTTCGCAGCCGATTTCGAAGAGGAGCTCGACGCGGCGGTCTTCGGGAGAGAGCGTGAGTTTGGCGGCGGAGGATTTCGGCGTGGGAGATTTCGTGGGCTCGCCGGGCTTCGGCTTCGCGCTTCCCTTTCGTGGGGCGCTCATCGGGCGGCTCCTTGGACGGGAGCGGAGCCGCTGACTTGTTCGAGGTAAGCGGCCGCGGTGCGGCAGGCGGCGGTGCGGACCCGCTGCATGAGGGCGGCGCGCTCGGTGGTGGAGATTACGCCGCGCGCGTCCATAAGATTGAAGAGATGAGAACACTTGAGACAGTGATCGTAGGCAGCGATGACGGGAAAGCGTTCGCGGGACTGGCCTTCGGCTTTGGAGAATAGTTCAAGTAATTCTTTAGCTTGCTTTTCGTGGAGCTCGAATTCGGAGCGGATGGCGGTGGCGTCGCTGAGATCGAAACTATAGGTGGAGAGTTGCTGTTCTTCGGTGAGGCGGATGTCGCGATAGGTCTTGTCGTTGGACCAGCGGATATCGTAGACGCTTTCGACATTCTGGAGGAAGGCGCAGATGCGTTCGAGGCCGTAGGTGATTTCGACGGAGATGGGGTCGAGGTTAATTCCGCCGCTTTGCTGGAAGTAGGTGAACTGAGTGATCTCGAGTCCATCGAGGAGGACTTGCCAGCCGATACCCCAGGCGCCGAGGGTGGGCGACTCCCAGTTGTCTTCTTCGAAACGAATGTCATGCTCCTTCAGGTTGATACCGATAGCGGCGAGGCTGCGGAGGTAGATATCTTGGACGTCGACGGGCGAGGGCTTGAGGATGATTTGAAATTGAAGATGCTTGTAGAGGCGATTGGGATTTTCGCCGTAGCGGCCGTCGGCGGGCCGACGACTGGGCTGAGCGTAGGCGACGCGATAAGAAGCGGAGCCGAGGACGCGAAGAAAGGTTTCTGGGTGCATGGTGCCAGCGCCGACTTCGACGTCGTAGGGTTGCTGGAGGACGCAACCTTGTTTGACCCAAAATTGGGAGAGTTTCAGGATTAGATCCTGGAAGGTCAGGCCGACTTTCTTATGTTCAAGTTTTACTTTAGATATCAATTGGTCTCCAAAAGAAGGCGTGATCCGATTTTGCGCTCGGTGTGATGCTCGACCCAGTTTAGCGCGGCTTCGCGAAGTTCTCTTGCGGGCGCGGAGAGCGGCGCGCTGGCTTTGATTTTGTCGAGGCTTTGGCCCGCGAAAGTTTCGGCTAGCTGCCGGGCGGGTTGATGGAGAGCGCGCATGCCGGGGCGGTGGCATTTTTCGCAGAGGAGGCCAGGCTCCCAGGGAGCGTGGAAGGCTGGGCCGACGCCGAAGGGAGAGTCGCACTGGGAGCAGCGGTCGAAGCGCGGGAGCCAGCCGCCGAGACGGACGGTCCAGAAGGCGAAGTAGCTGAGGGGGAGGGTCCAGTCACCGGTGCGCTCGATTTCGCGGGCCGCCATGAGGATGAGGCGAAACATGGAGTCGGCGGTTTCGTGCTCCGGGAGGACGAGCTCGGAAACTTCGCTGACGACGGCCATGCCGACGCTGAGAGTGTAGTCACTTTGCGCTTTATTGAAGGACTCGAGGAGTTCGCACTGTTCGATGCGGACGAGGTCGCGGGTTTCTTTTTCGACGTACCAGATTTGGACGTGCGAGAGGATTTCGAGAGTTGATCCGTAGCGATTTTTGAGGCGGCGAGCGCCGCCGGCTACGCCGCGCATGCGGCCTGAGGTACGACCGAAGAAGCTGACGAGGCGATCGGCTTCGCCAAGTGGAAAAGTCTTCAAGATGATGGCTTCCGTTTCCCGGGCGGGCATGAGTTGTGTCGGCGCGCCGACGCTCGGTTGAACACGCAAGAAAATGTTCAGAACCGCGCACACGCAGAGTTTAAATAATTACCACACGCGATGAGTATTCGCAATGAGCGGGAACAAGAAACGCGGGCTGGAACGAAGAAAATTATCGTTGCGAGTCCAGAGTTCGCGCAAAGGAAGAGTGAAGTACGCGTCGCGTTCAGAGATGACAGGATGAGCCGCCGGGGTCTATGCCGTCCGTGTGCAACGCTTCCCTGCTCTTTCGGGATGAGAGGCACACCCGCCGTTGACAGGGAGGGTTCGTCGAATATTTTTAATCGGCACAAAGAGTGGCGGTTATTATATGATCACTAATCTCACTCTTACTGGGCTGCGCGGCGGAATGGTGTGCGCGGGCCGGGCGGGTGGGGAGAATCTTCTCATAGGAAAACCCATGCCCAGCCTAACAAAAGGACGTTTGTTCGACGTCCGCGCAGCACGAACCACAAGAAATATAAAAGCGGGCCGCATCGCGCGACTCACCTTTCGGCACTTGGCGGCATTAGCGCTGGTCTGCCTGTCGCTGCCGTTGGCGGCGCGGGCCGATACGATTTCGGGCACGGTGAAAGATCCATCCGGGGCGGTGGTGGCTGGGGCGCGGGTTGAGATTACGGGTGGAACACTCACGCAATCGCTGGTGCTGCAATCGGACGAAGTCGGCAAGTTCTCTGCTCCAAACCTGCCTGCTGGAAAGTACACGGTCCGCACCACGAAAGAGGGCTTCGACGCGATCATAACGCCGGTTGAATTGGCAGGCACAGCGGAACTGCAATTGAAATTGACGATTGCGTCGCAGGTGACGCGAGTGGACGTGACCGACAAGAATTCGAGTTTCGCGAATTCCGATTCGGTGTACCGGCAACTTCGCACGGAAGGACTGGGCGATACTTATCGTTGCGAAAGCTTCAAGCTGCCGATCGATGCGGGGACCTTCGAGCTAAAGTCCGGGACCATCACCTTCCTGCAACCTATTAATGGCGAGATCACCGGAGCAGTCTTTGTTGGCCAAGGGCACTTCACGCTAAAGACGTTCGATCGTTTGGATGTTCAGGAAATGATCCGGCGCAGCGGAAGTCCCGCAGCGGAAGAGGATTTGAAGGACGCAGTATTTCGCTTCAGCGATGGCTTGTATGCACGGTTTTCGGGCCTGGTGACGCCTACGAATAAGGTGAGCACGCCAGCGGAGGCGGCGACAGTTTATCAACATTGGCAACATAAAGTCCGGCAGCGGCAAGAAGTGGCGGAAAGCTTCACGCAAGCGATTCTGCAGGATGAAACGATTGATAACGTGGATGCGGACGTGATGAGCGCGATCTACAATCCGAAGCATCCACAGTTCTTTAATGTGTACATGAGCGGCGCGCCACACAAAGATTTACGATTTTTTATACGGACGCGAGTGGGCGCGATTCCGCAGTTGGACTCTTCCGAAGAAGTCGCGCTGATCAATTTCAATCCTGGGGGAATGGATGACGGGGTGTGGTATTCGCAGCATTTGCTGGGCGAACTCAAAGCACACACCGCAAACTCGCAGGAAGACCGGCGGCTTTTCGCGACGCACAAATACAAGATTGAGACGGTAATCGGAAAAAACAATCACCTGTTTGCGCGCGCGACGCTTACGTTTGAACCGCTTATTCCGGGCGAGCGGGTGCTGAAGTTTGGATTGTTGCCGACACTGCGAGTGACGCGAGTGACCGACGAGAGGGGTCAGGAGTTGCATTTCATTCAGGAAGACCGAAAGGACGACGGCTCGTTTTATACGGTGCTGGATGCGGCACCGGAGATGGGCAAGGAGCATGCGATCAGCATCGAGTATGCGGGCGACAAGGTGCTCACGGATGCCGGGGCGGGCAGCTACTACATCGGATCACGAACGTCTTGGTACCCCAACTTGAATGGTTTCGGAGAAAAGGCGCTATATGATTTGACCTTCAAGGTGCCGCACTCGAATGTATTAATCAGTGTTGGGAAATTGGAAAGTGAAAGCACCGAGGCAGGGTTCGCCGTAACGCATTGGGTGACGCCGGTGCCAATAGCGGTCGCGGGGTTCAATTACGGACAGTATAAGAAAATTGATTTCCCGGACGATATCACCCACTACATCCTCGCCGGATATTACTTAACGGAACTGCCAGACAGGCTGGTGGGGAGAGACGGGCTTGCGTCCATGTCCCCCGGAGCGATGACGAAATACGCTTTGGATCAAACGCGTGCGCAAATGCAGTTGTGCACGATGTATTTCGGCAAGGCACCTTACGAAAATATTGAGATCACCGAGCAGCCAAATTTTAATTTTGGGCAATCGTGGCCCGGCCTGGTGTACTTGCCTATTTCGGCTTATATCGATTCGACGCAGAGATGGATGCTATTCGGAGGAATCAATTCCAACTTCACTGGATTCGTCCAGGAGGTTACACCTCACGAGGTGGCGCACCAGTGGTTTGGACACGCGGTGACTTGGGCTTCGTATCACGATCAATGGCTATCAGAAGGATTTGCGGAGTTTTCCGCTGGACTGTTTTTGCAGCACGCGGTGGGCGGAAAGTGGCAGAAAGACTATTTGGATTTTTGGGAGCGGCAGCGCACGAGGATTCTGGAGAAGAACAATTTTGGGATTGCTCCAACGGATGCGGGACCGTTATGGATGGGGTTGCGTCTGATATCGCCACGCTCCCCCGCGGCCTATCAGAGCATCACCTATCCGAAGGGCGCGTACGTACTGCAGATGCTGCGGTCGCTGATGTACAACGACGGCGGTTCGGGAAATCGGGATCAGGCCTTCATCGATATGATGCATGATTTTGTGGAAACTCACCGGACAATTGCGGCGTCGACGGAGTCCTTCAAGGCCGTGGCGGAAAAGCACATGACGGCGAGAATGGACCTGCAGCAGAACAAGCGACTGGATTGGTTTTTCAACGAGTGGGTGTACGGCACGAAGGTGCCGCGCTATCAATTCAAATACACGGTGCAGCCGGCGGTCGCCGGGGTTGTAAAGGTGCAAATCGAGGTTACGCAAAGCGAAGTAGACGAGAATTTTGCCATGCTGGTGCCCGTATTCGCGGACTTTGGAAAAGGGATGATGAGGGTCGGCCAAGTTGGGATGATCGGGAACGCGACGCGCACGGTAACGTTTGATATGGACCAGGCACCCAAGAAGGTTGAGCTAAACGCTTACAAGGACATCCTGGCGCGTTGAGATTTTCACGGAGGCAAGTAATGGAGCTTGCTTCCCTTCTCTGCGGTGACGCTCTTTTCATTTCAAGCGGTTTCCGCTACTCTGCCGGAACCTCTATCAAATGTTTATTCCGCTGAAAGACCTGAATCCTCGGCAGAGTTATCCGGTGGTGAATACCTGCCTGATTTTGACGAACGTCGCCGTTTTTATTTATCAATTTACGCTGCCTCCGCATGCGTTTGACGCATTTGTGCTGGCGAATGCGACAATACCGGCGCGATTCCCTGCGTGGCTGAGCGGGCATGTGAGCTTTGAGGTGGCATTTTTGCCGATCATTACCAGTATGTTTTTGCATTCAGGGATTGCGCATATTGTTGGGAATATGTTGTTTCTGTGGATCTTTGGAGACAACGTGGAAGATTTCTATGGGCACGTTCCTTATTTGTTTTTCTACTTGGTGTGCGGGATCGGCGCGGACTTGCTGCATGTGTTTTTTAATTTTTACTCGAGGCTGCCGGCATTGGGGGCTAGCGGAGCGATTTCTGGGGTGATGGGGGCGTATCTGGTGCTGTATCCGAGGTCGCGAGTGCTGACTTTGGTGTTTATTTTTCTGGTTCCGATTCCGGCGGTGTTTATTTTGGTGTATTGGTTTGTTCTGCAGTTTTTGGCGGGGGTTAGTTCATTGGGAATGGCGAGCGCGACGGGTGGAGTGGCGGTGTGGGCGCATGTTGGCGGGTTTGTGTTGGGGGTGTTGATTACGTTGGTGGCGCGGCCGATGAGAACGACCACCGCCTAACGAAGAGCACGCTACATCCACGCTAACGGGAGCTCTTTCGAAGGTGAACATCACTACTTTAAATTTTTCCGCCGATCATAGTTTCGATTGGAAGCGAGCGTCCGTAGTTTTGCACTGCGTCGGACTCTTACTTTCCTTACTTTACTTTCCTGCCGGCTCAAGCCACGCTATGGTCTTGTAATCTGTTGTGGTGGCCAAACGGGTTCCATCACAGCCTAAAAGCCTACCCCATTTCTCGTTTCTTGGAGCGAGGCTCCACTCCCGTCGTTTTCGGTCCAAGGTGAAAATCCCCCAGCGGTTTTCCTGTCCAACGCTGCGTATCTGGGTAGTCACAAACACGCTGTCGTCACCGCAAACAGCCGCAAAGGTTAAATCAGATTCGGGGTGTGGCGCCGATTTGAATTGCTTGATAATCGAACCGTCAGATGAGAACTCAAAATATGTGAGGGACCGTGGCACATACCACAGCACGCCCTCGTGCAAGGGCAGTAGCACCGAGCGTTCAAAAGGAAGAATGTGAGGTTCGGTTCCCAGTGTCGACCATGGGATGAATGAGCCCAGTAGTCTTCCATTTCTGTCGTAACGCCGGATGAGCGGCCGACCGTAATCGCGTTGTTCTTTTTCCTGCTTGGTTTCATGACCAGCTACCCAGATCGTTCCGTCCATCGCTACCGTAATGGCGGCCGGAAAGAAGGGAGCAGTGCGTATGATGGTTTGTTGTTGACCGTCGGGGGAAACCCAGGCAACAAACATGGTACCTCGTGAATTGTCGGAGTAAGCCGTACCCGCTATGGCCAGTGATCCGTCCGAACCGCGCGCGATGGAGTTATCATAGATGTTGATAAGTAGTGCCCCAGGGATGCTGAACCTAAACTGCGAAATCTCAGATCCCCTCCGATCAAAAATTCGGAAAATCGGCCCGCTGGAAAAACGCCCCTGTACAAAGACCAAGCTGCCCCCGCTCCACACAGCGACCGTATCGGGGCCAATGGTAAACGGCATCGTGATGGATCCGGTCAGAGTTAGCTCGGAAGCCGCAACGGGTTGGCCTGCGAGTTCACCGACCGCGAAGCACGAAAACAGAACGAGCAGAGTACAAATAATCCTGTTGCGCATGACGTTCTCCTAACAGGTTTGACTTTCGCAACCGCACGCGGGTATGCCTCCGCAATGGGTTGAAACCTGGTGTTCGCCTAAGTCAGAGTTTGCATCAGTCGTTACGTTGTTATAGTCACCTGAGCAATCTTCACCTGTGTTGCAAGAGTCCGTGAACGAGACCCATCCAGTGCCTCCACACTGGGTGATAAAGCATTGGGCATAAACGACTGTGTTCCCGAAGAGACTTTGCAGAGAGCCTTTCGCTCTACTCAAAATACTCTGTAGGACGCTCGCCTTCTCGTCATCTTGCAGGGTGCTTTGCTTTTTTCCACATCTTGGCAATGCTCGCCTTGTCGCCAAGATGTCCTCTACAGAGTATCGTGGATCCCGTGGAAGTCCTTCAAAGAGGGTCGCCAGCTTTAGGCCCGACGATGACACGATTACCGACTTGGTAGAAGCATGCGCAGAAGTATGATCTCGCATCAAGGTCAATGCGCCTGCTACGAACAACGCCAGAACGAGGAATGATCCCCAAAATCGCAAAGTAAACATTTTCTCCATGGCCTTACCTCTTCGGGACAGATTTTAGGACTTTACTGGGCAGAATCCTGGTCCTCTTGGTATCATATGTCAATACCATAAAGATGGTATAATCTGTACCCTTATAATTCTTATAGTGAAGTGAAGATTTAGCTACGGAATATGGAATAAAATGAATACTACATGGTGTAGAACGTGTTTCGTGCTTCTTCTAGGATTTTCGGGCCTGGGTGCGCCCGGAACACGATCAGCCCAGCAGGAAACGAGCGACTTCAGCGGCGATGCACACGCGTTTCTCGACGGAGTGCTAAAACGGTACGCTACCGCAAAAAGCTATCACTTTGAGTTGGTGGAGGAGACGCAAAACGAGAGCGCGGTAAGTCGAACATGGTTTAAGTTCAGTATAACTGCCATCGTGCTTCCAGATAAGCGCTATCGATTTGAAAATCACTCCAATACTGGCGATGCCATACAGGTTTCCGACGGCGTTTCCGAGTGGTTCTACCTTCCACAGTTTGAGGAGTACACAAAGGGACCCGCGCCATCTGCCATCCCAGGTCCGATTCCGAGGACTTCCACTGGCCTCAGTTCGCTAGGGCAGGCCCAACGCATCCTAAGGAGTTTCTCCTACCAGCGATCCGTGATTCAGTCCGCGTCGTATCTACCTGACGAAAAAATCGATGTCGATGGGAAACCCATGCTCTGCGTCGTAGTGCAAGCTGATGCTCTGCTTCCACGGCAACCCGGTATAACGGCCAGGCAAACCCAGAAGTGGAAGTTTTGGATCGACAAAAAAGAAGGCCGGATATGGAAGACCAGCGAGAATCAAGAAGGCCCCATCATTGCTGGCACACCGCGGATAGAATACACGCAAAGCACGGACGTTTGGTTCAGAGTGTCCGAGCCGAACGCGCAAAGCGCTTCGGAAGATCTGTTCGTTTTCAAACCACGCGAGGGGGTGAAGCTTGTACCACAGTTTGTTTCGCCCCAAGACAGGGTGGTGCGCGAGATTGATGGCAAGGTTGCGCCGTCGGTGGATCTTGTGGCAAAGGATGGCAAGACGGTATCGCTGAAAACATTCCTGGGAAAACCTGTGCTCCTGGACTTCTGGGCGACCTGGTGCGCTCCTTGCGTCGAGGCATTACCTGCAGTTGAGAAGCTTTACAACGAAACCGCAGGCAAGGGCTTGGTACTGCTGGGTATTGACGACGATCAAGAGGCCCAAGACGCAACCAATTTTCTTGCTAAGCGAAAGGAAAGCTGGCCGAACTTCCACATGACAGAAGCAATCAACGACGCATTTCCACCTCGAGGCATTCCTTATCTTGTGCTTATTGATGCGTCGGGCAGGGTGGTATATTCGAGTGTGGGGTTTGACGAAGCCGAGTTGAGAAACGCGATAGCCAAACTCGGTCCGCCGTTTGCGGATGTATCGAAGAGTTCTACTCCATAAGCAGTTTCGACAAGAACGTGCGCAAGAACGGCAAATGAGTCGATAGCATGCGACTCATTTGTGAGCCATCAAGAATCCTGATCGATTAAAGTAACACTTCAAGTTGCCTTTTTGGCGCTGACGAAATTGGCGAGCCAGTCGCCGACTTGGATTGTAGTTTTGTCGCCGCCCAAATCAGAGGTCAAGTAATTCTTTAACATGGCTTCTTTTACGCCCGAGTTGAGCAGCGCGGACTCGCGACTCCATCCCAGGAAATCAAGCATCATGGCTGCTGCCAAAACGCAGCCGAGCGGATTGGCGATTCCCTTTCCGGCGATGCTGGGGGCCGAGCCATGGACGGGCTCGAAGAGCGAGGTGCGGCCGGGATGGATGTTTCCGGACGGGGCGAGGCCCAGCCCACCGGCGAGTTGGGCTCCCAGGTCACTGATGATGTCGCCGAAGAGATTGCAGGTGACGATGACGTCGAACTGGCGAGGGTCGCGGACCAGCTCCATGGCGAGGGTGTCGATATAAAGGTGGCGAGATTCAATTTCGGGGTATTCGGCACGGAGTTCCTTGAAGACGCGCTGCCAAAGGTCGTGGGCGAAGGTCATAGCGTTGGATTTGTCGCTCATGCAGAGGCGCTTGAGGCTTTTTTGGCGGGCGTAGTCGAAGGCATAACGGATGATGCGCTCGACGCCCTTGCGGGAGTTGACGTCTTCTTGCACGGCGATTTCGTCGGGAGTTCCCTTCTTGAAGAAGCCGCCGACACCGACGTAGAGGCCTTCGGTGTTTTCGCGGAAGGTCACAAAGTGAATGTCTTGTTCGAAGCGGTCGCGAAGCGGGGTGAGGCGCTGGTGGTATAGCTCGGTCGGACGGGCGTTGACGTAGAGGTCGAGCTTGAAGCGCAGGCCGAGGAGGATGTCGGCGGCATGCTGGTTGCTGGGGACGCGCGGGTCGCCGAGAGCACCGAAGAGGATAGCGTCGAAGCCATCACGAAGCATCTCGACGGCGCCGTCGGGCAGGCTGATTTTTTCGCGGAGATATTTGTCGGCTCCCCAATCGAACTCGACGAATTCGAGTTTCTTGTTGGACGTGGAAATGGCGGCACTGAGGACTTTGAGAGTTTCGGGGACGACTTCTTTGCCGATGCCGTCGCCAGGGATTACGGCGATGCGGGCGGCAGGGCCTCCGTTGCGGAGGGGAACGTTGTTGGGCACTAGTGCGGTCTCCTAGAGTTGTGCGAAGGAAAAGATAGCATAGGTTGCTGGGAGGCATTGGGCTTGGCATGGCTTGGATCGACGAGCGAACAGAAACTACTCCTGCAGTCGTTTCTCACTTGTGCTGGCGGCAGTTTTACGTGGAGATGGAGTGGCGGGCGGACTCCACCCAGTAGACGCCAGCCAAGGCCAATGCACCGCCGAGAATTTGGATACGGGACCCATGCTCGCCCAGGCAGACGATCGCAAGAATTGTGGCTAATACCGGAAGCAGATAGGTGAAGGCGGCGATTTGCGTGGCTTCGAGATAGCGGAGCAGCCAGAAGTAGAGGAGATAGGCGAGGGCGGAGCCGAACATGGCCATGTATAGGGTTGCGGCCCAGGCTTGCAAAGGGATGGCACGCCATTGTGCGGTGTTCCCCAGACGGATGGCTTGATGGACGGCGAGCGGCAAGACGATAATCGCGCCGGCGAAATGATTGAAAGCGGTCATGGTGAGCGAATCGTAGGCAGCGGCTACGCGTTTGCCGAGGACGACGTAGGTGGCGAAGCCGAGCGAGCCGGTCATGGTGATAGCGTCGCCCAGTAGCGACGACGAATGTGCGGAGATGCCGTTTTCGGAGGCCAATACGGCGACTCCGGCGAAAGCGATGGCCATGCCAGAAACTTTTCGCAAGGTGGCTTTTTCGACGCGGAATACGACGGCGAGGATTAGCGTGTAGATGGGACCCATGCCGACGATTACGGCAGAGTGGCTGACCGAGGTGTAGCGTAGGCCGATGGTGAAGCAAAGCTGATTGACTACGACGCCGAAGAAGCCGAGATAGAGAAATGTCCAAAGGTCGCTTCGCGAAAAATTGGCGGGCATAGATGGCGCAAGCTTTTTGAAGGCCGCGCGGCGGGAGCCAAGTATGTACGCCGGAAGCATGACCACGCCGGCGAGTACGACTCTGAACGAAGCCATGGTGACAGCGGGCAAGTAGCGAACACCGATTTTCGCGGCAATAAAGTTGAACGCCCACGCGACGACGATCACGCCCATGGAAAAGACGATGACACTGCCACTGGGCGCAGTGGTGGCGCGAGGCGAGGAGGTCACGGGAATCAGGCCAGCCGTTCCTTGCGGACGGTAATGTTTTCGATACGATCGACGGAAGGTTGATAGCCGATGCCGGGGCCTTGCGGTACGCGGATGGTGCCTTGCGCGGAAACAACAACTTCCGGATCGATGATGTCTTGTTGCCAATAGCGGCGGCTGGCGGTGATATCGCCGGGGAGAGTGAAATTGGGGAGAGTGGAAAGCGCGATGTTGTGAGCGCGGCCGATTCCAGTTTCCAGCATGCCGCCGCACCAGACCGGAACATTATTTTGGCGGCAGACATCGTGAACTTGTTTTGCGCTGGTGTGGCCGCCGACGCGACCGAGCTTGATGTTGATAATTTTGCACGAGCCGAGAGCGATGGCGGCGCGGGCGTGTTCGGCGGTGTGCACGCATTCGTCCAGGCACAACGGCGTGTCGAGGCGTTTCTGCATTTCGGCGTGGATGTAGAGATCGTCCCACGCGAGGGGTTGCTCGATCATCATCAGGTGGAAGGCGTCGAGTTGTTTGAGCAGCGGCCAGTCTTCCAGGCGATAGGCGGAGTTGGCGTCGACCATTAATTTGGCGCGGGGAAATTCCTGGCGGAGGCGTTTGATCGGTTCGATGTCTTTGCCGGGCTTAATTTTAATTTTGGCGCGCTGATAACCGGCATCGAGTTCCTTTTTTACCGCGGCGCAGAGGTCGTCGAGCGAATCTTTGATGCCAATGGAAACGCCGGAGGCGATCTCTTCGCGCGTGCCGCCGAGGAGCTTCGAGAGTGGGATTTCTTTTTGGCGAGCTTCAGCGTCCCAGATGGCGGATTCGAGCGCGCCTTTGGCCATGTTGTGTCCGCGAACGTGCGCGAGCATGTCCCAGATATTGGCGGCGGCGCGGAACTCGTGGTCTTTCAACAGGGGCCACAGATGGTCTCGGACTACGTGCCAGGCGGTGTCAGTGGTTTCCGGGCCGTAATAGGGGCGTTCGCCGGCAACACACTCGCCCCAGCCGGTGACGCCGTCAACATCTGCTTCAACGAGCACAATGCGGCGGAGATCGGTGCGGTCAATGCTCGTTTCAAAAGGGACGAGCAGCTTGATCTGGATTTCTCGTAGCGTTATTTGGCGAATGCGCACGAAGCAGCCCTCCTGAGCTTCCCTGTGATGCACGCGGTAGCGTGGGCCTAAATTGCGTCTTGTGGCGACAGCACATACTCCGCGCCGCTAGTGGTAATGTTTACCGCTGTGGCGGCGTAGCCCTGAGAAAAAAAAACGCTAAATTGTTCGCGTAACCGCGTTTGCAAAGTGGGAAGCTGCGGCGAGCGAGCTTCCTTGAGACGGCCCAGGTCGGCAGGCAATTGTATTCCCTTCGCAGAACTGGGCGCCGGACCTAGATTGTTTCCGATTGCGGCGCGTACGCGCGCGGAGTCGAGGTGCCATTCAGCGAGCAGCCGGTCGGTGGCCAAGCCACGATGCAGCGGGCTGGTGGTAATTCCATAAAAATCGGGGATTAGGCGTTTACAGATTGCGCCAAGGCGATTCAGATTGAAGTGCGCGTTGGTGAGTTCGAGCGGATCGAAAGTCCATTCGATTCGGCGAATACCACGAGCGAGAGCGCTTTGGCGCTGAAATAATTTCAGCTCGCGACCGATACCGCGGCATTGGTGATCGGGATGGACGGCTAACATGTGCGAATGTAGATATGGGCCGCCGTCATTTCGGCCCAGGCCAGCAACGGCAAGCGCATAGCCTACTAATTCGTCACCTTGGAACGCGCCGAGGACTTCGCCACCGGTCAGCGATGCTACGACGAATACGCTGGATGGCGCGATTTCCAGGTCGGCTTCGCGCCATATTTTACGTTGGAGGGCGACGCAGGCGTCATATTCTGGCAACGATTCGCAGCGACGGATTGTTAGTGGAGCGCTCATTTTGTGGCGCGCGCCGCTGCCGTTGGTGACGCGCTGTCAGCATGTTTTGCAGAATCCCAGAGCGCTTCCATTTCTGGGCGCGGAACGTTTGCCAGCGCGCGGCCGGAAGCTCCAGCAATTGCCTCCATCTTGCGAAAACGGCGGGAAAATTTGGCGTTGGCTTTTTTCAGCGCGATTTCCGGATCGATGTTTAGAAATCGAGATAAATTCACGGCGGCGAAAAAGAGGTCGCCAATTTCTTCTTCGGCATGCACGGCGTCATTTGATTTCAGGGCTTGCTGGAGTTCGGCAATTTCTTCGCGAATTTTTTCGAGAATGTCGTCGGGGTTTTCCCAATCGAAACCGATGCGGGCAGCTTTGCGGGTTAGCTGAAAGCCTTCGAGAGTCGCCGGAAGATTGCGGGTGACGCCATCGAGCAGGGACGGGATTTCGGTTGTGCCGCCAACTTTGGCCCCGCCAGGCTTCTTAGCTTGGCGCTCCTCGGCTTTGATGCGCTCCCAATTCTTGAGGACGGCGGCGGCGTCCTTAGCGCGCTTGTCGCCGAACACATGAGGATGACGGCGCACCATTTTTTCGTGCACTTCGCGGATGACGTCGGAAACCGTGAAGCGTTTTTGTTCGGTGGCGATTTCCGAGTGGAAAATTATTTGGAGTAAAAGGTCGCCCATTTCCTCGGCGAATTTAGCGTCGTCGCCGCTGTCGAAGGCGTCGAGGACTTCGTAAGCTTCTTCGAGCAAATAGGTACGAAGGGTGGAATGAGTTTGTTCGCGATCCCAGGGGCAGCCGTTTGGCGCGCGCAGACGTTTTTGCAATGCGACCAATTTTTCGAACCATTCTCCGGGCGAAAGGCGCTGAGTGGATGGCTTGCCGCGCTTGCGATTGGCGGACCGCGTTCGCGTTGGGGAAACTTTCTTTTTACGAAGCTTGCGAGGCGACATAGTCTTTCGAGTTATTTTAGGTGCGCAACAGGCGTTTCACTTTACGGCGCATTCGGCACTTTTACAAGCGGTCAACGCGAGTCGGACCGCAGGCTGGGTGTCGACGCGACCCGAGGCCGCTAGGCATGCTAAACTTTAGCTGCTTACAAAGATTGAGGAAATACCGTGCCAGAGCGCAAAGAAGAAGAATCGTCATTCCGGGTGATTGACCGACGGCCATTCACGGCTGAAGGCGAAATTCGCCAGGAAATCGTGGAAGAAGAAGAGCGGGAGGCCCGACGTGAGGCTGCCCTGCATTCCCCGGCGCCGCCTGCTCCAGCCGACGGAGCACCTACGGAACCCGCGGTTCCTGCGCCTCCACGTTCGCCAGCGTTTGAAAATTTGATCCGCATGATTGGCAGTAATGCGGCGATGGTGTTGGGTGCATACGCGGACCCACGCACCG
Source organism: Candidatus Acidiferrum sp. (assembly GCA_036495905.1). Lineage (GTDB taxonomy): Bacteria > Acidobacteriota > Terriglobia > Acidiferrales > UBA7541 > Acidiferrum. Next base: position 39,880 of record DASXMB010000060.1, read on the forward strand.
GTCAGCCAGTGCTTGACCCAGAGGCGGCGCGAGAATTGATCGATATGCTGGATGCGCTGCACGAAAAAACCAAGGGAAATCTGGCGCCTGAAGAAGATACGCTGCTGCTCGATTTGCTGGGTAAGCTGAAGATGACCTTCCTGGAAATCAATCAAGCCATCGCGGCGCAGCGGGCCAATGAATTGAAAGCGAAAGCGCGTCCCTAGGCAGTTGAAAATGGTTGCGGCCGGCGCCCGACCAACAAATTTCATCGACATGTCCGCGGAGCCCATCAAACTTACCGTGCTTGGTTCAGGCACTTCCATGGGAGTGCCTTCGCTGGGGTGCCATTGCCGCGTTTGTAGCTCGCGCGATCCTCACGATAACCGGTTGCGCCCTTCCCTGCTGTTATCTCGCAATGGACAAAATGTGGTGGTCGACACCACGCCGGATTTTCGGCAGCAAGCGTTGCGCGTTGGCATGGAACGATTGGACGCGATCTTGCTGACGCACGGTCACGCGGACCACATCCTGGGGTTCGACGATATTCGTCCATTTAACATTCGGCAAAAGTCGGCGCTGCCGGTGTACGGTACAGCCGAAACGTTTGACGTGATTCGGCGCGCATTTCCTTACGTGTTTGACGATAAACCGACCTTGAGCACAATTCCTAGCGTCACATTGAATGTGGTAACGGAGCCATTTGAATTGATAGGCGTGCAGTTCGTGCCGGTGCCGCTGGTGCACGGCGATTTGCAAGTGCTGGGGTTTCGATTTGGCGGCGCGGCGTATCTGACGGACTTCAGCGAATTGCCCGAATCGTCGGCCAAGCTGCTGGAAGGACTGGATGATTTGATCCTGGATGCGCTGCGGGATGTCCCTCATCCGATGCATCAGACAGTGGAGCAGGCGCTGGCGCTAATTGCTCGATTGAAGCCAAAGCGAGCCTGGTTCACGCACATTGCCCATGATTTGCCGCATGCGGAAACGAATGCGCGGCTGCGGAAACTTGGTTTGCCGAATGTGCAGCTGGCTTATGACGGGTTGCAGTTTGAAGTGCGAGTTGAGGAGAGCGATTCAAAGTATCCGGTGAATAGCGGCGCAGAGGTGGGAGAAAGAGTAACGCGGGTCGTCGAGTTGGGTGATTCGCGAGAATGGAACACGCGTTACGCAGCGTCGGGGCGCGGCAGCATTTTAGCAATCGGAAATTTTGACGGTATTCATTTGGGACATCAGGCGATTTTGGGCGCGGTGGTGGAACGCGCGAAGGAAGCGGGGGCGGTTGCAACGGTGCTGACATTCGACCCGCCGCCGTTGAAAGTTTTGCGGCCGGAATCCGCGCCGCTGCGATTGTCCACGAACGGGCAGCGCAGGGAGTGGTTTGGCATCATGGGATTGGAAGCGGCCGTGGTGCTGCCATTTACAATGGAACTGGCGCGATTGCCGGCGGAAGATTTTATCGAGCAGATTTTGCTGAGAGATTTGCAGGTCCGAGCCGTGCTGGTGGGCGAAAATTTCCGATTTGGCCATCGCCAGGCGGGCGATGTGAAACTGCTTCGGGAATTCGGGATGCGCAACGGATTCGACGTGGTGATGATAGCGCCGGTCACGTGCGATGGTGCGGAAGTGTCGAGCACGGCGATACGCAGACAAATTGCAGCGGGCGACGTGGGCGAGGCGGGACGGCTGCTGGGCCGCGCATTTGCGTTGACGGGTGCGGTTGTGAGCGGGACCGGAACGGGGAGCAAGTTCACATTTCCTACGCTGAATTTGAAACCCGAGCAGGAGTTGTGGCCGGGAAAAGGCGTGTATGTGACGCGCACTGTTTTGGAGGGCGAGACGAAAAGCCGTCGCTCGGTGACGAACATTGGAATGCGGCCGACGTTTAATGGCTCGGCGGCAAGTGTCGAGACGCATTTACTTGATTGGTCGGGCGTCGCGGCGGGTCAGCGAATAGAAGTGCGCTTCTGGAAAAAATTGCGCGACGAGAAGAAATTTAGCGGGCCGGAAGAGTTGCGAGAACAGATTGCCAAGGACATTCTCGCTGCCGGAAGATTCTTCACGCGCCTGCGCCGATTCCGGTCTTCATTCACGCCAAGCGGCGCCTTAAAATCGACGGCTTAGTTTATTCTTCGTCTTTTGCGAGGCACTCATTGCAGTAGCCGCCGACTTCCGTGCGGGAGATAGTGACCTTCATGTTGAAGTCCTGAGCGATTTGCTCTTTCAGCTGTTCGTAAAGGCGGCTCTCGAATTCGCGAACTTTTCCGCAGCGCAGGCACGCTACATGGATGTGGTCGCGCGGACCGTGTGTTTCGTAGTAGTGGCGGTCGCCGCGAAGATGCAGCAGATCGAGTTCGTCGATCAATCCCTGTTTTTTCAGCAGGTCGATGGTGCGGTAGACGGTGACCAAATGCACGCCAGGATCGATTTTTTGCGCGCGCTCCAAAATTTGATCGACATCGAGATGCTGCTCGGCAGCGTCCATCACTTGCAGAATCACGCGGCGCTGGCGGGTGAGCCGAATCCCCTTGTTGCTAAGAGCTTGTTGTAACTTGCCGGTAGTTTCGGCGGGATTGATGCGTTCGCCGGTGGAAACACGATGTTGTGGCGATGCGGACATGCTTGGCTCTCCGGAATTGCGGCGCCCAGTGAGCTAGGAGTGGATCGGCAACAAGCGCACGACGTCATTGTACATAACGTAAGCAAGCAGCACCAACAAGAACACTAGTCCGACCTGCACAAAACGCTCTTTAAAAGCCATGCTGAGGTCGCGGCGCATACTGCCTTCAATGGCCAACAGCAATATATTCCCACCGTCGAGAATCGGAATGGGCAGCAGATTCAAGATGCCGAGGTTCACGCTGATAAGCACCATCAGAGAAATTACCGCGAGCGGTCCCTTGCTGACCGCCTGACCGGCAGCGCGAGAAATCCCGACCACACTGTGCAACTGTTTGATGGAAACTTTGCCGCTGAGCAACTTCCCAACCACGCTCACGGTCTGCTCGGTGGCGCTCCAGGTCTCCAGCGCGGCGTAACGAGCGCCGTCAGCAAAACTGACTCGCCGGTTCACAGTGTCTTCGCGAGTCAACACGCCAATCTGATATACGGTTTCACCGCGATCGTTGACAGCGGTTTGCGGAGTCACCACAGTGTGAATGGTTTGCCCATTGCGATCCACGTCGACCGCCAGCGGTTTGCCATTCGATGCGCGGACGCGCTCGGTGAACTGGCCCCACCAATCGACGGGCTGGCCGTCGACGGAGCGAATCACATCATCTTCGCGCAGGCCTGCACGACGCGCGGGCAGTCCGGGTTCGACATCATCGAGTATCGGCTTGACGGGTGCGAAGCCGAGAACCTGCTCAAACTGCTCCGTATCTTTTTTGGTGATTGGCATCTGCACGGTGTGCTGGCCAGCGGCATTCTCGACCACGATCACGGCGGTGCTGTCAGGCGTCAGCTTGCTGTATGCCTCCTCGACGTGTTCCCAATCCGGCGTGCGCTCGCCATTGATGGAAACGACGTGATCGCCAGGGTGCAATCCAGCAGCAGCGGCCGAGGAATTCTGTGGCACCGCCGTCACTTGAACGGGTTTATCCAGGTAAGCAGCGTGCGGAATTCCGACCCACACCACATAACCCATCAACAGAAAAATCGGAAAAAGCAAATTTACCAACGGACCGGCCATGGAAATAATCGCGCGTTGCCAGCGAGGCTTACTGGTCAGTTCGTCCGCGCCGCCAGCGCCCGGAATCAACAATTGGTCAGCACCACGAAACTCGGCTACTTCGCGGGTGACTTCAGAGGTTGTTTTGCTCTTTTTCCCCCAGTTGCGATCGGCGGAATCGATTTCAGTGGGATCCTGACCGGCCATGCGCACATAACCGCCCAGCGGCAACGCACTGATGCGATAGTCGGTTGCTCCGCGCTTCCAGCCAAACAGCCGTGGACCGAAACCGATTGAGAAGACATCCACGCGCACGCCAAAAATACGCGCCGCGACGAAATGTCCCCACTCGTGCACCAGGATCATCACGCCCAGCACCAGAATCATGCCAAAAATTACATTCATGCGGTGTTCGTTCCCTTCTCTCCAGTCACGTCTTCGTGTATCACGGCCTACGAAACAGTAGCTACTCGGACGGCCAACCGCTCTACCTCTTCCTTGGCCATTCGACGGGCTTCGGCATCCGATGTAAGCACGTCGTCCGTCTTCTCAAACTTAACTCGCGGCATTCGCGTTAGCACGCTTTCAATCACTTCCGCTATGCCTAAGAACGGCAGTCGGCGCTCCAAAAAGGCGGCCACTGCAATTTCGTCCGCTGCATTTAGCGCGCAGGGCAGCGCTCCACCCTTTTTCATGGCCTCCCGAGCCAATCGCAGGCATGGAAAGCGCCGAGTGGAGGCCTTCGCAAAATCGAGACGTCGCAGTTTACCCCAATCCAGTGCAATCTGATTTGATGCTACACGTTCTGGATAGGTTAAAGCGTACTGGATCGGCATGCGCATATCCGTAGGCCCGAGTTGCGCAAGGACGGAGCCATCCACAAATTCCACCATGGAGTGAATGGTGGACTGCGGATGAATCACCACGTCGATCTGGTCGGGGCGCACGCCGAAAAGCCAATGAGCTTCGATTACTTCGAAGCCCTTATTCATCATGGTGGCGGAATCGATGGTGATGCGGTTGCCCATACGCCAGTTGGGGTGAGCGAGCGCCTGTTCCGGCGTGACGCTTTGCAGGGCCGCGAGTGGCGTTTTGCGGAACGGTCCGCCGGAGGCGGTCAAGACTAGTCGGCGGACTTCGGAGTGCTCTCCGCCGCGTAGACATTGATGGACGGCATTGTGCTCGCTGTCGACGGGCAGCAGTTCGCGGCCGGACTTTTTAACCGCGGCCATCACCAGTTCGCCGGCGGCTACCAGAACTTCTTTATTGGACAGCGCGACGGTCTTGCCCAGTTTCACTGCTTCGTAGGTGGCGGTGAGTCCGACTACGCCGACGGCTGCGGAAACGACGATATCGGCGGATGGGTGCGTGCCAACAGCAAGCATCCCCTCGTCGCCATTGTGGATCGCAGGCAAAGTAGAAATGCCTGCGGCGCGAAGGCGCTCCGCCAGCGCGGAAGCTTTTGCGGCATCGGCGACCGAAACTAGTTCCGGGCGATGACGGGCGACCTGGGCGACCAGTTCATCGAGATTCCCGCCCGCCGCCAGCGCGACTACCTGAAAGCGCTCCGGGAGCGATTCGACCACTGCGAGGCACTGACGACCAATCGAGCCCGTCGAGCCGAGGATAGATAATTTTGTGAAAGATGGAGTCAAGATGTTCTTTTTTCAGAGGAACGGAGCGCTTCCCTTCCCGAATACGCCGCAAATGCTAGGACCTGGGAAGGCCGAACCATATCCAATAATACCAGACAACCGGAAACGTCAGAATCAATGCATCAATCCGGTCAAGTATTCCGCCGTGCCCTGGAAGCAGCGCTCCGGAATCCTTCACACCGGCGCTGCGCTTGTATGCGGATTCGAGCAAGTCTCCCATTTGGCCGGCGATATTCCCCGCGCCGGCCATGCCCAGCAGTTGTGCAAGCGGCGCGTCCAGCCAGCGCGTAAACACGGCGCCCACTAGCAAGGCTCCCGCGAAACCGGCGATGGAGCCTTCCCACGTTTTCTTGGGACTCAGATGCGGCGCTAGCGGATGTTTGCCGATGGCACGACCGACGAAGTATGCGACGGTGTCGCCGGCCCAGGTGATCACCAGCGCGAATAAGAGCAGAGTCGGACCGTGGGCTAACGCGCCGTGCAGACGAATCGCATACGTCAAAGGAAACGCTACCAGCAGCAGTGCGCTGGAACTAATGCCCGCAGCGGGAAGCGCTTCCACGAGTGCGCGCTTATTGAAAAGTGTTAGAAACGTGAGACCCAACACGAAAAGAAAAAAAATCACCGGAATATCCGCGAGTGGCCCACTGATTCGGCCGATTTCGCGGTGTAGAGCGAATCCGCTGGAAAATTGATATCCGGGTTCGATGGCTGTCAGCCATTGCTCGAATACGAGGAGGAGGGCGCACGTAGCCGTCCAAAATTTATACGCGCGGTGGCCAATCGCGTCACCCAGAGCGAAATACTCAAAAAGCGCGATCACGATAACCACGGCGAGCGCGGCCGATATCCACGCGGTCGAGCCCCACAGCGTCAGTCCAACCACAAACGGAATCAGGACGACGGCTGTCGCCACTCGCTTCCAGGTCATAAGGCAGAGTTCCCCTGCAGGAAAAGCTCACTCATTTCATCATATTGCGGAAAATAAATCACGAAGAAGGGTGTCGAGGAAACGAACGTTAGCGGACAGAATCACTCGCCGGCAACGCGCGCCGGGAGCGGATCATCCGATTCGCCCTCACGAATACCGCCATAGCGCCGTTCGCGCTTTTGAAACTCAACGAAGGCTTCCAGCAGGCGCGCGCGATTGAAATCCGGCCACAAAGTTTCCGTCACAAGGATTTCTGCGTATGCAATTTGCCACAGTAAAAAATTACTGACCCGCATTTCCCCGCTGGTGCGAATCAGCAGATCGGGATCGGGTAAGCCGGTCGTATATAAGTGGCGCGAAATATCTTGTTCGGTCAGCGGGGCGTGCGTTTCATTGCGCTTTCGGGATGCCACCAATGCGTTCATCGCGTCCACAATTTCGGCGCGTCCGCCATAATTCAACGCCAGGCACAACACCATGCCTTTGTTTCCGGCAGTCTTTTCGACCGCTTCACGCATGTCTTGCTGAACACCAGCGGGCAACTCTTCGGAGCGGCCCAGAAAACGCATGCGAATGTCATTGCGCTGGATGAGTGGCATTTCTTGCCGCAAATATTCGCGCAAAAGCTGCATCAGAAAGTCGGTCTCCGATTTTGGCCGGCGCCAATTCTCCACCGAGAATGCGTACAGGGTGAGCGCTTCAATCTTCAACCTCGCGCAGGTCTCAATGGTGGAGCGAGCCGTCTGCGTCCCTGAACGGTGCCCGGCAACGCGCGGCAGATGCTTGCGTTGCGCCCAACGGCCATTGCCGTCCATGATGACCGCAACGTGCCGCGGCAGCCTGGCTAAATCGAGCTTTGCGAGCAAATCGGCTTCTTCGTTAGTGACGGTTCCGAGGGCCGGGGGAACGGCCACTTGCAGCATGGTGTGCGATTTCATCGTCAACAAGGCTCTTTCAGTCGTTTTCCCTTTATGCCGCAAAGTTAGCATAGGCGTTGCGGCTGGCGCAATGCCAGGATGCTGTATTTGATGTCAAGGAGTTACAGATGGTGCAGCGCTCTGAAAGATTGCCGTGTAGGTCAGGACCAGGGTAAGCGCAATCATGGCCACCGCTGTTACCCATGCGACGATGTTGAAGGTAAGCGTGTTGACATACTCCCCCATCAACTCCCGGCGATTGACCAGCAAAAGTATGAAAATGACCACGACCGGGAGCCAGATTCCGTTGCCCACTTGCGAAAAAATCAAAATCTTCCATAGCGGTATATTCGGAAGCAGCACAATTCCCGCGCCCACCACGATCAACATGGTATACAGCCAATAAAAAATTGGCGCTTCCCTAAACTTGTGATCGATGCCGGCCTCGAAGCCAAGGCCTTCGCAAATCACGTGGGCAGTGGAGAGTGGAAGAATCGACGCCGCAAACAGGGACGCGTTCAGGAGCCCAAATGCAAATAATCCTCCTGCCCATGCTCCAGCGAGTGGAACCAAAGCCTCAGCCGCTTGTTTCGCTTCGGTGATATTTCTTAGACCGTGAGCGTACAAAGTGGCTGCGGTGCAAACAATAATAAAAAACACGATCACCATGCAGCTCACGCTGCCAATCAAAACATCCGCGCGTGCCTGTGGATATTGACGTGGGCCTACCTTTTTCTCCACAAAGCTCGCCTGCAGATAGAAAAATTGCCAGGGTGCAATTGTCGTCCCCACCAAACCGGTCAGCATGATCAAATAACCAGAATCAAAACTGAGATTTGGAATGACCGTATGACGCGCCGCATCGATCCAATCCGGCTTCGCCAGCACGGCTGAAAACACATACGTCAAATAGAACGCGCAAGCGCCCAGAAAAATAATCTCGACTTGCCGGTAAGTGCCGCGCAAGACCAATACCCACACGATCGCAGCGGCAATAGGCACTGCGATGTATTTGCTAACGTGAAATATCTCCATCGCCGCAGCCACGCCGGCAAATTCAGCTACTACGTTCGCCAGGTCGACAAATAAGCCCATGACCATCACGAAAAACGTGGGCCGGAAGCCAAACTCTTCTCGAATCAAATCGGAGAGCCCTTTGCCGGTGATAACACCCATGCGCGCGCACATTTCTTCCGTCACGTACAGCGCGATGGTCATGGGGATCAGCGACCATAGCAGTGCATATCCATAGTGCGAACCGGCCTGCGTATATGTGGAAATTCCGCCCGCGTCGTTGTCCACGTTGGAGGTGATCAGCCCCGGCCCGACCACCGCCAGCAACAACGTCAGCCGCCGCCGCAAGCCGCGCAGACGCATCTGCAAGTCGCTGCCACGATTTCGCAGCCCGCCTACGCCTTTCGTTAGTGCCGTCCAATCCATGCTTTCGTTCTCGTCCCTTTTATTTTTTGACCAGGCGAGACACCACGTCGTCCACGGTGATGGTGCCGATCGGCTGCATCTCGTTATTTACAACCGTCAGCATGCGCAGGTTGTATTTATCGAACAACTCAAAGACTTCATTTTCGTCAGCATTGGAAGCCACTCGCAGCAATGGCTCGGTTTTTAGCTCGGCCATGGGCTGTCCCGATGCAGCCAGCAAGAGTCGCGACACCGGAACAGTTCCGGAAAATTGCGCTGCCGAGTCCAACAGCACCACAGTATCTAGCTGATCCAAATTCAAATCCTGAGTTCGCATCCATTGCAACACTTCGTCCCGAGTTGACTTCTCTCCCACAAATGCAAACTCCGAGTTCATCATTCCGCCCGCTGTGGAGGGATCAAATGCCAACAGGACACGCATCTCTTTCGCCTCCTGCCCCGGCATCTCGTCTAGCAATTCCTCGGAAGTTTTTTTCGGCAAGTCCGCTAGCAAGTCGGCCGCAGCGTCGGGGGCCATCTCTTCCAGGATGTCAGCAGCTTTTTCCGGGTCCAATTTTTCGACAATTTGCGTGGTTAGCCGTTCATCCAATTCGGCGAGAACGGCAGCAGCGGTTTCTTCGTCCAGTGACGCGATAATCGACTGCCGCTCCGATGCGGAAAGATATTCCATAATTTCCGCGAGATCCGCGGGATGCAGATCTTCAAGCTTGTCGTGCGTGATCCGCAATTTCACGCGCCGCAAAGGGTCGGACTCGACCAGGTTCACGAACTCCCAGCGGATGGTGCTCTGTGGCAGGTTGCTCTGCAGCTTGCGAATCACCGCTGGCGCAAACACTCCTTGCAGCAAACGGCGCACAGCGCCCTGCAGACCGACGTCAACCTGTGTCACCCGCAACTCTACGTTTCCGTTGTTGTGCTGTTCGGAGAGATCCACATCGTTTACACGCACAACTTTTCGCCCGCCGGTATCGATAATCTGCTGGTCCAGCAAATCCTTTCGCACCGCGAGCCATGCTTCGTTCGGCCGGTATGCTTCAAGCAACCGCTCGCTGCAATTCAGCCGGAGATTCCCCGGCGCCACTTTGGCGATCTGCTCATGATGCGCCAACAGTGGTTGGAATCTGCCGCGCGAAAGCAAATAATGTGAAATACGATTGGATTGTTCAGCGGGCTCGATAAATAGCTCCCGCACCCGGCCGACATAGTGCCCCTCCGAGTCGAACGTTTGCGATCCCATCAATTCGGTTGCGTAAATGTCCATAACTGCCCTCTGATTCACACTCAAACTGCGGAGAAACAAAAATCCCGCGCGCCTGAAATCCGGCCGCGGGCAAGTCCCTCACATAAATAGACTTACCTCTAGCCGGATGCGAACCCTTTCCACCCCACGGACCGCAAGCGGTGAGCGGCCTTGCACATAGTCGCTGAGCCTTCGGACTGCGGATCAATCCGCGCACATAAAGCTGGCCGTGATCGGCTCGGGCCAGGTTCGGGTTCCCTTGTGACGCACATCACTCGGTTTCAGCTCGCTCGCACAAAAAAATGCACAACTGCAAGTGAATTCATAAGCCTCGCGCAAGGTAAAGTCAAGAAAAGAAGTGACCTGGAAGAAAATATGTCGACCTTTTTAAGCTCACCGCCAATTTTTGAGGACGGAAGTATCGCGAAAAGTCATGTCGCCAGGTTTTTTGCCCCGCCGCGAGCGATCGTCGCGGTACAAAACCAGATAATTCGTGGTGATGTAGTCTTTTTTCGCAAACCCAAGAGCCGCGGCAACGCGGTCGATGGCCTGCGGCGGTCCTTCCAGTTCGACAAATGTCCCAATCGGAGTCTCGTCCAACTCGATTAGCAAGCCTTTTGCCCACGTCTTCGATGGCGGCAGGCAAAACGTTGTGCGGAATTTTTCATATTGGAACATAACCCGCAACCCCAGGCACCCGAGAATCTTCGTCACCTCGGCTGGGTCGGAAACCGGCAACTCAATCTCTTCGCGGATTTTGTGACGACGAGCGGTCCTCCGCTGAGTACCCGCAGTCGCGTTGCCTCTAATTGGTCTCTTGAATGTCAAAATAGCGCGGATTCGAGAGCCCCCACCGGCAGGAGAACGCTTTCCTCGTGGCAAAGTCTCCGTCCGCAGTCGCAGCAACTGTCCGCGCTTCTTCAAATCGCCGTCAGTCGTATCGAAAACGACGTTCCATTCATGTACCCGGCCAATTCCCCGAAGTGCCGGGCGAGCGCCCAGTCTGGCCAGTTTGCCCCGAAGGGCATCGACGTCGGCAATTCGCAACTTAATTTCGATCTCGTGTGGCATCAGAATCTTGCGAGAACAATGTTCGGACGTTCGCCCGCTGCGCACTTCCGTTGTAGTATAGCCGCATCGCCTTAAGCGACGCATGAACCACGACACTACAACCTCGCCAACTTTCGTTCCGTCCGTTGCGGATGACGAATTTCCTAAGCCACCCCTCGCGCGCCGCGAACCCGTCGAAACCGTCCTGCATGGCGACTCGCGTATCGATAACTACGCATGGCTGCGCGACAAAGTAAACCCCGAGGTTTTGGCTTATTTGAGCGCGGAAAATGCTTTCACCGACGCCGTTTTAGCCGACACCGCCGATTTTCAAGAAACGCTCTACCAGGAAATGTTGGGCAGAATCCTGCAGACCGACCTGTCCGTTCCCTGCAGACTCCGCGGCTATCTGTATTTCACGCGCACTGTGGAAGGTCAGCAGTATCCGGTCCACTGCCGGAAGCTAGACACCGAGGGCGTGCCAGAAGAACTGCTCCTCGATCTGAACGCTCTCGCCACAGGACATTCGTTTCTCGGCCTGGATTCATTCGAGGTCAGCGACGACAATCGCCTTCTCGCCTACTCGCTCGACACAACCGGTTTCCGCCAGTACACCCTCAACGTCAAGGATCTACGCGCCGACAATCTTTTTCCGCTGCACGTTGAACGCGTTACCAGCGTCGCCTGGGCCTCGGACAATCGCACCCTCTTTTACACTGTCGAAGACGAAACCACCAAGCGCTCCTTCCGTTTGTATCGCCACCAACTCGACTCAACTGCTGCCGCCACCCTGATTTACGAAGAGCAGGATGAGCGCTTTCAGGTCCACGTCGAGCGCACACGCAGCGGCGATTTCCTGCTGCTTACGATAAGCAGTCACACCACCAGCGAAGTTCGCTACTTGTCCGCAGAGCGACCGGACGGCGAATTCCAATTGATCGCGCCCCGCGAAGATACCCACGAGTATTACGCGGATCATCATCCGGGTGCACCGGCTGATGGCGGAAGCGGCGGCTTGTTTTACATCCGCACCAATTCCGGCGGACGCACCTTCCGGCTCGTCACCGCGCCTGTTAACCATCCCCAGCGCGACGCGTGGCATGAAATTGTTCCGAATCGTCCTGAAGTTATGCTGGCAGCCGTCCACGTCTTTCAATCTCACCTCGTACTGTTCGAACGCGAAGGCGGACTTCCCTATTTGCGGGTTGCGGATGTAGCGGGCCGCGAGCCTTCCCTCTCAGCCTCGCGCCGTATCGCGTTTAGCGAACCTACCTACAACGCCTCCGTCGGCGACAATCCTGAATTCGCTACTCGCCACGTTCGCTATCAGTACGAATCCATGATCACGCCGCGCTCAACTTTCGAGTACGACGTTGTGACACACGAGAGCAAGCTGCTGAAGCAACAGCCCGTCCTCGGCGACTACACGCCAGCAAATTACGTCAGCGAACGTCTCCACGCTACCGCCGCAGACGGCACCTCGATTCCCATCTCTGTAGTCTATCGCCGCGATACTCCCCGCGATTCCACCGCGCCGCTGCTGCTGTATGGATATGGCAGCTACGGCATCTCCATCCCGGCCGGATTCAGCTCCAATCGGCTCAGTTTATTAGACCGTGGAGTAATTTATGCCATCGCGCACATTCGAGGTGGCGGAGAACTCGGCAAACCCTGGCATGATGCCGGCCGGATGCACCAAAAGCTGAATACCTTCACCGATTTCATTTCGTGTGCCGAATATCTTGTCGCTCGCAACTATACTTCTCGCAAAAAATTAGTCATTGAGGGCGGTAGCGCCGGCGGACTGCTCATGGGCGCAGTCACCAATCTTCGGCCCGATCTTTTCCGTATCGTCATCAGCCACGTCCCTTTCGTGGACGTCCTGAACACCATGCTCGACGCTTCGCTACCTCTTACCGTCGGCGAATATGAAGAGTGGGGCAATCCCCAAATCGCGGCCGACTATTTCTACATGAAGCGTTATTGCCCGTATACCAATCTCGAAAGCAAACGCTATCCCACCATGCTGGTCAAAACGTCTTTGAACGACAGCCAGGTGATGTACTGGGAGCCGGCCAAATACGTAGCCAAGCTGCGCACTCTCAAGACCGACCGCAGTCCACTGCTTCTCAAAATCAACATGGGCGCAGGACACGGCGGAGCCTCCGGCCGCTACGACTATCTGCGCGAAATCGCTCTCGACTACGCATTCCTTCTCGCGCAACTAGGCATCACCTCATGAACGCAACTGCCGCGCAACGAACACCACCAGCACCGAAATGAGCGAGCCGACCACACCGCTGATGCAGCAATACCATGCGATTAAGACGCGCTACCCGCATGCGCTCTTGCTCTTCCGGCTCGGAGATTTCTACGAACTCTTTTACGAAGACGCCATGCTCGCCTCTCGTGAGCTGCAAATCACGCTTACTTCCCGTAATCGCGAAAAGGGCCAGCCAATCCCAATGTGCGGCGTTCCTTACCACGCCGCTGACGGCTACATCGCTCGCCTGATTCGCGCCGGCTTCAAAATTGCCATTTGCGATCAGATGGAGCTTCCCTCTCCCGGCAAGAAACTCGTTCGCAGAGAGGTTGTCCGCATTATCACTCCGGGTACCGCCACGGACGTCGCCGTACTCGACGCTCGCGAAAATAATTTCCTCGCCTCCGTCTGCAGGCATTCCTCCGGCTCACCGGTTGGCTTGGCATTCGTCGATCTCTCCACTGGAGAATTTCAAGCCACTGAGTTCGCTGGTTCTCGCGCGGACGAAGCGCTGCGCGATGAATTGCAACTCCTCCACCCGCGGGAAACGCTTCTTCCCCGCCCTCAGCAGCTTTTTGACAATGCGAAAACTTCGTTGCTGGACGGCACCGGAGGCGTGGAATCGCGCCTCGAAGAGTGGGTCTTTCAGCAAGATTACGCCGGCCGAATTCTGCGCGAACAATTCGGCGTCGCGGAACTTACCGGCTTCGGTCTCGATGACCGTCCGCAATCCATCGGCGCCGCTGGCGCTCTCATCCATTATTTGCGAGAGAACGCCGCTCGCGGTGATGACGCCGCCAGCACCGAAGCGCTGCGCCACCTTGACCGCGTCCGCTTCTACGAGCAGCACGATTCGCTGGTCCTCGATCCCGTCTCGGTTCGCAACCTCGAACTGGTCAATCCGATTTTCACCGAAGAGTCCGGCCGAGTCGGCCCGACCACGCTGCTCTCCTCGCTCGACAGCACCATGACCGGCATGGGCGCGCGCTTGCTGCGCGGCTGGATTCTCCGCCCGCTAATTGATCGCGATCAAATCGAAGCGCGGCTTAGCGCCGTTCAGCATCTGGTCCAACAAACTGTAGTGCGCGGAGAAATTCGCAAAGAGCTGCGCGGAATTCTCGATCTCGAACGCCTCACCAGCCGCATCACGCTCGGTCTCGCCTCTCCTCGCGAACTCGTCGCCCTGCGCAAATCCCTTGCCCAACTCCCCATTTTGAAAAATTTTCTCACTCCTCCACCCGCCGGTGGCAGCGAACTCTTGCGCCACCTGCATTCTGAACTCGACCCGCTTGTCGACGTTCGCGAACGCCTCGATCGCGCCATTGCCGACGAGCCACCGGCGCTCGCCACCAGCCCGGGCATGATTCGTTCCGGCTACGACGGCGAACTCGACGAATTGCGCAACCTAAGCCAGCACAGCAAGCAAATCATCGCCGCCATGGAAGAACGCGAGCGCAAACGCACCAACATCGCGTCCCTGAAAATTCGCTTCAATCAAATTTTCGGCTACTACATTGAAATTTCGAAGGCCAATCTCCATCTCGCTCCCGCCGATTACGAACGCAAGCAAACGCTCGTAAACGCGGAGCGCTTCACCTCCACGGAGCTAAAAGAATACGAACGCAAGATTCTCGCCGCCGACGATCGCATCTTGGAAATCGAGCGGCAGATGTTCATCGACATTCGTTCCAGCGTCGCCGCACAGGCTTTGCGTCTTCGCCGAACCGCGGCCGCAGTCGCACAGCTCGACGTCCTCGCCGCATTCGGCAAACTCGCCGCCGACCGTGGCTACGCTCGCCCCGATTTCAGCTCCACCGGCGAACTCCTTATCATCGCCGGCCGCCATCCGGTTATCGAAGAATTGCTGCGCCAGCGCGGTGAGCGCTTTGTGCCCAACGATCTTTACTTCGAGCAAGGCAAGCAACAGCTGCTGCTCATCACCGGCCCGAATATGGGCGGTAAGTCTACCTATCTTCGCCAGGCCGCGCTAATCGTGCTGATGGCGCAAATCGGTTCGTTCGTGCCGGCTCGTCAAGCCAAGCTCCCGCTGATCGACCGCATTTTCACCCGCATCGGCGCGAGCGACAATCTCGCTCGCGGCCGCTCCACGTTCCTCGTGGAAATGAGTGAAGTCGCCACCATCCTCAATCACGCCACGCCTTCCAGCCTGATCTTGCTCGACGAAGTTGGCCGTGGCACCTCCACTTTCGACGGCCTGTCCATCGCCTGGGCCGTCGTCGAGCATCTCCAAAAGCACACCCGCGCTCGGACGCTTTTCGCCACTCACTATCACGAACTTACCGAGCTTGCCGAGCTGCTCCCAGCCGTCAAAAATGTCCACGTCGCCGTGAAAGAAACGCCCAACGAAATTATTTTTCTGCGTCACGTCGAGCCCGGCTCCGCAAACAAAAGTTACGGTATCGAGGTCGCGCGCCTCGCCGGTCTGCCTCGCAGCGTGATCGAACGCGCACGCGAAGTCTTGCAGCGCCACGAGCAGAGCGAGCATCAGCTCAGCGAAAAACTTTCCCCCGGCGCCACCGGAGCCGCTTCCAACGGTCACCCCGCCCAGTCCGTGCTCTTCACTCCCCTGGACCGTGCCGTCCTCGACCAATTGCGCGACGCCGACCTCGACCAGCTCAAGCCCCTCGATGCCCTGAATCTCCTATCCGAATTAAAAAAACAAATCTTGTGACGCTTTTGGCCAGAGGAAATACTCCGCACGGAGTTCACTCTTTATCCGCCCCCGTTGCGATACGCACTGTGTTCCGCGCACTCACTGTGCTTAAATTCATTCACACGATGGCCCACAAACCATTGCTCGTTCTTGGCCTAATGTCCGGTACCTCCGCCGATGGAATCGATGTAGCCCTCGCGCGCATTTCTGGCGCTCCGCCAAACGTAAATCACAAACTCCTCGGCCACACGTCCGCGCGCTTTCCAAACTCGGTCCGCGCCGAGATTCTCCGCGTAGCTGAAGGCCACAACACATCAGCTCGCGATATCAGCCAGTTAAATTTTTGTTTGGGAGAATGTTTCGCGGAAGCCGCCTTAGCCGCGTGCCGCCAATTCCGCGTACCGACCAGCCGCATCGACCTGATCGGCACTCACGGCCAAACCATCTTCCATCAAGGCAAGCCGGTTACATTCCTCGGAAAGCCCATAGCTTCCACTCTGCAAATCGGTGAGCCCAGCATTATTGCCACTCGCACGGGAATCACCACCATCGGCGATTTTCGTCCCGCCGACATCGCCGCCGGCGGCCAAGGCGCCCCGTTAGTCCCTTACGTCGACTATTTGCTTTACCGGCACGCAAAATTTGGACGCGTCGCCCTGAACCTCGGGGGCATAGCCAATATCACCGTAATCCCGCGCGCCGCCAAGCCCGAGCAAGTCACCGCCTTCGACACCGGACCAGCCAACATGTTGATTGACGCCCTCGTATCGCACTTCAGCAAAAGCCGCCAGCGTTTCGACAAAAATGCCGCCATCGCCCAGACCGGCCGCAGCACCCCAGCCCTCGTCGATGAACTCATGCGCGACCCTTACCTCAAACTCTCTCCGCCAAAATCAACAGGTCGCGAATATTACGGTCACGCCTATTTGAAAAAAGTCCTAGCCGTAGGCCGTCGCCACGCGGCCAAACCTGCCGACCTGGTCCGCGCCGCAACAATCTTCACCTCTCTCTCGATAGTCGACGCGCTCAACCGCTTCGTCCTCCCCAAACACAAAATTCACCAACTGATCGTCTCCGGCGGCGGCGCTCACAATCCTCTAATGCTCGCGCAACTAGCTGCCGCACTTCCTTCCATCGACATCCTCCCGTCCTCGCACCTGGGCGTCCCCGAAGACGCTAAAGAAGCCTTTGCCTTCGCCCTGCTAGCCTATGAAACTTTCCGCCATCGTCCCGCAAATTTGCCCTCCGCCACCGGTGCCCGAAAGCCCGCCATCCTCGGAAAAATTTCCTATGCCCCGCTACGCTAGCCGATTTTTTCTCTCCCCCTCAGCGCCCTCTGCGTCTCTGCGTTATTTTTTGCTTTCCTGCTTTCTTCCTCTGCTCTTCGGAATTCCATTCCTCTCCGGCTGCACCCATTCCCACTTCGACCCGCAGTCCCTAACTTTCCTAATCGAGTCCAATCCCGCCAATCTCGACCCGCGCTTCGCCACCGACGCTCAATCCCAACACATTGACGGTCTAATCTTCAGCAGCCTCCTCCAGCGCGACGGTCAAATGAATCTCCACGGCGACCTCGCCGAATCCTGGGAATCGCCCGACCCACTCACTTACATTTTCCATCTCCGTAAGAACGTTCGCTTCCACAACGGCCGCCCTCTCACCTCCGCCGACGTGAAAACCACCTTTACCTATATCCTTGATCCCGCCAACCATTCCCCCAAGCGCGGCGGCTTCCGCATGATCACCGCCATCGACACGCCCGATCCGCAAACTGTCATCTTCCACATCAAGGAGCCGTACGCCTCTTTCACCTGGAATTTGGCCCGCCCCGCGATCGGCATCGTTCCCGCAAACGCTGGCGCGGATTTCGCCCGCCATCCCGTTGGCTCCGGCCCATTTCGCTTCGTCAGCCAATCGCAGGACGACGAAGTCCTCGTCGAACGCAATCCCAATTATTTCGGCGGCGCACCGCAACTCGCCCGCGTCCGTTTCCGCGTAGTTCCAGACGCCATCGTCCGCGCTCTCGAACTACGCAAAGGCTCCGCCGACTTCGAGATAAGTTCCCTGCCTCCAGACATGATCCCCGCTCTCGCTCGTCAGCCGTATTTAGCAGTCACTCAACGTCCGGGCACTAATGTCGACTACATCGGCATCAATTTCGAAGATCCTATTCTCGCGCACCGGGAAGTTCGTCAAGCATTGGCATTCGCCACCGATCGCGCCCAGCTAATTAAGTATTTGCGCCACGGCCAAGCCCGCATTGCCACCGGCATCCTCCCGCCAAATCACTGGGCCTATGAGCCTGACGTCGCCCATTACGCCGCCGACCCCACCCGCGCGGAAAAACTCCTCGATTCCGCCGGCTTCCCCCGCCAGCAAAACGGTTCCCGCTTCCACGTCACGCTGAAAATGTCCACCGACGAGCAAGCCCGCTTAATCGGCGCGGCCCTGCAAGAACAGTGGCGGCGCGCAGGAATCGATCTCGAACTCCGCCCGCTCGAAGTTGCCACACTTTTCTCAGACGTCGCGAAAGGTAATTTCCAGCTGACTTACCTGCGGTGGGTCGGTGCCAACAACGATCCCGATTTCTTTGAGTTCGCTTTTTCCAGTAAACGCTTCCCGCCAGACGGTGCAAACCGGGGACACTATCGCAATCCGCTCATTGATTCGTTAACCGATCAAATTCGCTCGGAAGCAAATCGCGAAAAACGAAAAGCGCTCTGCGGTGAAGTCCAGAAAATCCTGGCCGACGACCTGCCTTACTTCCCGCTATGGTTCACCGACGTAGTTTCCGTCCATCGCCGTTCCTTCGGCGAACCGGCGCTCTCTCCCACCGGCGATTTCGACTTCCTCGCACAAACCGCTAATCCAGCAACTTCTCAATCTCCGCAAGCGGAATTGCGCCTTCCCGCAAGACCTTCCACGTTCCGCCGTCCAATTCAATAATTGTCGAGGGCAGCGCTGCTCCCGTCTCGCCCGCATCCAGCACCAACGGCAGCCGCAACCCCAGCTGCTTCATCACCTGCTCCGCGTTCGAGCACGAGGGAAACCCAGAAACATTTGCGCTAGTCCCAGTAACCGGCCCTTCAAACTCCGCGATCAAGCGGCAAACCACTTCGCTGCGCGGCCATCGCAGCGCAATCCGTCCCGTGCCGGCAGTCACCTTCAACGGCAAACTCTCCGCCGCCACCAGCACCACCGTCAGCGCGCCCGGCCAAAACACTTCCGTCAATCGCGCAAAATTCTCGTCCGCATCCCGCGCCAGCGACATCGCTTGTTCCGCCGAATTTACCAGGATCGGCAAAGCCCGCGTTTCCGGACGCCCCTTCACGCGATAAATCTCGTCCACTGCCGCAAGATTAAAGGGATCGGCCGCCAGTCCGTAAAATGTATCGGTGGGAATTCCAACCACGCATCCCCGGGCGAGATGCTCCGCCGCGTAGTGCAGCACATCCCCCTCAGGGGATTGCGCGTTCACTCGCAACAGTTCTGCTGGCAATTTTTGGGCCTTTGGCGAAGTCGTAAAATCACCTGCGGCGCAGCGCTCGCCTCCGCTTTCTTCACTCGCGCCGAAACTATCACACCCGTTAACACCCGCGCAATGCCCGCGTCTCCATCAATGCGAGATCCGTTGCTCCCTCAGCTAATTTTTCACTTTACCGCGCAACACCTTTGCCCGGCCGCGGAGACTTGCAGCACATCGCCAGCCACTCCCGCGCAACCGGCTGCAATTCCCCATACGCGTCCCAGGCCGACCTTGCCCAAGCCTCTACCGCCGGCCCATACGCTGCCGGGTCTTCAATTCGAGAAACGTCCTTAATCGTCAAACTCCCTCGCAATTTTGGCAGCACCGGCTTTACCAGTTTCGGATTGCCGCTCAGCCATAGCTGTACTCCCCGCATTTTCTCCTCATCGTTGCCATGCTCGAAAAAGACGCACAACCCGCACAAATGCGCCGCCAATGATTTCGCCGACCTCACATACGGCTCATGCTGCACGCAATACGCATCCACCGCCAGACGATGATATTTCCAATATCGCACCGGCTCCTCGAAATCCCGCGCCAGCAAAGCATCGCGAAGTGCCGCGCAATCCGCCTCGCCCGCCACCCATTGCATCCCACACTCCGCGCATCGCTCACCCATCACCGCTCCGCCGAATCTCGGAACAACGCGTGGTATATCAAATCCGCCGCGGCCTCAATCCGTTCTTTCAACTCGCTCTCCGAAAAACTTTCCGCTTCCGCCAGCAAGCTCCAGAAAAAAGCATCCATCACCCGCGCCACTGCCCGCACATCCACCCCTCGCCGCGCGCCCGGCAGCCTCTGCAACACCTGAAACACAGTCATCACCCGGCTCGTGGTCCACTCGTGAATCGCTTTTTGCTTTCGCGCCAGATTCCGGTCCGCAAACGCCGCTTCCTGCCACGCTCGATATGCCCCCACATACCTCAGGTCATGACTGAACGCCTGTCGCAACAATTCCCGCATTCCTACCCGCGCATCCGTCAATTCCTTCGCCTCAAACTTCAATGCACTCAATTTCTGCAGCAGCTCATCCATCAACGCCAGCAACAACTGCCGCTTCGAGCGAAAGTGTTGATAGAAACTCCCTACAGCCAGCCGCGCCCGCTGCGCAATCTCGTCGATCGACGTCCCCGCATAGCCCTTTTCCCCAAACAGCGCAATTCCTGCCGCCATCAAACGTATTCGCTTGTCCCAACTCCGCTTCTGCCGCGGAGCCGACGGCACATTTTCTCCCGCCAATAAATTCGGCCTCTTTCTCATGCCGCCTCTCTCCGCCCAACACTCGCTCCCGCGAGCGCCCCCGCGCAGCACCACAGCATCCATCCGCCAAATATCCCGGCCTCACTCGCATCGATGTTCGGAAACACCACCGAAAACAATACGCTCGAAAGCGGATCCAGCAAAAGTGTCGGCAATACGATCGACACTGCCCCGTTCAACCATTCCTCTTGCCGCAATCCAAACCTCCTGCACAAACGCTGCACCACCCAAGCCATCAAAGGAAAACTAATCGCAAATAGAATCGCCGTCCCTCGCCAACCACCCGGACGCAGCAATCGTTGCCCCTCCCATCGCAAAGCCGCCGTAGCCGCAACCCAAATCGCCAATCCGCAATACACCATCCGAAAGTTCAGTAATGTGAACATGAATACATGTTCGCATTATGACCCTTACAACGCAAGCCCCCCAAGTTCCCGCCACTGCCCGATGCCCTTCTGGCAACTTGACCCACTCTAACCGAGCCGGCGACGTCCGATCAAAACGCCAAAACTGTCATCCTGAGGGCATCCGGAAAGATCTCAATTGTCGCGTAAATGCGCCTTTAGCATCCGCTGAGAGTAGCTCGCCGTTACCCACTTCCCCGCCAAATTTGTTACGCTCACCTAGCATGTCTTCTCCCGCCAAATCCGCGCGTCCCGCTCGCACCGCGCCCGCCAACGGCACGCTCACTAGCCGCGACAATCGCTGGCTCAAACTCTTTCGCATGGCGCTGCGTGGCGGCCTGACCACCGAATCCGGCGCCGTAGGCGTCGAAGGCGTCCGCCTCGTCGAAGAAACTCTCCGCTCCGGATGCCGCATCGAAGCCGTCCTTTTCAGTGAATCCGGCGAGCGCCATCACGAACGCCTCGCTCCCTTCGTCGACCGCCCAGAAATGGCCTTCCCCGTACTCCGCACCACCGACCGACTCTTCGAGGGCATCGCCGACACCGAGCATCCTCAAGGTGTCGCCGCTCTAGTCGAACCGCGCACCACCACTTTCGACGATCTTCTCCGCACGCCCAATGAAGCCTGCTCTCCCCTCCTTGTAGTCCTCGCGGGCGTCCAGGATCCCGGCAACGTTGGCACCATCATCCGCACCGCATCCGCGTTCGGAGCCACCGGAGCCGCCACCACCGCCTCCGGCCAAAGCAGCACCGCCAATCCTTTTTCGCCGAAAGCTCTGCGTGCCTCTGCCGGAGCCGCCCTTCACCTCCCGATTCTCCCCGGCATGTCTCTCCCAATTTTGTTGTCGCAACTTCGCGTCGCGGGAGTCCGCACTCTCGCCTCCAGCGTCCACGAGTTTCACGAAGGTGACCAACCTCTCGCTCCCTGGAAAGTTGACTGGTGCGAACCCGTCGCCCTACTCGTCGGCAACGAAGGCGCCGGACTTCCCGAAGAGGTCGAGCGCAGCGCGGACGCTCGCATCCGCATCCCCATGGCCAGTGGCATCGAGTCCCTCAACGCCGCCGCAGCCGCCGCCGTTCTTTTTTACGAAGCTGCCCGCCAGCGCAAAGTCATCACCGCCTCGCGCAAGGCCACGCCATGAGCCTCTTCTCTAGACTTCCGCAGCCGCCCGAGCCAGACATTCCGCAAGCTCATCAACCGCTCGCCGAACGCATGCGCCCCCGCACCCTCGACGAATTCACCGGACAGGAAAAACTCCTCGGCCCCGGCAAGCCGCTCCGCGTACAAATTGAAAATGACGATATCGGTTCCATGCTGCTCTGGGGCCCGCCTGGCTGCGGTAAAACCACGTTAGCCCGGCTCATCGCTCGCCTGACCAGCTCCGAATTCATCGCCTTCAGCGCCGTACTCGCCGGCATCAAAGAAATTAAAGAGGTCATGGCTGCCGCCGAGCGCAAAGCTCATTCCGGCCAGCGCACCATCGTGTTCGTCGACGAAGTTCATCGCTTCAACAAAGCTCAGCAAGACGCCTTTCTCCCTTACGTCGAAGCCGGCCACATCACGTTCATCGGCGCCACCACGGAAAATCCTTCCTTCGAGGTCATCTCTCCCCTGCTCTCGCGCACTAAAGTTTATGTGCTCAGCGCGCTGCCCACTCCGCTCATCGCCGATCTTCTGCAGCGCGCGCTCGCCGACAAAGATCGCGGTCTCGGCGGCGAAAATATTCAAGCATCCGCCGACGTGCTCTTCCGCATCGCATCTTTCGCCAATGGAGACGCTCGTTCCGCTTACAACACGCTCGAACTCGCCGCTCGCAGCGCCACGCCCGATGAAAATGGCCAGCGCCATCTCACTTCCGCTCTTCTCGAAGACGTTCTTCAGCATAAAATCCTGCGTTACGATAAATCCGGCGAAGAGCATTACAATCTCATCTCCGCGCTCCACAAATCCGTGCGCAATTCCGACCCCGACGCCGCGCTTTACTGGCTCGCGCGCATGCTCGAATCCGGCGAAGACGCTTTGTATCTCGCTCGCCGCCTGGTGCGCATGGCCAGCGAAGACATCGGCCTCGCGGAACCTGGCGCTCTCGCCGTCACCCTCGCCGCTCGCGACGCTTTCGATTTCCTCGGCGCTCCCGAAGGCCACCTCGCTCTCGCGCAAGCCGCCGTCTATCTTTCGCTCGCGCCAAAATCAAACGCTCTTTACACTGGCTATGGAGAAGTAATGGAAGACGTTCGCAAAACCGAAGCCGATCCCGTTCCACTGCAACTGCGCAACGCGGTCACCGGCCTGATGAAAAATGTCGGCTACGGCCAGGGCTACAAATACGCCCACAATTTCGAAGAAAAAGTCACGGACATGACCTGCCTGCCAGAAAATCTTGCCGGCCGCACCTACTATCAACCCACCGACCAGGGCTTCGAACAACGCCTCCGCCAGCGCCTGGACGAAATCCGCAAAATCAAATCCCGCGCCGCAGGCAACTCCTAACCTTTGTCGACCATGGCGCAAAGCACCCATGAAACTCGGCGCAAAACCCGTGATGCTCTGCGCGATTCCCGCAAATTGTCATCCCGAGGTTTGCCTGGCGCAGTTAGGCAGGCAAACCTCGGGATCTGTTGTCTTCAGCTACCAGCAAGCCGTCGCCTGCGAAACCTCTGCACAATTTTTTGCCTGATTCTCATCTGCTGCTCGTTCCCCCCCGCCCGCGCGCAAGAAATCAATATCGACAAGCCTCTCATCAATATCGACGAAGACGTTTCCTCCTTCGCCTTCGCTCCAGACGGCCGCATCGTCTATTCCGTTCGCCGCCAATTTCACACCAAACAATATGACCTCGAACGCGACGACATCTGGCTACAAGACGCCGGCGGTCACCGTCGCCGCCTGCTCCTCGGCGAAAAATTCTTGCGCGGCACCGGCCCCTTCAGCTACACCGTTGATTCCTTTCGCTTCTCGCCCAATGGCCGCCTTATCCTCGCCCAGCTTATGACCACTTCCGTCGACGACGCTGGCAAGCCCGAAGAAGCTCCCATGACTCTCGTCCTCGACGACAACGGCAAAGAAATCCGCATCGGCGGCAACGACAGTGTTATCAAGGATTCCGTCAACGCTTTCTGGCTGCAAGACAGCTCCACCGTCGTCGTCATGACCGAAGCCATCAAACCCCGCATCCTTTATTCTTTCCGCTACGTCAACGTGTCCACCGGTCCCGCCGGACAAGCTTTTGAAGGCCGCACATTTCTCGACGCCAGCCCAGTTCCCAATGGCAATATCCTCATCGCCGTCGAGCGCGACCGCAATCTCACCGGCCCACCGCGCCTCCAGCGTCTTCATCTTCTCTCTCAAGACGACCACGAACTTGCCACCCTCGACGACTACTCCGGCGGCATCTCCATTTCTCCCAGCGGCAAAAAAGCCGCCTATTTTCTCGACAAAGAACTTCTCGAAGTCCGCGATCTCACCGACACTACCAAAGTCGCTCGCCTCCGCATCGGCTTCGGCGTTTTCCAGTGGTCGCCGGACGAATCGCGCATCCTCCTGAAGCGCGCCACCATGAAAAAATCCTCAGTCCTTTCCTGGATCCCAATCCCCGCTCTCGCTCCGCAGCTCGCCGATAAATCCATCCCCGTCGCTCAACCCACGCCCACTCCCATCCTTTTCGGCCTCACTTACCGCGATTTCGCCATCTCTCCCGACGGCCGCTTCCTGGCCGTAATCGCCCCCGGCAAGCGCAATCTCCTGGTCTTCCCCGCCCCCCACTAAAAGATCGAAACTCGAAATTCGAGAATCGAAACTCGTGAGTGCAGCCAAATTGTCGTCAGTAAGTAAGAATTGATGCGGAGGTGTTGTAGTCGCTTTTCGAGTTTCGCTTTTCCAGTTTCGCTTTTTGCTTTTCGATTGATCCCAACAACTGCCACCGTTTTTGACCTTCGAGTTACGAATTTCGCTTTTCGAATTTCGTCCTTCTCTTCTGGTGCTCCAACAAGATGCAAGAATCCATCACCACCGCCAATCCCGCCTTCCTCGCCATTTCCCCGGCCGCCAAATTCTCCACTCCCAACTGCATCCACACCACCGCCGCCCCCACCGCAATCGCGCTCTCCACCACCGGTCCGACATCCTCCGCTCGCCGGAACACATCCACAATCCCAATCTTCTCCGGCACATCCTCCAGCCGCGCGTAACTTTTCTCTCCCAACACTTTCGTCTCGTTTGGATTCACCGGAATAATCCGGTACCCCGCCCGCTGCATATACTCTGTAACCTCAAAACTAGGCCGCGCGAAATTCGACGACAATCCCACCACCGCAATCGTTTTATATTCTTTTAGGATTTTTCCAACAGGATCGGCGCCCAGCTCCGCGCCATCGGGCAGCAACACTTTCATCGCGATGCCAATTCGCTCTTTCCCGCTCGCCTCTCGCACACCAGCGCGAGAGCATTCAGCAGTTTCCCATTTTCTTCTGCCGTGCCCACTGACACCCGCAGCGCCTCCGCCATTCCCATCCATCCCAGCGGACGCACAATCACTCCCAGCCGCAGCAACTCTTCGGAAATCGCATTCGCTTCCGGACCGATCTCAATAAAAATAAAATTTGTCTCGCTGCGCACCGGCCGCAATCCCAGCGCCGTCAATCCCTCGTGCAAACCATTACGCTCCGCCCGATTCGCCTCGATCGACCGCCGCACGTGCTCCGCATCATTCAACGCCGCCACCGCCGCTACTTGCCCCAGCCCAGACACATTGAACGGCGTCCGCAATTTATTCATCGCCGTAACTAACGCCCGCGGCCCGACTCCATACCCCATCCGCAAGCCCGCCAACCCATACACCTTCGAAAATGTTCTCAGCACCAGCAAATTTTTCCGTTCGCGCGTTAATTCCATCGACCTCGGCATGTCCACCCGATCCGCATAATGCACATACGCTTCGTCCAGCACCACCAAAACGCTTTCGGGCACTCGCGCCAACAATTCCGCAAACTCCGCGTGCCCAAACGCCGTCCCGGTAGGATTGTTCGGATTCGCCAGATAAATCACCGCAGTATCGCCGGTGACCTTCGCCGCAATTGCCCGCAAATCAAATGTAAATTCTCGCAGCGGAGCCAGCCGCAACTCCGCATTGTTCGCTCGAATCGCAATCGAAAACGGCGCATAGCTTCCTTCGGACGTCACACCGCTTTTTCCGCTGCGCAGCAACACCCGCGCCGCCAGATCGATCAGCTCGCTCGAACCCAGCCCGACAAAAATCTCATCCTCGTGCACACCATGCAACTTCGCCAATTTTTCCCGCAGCCGGTGCGTTCCGCCATCCGGATAGCGATTCGCTTCCCCCAGCGCGCCCTTCACCGCTTCCATCGCCATTGGCGACGGACCTAGCGGATTTTCATTCGACGCCACTTTGATCGCGACGATCTTCAGCTCGCGCTCCACGTCCTCAATCGGCCGCCCTGGTACATACATCGGCAAGCCGCGAAGATAATCCGGTATCAAATCTTCTATCGTTTTGGTCATCGCCCTTAGTTTACTTGCCTGCGCTCCCTGCCGCCAACTCGCCGCGCTTCGTCCGCTCTTATCGCTCAACAATTTTCTATCTGTACGCTGCCGTACATTGCGGCCGCCTCACGCATTTTTCAACTGCGCCACTTCCCGTACCGTAAGCGCTCGGAATTTTCCCGGCTCAACATCCAAAACCAGCGGACCAAATTTCACCCGCTTAATCTTCTCCACCTGAAATCCCACTTCCAAAAACATCCGCCGTATCTGCCGGTTCCGCCCCTCAATCAAGATCACTTCATACCACGGATTCTTCGCATCTTTCACCAAACGAACCTTCGCCGGCGAAGTCTTCACTCGCGCTCCATCCTCCAGCGCAATCGAAACTCCCGCTCGCAAACGCGCAATCGCTTTCTCGTTCGGCTTCCCGCTCACCTTCACCAAATAAGTTTTGGGCACATGTGATCCGGCCTTCATCAATTTCTGCGCCAGCGCCCCATCGTTCGTCATCAACAGCAGACCTTCGCTCGAATAATCCAGCCGGCCCACCGGGTAAACCCGCTCCGCGCATTCCTTCATCAAATCCATCACCGTAGCGCGCCCCTCCGGATCGCTTACGGTAGTCACATAACCCAGCGGCTTGTTCAAAACAAAATAACGCAATCGCTCCGCCCGCCGCAGCGCCTCCCCATCCACGCAAATCAAATCCTTCTCGAGATCCCCCTTAATCCCCAACTCCGTAATCACCACTCCATTCAAGGTCACTCGCCCAGCCGCAATAATTTCCTCCGCCGCCCTTCGCGACGCCACCCCGCAAGCCGCCATAATTTTTTGCAATCGTTCCGCTGCCATCTCTACTTCGTTTTGTCCCCGCTTCGCTGTTTCAGTGCTTCCTTCCTTCGCTGCTTCATTACATCGATCTTCTTGATGTTCCGAAATCCTTCCACTTCTTTCGCCTCCAGCAACCGATATCTCCCCCGCGGTATTCCCTCTATCGTCAATTCCCCCAACCCAACTCTCTTCAACTTTTCCAACGGATGCTTTTCCTTGAACAAAACTCTCCGCAACTCTTCCTTCCGCGAATCTCGCATCCGCGCTTCATACCAATAATTTTCCGCCCGGCCCCTCGACGCATCCGGCTGCCGCACCATTTTCAACGTCGCACCGACATCTTTTCCCAGGCGATCCAAATCCGCCGCCATCAACATCCCTTTCACTTTGAAATAATAAACTTGCTCCAAGTTTTCCCAACGCTTCAACATCCCCGCCGCCAGGTCGCCGTCGTTCGTCAAAAATACCAATCCCGATGCCGCATATTCCAAATTTCCCACTGGATAAACTCGCTCCGGCAACCCGCGCAAACAGTTCCGCAACGTTTTTCGTCCCTCGGGATCGGCCATTGCCGACACCACTTCCGGCGGCTTGTTCAGCAAAATATAAACCTTCCGCTCCTCCGCCGTAACCAACCGCCCCGCCGCCTCGATCCGATCCGCGCCAAAGTCCGCCTTCGTACCCAGCTCC
Organism: Candidatus Acidiferrum sp.; assembly: GCA_036495905.1. Lineage (GTDB taxonomy): Bacteria > Acidobacteriota > Terriglobia > Acidiferrales > UBA7541 > Acidiferrum. The sequence goes on from DASXMB010000060.1 coordinate 67,910, forward strand.
GTCACCACCCGCCCGTTCACCCGCACCTGTCCGCTCAAAATTAATTGTTCCGCATGCCTCCGTGAAGCAATCCCCGCCCGCGCAATAATCTTCTGCAATCGTTCCTGCATAATTGTTAGTCCGATCCACCGAAAGAAACGCCCGCCGCTGCACTCGACAACTCACTAATCATTCTGCACTGATCGGTCCGCCAGGTCGGGGCACGATACATCGTGCCCGTCCGGTGCGCCGCGCACCGGATTTTTTCTTATCGTCTGATGCGAAACTCTACTCCCCGCCCACCGCCTTCCTCTCCGCGTCCTCCGCGTCTCTGCGTTCCATCTTTTCCTCTCCACCCAAATTCCCGCCCGCCACGCTCCCATCAACACCCGGTTCCGCCACGACAATTCCTTCCTCGTACCCCTCGTGCGTTTCGTTCGGCGCAATCCCCTCATCGCTCCCCAACGCCTCTCTCGCCAAGGCCTCAAATTCCTTCAAACTTGGCAACTCCTCCAAATCGCTCAATCCAAATCGCATCAAAAATTCTTTCGACGACCGATACAATATCGGCCGCCCCATCACCTGCTTGCGCCCCGCTGTGGTAATCAGCCGCTTCTCCAGCAAAGTACTAATCACGCCGGATGTATTCACTCCACGAATTTCCGAAATTTCCGGAGCCGTAACCGGCTGCTTGTACGCAATTACCGCCAAAGTTTCCAAAGCTGGCATCGTCAGCCGCAACGGCGGCCGCAAACTCTTGATAAATCTCCGCACCACATCGTGATGCTGCGCTTTCGTATACATCTTGTATCCGCCGGCCACCGCTCGCACTTCCACTCCGCGCTCTTCCGACGCATACCCCGCCACCAACTCATCCAGCGAAGCCTGCACCGCCAACTTCTCCTCGCCCAGCGTTACGGTTAATTGCTCAATCGTAGCCGGCTCATCCGCCGCATAAATGATCGCCTCCAAAGCCGCCTTCCGTTCTTCATTCGTCATCGCAATCCTTTGTCTTCCACCCTGCATTCATCGTCGCAATCCCTGTAGTGGCGGGCCTTCAGACCCGTGTTTTACGCCTTATCTTTTTGTTTGTCGCTTCCGCTTTTCACCTACAATTGTTGCTCCACACTCATTCATCCTCAACATATACGCACTCACCAATCACGGATCACCAGTCACTAATCACCACTCACCAGTCACCGCCTCACCTGTACTCCTCATCCACCGCCCGCAAAACCCCGCTCTCATCAAACACCGCCTCAAAATTCTTTCCCTTCTTCACCACAATCTCCCCAAACTGTTTCTCCTGCGCCATCGCCACTGCCTGCATCTTCACCATTTCCAGCACCGCCAAAAACGCCACAATCATCGCATGCCGCGAAGGACACGCCTCAAAAAACTGCACCAAGCTCACCGAATTATCTTCGCTCGCCAAAATCTGCGCCCGCAACTGCGCCATCATCTGCGCCACGGTAAACTGCTCGTGCTTCAATTCAATCCGCGAAACTTCTTTTCGCCGGTCCAGCACCTGCTGAAACACTTTCACCAAATCCACCAGCGACACCACTAACTCGCCCTCGGTTCCCTCATCGTTGTACAAAGATTTATCCGGATTCGACCACACATTCGCTTCCACTTGCTGCTTCTGATACAAAAGCTGCGCCGCATTTTTATACTTCTCGTGCTCCACCAGCCGCTGCACCAATTCCGCCCGCGGATCGCCCGCCATCTCCTCAGGTGACGCCAAAGGATCCGGCGGCAACAGCATCTTCGACTTGATGTAAATCAAAGTCGCCGCCATATAAATGAATTCCGCCGACACATCCACGTTCAATTCTTCCATCTTGTGCAAATAATCCAAATACTGCGACGTAATCTTCGCAATCTGAATGTCGTGAATATTCATCTCCTGCTTCTTGATCAAATCAAGCAGCAGGTCCAACGGACCTTCGTACATCGGAATATTTATTTTGTAAGCTTCAGTCATTTCTCTTCCCGGGCGCGCCAATCTCCCGATTGGCAGTTTTTCCTAGGCCGCAACCACTTTTCGCAGCCCTCATCATCGCCAACATTGTACGCGCACCATCCCAGTTCCACTATTTCTTCCGCCCCGCTCCAGGTTTCGGCCGCAGCGCTGCCAAAAACTTATCCGCCGGCAAAGTGTTAATCACATTTCCCGGCTCCAGCCAGCCCCGCCGCGCCATCGTCACCCCGTGCCGGATAAACGGCAAATGCAGCGTGTTGTGCGCATCCGTGGAAATCACCACTTTCACTCCCAGCTGCTTGCACATCCGCAAATAAACATCCGTCAAATCCAGCCGGTCCGGATACGAATTGCACTCCATCGCTACCCCATACTTCGCCGCCGCATCCAAAACTTTTTCCATGTCGTATTCAAACGCATCCCGCCGCAACAACAGCCGCCCGGTTGGATGCCCGATAATCTGCGTGTACGGATTCTCCATCGCCGCCAGCATTCGCTCCGTCATCGCCGCAAAATCCAGATTCATGTACGAGTGAATCGAGCACACCACCACTTCGATTTGCGCCAGCAACTCGTCCGAGTAATCCAGTTGCCCGTCCTTCAAGATATCCACTTCCGCGCCCGCAAAAACCCGTATCCCCAATTTCTTTGAGTTCACCGCGCGCAATTTCTGCAAATGCTCGGCCATGCGCTTTTCTTCCAACCCATTCGCGATGGTCACGCTCTTGGAGTGATCGGTAATCGCAATATATTCATGACCCAGCTTCTTCGCCGCCGCCGCCATCGCTTCAATCGTGTTTTTTCCGTCGCTCGCGGTGGTATGCATCTGCAAATCGCCCTTGATGTCCGCTCGCGCCAGCAATTTCGGCAAACGATGCTGCTCCGCCGCTTCAATTTCTCCCGTGTTTTCGCGAATTTCCGGCGGAATGTAGTCCAGCTTTAGCTTGGCGTAAATCTCTTCTTCCGTTCGCCCGCACACTCGTCGCTCTGCTTTCAACGTCGCCAGCGCGTATTCATTCAGCGTGTAACCCAAATCGTTCGCCCGCCCGCGTAATTTCACGTTATGCTCGCGCGACCCGGTAAAATACAGCAGCGCCGCGCCAAAATTATCTTTCTCCAGCAAACGCACATCCACCTGCAGCCCGCTATCCAGATTGAAGCTGACCTTATTCTCTCCCCGCGCCAAAACCTGGTCGATCCGCGGATATTTCAAAATGTGCTCCGCAATCGCATCGATCTTTTTCTGTGCCGTGTGTTCTTCGGCCAGCGTCAGCAATAAATCCAGATCCCCCACCGTTTCTTTCCCGCGCCGCAGCGAACCCGCCGGCGTAATCGACGCCACGCCCTTACCAAACCCCTCGATATGCGCGATCAGCGCCGCTGCCGCCGTCTCCGCAACATCAATCCGAAAACGCCCGCTCGACCGTTTATGCGTCGCCACCGCCTTCAAAATATTCTGCTCGCTCTTTTCGCCGAACCCCGGCACATCCCGCAGTTTTCCGTCCAGCGCCAACTTTTCCACATCCGCGACGGTCGCCGCCTGAAAGTTCGACCACAAAAACCCCACCTTCTTCGGCCCCAGCGATTGCAGATTCAAAATATCCAAAAGCGTCGCCGGAAACTTTTTCAGCATCTTTTGCCGCAACGAGTAGTCGCCGGTCTTCAGAATTTCCTCGATGTGCTCCGCCATCCGCTCACCGATTCCCGGCAATTCCTCCAACTGACCGGGCGTCGCCGCCATCTGCTCGATCGATTCGTGCATCCCGGAGATCAACTCCGCCGCCTTTTCGTAGCTGCGATAACGCCCAATGATCGCGCCATCGATTTCCAACAGCTGCGCCGTCTCCCGCAAAATCCGGGCAATCGTCTTGTTATCCATGAGAGGGATTATAAAGCAGAGCGGCAATCTCCGCATTTTCGTGGGACGCCGATGCGCGGCTCGTCTAATTAGCCCGGTACCGCCGCGACAGCGGCACCAGTAATTCTGTTCAGCTTATATTTTGACCGCCACCGGCACTTGCAACTCCGGCATTGGAGTCGCCGAAAATAAATACTGCAGCGGCATCGCCATCCATCGCGCCCACCGTGCAGACCTCGCCGCTCGCGCGCTATCCGTGGCAATTCCCGTGTTTGCGTACATTTGCCGGTAAAGTTTTGAAACCAAAGTAAACGTCAGCCGGCCCCGCAAACTCTTCACGCACCGCGAGCGCTTCCAAATTAGTCCAAAACTGTAAAACCGGTCCCACACGCCCTGCGTCCGCTCGCGAATTTCTTCGCCGGCCATCACCGGATGCGCGCAATACAATTTCGGCCGCAAATGCTGCGGAATCAGCCAGTGCCGCGTCAGCGGAAATCCGCCGATGCGCGTGGGATCCAGCTCCAATCCCTTCTCCCATTTCGCAAAATCCACCGTCCCTGGAAACGGCGTCAGCATCACAAATTGCGCAAAAGTAAGCTCTGCCTCCTGCGCCACCGCCGCCGTAGCCGCAAAAGTCGACGCCCGGTCGCTCGGCAAGCCAAAAATAAAACTTCCCAGCACATGCACGCCATGCCGCCGGAATGTTTTCAGTTGCGCCACCAAATCCGCGCCCGCGCAATTAAATTCCTTAAACACATCCTTCAATCCTTCCGGCGTAACCGCTTCCACTCCCACCAGCGCTCCGCGAATATTCGCGCGCCGCATCGCATCCAAAAATGCCGGATCTTCCGCCGCTTCCATCGTAATCTGCGTAAAGAAAATCATGTCCTTCGGAAGCTGGGTCATCAACTCCATCAATGCGAAGCGTTCTGCGCGCAGTTCCGTCAACTCTTGAATCCGGGGCTGGTCGCCCTGACGTTCCGCCAGCTTCAAATCCGTCAGCGTCACCGGATAAAAATTATCGTCCGCCAGCGCCACAAAGCGGAATCCCAGCCGCCGCAACTGAACGATTTCTTCAATCACCGCGTGCGAAGAACGTTGCCGGGGTTTCTGCCCGTCCGTTCGCCACACCGAGCAAAACGAACAATGCTTCGGGCATCCCCGCACCGTTTGCACCGATGCCCACATATAACTTTTTCGCGGCAACAGACTCCATCGCGCCGGAACGAATCGCGACGCATCCACTTTTCCGCCCAAATAAATCGCCTTGGGCTCGCCCTTCACGCAATCCGCCAAAGCGACCGCCCACACCACGTCGCCATCGCCTTTCACCACGCCGTGCGCGCCGCCCAACTCCATCGCCTCTTCCGAATACAATGTCGCGTGAATTCCGCCGAAAATCACATAAGCGCCGCGCTCGCGTGCCATTTTTCCAATTTCGTATCCGCGCAAGGCGTTGCCGGTGTGAATGCTGATGCCCACAATGTCGCCGGCCTGAATACTTTCCGGCGCCACCTGCGCCAGCGTTTCATCCACCAAAATCGGATCGCCATACTCCGCCGGCGTCGCTCCCGCCAGCACGTACAGCCAGCGCGGCGTAATCACTGCGGTTCCAAAAGAAATGTGACTGGGATTAATCAGATGAATTTTCAAAAAATCTACTCGACCCTTCCGCCCGCTGGAATGAACGGACACCAAAGAACCATTCTCTTGCAGGGATGGTAGCACCTTCTGTCTCTTTTGAGACACCTCTTGAAAAAAGCGCGAACGCAAATTATCTCGCGGAAAAGAAAAACCGGCAGAGTTTACAACTCTGCCGGTCAGAACTAAGAGCTTTTTTCATGCAATCAGCCCGGCTTTTGCACTTCCGCGGCTTGCGGACCTTTCGGCCCTTGCACAATTTCAAACTCCACCGGGTCTCCTTCCTGCAGTGATTTGTAGCCATCGCCCACGATGGCTGAAAAATGCACGAAGACATCCGGCCCGTCGTCACGTCCAATGAAGCCGTACCCCTTCGAGTTGTTAAACCACTTCACGGTTCCTCGCACTTCGATTCCTCCCTGAACGGAGACTTCGAGAAATGTTCGAGCGCGCTCGCTAGTGGACAGACCTGGACCGCGCCAATTTCAAATTTCCGCGGAGTCTACCAGAATGCGAAAGACAGTCAATAGAACGCAGATTAATTTGCGAAGTGAAGTTACGTGAACAGCTGCTAACCCTTGCTTGCAATTCCGAACAGAAAGAAAAATCGCTCCCGCAATTCCGGAACGCACTCAAGACAAATAGCGAAAATAATAAAGCAGTCCAGCAATGGATTTGGCATCGTGTAATTTTCCGGTGCGAATCATTTTGTCCAGCTCTTTCGGAGTGAACGCCTTCACCTCGATTTTTTCATCTTCCTCAGGCTCCGCTTTGCCTAGCGTCAGTCCGCTCGCCAGCAGAATGTACATCCGTTCTTCCAGAAACCCCGGTGTCGGAAAAACATCCAAAAACACGCGAAAACTTTTGGCGCGATATCCCGTTTCTTCAATCAACTCCCGCGCCGCGCCCGCTTTCGGGCTTTCTCCGCCATCCATGCGCCCCGCCACCAATTCCCACAAATATCCTCGCGTCGCATGCCGGTATTGCCGGATCAAAATAATCCGTCCATCCGCGAGCACCGGAAGCACCACCACCGACCCCGGATGCGTAATCACCTCTCGCGTAGCGCGCACCCCGGTAGGCTCCAAAACTTTGTCGCGCCGCAATCCAAACACCGGCCCTTTGTAAATCATTTTGCTGCTCAGAATCCTGGCCGTCGTTCGCGCCGCTTTCTTGCTGACTTTTCTGGAAGGCATATCGTGACGTTTTCTCCCACGCCATTTTAGCAAGGCCACTCCCTTCTCCGTCTAACCGAATAAAATATTCCCGCGTGGAAAGCCTAGCCGTTACAATTGCTGCTCAACATGATCACCACCATCATCGTCGACGACGAAAAGCCCGCCCGCGACGAACTCGTCTTTTTGCTCAAGGCCTTCCCGGAAATCAACATCATCGGACAGGGCAAAAACGGCGTCGAAGCCGTGGCCCTCATCAAAGAACATTCGCCCGACCTCGTTTTTCTCGACGTGCAAATGCCCGGCCTCGATGGTTTCGCCGTTCTCCGCAAACTGGTCGAGCGCAAAATGAAAGTTCCGCACGTGGTTTTCGCCACCGCTTTCGATCAGTACGCGGTGCAAGCTTTCGACGTAAATGCCGTCGATTACGTTCTCAAACCGTTCGACAAAACGCGCATCGCCAAAGCCATCCAGCGCGCGCGCCGCGAAATCGACGCGCAGACCAGTCCCACCGAGCGCCTGGAACAATTGGTGAATCAACTTGGCGCGGCGAATAATTCCGCGTCGCATCCCGCAAAATTGCTGGTGAAATCTCAGCAACGATTGTTGTTGGTCGACTCCGAAGATTTAATTTTAGCGTCCATCGAAGACGGCCTGATTTCCGTGATCGCGCGCGACGTGGAAGGTTCCTCCAACTATCGCACTCTCGAAGAAATGCACGACGCTCTCGACGACGAATCTTTCTGGCGCCCGCATCGCTCCTACCTCGTAAATATTCACCACATCAAGGAAGTCGTTCCCTGGTTCAAATCCAGTTACATGCTAAAAATGAACGACAAAAAACAAACCGAAATCCCCGTAAGCCGCGCCCAAACCAAACGCCTCCGCGAATTATTTAAACTCTAAGCCCAGGGAGAGAATTGCGATGGACACTGAACGCGCTAATGCCAAGCTATTTCGCGATGTACGCCTCGAACTTATTTCTTTCAGCATGCTATTTCTTGCTTTCGCGGCTTCCGATTCTCTCTTTGAACTCCACAAGATCGGCCATCCTGTCGTTAATATTTTGTTGCGTTCACTGCTAACCGCCGCTCTCGCCGCGCTAGCCCTTTGGGTTTTTCATTCAAGGCGTGCCAGCTAGTCCCGCCGCGTTGACGTGTGTTAGCATTCGGCGAAGTTCGCGTACAATGTGACGATGGATTTTTCGCTTAACGACCACCAAAAACTGATTCGCGATACCGTTCGCCAATTTATGGAGGCGGAAGTGCGCCCGTCTTTGCGGCAGCGGGATCGCGAGGAACGTTTTCCCGCCGAGGAAATTCGCAAAATCGCGGAACTGGGCTGCTGCGGAATGATGATTCCGGAAGAATGGGGCGGCCCGGGGCTGGATGCGATTTCGTACGTGCTGATGCTGGAAGAAGTGGCCCGCGTGGATGCGGCGATGGCGACGGCGCTCAGCGTGACCAATTCGGCGGTGCAAGTTCCGATGATGCTGTTCGCTTCGGAGGCGCAGAAGAAAAAATATTTGCCGCGCCTCGCGAAGGGAGAAATTCTCGGTTCGTTTTGCCTGACCGAACCGCAAGCCGGATCCGACGCGGCCGGAATCCAGACTCGCGCGGTGCGCGACGGCGCAACTTACCGGCTTTCCGGAACCAAAACCTGGGTGACCAACGGCTCGGTGGCCGGCGTTTACATTATTTTTGCAAAGACCGATCCGCAAGCCGGCGGCAAAGGCATTACCGCGTTTTTGGTGGAGTCCAGTTTCCCGGGATTTCGCATTGGGCGGCACGAAGAAAAAATGGGGCAACGGAGTTCCCCGTCGGTCGAAATTATTTTGAACGATTGCGAAGTCCCCGCGGAGAATCGCCTGGGCGAAGAAGGCCAGGGGCTGAAGATTGCGCTGAGCGCGCTGGACGGCGGGCGCATCGGCATCGCGGCAGTGGCGCTGGGGCTGGCTGAGGGGGCGCTGGAAGAGTCGGTGAAGTATGCGAAACATCGCCGCGCGTTCGGCAAGAGTATCAGCGAGTTTCAGGCAATTCAGTGGATGCTGGCGGATATGCAGACCGAGATCGAAGCGGCGCGGGGGTTGGTGTACCACGCGGCTTGGCTGAAGGATTCCGGCGGGCGGATGGGGTCGGCGTCGTCGAAGGCGAAGCTGTATGCCAGCGAGATGGTCAACCGGGTGGTGGCGAAGGCGGTGCAAGTGCATGGCAGCGTTGGGTATTCCCGGGAGACGGATGTGGAGCGGATGTACCGGGACGCCCGGGTGATTACGATTTACGAGGGCACTAGTGAGATTCAGAAGATGGTGATTGCCCGGGAACTGCTGGGGAGGGCCCGGTAGGAGTTTGGGGACCACCCCACCCCCGGCAATTTGTAAGGGTGTGATTCTGCGGGGGTTGCGGGTTTAGTGGTTTGTAATTGGTTGGATTTAGGGGAGTTAGCGGAGCGGTGTTTTTGATAGGGGCGAGGCAATTGGAGCTTGGAGGGGCTTTAGGCGGAGGGATTACCAGCAAGTACTATAACAGACGAATTATGGTCTGTCAAGGTGATTGTAGCGGCTTAGGTGGCGTATTGTGATTTTTTGGCGTACGGCGAAGAGCCGATCGGGAGATTCATTCCGCCAACCCCGCGGAATGCAGAACCGTTTGGCGTGCCCGGGGTTGGCGGTAGCGGTTGGTGGTGGACGAGTTTACGGGTTGGCGCGGGTTGTTGGGCGGCTACACAGACTGAAGTCTGTGCTACTCAAGGCCACAGCGGGCTGCCAGATGCCCAGTGAGCGTCGTCAACGGAAGAATGCGACACCACAGCAGAACAGGCAGATGCGATGACAATAAAAAAGCGATAGGGACAAAGATTTTGGCGGTCGGGGACTGGGGAGGATGGATTGGGGAATGAGGCGGCGGGAATGACGGGCGTGGGGCGGAAGCGGGTGGTTAGCGGGATGCGGCCTACTGGGCGGCTGCATATTGGGCATTATTTTGGAGCGTTGGAAAATTGGGTGCGGTTGCAGAATGCGCGCGTGGCGAGCGGCGAGAAAGAGTATGAGTGTTTTTACTTTATTGCGGATTGGCATGCGCTGACTAGCGACTATGCGGATACGTCAGCGGTGGCGGAGAACAGTATTGAGATTGCGATAGATTTTTTGGCTTCGGGGATTGAGCCGAAGAATATTTTTTTGCAGTCATGGGTGCCGGAGCATGCGGAGTTGCATTTGTTGTTGTCGATGGTGACGCCGCTGGGGTGGTTGGAGCGGGTGCCGACGTATAAGGAGGCGCTCGAGAACGTTACAAATAGGGATTTGCATACGTATGGATTTCTTGGGTATCCGGTTTTGCAGACTGCGGACATTGTGATTTACAGCGAGGAAGGCGTGCCGCTGTTTGTGCCGGTCGGGGAGGATCAGGTTTCACACGTGGAGCTTAGTCGCGAAATTGTTAGAAAGTTTAACTTTCACTTCAGCGATATGAACTTGGATCGCTCAATCGTCGATGAGCAGAATGCCAATGTTGTAGCGGACCTTTGGTCCTTATTCCAACGTGAGATCCAGGGCTTTCCTGCAATGCTAGGACTCTCCGGGATTTCCTATGCACCCATTTTTGCAGCTTTGGAATTGGGTTCTACCCTTTTGGCAAAACAAATCGGTTATGACAACTTTCTTGACGCGGTAGGCGACAACAGGAGCTTTTTCCTTCCCAAGATTTCAATCCTTCAAGAGCCTCAGCACATGCTAACGAAAACCCCGAGGATACCTGGGTTGGACGGGCGGAAGATGTCGAAGAGTTATGGGAATGCGATCACGCTGAGCGAGACGGATGAGGAGATTCGGAAGAAGACGAAGGTGATGGTGACCGATCCGGCGCGGAAGAGGCGGACGGATGCGGGTAATCCGGATATTTGTCCAGTGTATGACTGGCACAAATTATTTTCGGCGGGTGAGCCGGGGCGATTGGAATGGGTGCGGACGGGCTGCACAACGGCGGGGATTGGCTGTATCGAGTGTAAATCGGCGATGGCGGACAATTTGATTAAGTGGATTGAGCCGGTGCGGGAGCGTCGCGTGAAGTGGGAGAACGATCGGAAGGGTGCGCGGGAGATTATTGAGGCGGGATCGAAGCGGGCGAGAGCGGAAGCTCAGAAGACAATGGCGCGGGTTAGAGAAGCAGTGTTCGGTTGGGAAAAGGCGAAGTAAAGAAGTAAGGAAGTAACGAGCAAACGGGATGTGGTCAATCTGAATCTTCTGAGTAGTGTAGGATGCCAAACGCCAAGAAACAAAAAATCCCCACAAAGATCAGGCAAAGCCACCACGGACTCCACGGAATAGGAAATAACAGTACCAGCAGCCACCAGGCCCAGTCAGGCCGCTTACCGTTGGCACTTTTTTCGAGATCCATTCAACTTATTATGCAACAACTGAGTTATCGGACAGAATTCCGAAGCCGAGAGGCTTCGGAATAGGCAAGGACTCCTCAATTGAGTTGAAACGGATTTGGGCGCTGGGTCGACGGGCTTTCTTGTAGAATTTGCGGCATGCGATTCCTAACTTTTTTTGGCGTGCGACTTCACTTTTTTGTTTTGCTCCCACTTTTATTGGCGGTGAATGCGGAGGATGCGGGACCGTGGTGGGTGGTGCAGACCAGCGGTATCGATACGAATTTGCGGGGAGTGAGCGTCAAGTACGACGAGGGGAGCAGCGGGACGCGGAATTATTTTGTTTGGGCGTCGGGATCGCATGGGGTGATTTTGCGGTCGGTCAACAGCGGAAAGGGCTGGAAGCAGCTGGCGGTGGCGGGCGGTGAGGATTTGGATTTTCGGGATATCGAAGCCTTTGACGATCAGCTGGCGTATGTAATGTCCAGCGGGGACGGCGACAAATCGCGGATTTATAAAACGGTGGACGGCGGGGCGCACTGGAAATTGCAATACAGCAATCGATTGCCCGGATTCTTTTTGGATTCGCTGGCGTGCGATTCGGCGACGCATTGTGTGGCGTTGAGCGATCCGGTGGGCGGAAAATTTCTGGTTTTGAGCACGGACGACGGAGAGCAGTGGAAGGAATTGCCGCGAGACAAAATGCCGGAGGCGCTGCCGACGGAGGGAGCATTTGCGGCGAGCGGAACGGCGATTGCGCTTTGCACGAGCGGAATTTATTTTGGCACCGGCGGGCCGAAAGCGCGGGTGTTTCACTCGGGAGATCACGGCGCATCGTGGACGGTGGTGGAAACGCCGATGGCGAGCGGGAATGCGTCGAGCGGAATTTTTAGTGTCGCGTGCGGAGAGAATGAGACGGTAATCGCGGTGGGCGGCGATTATCAGCAGCCGGCGAGTGCGAATCGAGTGGCGATTTATTCGGGCGATGGTGGGGCGACATGGACGGTTCCGGCAAAGCAGCCGGGCGGGTATAGGTCGGCGGTGGGAGTGTTTTCGGCGCAGGATTTGGCGGCGGTGGGGCCGAGCGGGACGGATGTCAGCCATGATGGCGGGGTTAGTTGGACGCATACGGATGCGATGAATTTGAATGCGGTGGGTTTTGAGGGTGGGGAGGGTTGGGCAGTTGGGGCGAAGGGGTTGATTGCGAGATTTAAGAATCGTTATTTATATTCGGTGGAACGCGAGACGGAAAGCGAAAGGCATTAACAGCGAGCCGAGTGGGTCGTTGTTTATGCGGGCGGTGATCGTGCAGCGAAGAGGGCACGATGTATCGTGCCCCTACCCTGGCGTTTGGTCGGCCGTTGAATTTGGTGCGGCGGCAGATGATAGCGGTGAGTGACGTTACAATCGAGCCGAGTGGGTCGTTCGTTGCAGAGGCAAAAATTGTGCAGCGAAGAGGGCACGATATATCGTGCCCCTACCCTGGCGTTTGGTTGGCGTTGAATTTGGTGCGGGGGCAAATGCGGAGTGGGGGATGAGCGGGGAGATGAGCGCGGAAACAGCATTGGGTCGGCGGTCGATTCGGATTGCGGGGGCGGATTACACGGAGGCGGGTGGATATTTTGTGACGATTTGCGCGGCGAACCGGGGAGAGATTTTTGGGAAGATTAAGGATGGACGAATTCGTTTGAGCCGGTTGGGAGAGTTGGTACGGACGTGTTGGGTGCAAATTCCAGAACATTTTGCGAATGTGGAAATTAAGGAATTTGTGGTGATGCCGAATCATTTGCACGGGATTATCGGTTTGAATGCGCGGTCGGTTGATGGTTTACGTTTAACCGCGCGAGGCACGGTGGCGGGCAATGCGAGACCAAAAAATGCCGAACGGTTTCAGAAACCGGTGGAAGGATCGATTCCGACGATTGTGCGAGCGTTTAAGGCAGCGGTTACACGGCGAGCCAAGCAGGAGTTGAAGATAGCGGAGCCGAGGATTTGGCAGAGTAATTATTTTGAGAGGGTTTTGCGGGATGGCCGGGAGTATGCGATTGCGAGCCGTTATGTGATGGAGAATGTGATGCGGTGGGAATGGGATGAGGAGAATGCGCGGCGGATGAAGTCGTGACCGGTGGGTGGCGGTCGAGTTGGGCGCAGCAAAAAAATCGTGAGGGCGCGAACGTGCCGAGTGGGTCGTTCGTTGCAGGGGCGATCATCGTGCAGCGAAGAGGGCACGATGTATCGTGCCCCTACCGGGGTGAAAGCGTTTGGTCGGCGGTTGAATTTGGCGCGGCGGCACAGCGGCATGTGGCGTGAAGATTGAGCCGAGGGGGTCGTTCGTTGCGGGGCGATCATCGTGCAGCGAAGAGGGCACGATTTATCGTGCCCCTACGGGAAAAGGCGAATTGCGCATGCGCCGGACGACAAGATCACTCGTAGCGGAGGGCGACCATGGGGTCTACGCGCATGGCGCGGCGGGCTGGGATGTAGCAGGCGAAGAGTGCTACGGCTACCAGCAGGATGGCGACGCTGATGAAAGTGATGGGATCGGTGGCACCTACGCCGTAGATCATTTTGGTGATCAGGTGAGTTAGGCCGAGAGCGGCAGCTACGCCTATTCCGACGCCGATCAGCGTGATTTTGAGGCCTTCGTCGAGGACCATGCGCAGTACATCACGGCTGGTGGCGCCCAGGGCCATGCGCACACCGATTTCATGAGTGCGTTGCGCGGAGAGATAGGAAATCACGCCGTAGATGCCGATGGCGGAAAGCAGCAGTGCCACGAGAGAAAAGGAAGTGAGCAAGAACATGGTCAAACGCTGGTTGGAAATGGAGCCGGCGACGATGTTCTGCATGGAGGTTACGCCGTAGGTGACGGAGCGGCTGTCTACTTTTTCGACTGCTTCGCGAATTCCCTGAATTAGGCCGGCGGGAGAACCGTTGGTGCGCATGACGTAATCGGAACCCTTGGAGAGCAGGGGCCAAAAGCGATCTGGAATTTGCCAGACCGGCAAGTACAACTGGGCCTGCAAAGTTTCGTGACCTTTGTCGCCGAGTCCCCAATGCTCGACATGGCCCATAACGCCGATAATTTCCGGCTGAATCATAAGCAAGCCTATGTTCAGATGTTTGCCGATGGGATCTTCATTGGCAAAATATTTGTGGGCGAGGTAGGAGTCGATGACAGCGACGGGGCGGCTGTGTTCGTCATCTTGCGCGGTGAAAAAGCGGCCGCGCTCGATGGGGATGTGCATGGCTTGCGGATAGCTGGGCGTGACGATGTAGAAGAGAGTGAATGGCATGTCGTTGTCGTTTGCCGGTTTGGGTTGGCCTTCTTTCCAGAAAGGCACTTCGGAGTCTCCGTTCATGGGGAGCGAAGTGCCCGTCATGGCGACGGCTTCGCCGCCGCGAACGGATTCTAACTGGCGGAGCGTCTCGCGATAGGCAGCGCGCAGTTGGCTGGGGGTCTCGGTTTCTCCGGAGGAGAGCGCGGTGCTGAAGATGGTGACGTTGTGAGCATCGAAGCCGGGATTGATGGACCAGAGAGCAGCGAGACTGCGAATCATCAAGCCAGCACCGACGAGCAGCACGACGGCCATAGCCATTTCCACGATGACAAAAACGCTTTGAGTGCGATGACGAGCGCCGCTGGAGCCGCGTCCACCTTCCTTGAGAGTGTCGTGCATGTCTGGACGCATGCTCTTGATGGCGGGAACGAGGCCGAAGACGATGCCGGTTAGCAGAGAAACACCGATGGTGAAGAGAAGGACGTGGGAGTCCAAATTGATTTCGTTGGCGCGAGGAAGAGCGTCGGGAAGACTAGCGAGAATGGCGCGAGTGCCCCACTTGGCGAGGACGAGTCCGATAGCGCCGCCGGCGATGCCGAGCATGATGCTTTCCGTGAGTAGCTGACGGATCACGCGGGCGGGGCTGGCTCCCATGGCAGAGCGGATGGCGAATTCGCGGGAGCGTCCGGTGGCGCGAGCGAGCAAGAGGTTGGCGACATTGGCGCAGGCGATGAGCAGAACGAAACTGACGGCACCGAGAAGGACGAGGAGAATGCCGCGAATGTCGCCGACGACGTCGGTCTTCATGGGCACCAGGGTAATGCTGGTGCCTTTGTCAGATTCCGGATAGGTGGTGGCGAGTCCATTCGCGACTGATTCCATGTCGGCTTTGGCTTGCTCGAAGGAGACGCCGGGCTTGAGGCGGCCTAGAACGTTCGTGCCCATACTGATGCTGCGATTGAGGAAGGTGGGGTCGGTCCATTGGCCGATGGGGATGTAGACGTCCGTTGCGGAGTAGCCGGGAACCAAGCTGGGCTCGATACCGATGACGGTGTAGATTTCGTTGTTGAGCGTGATGGTCTTGCCCAGAATGCCGTGCGAGCCGGCGAATTTGCGCTTCCACAGGCCGTCTCCGATGATGGCGACGGGATTGCCGCCGGCGCGGTCTTCCTCAGGCGTGAAGTTGCGACCGGCAATGGGAGCGTTGCCGAGGGCGGTGAAAAAGGCGGAGGAGATCATGTGGCCGTGGAGGCGTTCGGGCTCGCCGGCGCCACTGAGGTTGAAGTTGGTGGCGCGAGTGCCGGCGAGGGAGGCAAAGGTGTGATTGTTGCGTTGCCAATCTTGAAGATTGGGGTAAGAGGTGGAGCCGCGATCAAAACTGGGGGTTTTCGTATAGGCAGCGTAGAGTTGGTCGGGCTGGGGGAACGGAAGCGGATTTAGCAGGACGCCATTGACGACGGAGAAGAGAGAGGTGTTGGCTCCAATGCCCAAGGCGAGGGTGAGAACGGCAATGGTGGTGAAGCCGGGATTTTTTGCAAGAACGCGGAGACCGAAGCGAATGTCTTGCCAGAAACCGTTCATAATGACCCCCGGAAAGTGAATGCGGTGATGCGACTGATGAAGGAACGAAGATTAAAGGGTAATTGTTCATTTGTTTTTGTTGTGGGGCGAGAGGGTAAGACATCGGGCAGGGGTTTTAACGACGAACAACTACGGAAAGTGCCAGGAACATTTTGTCGAAGGCTATCGTATATTCAGGCAGCAGGTCATCTTACGGATTTCGGAGGCTTACGCACATGGACTTGGCCCTTGGCTCGGTTGTCCCAGGTCGGCGATCCTTGGTTGCAATGCGAGTGCTAGTTCCCTTTTTGGCGCTGGTGGGTTTGGCGGCGTCTGCGCCGCGCGCGCATGCGGAGGACTGGACGAAATCTTATACGGTGTCTGGCAGAGCGACGGTGAAAGTGCGCACGGATGACGGCGGAGTGCGGGTGACCACGAGCAGCAGCAAGCAAATTGAATTTCGCGTGGAGTACGAGGGGTACAAACTGGACAAAGATATTCACATCGAGTCGCGGCAGGATGGCGACCATGTGGAGCTGGCGTCGCGCTCGAGCAGCCACTGGTGCTTATTTTGCGTGAACGTGCGGCACAGAATTCATATTGAAGTGCGAATGCCGCAGGACGCGGACTTGCAGGTGGATAGCGGCGACGGGTCGGTGGAGACGGAAGCGATTAACGGAAATGTGGCGGTGCATACGGGAGATGGGTCGGTGAAGGCGCGGTCGCTGAACGGGACGATTGATTTGCACACGAATGATGGCAGCATTGACGTCGATGGGCTGAAGGGGGATATACGGTTGCGATCAGGCGATGGGTCGATTGAGGCGCGGAATTTGGATGGCAAGGTGGACGCGGACTCTGGCGATGGGCACATCCGGCTGGAGGGGCGGTTTGACGGGCTGAATATTAAGACTGGCGACGGGAGTGTGACGGCGCGGGTGAATTCGGGGTCGAAAATGGCCGGCGGGTGGAATGTGCGGACCGGGGATGGCAGCGTGGATTTGACGATACCGGCGGACTTCCAGGCGAATATCGATGCCAGCACCGGCGATGGGCACATTAGTTTGGGGGTTGCGGTGACGGTGGAAGGCACGTTCAGCAACTCGCAGATTCACGGGAAGATGAATGGCGGAGGGCAGCCGCTGACGGTGCATACGGGAGATGGGTCGATACGGTTGTCGAAGAGCTAAGGCGGGTCGTTTTCGGCCCGAGTGCAGAAGGCTTGGAAGTACTTATAGTACGTAAATAGTTGTCGCTTTGTGGGTAACGGAACGTCCTTTTGTCGCTACATGGTCCTCTCTATTCTCCGCTATGTTGTTGATTGCTAAGCTGATGGGCGTGGAAGCGCTCTTGCAGAGTTAGCATGGCCCGGAGGGGATCTTGATTATCTTTGTTTTGTGCTTTGCGATTGTGGGGTTGCTGGCGATGTCGCTGACGGGGTCTGTTGCTGACGCCAGCCGACGGCGATAGTCGGCCGGACGCGAACGAGGCGCCTCGGCGATTCGAGTTTTGAGTCAATCATGCTGCTAGCGCTATTTTAGCTTTTGCAGGTTTTTTACCCAATCTTTCGATGTGTCGATTAGCTGAATTCCCAGCGCAAATTCTTCCGACGGCAATTGGTAGCAGTAGACGATGCGAGCGTGGGCGCAGAACCCTGGGGGCAGCGAGACCAGGACAGCTTCGGCAGGTTCCCAGAAACGCTTGGTGACCAGGCGCGCGCCGGAGACGCTGACGTTTTCGGTGACGGCGCGTTCTAGGACGCCGGGATTGTGCAGGCTGGTAAGCCAAATGGCGTCGCGAAATTCCTGGCGGTCTTCGACGCGCAAACCTTTTGGACTGGTGATGTGGCCGGTCAACGCGCCCAACTGTCGGAAGCGAGAGCTGAGATTGAGAAGGCCAGCGTCGGGTTCGATGGAGTTGTATCCTTCATAGCAGTAAACACTTGTAGCCATTGCATCTCCTGTTTTCCGTCCCCCTGACAAAAAACCTGACAAAAAATATGGCCGTGCTCAACCCCCGGAAGCTTTGTGCGGGCGCTTTCGGAAACCCGGCAGGTTCGCGTGGCGGTAAGTTGCGGCGCACTACTTCCCTGCCATCCCAGATATAGAGTGGTGCGGCGGGAGGCGGGAACGTTTCAAAGTTTTTTGCGGAATTTTGGGGTGGCGCGGGCGTGCAGCGCGCCGTTAGATTTGCAAATCGGCGTGGGTTCCCTCATCATTGCTCATTCAATTCGGCGTGCAGAAATGCATTCGCCGCGGTCTTTTGTATCTACATTGCGTTCATCGAGGAAATGAATGGATAAGCCTGCAAAAATAGCGCCCGCTAAAGGGAAATTGGGAGTTTTACTGCCGGGAATGGGCGCGGTGAGCACGACGTTTATGGCGGGAGTGGAGTTGGTGCGCAAGGGACTGTCGCAGCCGGTGGGCTCGCTGACGCAAATGGGGACGATTCGGCTGGGTAAGCGGACAGAGGGGCGGACGCCGAAGATCAAGGAGTTTGTGCCGCTAGCAAATTTGAAGGACATCGCGTTCGGCGGATGGGATATTTTCACGGATAACGCGTACCAGTCGGCGGCGAATGCGGGAGTTTTGAGTCTGGAAGATTTGCAGAAGGTGAAACCATTTCTTTCGAAGATTAAGCCGATGAAGGCGGCGTTCGACCATAATTTTGTGAAGTTGATCGACGGGCCGAATATAAAAAAGGGTAAGAACAAGTACGATTTAGCGCTGCAGATTAAGGATGACATCGCGAATTTCAAGAAGAGTTCGAAGGCGACGAGGCTGGTGACTTGCTGGTGTGGGTCGACGGAAAGCTTCTTGAAACCTGAAGAAGTGCACTCGACGCCGCAGAAATTTGTGGAGGCGATGAAGGCGAATCATCCGTCGATTGCGCCTTCGATGCTGTATGCGTGGGCGTCGGTGACGAGCGGGGTGCCGTACGCGAATGGTGCGCCGAATTTGAGCGTGGACATTCCGGCGATTCAGCGGCTGGCGCTGGATCATAACGTGGCGATTTGTGGCAAGGATTTCAAGACCGGGCAGACGCTCATGAAGACGGTTTTAGCTCCGGCATTTAAGGCGCGGATGCTGGGGCTCAGCGGGTGGTTTTCGACGAATATTTTGGGCAATCGCGACGGCGAAGTGCTGGAAGATCCGGGCTCGTTCAAGACCAAGGAAGAATCGAAGTTGGGAGCGCTGGAATATATTTTGCAACCGGGGCTGTATCCAGAGCTGTATAGCAAGATGTTTCACAAGGTGCGGATCAACTATTATCCGCCGCGCGGAGACAATAAAGAGGGCTGGGACAATATTGATATTTTCGGATGGCTAGGCTATCCGATGCAGATCAAAGTGGATTTCTTGTGCCGGGATTCGATTTTGGCAGCGCCGATTGTGCTGGATTTGGTGCTGTTTCTGGATTTGGCGCAACGCGCCGGGATGCGTGGGATTCAGGAATGGATGAGTTTTTACTTTAAGTCGCCGATGACAGCGCCGGGGCTGTATCCCGAGCATGATTTGTTCATCCAGTCGATGAAGCTGAAGAACACGCTGCGGTGGATGATGGGCGAAGATTTGATCACGCACCTTGGGCAGGAGTATTACGACTAGGGATTTTTCAGGGCAACTGCGCTTAGCGTACGGAAGTCTTTGAATGGATTGATATTTTCGAATTGACGCTCTGGCGAGCGCACGATATTCTTTCACATGGCCAACCGTCGCGGACCCGGATTTCCGGAGCTGCATCCAAATCTAAATTGCTGTGAGGAGCTTAATGTCGAACGAGCTGCGTAGTTTTCTATCCATTTCCTACGACGAACTCGAAGACTTGAACTTGAAGGCGAAGGAGCAACGCAAGAATCGGGTTGCCGCTCACAAAATTCAGGAAGAGCGGCTGAAGTATTTGACCGATGAAAAGAGCATCAAGGCGGTCACGGTGCTGTTCAGCGACCTGGAAGGCCGCCTGCACATGCTGGACTACGACAAAAAGTTCTTGATCAAGAGCTGGGACAATTTGACGTTTGACGGCTCGTCAATTCGCGGATTTACGGCGCAGCGGGAAAGCGATTTGCGTTTGGCGATGGATTGGAGCGCATTTTATTGGGCACCCGCGGATGTGTTTGGTTCCGGCAAGGTGCTGGTGTTCGGAGAGGTGATCGATAAAGACGGGTCGCCTTATAGCGCGGATATTCGCGGAGTGCTGAAGAGTTTTGCGGAAGAGCAGCACAAAAAAGAAGGCTACACGCTGAATGCTGCCAATGAGATTGAAGGCTTTCTGTTCAATGGAGCAGATGCAGAAGCGCGGTATCACGAGACTGGAAAGTTTGAGTACGTCAATACCGGCGGGTATTACCATTCCCTTCCCGGCGATCCACTGCGCACTTTTATCGATACGTCGGCGGAAGTGCAACGGGCAATGGGCTTCCAGAACGAGAAGGATCATCCGGAAGTAGCTCCA
>DASXMB010000061.1:0-39984 GCA_036495905.1 Candidatus Acidiferrum sp.
CGTCGGTGGTGAATGCTCTTTCGGACTGGCTGGAGCTGGAAATTTCTCGCGATGGAGCGGTGTGGGAACAGACCTACGAAAAAGGGAAGCCGACTTCAAAATTGAAGCAGACCGGAAAGACCCGCAAGACCGGCACAAAAACGACATTCCATCCCGATCCGGCCATTTTTGAAAAAACGGTATTCAGTTACGACACGCTGGCGCAACGGCTACGAGAAATGGCGTTTTTGAACAAGGGATTGAAGATTACGCTGACCGATGAGCGCACGGAAAAGACCACGGAATTCAAGTTCACCGGCGGCATCGCGGAGTTCGTGAAGCACTTGAACCGCGGCAAAGAAACACTGCACGATTCGCCGATTTACATGGAAGGGAAGCGCGGCAACGTGGAGATCGAAATCGCGCTGCAGTACAACGATACCTATGGCGAAAATGTGTTCGCCTATGCCAACGCGATCAATACCGTGGACGGGGGAACGCATCTTTCTGGATTTCGTTCGTCGCTAACGCGGTCGATCAATAATTTCGCGTCGTCCGCGGGAATGCTGAAGGACCAGAAGGATGAAGTGTCCATCAGCGGAGACGATGTGCGAGAAGGTTTGGTGGCAGTGGTAAGCGTTCGCCTGCCCCAGCCACAGTTTGAAGGGCAGACAAAGGGAAAGCTGAACAGCGACATCAAGGGCGACGTCGAACAGATCGTTAACGAACGACTGAGCGAATGGTTTGACAAACATTCGACGGTGGCGCGGCGGATTATCGCCAAGTGCATCGATGCGGCGCGGGCGCGCGAGGCGGCGCGAAAGGCGCGTGAATTGACGCGGCGGAAATCCGCGATGGACTCGAGCGGCTTGCCGGGAAAGCTGGCTGACTGCCAGGAACGTGATCCGGCGCGCTGCGAATTATTTGTGGTCGAGGGAGAGTCCGCTGGCGGTTCCGCAAAAATGGGCCGCGATCGTAAGTACCAGGCGATTTTGCCGCTCAAAGGGAAAATTCTTAACGTCGAAAAAGCACGTTACGACAAAATGCTGGGCCACGAAGAAATTCGCGCGATTATCACGGCGCTGGGTTGCGGTATCGGCAAAGACGATTTCGACGCCAGCAAACTGCGCTACCACAAGTTGATTTTGATGACCGATGCGGACGTCGACGGCAGCCACATCCGGACATTGCTGCTGACATTTTTCTTCCGGCACATGAAGGAGTTGATCGAGCGGGGGCACGTTTATATTGCGCAGCCGCCGCTGTATCGCGTGAAGCGCGGGAAGTCTGAACGGTATATTCGCGATGAGAGCGATTTCGCGCATGAGTTGATGAAGCGGGCCACGGAAGATCATGTGGTGAAGGCGAAGGAAGGTGTTTCGCTGGAAGGCGCGGCACTGACCAAGTTTTTGCTGAATGTTCAGGAATATCAGGCGGCTGCGGCGAAACTGGGGCGGCGATTGCGGGAGCCGGGACTGGTGGAATTGCTGGCGGAAAGCGGGCTTGAGAAGAAAACGGACTTTGAAGACAAGAAGTCCCTGGAAAAACTATTGAAGGGAATCGATAAAGCCAAGCTAAAGCTGGAAGGAAAGATTGTTTTTGACGAAGAACACAGCTTAAACGAAATACAATTTGGCCCGCCACATAGCCAGAAGATCAATTGGGCGCTGGCGTCGACAGCGGAATACAAGCGGATGCGCGGTCTGGCGAAAGTGATCGAGGAATTCAACAAACCACCGTTCATAGTGGCGCGGAATGGAACGAAGGTGACCAAGGAGCGCGCGCAGGACGTGCTGGACTACGTGGTGGAAGACGCGAAAAAAGATTTCACGATCACGCGATTCAAAGGGCTGGGCGAAATGAATGCCGAGCAGCTTTGGGACACTACGATGAACGCGGATACGCGGACGCTGCTGCAAGTGAAGCTGGAAGATGCAGTGGCGGCCGAAGATATTTTCACCACACTGATGGGTGAAAACGTGGAAGCGCGGCGCAAGTTCATTGAGGAAAACGCGCTGGAAGTTGTGAACCTGGATATTTAGTTTCTGAAATGGTTTATCAAATTGGATGGACGACGTTGCCGGGATTGCGCGGGTTGAGTTGCGGGGAGTTTCGCGCGTCGCCGACTGACGCGCCGGACAACACGGGTGGCGTTGCGGTTGAGTTGGCCGGCGAGGCGGAGCGCGGCGCGTTCTTGCGGCGGCTGGAAGAATATTTTGCAGAGCGGCGGTTCACGAATGCGGCGGATGCTTTCGACACGGTGAAAGCGTACGCGATGGAACTGTCTAGTAAATGCTGAATAAGATTTTGCCGGCAGCAATTTTGATTTGACCAGGCCGCGTTAAGCCACGGCCTCTACAAACGCGAAGTTACGAGGGGATATGGCGGACGAGAAAAACACATCGATACTGCTACCGATTGATATCGAAGCGGAGATGCGGAAGTCGTATCTCGATTATGCGATGAGTGTGATCATCGCGCGAGCGCTTCCGGACGTGCGCGACGGGCTGAAGCCGGTGCAGCGGCGCATTTTGGTGGCGATGAATGATCTAGGGTTGGCGTCGAATCGCGGCTTCCGCAAATGCGCGAAAATCTGCGGCGACACTTCTGGAAATTATCACCCACATGGCGAAGCGGTGATTTACCCGGCGATGGTGAGGCTGGCGCAAGATTTCAATCTTCGCTACATGCTGGTAGATGGGCAGGGAAACTTTGGCTCGGTGGACGGCGATCCTCCGGCGGCGATGCGGTATACCGAAGCGCGACTGGCGAAAATCTCCGAAGACATTCTGGCCGACCTGGAAAAAGAAACAGTCGATTTCATTCCGAACTTTGACCAGACGCGCGAAGAGCCGGTGGTTCTGCCGTCGCGCATTCCCAACCTGCTGGTGAATGGCGCGAGCGGCATTGCGGTGGGCATGGCGACAAATATCCCGCCGCACAATTTGCGGGAAATTGTGGACGCGGCAATTTTGCTAATCGAAAAGCCGGACACTTCACTGAAAGAAGTGATGAAGCTGGTGCCGGGACCGGATTTTCCGACGGGTGCTTATATTGCGGGGCGAGAAGGCATCGAAGCGGCGTACCGGACGGGTCGCGGCAGCTTTGTGATGCGTGCCAAGGCGGCGATCGAAGAGTCTGGCAAAGATCGCGAAAGCATCATCATCACGGAAATCCCGTATCAGGTGAACAAGGCGCGGCTAATTGAGAAAATCGCCGAACTGGTACAAAACAAAAAACTGGAAGGCATTTCCGATGTACGCGATGAATCGTCGCGTGAAGGCATGCGTATTGTTATCGAGCTGAAGCGCGGCGAAGAGTCGCAACTGATTTTGAACAATCTTTTCAAGTACACGCAGATGCAGGAATCGTTCGGCATGATCCTGCTTTCGATCGTCGCCGGGCAGCCGCGCGAGCTGGGCTTGATCCCGATGATCAAGCTGTTCATCGAGCATCGCGTTGACGTGGTGCGGCGGCGCACGATTTTCGAGCTAAAGAAGGCGGAGCAGCGCGAACATATTTTGCTAGGGTATCGCATCGCGTTGGATCATCTGGACGACGTGATCCGGATTATTCGTGGATCAGCCAGCCGCGCGGATGCCAAGGAAAACCTGTTCAAGCATTTCAGTGAAGAAGATATCACCATCACGGAAAACGGCGGCAACAAGAGGATGAAGGGCGTGAAGTTGGACGGGCGCAAGTATCGTGCGCAGGGCGCGCCGGAGATTGAAGCGGCGGGGCGCGGAGCAGGGTTCGGACTGAGTTACGCACAGATCGACGCGATCCTCGAATTGCAACTGCATCGGCTGACACAGCTTTCCATCGACGAAATTTTGAAGGAATTGAAGTCGATCAGCGAACTGATTGCGGAGTTGCGCGAGATTCTTTCGAGCGACAAGAAATTGAAACAGGTGATTACGGCGGAGTTGAAAGAAGTCCACAAGGCATACGGAGACGACCGGCGCACGCAGATTGTCGACAAAGTGGACGAAATCAAGTTGGAAGATTTGATTGCCGACACCGAGATGCTGATTACCGTCAGCCATGCGGGTTATATCAAACGCACGGCGACGGATACTTACCGGCATCAAACGCGAGGCGGCAAGGGTCGCCTGGGTGCGAGGACCAAGGAAGAAGATTTCGTCGAGCATTTATTTATCGCGACGACGCACAGTTACATTTTGCTGTTTACCTCCAAGGGCCGCGTTTACTGGCTGAAAGTGTATGAATTGCCGGAAGCTGCGGCGGCGACGCGTGGCAAGGCGATCGCCAGCTTGGTGAAATTACAGGAAGACGAGAAACTGACCGCGGTGGTAGCAGCGCGCGATCTGGAAGCGGCGGATACGTTTGTATTTATGGCGACGAAGAACGGAACGGTGAAGAAATCGGCGCTGACCGAATTTTCAAATCCGCGGTCGACCGGAATCATCGCCATCAGTCTGGATGGCAAGGACGAATTGATTGGCGCGAAACTCACGGACGGCAAGAAAATGATTTTTCTGGCCAGCCATGAAGGTCAGGCGATTCTGTTCCGCGAAACCGAAGTGCGTCCGATGGGTCGAAATGCCGGCGGCGTGAACGGGATGGACCTCGACAAAGACGATTATGTGGTGAGCATGGACGCGGTGACGCCGGACTTTGAAATCATCAAGAAAGAACACAAACAGGAAACGCAAGACCTGGAACAACTGGAGAACGAGCACATCAAGGACTCGCTGACTACGCTGATGCTGACGGTGGCCGAAAAAGGATTCGGCAAACGCACGCCGCTGGCGGAATATCGCATCACGTCGCGAGGCGGCAAAGGCGTGGTGAACATGAAGACCACGGATCGCAACGGCTACGTGGTGGCCACGTTGCAGGTGACCGAAGAGTCTGACGTGATGATTATCGGGCACAACGGCAAAGTGATCCGCGTGCATGCGAATGAAATTCGCGAAGCGGGCCGTTCGACGCAAGGAGTGAGATTGTTGCGATTGGACGAAGGCGACTCCGTGGCTGCTGCGGCTGTTTTGCAAGAAGAGGACGACGAGGAAAAGAAGTAGACACTTTTATGTGAGTGCAGCAGTGCGGTTGTCCTCGCGCTTCGCTCTAGAGCCGCCCGCACGCCGTCTTCTGACGCGCACAGCCACGTCATAGTGGTAAAACCACGCGCGATGCGCGCACGAAGCGATCGCAAATCTGAAATGGTGTGGCGCGCACTCGCGAGCTTGTATCCAAAGCCGTTCTCTTTCGCGTCCAATTCTGAGTTACAATCCCGCGTCCGTCTGATTATTTGGAGAAAATTAATGAAACACATTCTTCTTAAGAGTTTTTTGGTGTTGGTGCTCGGTGTTCTTACGGCAAATTCCTTGTTGGCGGATGGTGAGACGGCGCCGGCACGCGATCCCAAACAGGCGGTGGACGAGGCGTACACCGCGAAGATCAAGAAATACACGACGTCGCCGAATTTCAGTTCACCACTGGTGGATTATTTGCCGGCTTCGAAGAGTGTTCCGACGCCGGAAACAGTGCTGGGCGATGTGGCGGGCGCGCCGGGGATTTTGCCGTACGCGGAAGACGTCTACAGATATATGCGACTGCTGGAGAAAGCCAGCCCGCGCGTGAAAGTCTTTTCGATTGGCAAGACGGAAGAAGGCCGCGAAATGATCGCGGTGGCAGTTTCGTCGGAAGAAAATTTGAAGCATCTGGAGGAGAATCGCGCACGGCTCGCGAGGCTTGCCGATCCTCGCACGATTAAGCTGGACGACGCGGAAGCGGATCGCATCGTGGCGCAGGCAACACCCGTTTATTACATCACCGGGACGATTCATTCGCCGGAAACAGGCGCACCTACCGCGTTGATGGAGTTGGCGTACCGGCTGGCGGTCGACGAAAGTCCATATGTTCGCGACATTCGCGACGGCATGATCACGTTGATTACCCCGGTGGTGGAAGTCGACGGACGCGACCGCATGGTGGACATTTACCGCTGGCACTTGGCGCATCCGAAGGAGTTTTATCCACCGCTGATTTATTGGGGGAAGTATGTGGCGCATGACAACAATCGCGACGCGATGGGCGTGACGCTAAAGCTGACGGAAAACGTGCTCAACACTTACACCGGTTGGAAGGCGCAAGTGCTGCACGATCTACATGAGTCCGTGCCGTATCTTTACGACAATACAGCGGGCGACGGGCCGTTCAACGCATGGGTGGATCCGATTCTCACCGATGAGTGGGAAATGATTGGCTGGCGAAATGTTTCGGACATGACGAAATTTGGCATGCCCGGAGTGTTTACTCATGGAGTTTTCGACACCTGGTCGCCGGGATATTTGATGTTTATCGCGGCGATGCACAATGGAATCAGCCGGCTATACGAAACGTTTGGCAACGGCGGAGCGGACACAGAAGAACGAACGTTGGAGCCGGAAGAATATGCGCGCACCTGGTACAAGCAGAATCCGCCTTATCCGAAAACGCTGTGGTCTCAGCGCGACAATAATAATTACGAAGAAACCGGATTACTCACATCGCTGCACTTTTTCAACGAGAATAAACGGCTATTCTTGAAAAATTTTTACCTAAAGGCGAAGCGTTCCGTCACCAAGCCGAACGACGAAGGACCCGCCGCGTATATTTTGCCGGGAGATGATCCGCGTCCTGAATTGCAAGCGGAACTGCTGCACGTATTGCAAAAGCAGCAGGTGGAAATTTCGCGAGCAACCTCGGCGTTTACGGTGACGTTGCCGGCGAAGAAATCCAGGAAGCCGAACAAACAGGATGCCATCAACGAAAAAGAGAAGGCTCCGGCGGTACCGACCGCGCGTGAGTTTCCCGCGGGCAGCTACATCGTTCGCATGGACCAGCCGTATTCACGCATCGCGGATGCGTTGTTGGACTACCAATATTGGAGTCCGGAGGATCCGCAGAAGACTCCTTACGACGATACGGCGTGGACTTTTGGCGAGCTCTTCAACGTGCGAGTGACTCGCGTGATCGACCCGAAAGTTTTGAACACCCCGATGGAGCGCGTAAAGGAAGTGAAAGCGCCAGGTGGGGTAAAGGGTGAGGGCACGGTGTTTGCGCTCAACAATAATGCAGACCCGACGATTGCTTCGTTGCGCTACGAATTGCGTGATGCGTCGATGGAGGCTGCGGAGGAGCCATTTGAGGCGGGCGGGAAAAAGTTCAGTCGCGGTTCAATTTTGATTCGCAATATTGGACGCGCAGATTTGGATCGCGCCGCTGGCGGACTCGGGTTGAATCCTGTCGCGCTGGACGCGGCACCTAGCGTGAAGACGCATCCCGTGCGAGCCGCGCGAGTGGCGCTGGTGCACACCTGGCTGAGCACTCAGACCGAAGGCTGGTGGCGAATCGCGCTGGACGACTTGAACATTCCGTACGATTACATCAGCACACAAAATGTGGCGAAGATAGACGATCTGACTGCGAAATACGATGTGATTCTGTTTCCACCAGTCGGCTTCAACGCTGCTCCCACCGCAATCATCAACGGATTGTCGACTGCATGGGGGAATCCGCTGCCGTGGAAAAATACTCCAGAGACGCCAAATCTTGTCGGCAAGAATGATTCGACGGACGATATGCGGCCCGGCCTGGGATGGGAAGGTGTCGAGCATCTGGACGCGTTTGTGGCTAAAGGCGGTGTACTGCTGACGGCGACGGACACGTCGCGCTTTGCGCTATCCATTGGGCTGGGAGACGGGGTCAGCGTTGGCAACGCGCAAAAAATGAATATCGTTGGATCGGTCTTGTCCACGCGCCTGGTGGATGGCGCGAGTCCTATCGCGTATGGCTACGACGATAAGCTTTCCGCGTATTGCGACAACGGGCCAATTTTTTCTTTGAGCAGCGTTTCGGGAGCACGCGGCCGCGGGCGACGTCTGGGGCCGGATTCTAGAACTCGTCCGACCGGGCGCGGAACGATTGACGATCCCGACTTTACGGTCGGTCGACCTGGCGTGGAGGTTCCCGAGGAACCGACTTCTGAGATCTGGGAAAATCCGCCGGTGCGCGACGAGCAAAAGCGGAACGGCTATCGCGTAATTCCGCCGCAAGATCGGGCACGCGTGATTTTCCGCTATGCCGACAACCGGGAGCTGCTGGTTTCTGGATTGCTGGAAGGTGGCGACGAAATCGCGCAGCATCCGGCAGTTGTCGACGTGCCGTCGGGCAAGGGTCACGTAATACTTTTTTCGATCAACCCTGTGTATCGCGGCGAAACACGCGGGACCTATGGCCTGGTTCTGAACACCATCCTGAATTTCGACAGCCTGAATGCTGGGCGGAAGACAGCCGGTAAATAGCCAACTGCGGAGGTTCTTTCGCTCCAATATCGCTGAGCGTCACCTTTTGAGCGCCTGCCGATTGAGCGGGCGACGACCCATTGTTGAACTGGCGAATAATTTCCTTATTGATGTACAATCCCGCCCACTATGGCGAAACGAAAAGTGAAAAGGTCTGCACCCAAGCGCAAGAGCGGCGTGCGCAAAACTCGATTTCAGTCCGCGGCAAAGCCCCCGAAGGATGCGGTAACACTGGTGGTAATCTGCAAGGCGCGCGAAGGCCAGGAGCTCATGTTGGAAGCCGAGCTGAAAGCGTTGGTAGGGCCGACGCGGCGCGAGGCCGGCTGCATCACCTACGACCTGCACCGTGGTGCGGACACTCCGGGAGCATTTCTACTACATGAAATTTGGGCGAGCCGCGACGCACACAAGCTACACACGCAAACACCGCATTTTCTCCGTTGGAGCGCGAACCGGGATGCAATCGTCGCGTCGATCGACAGCGCTTTCTGGAAACGTTTCCTTTGACTGTTTAGCCCGCGAGGTTTGCCGAATTCGTTGCCTGTAGGCTCTGCTACGCAGCAGTGCGCGCCCTCACCCGTCCGGTGCCAAATAATATCCAGGTCGCGCCCGAACTTTCAGCCCCTTCTGATCCACGACAATTTTAATCTCGTGATAGCCGGTCACGCTGTCTCCAGTCGGTGTATAGCTGAGCGAATATTGCGAATGCAGTTCGCCGCCGATTTCGTCCATCGCTTTCTCGATGGAGCGGTCTTTGAAAGTCGGCAAATGTGCGCCACCAGTAGCCGCGGTAGCCAGTTCGAGCGGATTGCCGCCGTTAACTTCTCCATTCGCGCCTTTGATGATCAATGACGCGAGATTCGCCAAATTTCCGCTGCCGTAGCGCGCGTCTTCGGAGGTAGGAGTTTGCGGCGTACCTGGCAAGGGCGGCATTGGAAAGCCTCCGGGGGAGGAGGGCTGCACTCTGGTATCTTTTGGCGGAGTTTGCATTTCCGCGCGCAAGGTCGAGATGCCGACGCTATAGATCGTGATGTTCGAAAGCTGCGCCAACCGCAGCACTGCGCCGAGCTTGGCTTCGCTGCCGCCATCGCCGGCTTCGGAAACGATCAGTAACACTCTGCGCCGGCCGGCGGAAGATGGCGTTGCCTGAGGTCGCGCTGTCAGCATCTCCACGCCCACAGCCATCGCGTCATACAATTTGCAGCCTGACGTCCCGGACTGCAGGTGCGTAATGGCCTTCTCGACCTCGTCATGGCTGGGCGTGAAATCCTGCAGCTTATCAACGCCATCATTGAAACCTACAATCGCGGCCTCTCCATTGGGCCCCATCACCGCTTCAGTAAACACGATTCCGGTCTTTTGAATTTGCGGAAGCAGCGGCGCGATCCGAGAACTTGTCTCCACCAGAATCACAATGGAAAGTGGATCGCCGCCCAAATCAAAATGTGTGATTCGCTGTTCCGCGCCATTGTCGGTGACTTGAAAGTCTTTCGCGGCCAGCGTGGACACCATCTGCCCTTTGGCGTCGCGCACGGTGACCGGTGTATTCACCAGCAAGACGCGGGAGACAATTTTCTGCGGCGGAGCTTGCTGGATCGCCACGCCAGACGGCGGGGTAATCGGTCCCGCACCGGATTGCGCGAGCAGGCCTGGCCCTGCCGCAAGCACCACAAAAGCCCCAAAAGTTGGTCGAATCAGGGCGGGCTTCATAAACGCGCCTCCACACCGAGTGTATCCAATTCGACGCAACTCTTGCGACAGACGTTGCCGGGCCTCTCCACACTTCCTAGAATGAAAGAGAACTATCTTGGAGAAGACCAATACCATGTCCGAAGAGCACATCACTAAGCTCAAGCCGCAGCACGCTCCTAAAAGTCCGCACGAAGATCCGGCGTTTCTTGCCAGCACCGCGGCGCGACCCATCCGCATCTTGGCCGAGTATCTGCACCCGCTGGTGCAGTTGAAGAAGGAAGGGATTGGCGACACGATTGTAATGTTTGGTTCGGCGCGTATCGAAGCGCGCGAAACAGTTTTGGCGCGGCTCGCGCGGCTGAAAAAAGTGAAGACGCCGAAACTTAACGCGGCGGACCGGGCGCTGCATCGCCTCACATTGCGTGGCACCAAAAGTGCGCTCGAAATGTCACGCTATTACGAGGAAGCCCGCGAACTGTCTCATCGCATTACTTCGTGGGCGCTCACCCTTGGTCCGCGTCCGCGCCGCTTTGTGATTTGCTCCGGCGGCGGGCCTGGAATTATGGAAGCGGCCAATCGCGGAGCAACCGAAGCTGGCGGCAAATCCATCGGACTTTCGATCGAACTTCCGCATGAACAATACGCCAATGCTTATATCAGTCCAGAATTGAGTCTGAATTTTCACTACTTCTTCATGCGCAAATTGTGGTTCGCGCAAATTGCGAAAGCCCTGGTCGTTTTTCCCGGTGGCTTTGGCACCATGGACGAACTCTGGGAAATGTTGACGTTGCTGCAGACTGGCAAATTGCCCAAACACAATTTGATCATCATCTACGGGCGCAAATATTGGAATGAAGTGGTCAACTTCAAGGCCATGGTGCGCTGGGGAATGATCAATCAAAACGAATACAACTTGCTGCAATTTGCGGACACCGTCGACGAAGCCTTCACGCGCATCCGCGAAGGGCTTGAGAAATATCACATGGAAGTTGACTCCGATTTATAGCTGAAACGCCAAATTTCCGGTTGCCTACCTACATGATTTTCCCTCAGACGCTAGGGGTCTCGCGGGTATGGTGCATTTACTGCGGGAAGGCCAGACTCGCTGTCAGCTTCAGGGATCCTTACAAAAAGAGGGAGCAACCTATGGAAATTGCACCTATGTCGAAGAAGCACGGTTTCGGACGGAAACTGATCGCTACTGGAACTCTGGCGGCGTTCTTGGCGTTCGCAGCAGCGCCGCTGGTTCGCGCCAGCGAGGCGGAGTGCCGCGCCCGCATGGAAAGGGCGGATCATCGCGTACACGAAGCCGCTGAACATCATGGCTGGGACAGCAGGGAAGCCGAACACGCGCGCGGGCAATTGCGTGAAGCTCGTGAATATTGCTGGTCGCACGAACATAAGTGGTGGGATGTCGACGGTCGCCGCTGGCACAGTGACCGCGATTGGGATGATCACGATCACGATCACGGGCGTGACCACGATCACGATCGATAGAATTAGATTCATCCATCTTTCTTAGAGCGCGGCAGATTTTTGCCGCGCTTTTTTTTCATCGGCCATTTTTTCAGCAAACAGCGGGCCGCGACATTCCCGTCGGCATCGTGTTTATACAAGCAAAGAGCAACCTGCTAACAAAGAGGGAAAACGCTCCAGGAGGATGTCATGCGACTGCGTAAGCTTCTCAGCAAGTCGTTGTTCGGTAAGGCGGCGCTAGTGGTTGCTGCGTTGGTTGGTGGCTTATTTTTCGCCGGAACCGCGAGTGCACATCCGCGCGAGTGGCGCGATTATCGTGCTCCCGTGGTGCGTGTTGAGGGCGGATACTTCCGCGGCCCGATTGTTCGCGAAAGGATTTACGCTCCCGCGCCGGTCTATCGCTTCGATAACTGTTGGCGTGACCGTTACGGCCGCTTGCATCGCTACTAAGGTCGGCGGTTGAGCAAAGGCAAAATAAAACGGGGCGCAGGCTGCTGCGCCCCGTAATTGTTTACGCCGCACCAACATGCGCGGCGAGAGTCAGTTCCTCGACATCGCCAACTCATCGGAAAATACCGCCTCAAACCGCCGCGTCTCGTCTTGATCGTGCAACAGCACTACCGGCACAACCCGCAGCCACTTGTTGCAAGCCCGGCACTGCGTAGCTTCTCCTTGCAAATCCTGCAGAAATCCATCCGTGAAATGATATTGCGCCCGTTCGCGCCGCGCATTTTTCGCGCCCTGCGCGCCGCAATGTGGGCACACGTATTCCACTTTGTCCTGCTGTGGATCGCGATCCAGCGCTGCCCAACCGGTCCGCCGCACTCCCAGTGTTTCCGCATTGTTCTGGTCCATGGCTAAGCTCCTGCATCTTTCATTCGCTGAAGATGTGATGCCGGCGATGGCGCTTTCGATACATTTAGGGCCGCGAAGACCGTCTCCAAGCTCCTGCCAGAACGACGCCACCCTGAGTTGTCCAAGAGCAACTGGGAATTTCCGCGCATCTTGCGGGAACTTGCCATCGCCCATGGTGTCCAACTGTATGAGGACGCGCGCAAAACCTCACATCCCTGCGAGAGCGGCGCCGGTTTCCTGCCACTAATAGCGGCGGAAAATCGGCGTCGCAAAAAACTTGAAACGCCATGCTCGCAGCATTCCTGTGTGGAGGTGTGCGATGTCTCTTCGAACTCAATCTCACGTTTCAGAAGTAGCGGGCCCGCTGCAACACTGCCTGGTTGACGGCAACTCCGAACAACTTTCGCGCGAACGGCGAATTCGCCGCCGCTCTCTGGCGATTTCCGTGGTGCTGCAAAGTGCAGCACTGGCGGTAGTCATACTCATCCCACTATTTGGTAAGCCGGAGCGCATTGCGTGGGCCAGTACCCCGATCCCGCCTTACTACCCGCCCGGCGTAAGAACTCATGCAATCGGAACCCAGCACTCCGATGCGCCACGTCGCCCTTGTTTCTTCTGTCCCAATCCCGCTGGTGCGCGGATAGCTGCCCCAGCAGGCCAAACGATTAACAGCAGCACGACCGATGACGCTCCGCTTATCGGCGACCCGAATGCTCCCGAAGGAGCTGGCATGATTCCCCTCGTCGATCCCAGAACCCCACAAGTCCCCCAAAACCCACAGCCGGAACAAACTCGCGTACTGAAAATTACGCACATCGATCCTGCGATGCTCATCAACCGCATCGAACCGACGTACCCGCCGCTAGCCAGGCAGACCCATCGCTCCGGACGTGTCGAACTTCACGCCATGATCGCCACCGACGGCACAATCCAATCGCTACAAGTGATTTCTGGGGATTTTCTGTTTTATCGATCCGCGATGGAAGCTGTACAGCAGTGGCGGTATCGCCCGACGATTCTCAACGGCCAGCCTGTCGAAATCGATACCTTTATCACCGTCGTTTACAACATGGACCACTGATTTACACAGAGCGCCAAGATGCGATGCAATCCCCTGCATCGCATCAGCTTGCAACTCTTACTTCACCGCCGGTGCCGCATAGCCTTTCGGCATCAGCGTGGTAGTCAGGTCGACACCTGACAAATCCGCGCCAGTCAAATCCGTCTCGCGCAGAATCGCCACACCCATATCCGCGCCGCTGAATTTTGCGCCATTAATATTTGCCAGACGGAAATTCACATTGCGCAGTTGCGCCTTCTGAAAATTTACGTTCGATAGATCGCAGCGAAAAAATTCGATGCCGCTGGCCAAAGCCTCGCTCAGGTCCGCCCCCGGCAAAATCGCCTCGGTCAAATCGGCGTTGCGCAGGTCAACCTTGCGTAGTTTCGCTCCAGACAAATCTGCTCCCGGCAGTTTGGCCTTACGCAAATCGCTCTCTTCCAGATTGGCTTCGCGCAAAACTGCGCCGCTCAGATTCGCTCCGCTCAAATCCGCGCGTGATAAGTCCGCGCCTGTAAGGTCTGCGCGAGTGCCACCCTCCTGCCCGCGAAAAAAACGGCTGTGCGCTTCCAGGATGTCGGCCACAGTCTTCCCGTTGTGCTTAATACTTTTTGGTTTTCTCAGCCCCATCGTCTATTCACCATTTGCGTTTCCACTCCGTCTATTCTACTGAGGCGCGGCCAAACACGAAAGTGCCGTCGCGTCCTATTCCGATGCGATGAACAATAACCTGCGCGGTGGCGATCAAAGCGTTATCGTAGGATTGACCCGATGCCAATACTCTTCCCAGTCAGGGACAGCCAATGAAGTCTGCCAAGATCTTCGTATGCGTTCTCCTTGTGCTTCTTCTTTTCGCTCCGGCGAACCGCGCCGCTTCGGAAATCGTTCTCACTCACGTCACCGTAATTGACACCACCGGCGGCTCGCCCAAGGCTGACCAAACCGTGATTATCCGGGGTTCTCACATTGCCTCCGTGGAACCTTCCGCAAATGTGACGCCGCCCAAGTCTGCGCGGGTGATTGACGCCCACGGAAGATTTCTGATTCCTGGCTTATGGGACATGCATGTGCACATTGCCGGTCTGGCTGCCGACCCGATATGGAGCAAACACGTGCTACTCCCGCTGCTGCTCGCCAACGGCATCACTGGAGTTCGCGACATGGGCGGCGATCTTAGCTCGCTGCTGGAATGGAAGCGCGAAATCGAAGGCGGCTCGCTGCTAGCCCCCAACATTGTCGCTGCCGGGCCTTTTCTCACTGCCGGTGGACGAAAAGCTCCCGAGCAGCTTCCGGTGACCAACGTGGCCGATGCGCGCGCTGCCGTTCGCGAGCTGAAAAATCACGGCGCCGATTTCATCAAAATTATTTCGCTTCCTTCGAAAGAGGTATTCTTTGCAGTTGCCGACGAGTGCAAAAAGCAAAATATTCCGTTCGTCGGCCACCTGCCGATGCAGGTGAGCGCCGCCGAAGCCTCTAGCGCTGGCATGCGCAGCATCGAACATCTGTTCTACAGTGCGTTTTCGCTGTCGCTTTCCTCTAAAGAAGAAGAATTGCGCCCGCGTCTGGTGGAAGCTGAACGCAAGGGCGACTCTGCCGCCTGGGAGCAAATTCAACAAGAAGCCGACGCTACCTATAGCAAAGAGAAAGCCGCCGCCCTTTTCGCCACGCTCAAGAAAAATGGAACTTGGGTCACTCCGACCCTCACCTCGCTAGACATATCTGGGCACCCCGAAAATTGGAAGATGGACGACACGCAACTAGCTTTTGTTCCCAGCGCAATTTCCGCGCAATGGAGAACGTCGCTCAGCGATCCTGAACTAAAATCTCGCGCCGCATGGCTGGCCAGGCAAGGGGCTAATGACTGGAAATTAACCGGTGAATTGCACCGTGCCGGAATTCCGCTGCTAGTCGGGTCCGATTCCCTCGATCCTTTTGTCATTCCCGGCGATAGCCTGCATCAGGAGCTTTCCGAACTTGTTCGGGCGGGACTCACGCCCGCCGAAGCCCTGCAAGCCGCCACGCGCGGCGCCGCGCAGTTTCTGGGCCGCGAAAAAGATTTTGGTTCCATTGAAAAAGGCAAACGCGCCGACCTCGTTCTGTTAGCCGCCAATCCTCTGGAAAATATCGCCAACACTCGCAAAATCGATGCCGTCATTCGTAATGGCAAGTATCTCGACCGCGTCGCTCTCGATAAACTCCTCGATGACGCAAAATCCGCCGCCGCGAACGGCAAATAATCTTTGTGACGCGCCGCTCGCAAAAGCCATAGGATAGAGACGCAATGGCCCGCCAATTTATCGCCCGCCGCATGGCTTGCGAACTCGTTCTGCTGTCACTGGCCATGATCTTCGCCGTGCCCGCTGCGAGTGCTCAGACTCAAGATCGCGACGACGAAATCGTTGCCAATCTTGCGGGTGGACGCGTCATCATCCACGTCGCCAAAGACAACAACATCATCTTCGCCGCAATCGACAATCCCGTGGAGCTCGGCGGCATCCCGCCGCGCGTCATGGAACTCGACTCAACTCACATTGGGATCCTTTTCGGAGCTTCCGAATGGCGCTCTCCCGCCGATCCACAGCCCATACGGCTCGACCGCAATTTTCATCGCATCGGAGCTCCCGATCGCCGCTACGCCAACCCTGGGGAAGCCGAACCGGATCTGGAAACTCTCGGCGTCGCCTTCCTCGAAAAACTGCGCCCGCTGGTCACACAACTGCACCACAAAATTGACATCGCGCCCGACGAGCCGTTGTTTGAGCTCGTCATCATCGGCTTCGCGCCCGATGAGTACGGCGCGGAGGTCTGGACGGCTGAATATCGCGCACAACAAGAGCAGATCGCCGCTCGCGGCCAATACTGGCAAACCCACATCCTTCGTCCGCGCTTCACTCAACTTTATCCACCGGAAAAGCACCAACCGCGCGTGCTTGTGGAAGCCCGCTATCCTGCGGCCCTAAAAGGCCCCGCGCTGATGCAGCTGATTCAGAGCAATGACCCGCGCATCGCGCAACTCCGCAATTCAGAGCCGCGTTTTGCCAAAGTGGCGGAGCTGATCGATCATGGCCAAGCGCAAAAAGCCGTGCCTGCGGACTCCGCGGATTTTCTTCGCGCTGTCTTGCCACTAATCGTCGGCGACGCGCACTTCGTCTTGGGCACGATGGAAGAGCAACATGGTTTTGAATGGATTGTGCCGCCCGATGAACCCGTCGAAAAAACCTCGAAGGACGACAAAGATCGCCCGCCGGAAGCGCCGTCACTTCGTCGGAGACCTCAACAACCGCACCGCTGAAATCTCAACGCGGTTCACTCGCCGCGGCGCTGTGCAGCACAATTTTTTCTGAGCGGCCTCAGGTTCCGTCCCAACTTGCGTTTCAGTCTCCGGCAGACCGCGTGCGCAGCGCATCTGCGGCAATATCTTTGCGATACTGCATCCCGTCAAACCGAATCTGTCCGACCGCGTCGTACGCAGCCCTGGTGGCCTCAGCCAGCAATTCCGCAACCGCTGTAACTCCTAGCACCCGCCCGCCGCTGGTCACCACCGCATCGCCCTCGCGTTGCGTTCCAGCATGGAAAACTGTCACTCCATTCACTCGCCCGGCCGCATCAAGTCCCTCGATTCTCTTACCAGTCGAAAACTTGCCCGGATACCCGCCCGATGCCATCACCACGCAGACACTCGCTCCCTTTTTCCAGCGCAACTTCGTTGGATCCAACCGTCCCTCCGCCACGTCCGCCAAAACTTCCGCCAAATCAAAATCCATCCGCGCCACAATCGCTTGCGTCTCCGGATCGCCCATCCGGCAATTGAATTCCAAAACTTTCGGCCCGTCCTTCGTCAGCATAATTCCTACGTACAAAAATCCCTGATAGCGAATTCCGTCCGCCGCCAATCCACGCAGCGAAGGCTCCACGACTGTTGACAAAATCGTCTCGCGCAAAGCGACCGGCAACAATTCATCGCTCGAGTACGCTCCCATGCCGCCGGTGTTCGGACCCCGATTGCCATCAAACACCCGCTTGTGATCGCGCGTCGGCGCTAGCGGCGCGTACCGCTCTCCATCCGTAACGATGATGAACGACAACTCTTCGCCTTCCAGCGCTTCTTCCAGCAAAATTCGGCTTCCACCGGAGCCCAGGTCGTTCTTCTCCATTATCCGGTTGATGAAATCCAACGCCTCAGATGCGTCCGCGGCCACCAGCACACCCTTGCCGGCACACAAGCCATCCGCTTTGATCACCAGCGGCCACTGCACCGCAGACAATGCTGCACGCGCCGCCGCCGCGGAACCATACGTGCCATACATTTTTGCGGTCGGAATGTTGTGCCGTTGCAAAAATTCCTTCGAAAAAATCTTGCTGCCTTCCAACTGCACCGCTTGCCGTGACGGCCCCACAATCGGCCACTTTCGTTGCGCGAAAGCATCCGCGATACCATTCACCAGCGGCACTTCCGGCCCAATCACCGTCAAATCCGGTCGCAATCTTTCTGCAAGCGCCACCAGTCCTGGAACGTCGCCAGCATCCACGGCCATGCATTCGGCCTCCGCCGCAATTCCGCCGTTCCCCGGAGCGCACCAAATTTTCTCCACGCGAGGACTCTGCTTCAGCTTCCATACCATCGCGTGCTCCCGGCCCCCACCTCCGACAACCAAAATCTTCATCGAACAGCCCTCGCGAAAATCTTCTCGAACGATAGTTGGCCGGACGTAAGCTGTCAACTCGCCCAAACTCGCGACAATATTTAGACGAAGAATTTCACCGTCGCAAAGCAGAGGCCCGCCACGCCGCAGTTCTCACTCAGGCGCGGAAAAGACAGCTCCCCAGCGTTTAAGCCAGATGTAAGTTAACTCTAGATTGTATAATTATTAAAAGTGTAAACATCGAGGATCTGCCCGCAAACTCCACTATGCCGAACTAGCCGCCCGAATCGGTATCGTAACTCCAGATGTCGCATCCGACGACGCCAGCATATGGCATCGCCCATCAAAAATTCCGCCTGGATCGATCACCATGCACGGCGAATGCACCTCGCCGGTCACCACTCCCTTAGCTTCAATTTCCACTCGGCCCTTAGCAAAAATCACGCCGTCAAATCGTCCGGAAATCACCACGCGGTTTCCTTCGATCTGGCCCTCCACCTTCGCGCCTTCGCCCAAAATCACTGTCTGCTCGGAAATTATGTTGCCCTTCACATTTCCGTCAATCCGAAACGTTCCCGTAAGCTGCAGCGTGCCCTCAAGCGTCACGCCCTGGTCGATAAATCCCGTCCACTCTTCGCTCGCGCCATTCTTCGATGTACCCGGCCACTTCCAAGCCATGATGAACCCCCACAGACGTTCTACTCTAGACCCGTGCATGCGCAAGTCAACGCACCGTTCACATCAGGTTGTCGAATCAAGCGACTGAACGAAGGGACAGCGCGCTCAAAAAAATGCACGGCGTGCCAGCAGAGATGTAATTTCGGTGGGAAAGCGGAATGTTTGAAAACGAACGCTACTTCATCAATCGATCGTAAAGTCCCATCAACTGGGCCTCGTCATAATATTCCAGCAGCAAATGTCCTGGGCGTACCTTCGTCTTTTGCCGCAGCATTACCTTGGTGCCCAAGTGCCGCCGCAATTCGTCCAGCGCCGAGCGTATATTCGCGTCCTCATGAACTTCCTCCGCGACCGCGGAGCCACCACGCGTTCGCCGTGAAGCCAACCGCTCGATCTGCCGCACAGTAAGCCCACCCCGCGAAGCCCGCTGCGCATAACGAGTTCGCAGTTGCGCATCCGCCACTGCTAGCAAAGCTCGCCCGTGGCCCGCGGTCAATTTTCCTTCTTCAATCCAGTCCTGAATCGTCGGCTCCAGCTTCAGCAGACGAACCGCATTCGCCACTGTGGCCCGGTCTTTCCCGGTTCGCTCTGCCACGCCCTCTTGCGTCATCCCAAATTCTTCCATCAACTTTGCAAACGCGCGCGCGGTTTCGATGGCGTTCAAATCTTCACGCTGAATGTTCTCCACCAGCGTCATTTCCAGCGCGAGCTCGTCGGAAACTTCTCGCACGATTGCAGGAACCTTCGTCATCCCCGCCCGCTGCGCCGCGCGCCAGCGCCGCTCGCCGGCAATCAGTTGAAATCTTTTGCCCGTCGCCCGCAACACCAGCGGCTGAATGATTCCACTTGCCTGGATCGACCGCGTCAATTCCTCGAGCGCCGTTTCTCCGAAATGAGTTCTTGGCTGAAAAGGACTCGGGTCGATCAAATCAATATCAATCTGCTGAGGACCAGCCGCCACCGGCTCTCTCGCCGGAGCGACCGCTGCGGCTGCTCCTCCCGTCGCAACCGCCTGTCCGCCATCCGCAGGAGGTGCCGCAGGAATCTGCGGCTCAGGCTCCCGAATGAGCGCTCCTAGCCCCCGTCCCAGCGCGTTTCTCTGCATTGGCAATTACCTCCTGAGCAAGCTGCGTGTAACCCTCAGCCCCTCTACTATGTATGTCGTAGAAAATAATAGGCTTACCGAAACTTGGTGCCTCCGCAAGCCGCACATTCCGCGGAATCACGCTTTGAAAAATCTGCGTGCCAAAAAAACTTCGAAGGTCTGTCGCCACCTGGCGAGACAGCGTAGTCCTCTCGTCGAACATCGTCAGAACAATTCCTTCAATCTCTAAGCTAGGATTCAACGTCCGCCGAATCCTCATCAGCGTATCCAGCAGTTCGGAGACTCCCTCAAGCGCCAAATACTCGCACTGAATCGGGACAAGCACAGCGCTCGCAGAAACCAACGCATTCAAGGTAAGCAGGTCCAGCGCGGGGGGGCAATCCAAAATGATGAACTTGTATCGGTCGCGAATGCCATTCAAGAATCCCTGCAACTTGTATTCGCGATTCTCAGCGGAAACCAATTCAACAGCCGCCCCGGCCAGATTCTTATCAGCGGGAATTAAATCCAAGCCCTCGACCTGAGTTTTTTGGACAATCTTCTCGAATGGCTCTCCCATGATCAGGCAGTGATAAAGGGTTCGACGCGAGGGATCCTTGGAAAATCCAATCGCTGCAGTAGCGTTCGCCTGCGAATCGCAATCCACCAGCAAGGTCGGCTGATCAGCCGCCGCCAGACATGCCGCCAAATTCACGGCAGTGGTCGTCTTGCCGACACCGCCTTTTTGGTTCGCAATTGCAATGATTCTCGCCAAGCCCAACCTCGATGGCGAAAACTTAGCAAACGTCGCCACCATATGCAACATGTTTCACGTGGAACACTGGCTTGGCTTGATTTTTCGGGGAATGTTCCACGTGGAACACACCGGCAGTCCGCATCGACAATTTTCAGAGCCGTTTTTCCCGAGTAGTGTTCCTTACGCTGTGCTGGAAGCGCTCGCACGCTGATGCAGGTGCCACGTTTGTCTTTGCAGAAGAATGTTTCACGTGGAACGTCCCACAGATTACGCGAATTGCGGAAGCCTTATCGAAGTTCCCAGTAGCCCAGTCATCCGACAACCAAAGAACTAAC
Source organism: Candidatus Acidiferrum sp. (assembly GCA_036495905.1). Classification (GTDB taxonomy): domain Bacteria; phylum Acidobacteriota; class Terriglobia; order Acidiferrales; family UBA7541; genus Acidiferrum. Next base: position 20,872 of record DASXMB010000061.1, read on the forward strand.
GCGGAACTTATGGTGTTCCACGTGGAACACGCCCCCAACTATCCGTTCAAGGCCTTGCGACCTCGTCGCCCGCTTTCTTACCGACCAATAACAATCTTCGCAAGGAGTTCGGAACCGTAATCGGTTCCCGCCACTCCCACCCTACAACTTTCTTAATTTCCTCCAAATCTCGCGTCCCAATCCAGAGCACGACTTCTTTGGCGGCGATCCGTTCCGATCCAGCCCACGCCAAAAATGGCGCAAACTCACCCAGGGCCCTTGAGCAAACGTAGTCCAAAGGGGCCACTTCCTCTCCCAGTTCTTCATACCTGCTGACTAGCACTCGCACATCCGAAAATCCCAGCTCCCGAATCACTTCTGCCAGAAAAGTCGCCTTTTTCACATTCGATTCAATCAGAAAAATCTGCAAGTCCGGCCGGGCGATTTTCAATGGAATTCCCGGAAATCCGCCGCCCGAGCCAACGTCGGCGAGCCGACAGTTTTCCACAGAAAGTGCACAGGCCCCATACATCGATTCGCAAAAATGCCGGTACAAAATCTCAAGTGGATCCCGAATCGCTGTCAAATTTACTTTTTCATTCCATGCCAGCAGCATCTTCATATATCGTTGAATCATAGACACTTGCTCGCCGCTGGCCGCAATCTTAAACTCCGCCAGCGCTCTGGTTATCACTTCGGAACTCGGGACAGAAGGCGTGCCTGTAGTCATGGGGATGGGGAAGACCTAATCGCTAACTCATTTATTTACTGTGCCATGCATCTGATTCTGCGGGCAAAAAGTCCTCGAAAAGCCGAGTTGCCAGGGGAGATTTCACCGAAAACCCAATCTGTGCAAAACGCCGCTCCCACAATATCACGAAATTCGACCACCTACTTATTGTCGGCGACGCAGACTTTGACCGTCGGCACTAATGTTACAACCCAAAACCTTCCGGCATCCTTATAATGCCAACGCTCACTCGAGGTATCCGCTTGTCTGAAAAAATAAAGCTCACCGCCATGGCCAAGGCCGCCGGCTGCGCTGCCAAACTAAACCCTGCCACACTGGACGCGGTCCTCCGCAAACTTCCTCGTCAAACCGATCCGAACGTCCTAGTCGGCTTCGACACCAACGACGACGCTGGAATCTATCGTTTGGCCGACGACTTAGCCCTGGTGCAAACCGTCGACTTCTTCACCCCCATCGTCGACGACCCACACCTCTTCGGAAAGATTGCGGCCGCCAACGCGCTCTCCGATGTCTATGCCATGGGCGGCCGTCCAATTTCTTCGCTCTCCATTGTCGGCTTCCCCGAAAAAGGCGATCCCAGCATCCTCGAAGAAATCATTCGCGGTGGCCTCGCCAAAATGACCGAAGCCGCCTGCAGCGTGATCGGCGGCCATTCTATTCGCAATGAAGACATGCTTTTCGGCTACGCGGTCACCGGCCTTATCAATCCCAATAGCGTCTGGCGCAACGTCGGTGCCCGACCAGGCGACGTTCTCCTGTTCACCAAGCCCCTCGGCACCGGAGTTATCACTACCGCCCTGAAAAAAGATCGCGCCACTCGGGAATCCCTGGCCGCCGCCGTCACTGCCATGACCACCCTGAATCGCGCCGCCAGCGCCGCCCTTCGCGAATTCGACGACAAGTCCTCCACCCCGCAAATCCAGCAAATCCACGCCGTTACCGACGTCACCGGCTTCAGCCTGCTCGGTCACGCCCGAGAAATGGCCCTCGGCGATCCCGCCCACAATATTGACCCGGTTTCCTTTGAAATCGATCATTCCAGCTTCGACTATTTTCCCGGAGCCGCCGAAGCAGCTCGCGAGGGCCATCTATCCGCCGGCCTGAAAAATAATCGCGCATTCATCGGAGATTGCGTAAGTTTTGCTCCCAGCGTCCCTTCCGAGTTCCAGGATCTGCTCTTCGATCCGCAAACCTCCGGCGGCCTGCTGATTTCCGTCGCGCCCGACGCAGCAGACGCGGCCCTGGCAGCTCTCGCGCGGCACGGAGTCACCGCTCACCGCGTAGGCAGCGTCGTAAGCAAACGATCGCCGCTAATTTTCGTCCGCTGACGGCGGTCCATCGTAACCGCGAATCCATTACACTCTCACCATGGATACCATCACCCACGGAATCGCCGGCGCCCTAATCGCCAAAGGACTCTTTCACGGCCAAGACATGTTCGCCCCGCAGCCGATGAACCGCCGCCGCATCGTCACCTGGTCGCTTATGCTTGGTGCGATTTTTCCGGATTCAGACACTTTTCGCGACATCTTCTCCCGCGATCCCATGCTGATCCTCACGTGGCACCGCAGCATCACGCATTCCCTGCTTTTCTTGCCGGTCTTCGCGCTGGCGCTGGCCGCGCTCACGCGCGCATTTGTTCGTTGGAAAAAGTGGGATGCGCCATCCTTCGCCGCTCTCGTTGGAATCTATGCGGTGGGCATTCTCAGCCATATCCTGCTCGATTTGGTCACATCGTTTGGCACCATGATTTGGTCGCCGCTCAACTGGTCACGCTCCGCGTGGGATCTCGTCTTCATCGTCGACTTCACGCTTGCCGCGCTCTTGCTTCTGCCGCAAATCCTCGCCTGGGTATACGCCAGGCGCGAAAAATTGCAAATCCGCGCCCTTGGGTGCTGGATCGCCTGCGGCTTGGCCGCGTTCGCCGTCGCTGCTCTCGCGAAAGCGGTCGGCGCACCGATTTCCTTTGCCACCATTTGCGGCGCGATCGTCATCTTGGCTGCGCTGTTCTTGCTGCCCGCTCTTCGCGAGTTCGGCCTACGCATTCGCTATTCCACTTGGAATCGCGCAGGAATCGTCGCGACGTTAATCTACTTGGCGCTTGTCGGCTACGCTCACTCTGCCGCCCTCGCCCGCGTAAAAAGCTTTGCCACTCTAATGAATCTGGACGTTCAATCCATTGCCGCGCTGCCGTTGCCGCCATCTCTCTGGCACTGGGACGGTTTAGTCTCCACGCCCAGGGGCGTCTATGAAATCCGCATGGATATGAGTGATCCAGTCCTCAAAAGTACTCTCAATAGCTCCGCCGCCGTATCATTAGAATATCGTTATTATCCACAAGCTAACTCAAATTCTTACATCGCAACCGCGAAACTCCTTCCGCAAGTCCAAACTGTCCTCTGGTTCGATCGTTTTCCAGTAATCCGCTTCCACAAAGAAGGCGCCAGCGCCGTCGTCGAAATCATCGACGTCCGCTTTTCACAAATCCGCCCGGATCGCCCCGCACCTTTCACGTATCAGGTAGGTTTCAACCCCGCAGGAGAAGTAATCTCGCAAGGCTGGCAAAAATAGGCGCCAGACTGGGGCATCAAATCGCCACGGAATTGGAGTGCGGCAACTCGTTGCCGCCAGGATGTTCCCAATCGCGTGCCGCCGCACACCCATCAATGGCACGAAGGACTCAAATCCGTAATTCAAATTTTTGAGCAAACTCAGGAAGGAACTGCCCTCGACCGCCACAAAAAGCCCGCCACATCCCAATTAACGTGCGGCTTTTCCATCTCCAAAGTGAATCACCACTTGCCGCTCTTCACCCATTCCCACGCTTTCCGTCCGAATCCCCGCTACATCCTTCAACGCCAAATGCACAATTCGCCGCTCGCGTGATGACATCGGATTCAACCGAAACGGCTGCTTCGAGCTCTGCACTCGTTCCGCAGCCACCCGCGCCGTCATGCGCAACTCTTCAAAACGCAGCGCCCGATAACCTCCGCAATCCAGGTGTATTTTTTCGTGATGCATGGGCTCCAAACGCAACGCGCGCAGCGCCAGATGTTCAATCGCCCGCAAAAGTTCCGCGCCCCGCTCCAGCAAAATTTCTTTATCAGCTCCGTCGATATCCGCGATCACCTCCGCATCGCCATCCGCGTCCACCACCGCCGCTTTTACCGTCGCCTTCAACTTAAATCCAGCAGCGCGAATAATTTCATCCAAAAATTTTTGCAACGCCGCCGCGGCACCCTGGCGATCCAGCCGTCCCTCGCGAATCAGTTCTTGCGCCATATCTCCTCGGCGGAAATTTCGTCTGTCCCAGGCCCAACCGCTACATCGCTATTTTTTCTTGTCACGCAGCAATTTTCCCGGCTTCCCGGATGCCGCCGGCAAAGGATGCTGCCGGTTCAGCCACCACTGTTGCGCCACTCCCACCACACCGCTCGTCAGAATATACACCGCCAAGCCGCTGGGATACGGCAGCACCACGAACATTCCCGCCATGCCGATCGGCATGATCTTCATCATTGTCTGCTGCTGTGGGTCGGTCGAAACCATCGGCGTCATCTTCGACGCCAAATACATCGAAAGCCCCATCAGCACCGGCAAAATATAATAAGGATCTTTCGCCGACAAATCCGTGATCCACCCGAACCACGGCGCGTGCCGCATTTCAATCGTCCCTTGCAGCGCGCGATACAAACCAAACCAGATCGGCATCTGCAAAAGTTGCGGCACGCATCCGCCGACCGGACTTATTCCTTCGCGGCTGTAAACCGCCATCACCTCTTTGTTCATTTCCGCTTTTCGCGGATCCCGCATCGAATATTTCTTATACTTTTCCTGGATCTGTTTAATTTCCGGAGCCACCCGCTGCATTTTCAGCGACGTCTTGTATCCCGAATACTTCAGCGGAAACAACAGCATGTTGATGATCAGCGTCAGTACGACAATCGCCCAGCCCCAGTTCGGAATATATTTGTGCAGCCATTTCAACGCGTGGAACAAAGGGTCGGAAATAAACTCGAACCAGCCAAAATTCACCAGCGCGTGCAATGGCGGATTCATCTTCTTTAAATCGTCGTAATCTTTCGGCCCCACATACACGCGCATCGCCATCGGCTGCGCGGAAACCGTTGCCGCCACTTCCGGCACCGGTTCCTGTTTATCTTTTCCTTCCACCTGAATCGTCCGCGGAATCTGCCAACGCCGCGTTTCAATCGTTCCCGGAGTCGCACCCTGCGCCGGCAAAAACACCGCCGTAAAATACCGATCCTCGATGCCCACCCAATCTTTTCCGCCTTGCCAAATTCCGTGCGGCGATTTGTCCGCGCCTTCCAGCTTCGTCGCCGGAACATTGGTCAGCTTTCCATTCTCGCTGTCGAAAATCGAAACCGTCTCGATCGGAATCGGATTCGCCACTGTCAAATCCCCGAATCCGCCCATCCACGCGAGACCCGCGCGCAGCGGCGCGCCGTTCAATTTCACCGACGTTTCCACTTTCACCACATAGCTGTGATCGAAGTGAAAATGTTTGGTCACTTCCAGGTGACCATCGCTCCAGGAAAATTCCGCGTCCGCCGGCGCATTCAAAACATTTTCTGTCGACGAAATCTGATACAGCCCGCTATTCGCCGCTGCTTCCATCTGCTCGTCATCCAGCGCCAGCGCAAACGGCCACCCGCCCGTTTGCTCCGAAGCCTGCGGATGCACCACATCCAGCACCTTCTGCGGCTTGCTGTCGTCCTTATAATTTTTCAGTTGCCAGCTTTTCACCACCGCGCCGCGATTGGAAAACTCCACGCGATATAAGCTGTTCTCGAAAACAATAGTCCGTTCTTGCGTGTCGCTCTTCGCCGCGATCTTTACTTCCGGCACTCCAGAAATTCCCGTAGCTTTTCCGCCGCGCATCGCGGAATTTGCCGCCGCGCCTCCCGCGCCCGTTGAATTCCCCGCCGAATATGGAGCTCCGCTCGTCGCCGGTCCCGTCTGCACCGGCCGGTTCGGCTGTGGCACCACCACCGGCGGTTTCGGCGCAAAATATTTTGCCCACAACAAAATCACCGCCATCGATAGCAATGACGCCACTAAAATCCGCAACTCCGATGTCAGCTTTTCTTTTTTCTGCGGCGCGCTCACGAATGGACCTCTTTATGTTTGTGCGCGCTCCCTGCAAAATCGGCGCCCATGTTTTCCCACGCTTCTGGAATCGGGTCGTATCCAAATTTTCTAGACAACGGCTGACACCTCGCCAGCCGCCGCAGCGTCAGCCACCCGCCGCGCACCACGCCAAATCGCTCAATCGCCTCGTAGGAATATTGCGAACAGGTAGGATGAAACCGGCAACCGCCGCCCATCAGCATCGAAATATTTGTTTTGTAAAATCGTAGCGCAAACAACGCCGCCCGCACGCCCAACGAATCCTTCGCCACTCGCGTTCCCGCCACTTTCGCATCGTCCACGGTCGACGCTACGCCCGTTCCGCTGACGGCACTGTCGCGGTCGCCGTCACTCCGCTCCGCAGCAGCCGCACCAAATCCGCGCTCAACGCCGCAAACTCCGCTCGCGCCACCACGCTCTTCGGATGAATCACGATATCCCATCCCGCCGCTATCTCCAGACGATTGCACCGCACCACCTCGCGCGTGCGCCGTCGGATGCGATTGCGCACCACCGCGCCGCCCAGCGCTTTCTTGATGCTGAATCCAAAACGGTTTTGCGGCAATTGATTCGCGCGAAAAAACACCGTGAAGTAGCTGCTCGAGCGCCGCTTGCCGGCGCGATACACCGCGTCAAATTCTCCGCGCCGCACCAACCGCGCCTCGCGCGGAAACTTCAGTCCCGCCGCATCACTCCGGCGTGAGGCGATGACGTCCCTTCTTGCGGCGCGCCGCCAGCACTTTGCGGCCGCCTTTCGTCTTCATGCGTACTCGAAATCCGTGTGTCTTGGCGCGCCGCCTTTTCCGCGGCTGATATGTGCGCTTTGGCAAAGCAATCCCCCTAAGTAATTACGCATTCGCGGCCCGTTTCCTATCACCGCGAAGCAATTTGATGTCCCGTGGCTACAACTCGCTGCGGCAACTCGCCGCCGACCAACCTCAGCCGCCATCTTCAGACCAGCCGCCCACGCGGCCACTCTCGAATTTAGTAGTGTATTCGACGCCCCACACCCGGTCAAGAAAGGGTACTACGCCACTCAAATGGTTTCGCTGCCACTCAAGTGTTCCGGTTGTGATCGGACGCCCACACTGTTGTCAGCCGCCTTTCCCGGGCACGCCAAACGCTTCTGCATCCCGCGGTGTTGGCGGGATGAATCTCCCGATCGGCTCTTTCTTCTGCTTCTGCGCTGTGTCCCAACAAACCACCCATCGTCGTACCCGTAGAAAACAATGCTAAACTCCCGCCCAACATGAAACAAAAACCCAAACCCGCCGCCGCCCAATCGCCCGCCAAGCAGCTAACCGCTTTCCTGGCCAAGTTCGATCCCGCCATCGCCCAACAAATTCGTTCCTGCCGCGCCGCTCTTCGCAAACGCTTCCCCACCGCCAACGAACTCGTCTACGACAATTACAATTTCTTCGTAATCGGCTATTGCGCCACGGAGCGCCCTTCCGATTGCATCGTCTCTCTCGCCGCCAATTCCAAAGGAGTCGGCCTTTCCTTCTACTACGGCGCCACCATTCCCGATCCCCACAAACTTCTCCAGGGCAGCGGCAGTCAAAATCGCTTCATTCGACTAAAAAGCGCCGCCACCCTCTCCGATCCCCAGGTCGATGCGCTAATCCGCGCCGCCGTCCACCAAGCCAAAACTCCGCTCCACGCCAAAACTCCCGGCCGCACCATCATCCGCTCCATCTCCGCCAAACAACGCCCCCGCCGCGACGCCTCCAAATAATCGCGCACCGGTTCCAGTAATTATTTTTTATGCGAAGCGTAGCCGCAGGATTGTTCGCCGCTCACCGCCGGGATTGTTCGATGCGAAGTACACTTTCTTCATCAAACGCAGGCGTTTCGCTCACCCGCCGGTCGTACACGTACAGTTGCACCATCACAATTCCCAGGCAAAGTGTCGCGTAAGTCGCGCGCAACCACCACTCTGAAAACGCCACGCTCCAGCAAACGCACCAGCCCATTTGATACAAAGCCGTTTGCAGACGTATCTCCGGAGACATTTTGAAACGCTTCCTCGCGGCTCTGCCATTTGCGCTTTCCCATTGGTTCCGCGCTCTGTGGACGGTATACAGCCCAGCCAACATCAAAACACCGCCCGCCATGAAAAAGACCAGTTCCAATATTTTTGGCATCCGCTGCCCGTCAGCCACCATTCCCTGCACCTCAATCATAGCCGCCCCCACAAACCCAAGTCCGCGCCCACCTTAGACCGCGTATTGCCAGACTTATATCACACTGGTACGTCACCGACCCCGCACCAACAGCTCTTGGCTTACCGCCGATCAAAAAGCTAAACTCCTCCAATGAACTCTTCCCTCTTACTGGCGACACTTCTCATCTTTCAGCTTCTTTCGTCAGTGCCGCAACAAACCATCCCCAAAGAGCTGTGGGGCACCTGGATTGTCCAACGAGAAATTCCCACACGCACGATTACTTGTTGGGACGAACGACAAGCCAAGAAATTGATCGGCACCCAGATCGAATACTCGGCAACACTGTTCCGCTGGAACAAAGTCGTCACCAGAAATCCGATAGCGGAAGTGACCACCATAGGCGCCAGACAATTTCAACGAGAATTCGGGCGGGGGCGCGAATGACTCCCAAGTAGACTTTCATCAACTAGGCATTCGCGCCGATATTGCGACCCAAATTGTGATTCAGCATCCCGCCGCAAATTTAACTCGAGCCACCGTAGAAATTCCGGGTGACTCAGTTCTCGAAAAGGATCAAAACACAATCGTCTTCTCGGTTTGCAACGTTTTCTTTGAGGCTAAACGTGTCGCCCAACCGGCACATCCTATGGCGTTCAGGTGACACAAACGCATTCCCATCAGGTCTTCTGCCTTTGGCCTTCTCATGACGTTCTTCCTGAACGCAGGTCACCGCGCTCTCTACTTCCGTCTTCCACAAAACCTTTTGCAGTCAAGCGATAGTGAACGCGGATATAGCCCTCAGAGCAACAGTCGCCAATCCGTCTTTCGGGATCCGCAAATTCGACCATCAACCGCTCATCCTTGATGGATACCGTTGCCAAACCGCCGGAACCACGAGAACCGGCCTCCATGCGTCCCATAAGAACGGGTTGGCCCTCAACCATTTTGTAGACATATAGATAGTCCCAATTCGCCGTCCCACCCGTGCTGTAGTTGAACGTTACGGCGGCTTCCTCCACGCCATCGCCATCTAGATCGCCGTAGACAATCGAATCCACGCTAATGAAAGGTGCTCGCTCGCGCTCGGCCTGGCTTTCACCGCGCCGATAAAAATGATGCGTACCATTTACTACCTGGAATTTTAGATTTGGCGTCGTCGTCAGCCAACGCCACGTCATCGGCACCGTATCTTCCGACCCGTCCCATGCATAGAGAAAGTTTTTGAAATCGATCTTTCTTATATTGGGCACCTGGCCGACCACCGCCCTGATTCCTAAGAGAAAAAGGACCGCTACCATGCCGATTTTCAACATTTTTCTCAATGTTTCACTTCCACCAGTGAAAATGTATGTCTAATCCCAGAAGCCGAAGGAATAAGAAAATCCCTAGGGTTACGAACCCGACGAGAGCCAGGACCGGCACGATTATTTTCTTTGCGAGTGTCAAGTCGAAACTTTTCTCCTGCCACCCTTAGCTTAACTTCTTGTCGTGGCGATACTCATCAAATGCGGCGAGGTAACGCGCGACGTCCTTGGCCAGCACATAGTACGGCGTGGAGAGGCGCAACTTCGAAGGCTCGCCGCCGCGAATGCGTATCTTCTTTTCCTTCCATAGCCACTTTTCCAAATCCACTCGCACGGTTGGCGGCACATTCACCGTCACAATGCCGCAACGCAACGCCGCATCTGGCGACGTCCAGGATTCCGCTCCACGCGCCATCATCTCTTTCAAAATGTGATCCGCCATCTGCCGGTGCCGCTTTTCGATCCGCTCCATCCCAATTTTGTTTGCCAGCTCAATCGCCGCGCGCAATCCGTGCAGCGCCGGAACATTGGAGCTTCCAATCCGCTGAAAACGTTCCGCGCGCAACTGTGGCTCGTCCCATCCCTCCGTCACGATCGTGTTCCACAGCCGGTCGATCATTTCGTCGCGTACATACAAAAATCCCGAACCCTTTGTCGCTTGCAGCCATTTGTGAGGGCTAGACGAATAAAAATCGCAGCCAATTTCGTGCACATTCAACTTCATCATTCCCGTAACGTGCGCCCCGTCCACCGCGGAAATAATTCCCTTGGACCGTGCCAGCTCGCACAATTCTCGCGCCGGCAAAACCACTCCCGTGGCCGTGGTGATGTGGCTGAAAAAAATCACTCGCGTGCGCGGCGTAATCGCCGCGCTGAACCGGTTCAAAACATCCGCCGCATTCGCCACCGGCTTCGGCAGCGCCACTTTTTTCACCACAATCCCATAGCGTTTCGCCCGTAAATTCCAGGGATGCTCTCCGCCGGGATGCTCCTGATCCGTCATCAACACTTCATCGCCCGGCTTCATGTCCAAACCGTTCGCGATATAGCTATTCGCCTCCGTTGCGTTTCGCACCAGCGCGATTTCATCCCGTTTGCAGCCCACAAATTCCGCCAGCGGATCGCGAAACTCGTTCCACGCCGCGTATCCCCAAATCGGATAATCTTCCGGATCGCTCTGCGCCATTTTTTCCGTGTCGCGATACGCATCAAAAATCGCCCGCAACACCGGCATTGGCGAAGACCCCACCGTTCCGTTGTTCAAATAAACTTCGTCTTCGGGAATCAAAAACTGTTTGCGCAATTCCGTCCAATACGCTTCTTCGTTTGAGCTATACAGCGCGCTGCCCGGCAACGGCGCCGGTGTCTGCTGCAAAAATTCCTCTGTCGCGCTCGCAGGCAAACCAAACGCCGCCGCCGCTCCAGCCAATTGCGTCGAGCCAGCCACGCCCGCCGATCCCACTGCCGCCAAAGACGAAATAAATCCGCGCCGATCCAGCATCATCCCTCCACAGGAAAGCTTCGCGGATTCTACGCCCGCCTACCCACCGCCACAACATTTCTTCTCGCATAACTCACTTGCGGTAACGCACCGTGCGGATTACTGTAACTAACGCAAACACGCTCGCATCGCGAAACTCAAAAATCAAAACGCCGAGGCTGCAAAAAATGAAACGTCGCACCAAATTTATTTGCTCCGCCATCACCGCACTGATTTCCTGCGCTTTTTGTGTCGCGCGCGCTCAGGAAAAACCCATCACCAAATCTCCCGCCGCTCCCAAATCCGTCGAAGCTCGCCTCAAAGCGCAAGAAAAACCCAAAGCCAAAGGCCCCCTCGACGAAGTAATAAAAACACTTTTCGCCGCGCATGGATTTGAGCAAGTTGCCGTTTCCCCAGACGGCAACTTTGTCGCCTGGGTTGAGCACTTGCCCGCAAAGAATGGTGGCGACGGCAGCGGCACCGCCATCCACGTAAAAAATATCAAGTCCAACGCAATCCTGCACATTTCCGCCGGCGCGACTGGTTCCGCGCACGATGAAGGAAATATCGCCTGGTCGCCGGACAGCAAAAAAATCGCCTTTCTTTCCGACGCCACAAAATCCGGCCAGCAACAACTTTACGTGGCGCCCGCTTCCGGCGGCGCTGCGAAAAAACTTACCAGCGTGAAAGGATTCCTCGCGTCGCCAGGATTTTCTCCGGACGGGAAAACCCTTGCCGTGCTTTTCACTGAAAACGCCACGCGAGCTTCCGGACCGCTGGTCGCGGAAACTCCCGTTACCGGCGAAGTGAAAGACGCATTTTTCGAGCAGCGTCTCGCCGTTGTCGATGTAGCCGGTGGAAAACTTCGTCAAATCACTCCGGCCGACACTTACATTTACGAATACGATTGGGCGCCCGACGGCAAAAACTTTGCGGTTACCGCCGCGCTCGGCAATGGCGACAACAATTGGTGGATCGCTGAACTTTATACTCTCGATGCAACTTCCGGCGTCATGAAATCGATTTACAAACCAAAACTGCAAATCACCAATCCCGTTTGGTCGCCCGACGGAAATCAGATCGCCTTCATCGAAGGACTGATGAGCGACGAAGGTCTCACCGGCGGCGATATTTTCTCTATCAGTTCCACGGGCGGCGAAGCAAAAAATCTTACGCCCAACTCAAAACTTTCTCCGGCGTGGATTGCGTGGCAACCGGACGGCCAGCAAATTCTTTTCAGCGCTTACACTGGCGGAAATATTTTCATCGCCACGCTGGAAATCGCCAGCGGAAAAATGGAGCAGCGCTGGTCCGGCGAAGGCACTTTTTCCGCCGGCGGAATTTTTGGTTTTATCCTTTCTCCTTCGCGCGACGGAAAAACAATCGGCGGAATTTACCAATCTTTCGCGCAACCTCCGGAAGTTGCGCTGATCACCGCGGCGTCAAACGCGCCTACGCTGGTGACGCACAGCAATTCGGCGCTGAAACCCGCGTGGGGCGAAGCCAAAAGCATTTCCTGGAAAAACGAAGGCAAGGAAGTGCAGGGCTGGCTGCTGTATCCTCGCGATTTCGATCCCACTAAAAAATATCCCATGGTCGTAAATGTTCATGGCGGCCCATCTTTTATTTCTCTTTCACATTGGCCCGGCGCTCACGATTTTTCCGCGGGCCTGGCGGGCATGGGATATTTTGTTTTGTATCCCAATCCGCGCGGCAGTTACGGCCAAGGCGAAAATTTTGCGCGCGGCAACGTTCGCGATTTCGGCTACGGCGATTTCAAAGACATCATGGCCGGAGTCGACGAAGCGATTCGCGTCGCGCCCGTGGATCCGAACCGCCTCGGAATTTCCGGATGGAGCTACGGCGGCTTTATGACCATGTGGGCGGTGACGCAAACCAACCGCTTCAAAGCGGCCATGGCCGGCGCCGGACTGGCCAACTGGCAAAGCTACTACGGCGAAAATTTAATCGATCAGTGGATGATTCCGTTTTTCGGAAAATCCGTTTACGACGACCCGGAAATTTATGCGAAAAGTTCTCCGATCAATTTCATCAAAAAAGCCAAGACGCCAACTTTGATTCTGGTCGGCGACAGCGACGGCGAAGTTCCCGCGCCGCAGTCCTGGGAATTCTGGCACGCGCTAAAAGCGCTCGGCGTGGAAACCCAGTTCGTGGTGTACGAACACGAAGGCCACTTATTTGCAACTGCCGAGCATCAGCGCGATGTGATTTCTCGCACGCTGGCTTGGTTCGACGGGCACCTTCGGTAGCGCGAAACTCGAAACTCGTACAACAACAGTTCCAGCACTTAGTTCTGCGCTTTGTGCGTCATCCGCTCCGCTTGGCGGCTTTTGCTGCGAGCGTTTTGCCGCTTCGCGGTTTCCGCTCTGCGCGCCGCCCTAGTCAAGGGCGCTGCGCGTTTGCCCTCGCGCCACGCCGCGCACGCCGGTCGCCGCTGCACGCGACCCCTTGGCGCTTTGTGCTCGCTCGCGCTGATTACATGGACGCTCGCGAGTGGCCGTGGATGCGCATGCGGATTAGGTCGTCGATGGACGGATTTTGGTCGCCGTGGACGCGAACGTCTTTTACGAAGGCGGCGTCGACGCCGTGGATGCGCATCGCGACCAACTGGTCCGGTGAAATATTTGAATAGCCGACATCGCGCATGTTCTTGACGAATTCCGGGCTGACACCGTGGATGCGGAAAGCGACGAGTTGGTCCGCGGACAAATCTTTCGAGACCAGCGCGTGCATTTGCTCGACAAATTCCGGACTGACGCCATGGATGCGGAAAGCAACGAGCTGGTCAACATCCAGATTGTGGCCAAGTTGCGCGGACATGCCACGGATGAATTCGGGATCGGTGCCGTGAATGCGCATGGCGACGAGTTGGTCCGCGTTGACGTCGGCGGAAAGCGCGGCGCGAACTTCTTTCACGAATTCCGGCGAAACGCCGTGAATACGGAACGCGACGAGTTCGTCGACGGAAAAATCCTTGCCGAGAAGCGATTTAATTTCTTTCACGTATTCGGGGCTGACGCCATGGATGCGCATGGCGACAAGATTGTCCACGGAAAGACTGCCGGGAACGACCACGCGAATGGCGCGAATGAAATCCGGCGATGCGCCGTGAATGGTGAGCGCCATCAGTTGATCGAGCGAAAGATCGTGATAGCCGAGTTCTTTCAGCTCTTTGATTTGCGCGGTGGTGACATTCAGCGAAGCGAGGCTGAGCAGCCGGTCGTCGGAGAGGCCGGTGTAGCCGAGCTCTTTCATGGATTGGATGTACGCGGAACTGGGAGTGAAATGGAAATCGCCGGAGCCTTCGCCGGCGTGAAATTGTCCGTCGAAAGCGAAGGTGCCGGCTTCGCGGCGGAGTTCAAAGTGCGCGGGACCGTCGTGCGTGGCGAGATTGGCGTCGAGCCCGGCGAAATCAGAAAGCTGGTGAGAATCGCCCCAGGTGTGCGTGCGGCTCCAACTGGAGGTGCGAAGTTCGAGGTAGAACTGGCCGCCGTCATTGGCGCCGAATTTGGCTTTCCAATCGCCTTTGACGGCGTCTTGGGCGGCGGTTCGGGAAACGTAGACCGTGGAGACGGCCATGATCACGAAAGTTGCCGCCAGCAGGATTCTTAGTTTGCGCATCGTTTCACCTCAGTCTCGCGTTCCAGGGATAGAGCGGTGCGAGTGGCGCACGGGCGCTCTCTGCGGTAAAGACGCTGGAGAATGGAAAGTGTTCCGTCGCGTTTGGCGAGGCAAGAGATTTTTTGCAAGATTTTGGGCGAAGGCGCGGAAGCTGTTGATAACGCAGCATTTTGCTCCGAGAGCGCTTTGTACGCAAAGCAGGAGGGGGTGGCACCCCGGCAATTTGTAAGCATGTGAAAATGAAGGGTTTGCGAGAATAGCAGTTTGTAAAGTCGAGATTATAGGCGAGTTAAAAAGGCACCCTAGGCTGGAGGTGACTCGTGGCGGGCGCACGACAGGCAGGGATCCGCTCGAAGGTTTAAGAAAGAGCAGCGTGGATTGCATGGCCTATGTTAACATATCGGTATAGATAGTCAAGTAATTACTTGTAAAGCGTTTGGGATCAAGCAGATGAGTGGGGTCGCGTTCGAATGAGAAAGCAAATATGGCGCGAGGTGGCGCAATGAAGGAGAAACGGAGACCGTGGACGGAGCATATTGGCTCGAGCATCGACGATTTTCTGATAGAAGAGGGCATCCTCGAAGCAGCCCAGGCGCAGGCGGTCAAGGAAGTGGTGACGTGGAAACTCGGCGGGCCCGATCCCCAGAAACGCAAGATATCTGCATCGCCGAAGAGGAGCCAATCGCGATAGCGGCAGCGGCGAACCGCCAGATTGGCTAACCCTCCACGATATCGAGACATCCTAGGAAATCGACATGTTAAATTGGCGTTACTTATTTTTGATGACGTGCCTTTCTTGGGGTCTTGCCGTGGGCGTCATTCCAGATGACGTTTTGAAGCGCAGCGTCTCGGTGCCAGCGCGGACGACCATACCATTGAACGAAGTTTCGTCCTTGCTGAGGGAGGCAAACGTTTGGGGTGGGATCGAAAACTACCGACTAAGATGCGAACCGGAGGTGGAAATTAGCACGCCTGAGTTTCACGGTACCTTGGACGAAGGATTGAAACTGGTTCGCGAACAGGTAGGGTCTTTAGAGTGGGAAGCGAAAGATGGCGGAATAAACTTAACGGTGAATTCTCCTCATGTAAGTTCTGTGCTGGACACCCGGATCGAGGAATTTACATTTGATGAGTATGATGCAGTAAGTCTTACTACGGGTTCCTTGCTAGCTAGTCCCCAAGTAATGAAAAGGATAAATGAGGAAGGGCTTTCGATCAGGTCTCCTGAATTGGGATTTGCGCAACTTCGGGCTGGGTCTTCCCGAATGATTATTTTGAGAAATGTGACGGTGAGAGACGCATTGAACTCGATCGCGCGGTTGGCGTTTCGGAGGGTATGGCTATATCAAGAGGTGCGATGCGGTACCAATAACACGCTTAAAGTCGATTGGCCCATCAGATGAGCTCTGGATGTTTAATGCGTTCGACTAGGTTGTTTTGAACAATTGGGGACTCAGGCCGATTAGGTATGCCAATCGTGGTGGCAGAGGCGGCATTGGCGAGCTTTAGGAGTTTTGGCCAACGCTCCGCACTTCGGACAGTTGTTGAGAATAATCTTATCGCCGTGCTCCGCAAAAACTCTTTCGGCGGCGCGCTTAACGAATTGTTCCATTCCTGCCGCAGTTAGTAGCAATACTTCCGGGTCGTAGGACAAGACGTCGCGCAAATGTGGTTTGGCATCCCAGGCCTGCTGTTGCGCAGCCGAGTCGCTGGCACCGTGAGTGATTTTTGTCGTGGCTGATAGATGCCTGTGCGCGCGCTTTTCCAGCGGCGTCAAAAAATCGTGATAGTAGCGAATGATGTAGTGAGAGAGATAGGAATCCATCGATTCGATCAACGAGAACGGTGAAGTGTCGCGGCGTTCGCGATTTTAGTTTAGCAGTAGGGGAGAGGGATCGCGAACCGGTGACGGATGGCCGGCGAGTCCGATTTTTGCTAGTGCTGGTCGGAGGTTGTGGAGCGGGGTGGCGGGAGGGGGTAGGGGAGGATGAATTCGTATTGAAAGAGTTCATCGGCGGCGACGTAGGCGTTGAGGGTTCTGTTTCCGGTGCGCTTCAATGCCTGACGGATTTGCGGTCCGTAATCGCTGGGGAGGCCGTTGAGCGAGTAACCTTCGAGCACGGCGCGATGAATTTCTTTGGCCAATTTTTCGCTCGGCGACCTCGATGAATTGAGCAATGCAAAGACGGCGAAGCCCCACTCTATGGGGTAGTCTTTCTGGAACGAAGCATCGGCAAGGACGCTGGCCAGTTGTTCCAAGGTCTTGTCCTTCCATTCCCCCGGGGGAACGCCGCCGAAACAGAAATAAAGTAGCGAGGCTTTGGACGCAAAGACGCAAACGGGACACGACGATCGAGAAGGGTCCATAGCGTCGATATCTTTCAAGGAATCGGCCAGATCGGATTCCCACGACGGAAAGGCGGTATTGATCGCGGCGGGAGCGCTGCCGCGCCGCTCGGCATTTTTTCGGTCCATCAACTTAAATATTCTCGTGTACATGGCGGCGACGCTAGGCATGAAGTCCACTTCCGCGGTCCCGCCTTTTTCCGCAGTTTGCCGGATAGTGTAAAAATCGATTTTCTCGGGTTTGGCGACGCCCAGTTCCGGGTAGAGGTGGTAATAATTTTCGGACACGCGCTTCCAATCGGTTGTCAGGTCTGAGCACACGGGCTGTTTTGCGCTGCGTTCCAGAAAGGTCTGATAACTTTGCAGCAATGGGATTACCGGCCAAGATTGTTCCTGTAACTTGTGAGCGAGGCGCTCGATTCCGTTTGAAAGTGGTGTTGGCTTGTTTTCGAGGACGCGCAGCTCGCCGTCGGTAGCTTGCAGCGCAGACAATTTCAGCGTGAAAGTATCGGAAAGGATCTTGAACTCGTTGGCGCTGAGCTTCAGATCCAAGAGTGCGTTGGCCGAGGGCAGCAGTTGCGTGGAAGAAGTCATGAGGCCCATTTGTTCGTTGGCCCAAAACAAAAATTGCTCGCGTGCTTTTGCGCTGGCTGCGAGGGCAAGGTTGCCGATGGCGCTGAAGGTCTGATAGTAGTCGCGGACGTCGGGGACCATTGCGGAGCGGCACGCGGTGGGCGGGATATTCAGTTGTAAATCTTGAAAGTGCTGCGATGCTTCCTGACGATTTCGAGTCAGCAAACTTCGAATGGCTCTGGTTTTTATGCTCAGGGCGTCCAAGTTTAGGGCGTTAAGATCCGCCGCGATTCGATTCTGCCTTGTGGTCTGCTGATTTCTATCTTCGGAAATTATTTTATAGGGGAACTCTGCCTGGTCTGCATTTTCAAGCAGATCGGTGAGAACTTGGCGAACCAACTTCTCATTCGGTACTTTGCCTTTTTCAATCGCGGTTAGTTGGATGTCAGCGCGGTATTCGATCCGCAAGTCGCCCAGGGATTCCAGAAATTGATCAATTTGCTTTTCGCGGGTGTAGGGACGCTTCGCTTTCGGACCTTGCGCTGCCATGACATTTGCGAAGAAGAAAAGAGCGATGGATACGGACATCACGGGCAGGTGAAGCAATTTGAGGCATTTCATCACTGGGGCGTCCGGTCGGGGCTCCGCTAAAGGTACGCGCAATCGAGACGTAATAATACACTCAAGTTAAGTGTCTTTTGTAAAACTGCTAGGGTGGAAAGGGTTGTCTCCTGAAAGGCGGAGGAGACTGACAGAAAATGTGGCCGGGCTAAAGCCCGGCCGCTACAAAGGCGTGAAGGTTAGTGGAAAGGGTTTTGGACTGGGATTTGGAAATAGAGTTGGCTGGGGTTTAGGTCTTCGGACCAGATGCGGGTGCAGCGGGCGCGTTCGGCGGAGGCGACGATCATGGCGTCCCAGAAATGGATTTGATATTGGGCGCGGGCGTCGAGGGCGCGGCGGACGGTGTTGCGATCGGGAGCGATTAGTTTGATGGGGCTGAGGGCGTCGAGGGCGTCGATCACGTCTTCGTGAGAGGCGGGCGGATTTAGTTTGTGGAGCAGGGTGACGGCGAATTCGGCGAGAACTTGAGTGGAGATGATGGCGGCTCCGGCGGCGGCGCGACGGACGAGTTTTTGCGCGATGGATTGTTTACCGGGATGGCTAGGGTCGTAAGCGTAGACGAGAATGTTGGTGTCCAGGAATTCAGGACCGGTCATAGAGGTCCGAGCGCTTCCAGGATTTTTCACCGACGGGGAAGCGGAGGCGTTGGAAGCTGCGTTTGAGAGCGTCTTGCTGGCGGCGCTTGCGGCCGGAGGCATTGCTTTCGGCGACGAGGTTTTCGAGGTAGTCGCGGACAAGACCAGTGAGGGTGGTGTCCTGGTCGATGGCGATTTTGCGGACTTCTTTGACGAGGGAGTCGTCGATGGAGAGGGTGACGTTCATTGATACATAATAAGGGAAAAACGTATTATGTGCAAATGGTTTGTTTAAGTTACAACAAATAATTGGGTTAATCGATGAACGGCCAGTCACTTTCCAAATCGCCCCGCTCGAATCGTGGGCCGGAACAGGAAAAAACAAAAGACCAGACGAGGCAAAAGACAAAGGAACGAAAAAGGTGGCCGGGCTGAAGCCCGGCCGCTACATGGGTTGGGCGGCTAGGGCGGCTGGTGGGCAGGCGTGAGTTGGAGTTGGGCAAGTGGTGCGGCGACGAGTCGCCGC
>DASXMB010000062.1:0-9771 GCA_036495905.1 Candidatus Acidiferrum sp.
GTGTGCAGGTGCGGCGACGCTTTTGGATGAAGGTATGCGCAGCGGTTGGAGTGTTGTTGTTTTTGGGGGGAGTGAGTGCGGCGCAGATGGGGAATGCCGGGTCGATCGAAGGGGTGGTGAAGGATCCATCTGGTGCGGTGGTGGCGAATGCGAAAGTGGAAATTGCGAATCCGGTGAGCGGGTTTGAACGAACAGCGGTTACGGCGGCGGATGGAAGCTTCCGAGTGACGAATGTGCCGTTCAACCCTTATCACATGGTGGTAAAAGCGGACGGATTTTCATCGTTCACGCAGGACGTGGAGGTGCGTTCGACAGTGCCGACCGGGGTGCAGATTACTTTGAAAATCGGGACGGCAGCGACGAGCGTAACGGTGGAATCGAATGGCGGGGATTTGGTGGAGACGGAATCCACGTATCACACCGACGTGGATCAGAAGATTATCGACCGGTTGCCCCTGGAGAGCGCTTCGTCATCGGTGACTTCGCTGGTGACACTGGTGTCTCCGGGCGTGGCGGCGGATTCCAATGGAAACATGCATGGGTTGGGGGATCACGCGCAGAACTCGTTTTCGGTGGACGGGCAAAATATTACGGATCAGACCAGTAAAGTTTTTTCTAACCAGATTCCAGCGGACTCGATTCAGTCTTTGGAGGTAATTTCCGGAGCGCCACCGGCAGAATTTGGAGACAAGACAAGCCTGGTGATTAAGGTTACGACGAAGTCTGGACTGGGAGTGACCAAGCCGACCGGAAGTATTACGACGTCTTACGGAAGCTTTGGCACGGCGAATGTGGGATTCGATCTGGCGTACGGAACTGATAAGTGGGGGAATTTTATCGCGGCAAATGGGCTGAAAAGCGGGAGGTTTCTGGATCCGCCGGAGTTCACGGCGATTCACGACAAAGGGAACGAGGTAAATTTATTTGACCGGGTGGATTATCAGCTTACGGGGAAGGATACGCTTCACGGAAATTTTCAGTACACGCGGTCCTGGTTCCAAACGCCGAATACTTTCGACAATCTGAACGTGCTCGATCCCAATGGAAACAATGTGGGCGAAACGGACCAGCGGTCGAAAATCGGGACATTTAATATCGCGCCGACATGGACGAGGCTGATCAACGCGAACGCAGTGTTTACGCTGGGCGCTTTTGTGCGGCGCGACCAGTACAACTACTATCCGAGTAACAATCCTTTGGCGGATTTGGGGCCGATCAATTCGGAGACGATCGGACAAGACCGAAAGCTGACGAATGCGGGAGTGCATTCCGACATCTCTTATGTGAAGGGAATGCATAACGTGAAGGCTGGCGTGATGTATGAGCACACGTTCCTTACGGAGAACGATAGTTTCGGGATCATCGATCCGAATCTTTTGCCCTCCACGACAGATAGTGCCGGGGTCAATTGTTTTAATCCGGCGACTAATACGGCGACACCAGGAACGCCATGCGCAACACTGCTGCCGATTGATTTGACGCGCGGTGGAAGTTTGTTTGGATTTCATGGACATGCCGATATCAAGGAACTGGCGCTTTTTGTTCAGGACACTATTTCCAAAGGAAATTGGTCGTTCAATCTGGGGATTCGTGGGGACCTGTACAACGGGCTCTCCAGCGCGACGCAAGCGGAACCTCGTTTGGGAATCGCGTACAACATCAAGCCGAGCAACACGGTGTTGCGAGTTTCTTATGCGCGAACGCTGGAAACGCCATTCAACGAGAACCTGGTGGTGTCGACAACAGGTTGCAACGTCGCGGTGATTGCAGCGCTGATTCCATGCGTGCCAGCGAATTCACCGGCGGGATTCCGGAATGAGTTCCACGCCGGATTGCAGCAGGCATTTGGAAAATATCTGGTGGTCGATGGCGAATACATCTGGAAATACACGCACAACGCGTATGACTTCAGCGTGTTGGGAAACACGCCGATCACATTTCCGATTGACTGGCACAATTCGAAGATTCCAGGGTTTTTGCTGAGAGCGAGCGTGCCAAATTTTCACGGCATTACCGCTTTGGTGGTGATGTCCAGCGTAGCGGCACGGTATTTTCCGCCGCAAACGGGAGGCCTGGGGGTAACGGTGGGTCAGGGCGGATCGGTTTTCCGGATCGACCACGATGAAAGGTTCAATCAGACGACACACTTGCAATATCAATTGCCCTGGAAGAACGGGCCGTGGATTGGATTCAATTGGAGGTACGACAGCGGTCTGGTGGCGGGCGCGGTGCCAGATATTTTCACGGCGCTACAACTGGATGGGGATGAACAAGCAGCCATTGGGCTGTTCTGTGCCGGGCCGGGCGGGCAACGAATTTTTGCGACGCTGCAGGCTCCCCTGAGCACGGGAGCGGGAAGCTGCGGGGCGAATCCAACCGGAGCGGGAGCGACGCGACTGACCATTCCCGCGCCAGGCACAGAGAATGACGACAAAAATCCGCCACGGGTTGCGCCACGCAACTTGTTCGATGCCAGCGTAGGCGAAGACAACTTATTTCACGGGGATCGTTTCCGGTGGAGTTTGCGGTTTACAGCGATCAACCTGACTAACAAGCAAGCGCTGTACAACTTCCTTTCAACGTTTAGCGGAACGCACTTTGTGTCGCCGCGCGGTGAAACCGTGGAACTGGGATTCCACTTTTAGGATCGCTGGAGCCACGAACATGCCGGCAAACGCGAAGGAACTCAAATACGCCAGATTCGAGGTGAATACTGGCGGAGAAAACAAGGAATCGGGCTGGGACTATTCGGAGACGGGAGAGTGGCGTGGCGAGGCATTGCTATCGCTGCTATTTCGTACCAGCATCCGGTTGCAGACGACGTTTGATCGCTGCTTTGAGCAATTTGGACTGACGGCGCAAGAGGCGGCGGTACTACTGGCCTGCGTGGGGGCGCAAGAGCTTTCCGCAGGGAAACTTGCGCAGGCCATGGGGCGAGACAAGAGCAAGATTACGCGGTTTGTCGACCGGTTGGTGGCGGCGCGGCTGCTGATTCGCAAAAATGATCCGCACGACCATCGTTTATTGATCATCCGGCCGACAAAGCGAGGACAGCGCATCGCTCCGCAATTGGCGGTGATGTTCGGTGACGCGCGGAAACAATTTTTCGACGGAATATTGGCGGCGGACGCGGAACGGCTGGTGTCGGTATTGAGCCAACTGTGTGCTAATGCCGGACATTTTCGGTAAACAGTGGCGGCGCAAGGCCGCCGCGCTCCAGGTGGTTGCTTACTTACATGGACAGGTGATTGGTGGAGAAGCGCGCCTGGGGTGTGGGCATGCTGGTAGAATATGGGCGGAGCGTTACTTCGAAGCAGGTGAGGGAGCGAAAGCTGTTTGAACCAATGATGACCCTCTGAGGTGCTGCGGATAGTCAGCCGGTGTGCACGGCCTGTCCCGTTGGCGTCCTAATGGCGGTTGGGAAGCGAACGGGGCAGGAAAGCCTAATGGTTGACTCGTGGCGCCCACTTTATTTCAGAGGTTCACGGCCTAGCTCTCCACGGCCAAGCAGTGCGCTCTGTTTTTTTGTGTGGGCGTGGGACCGGCATTTGGTATTGGCGTCATTTTTTGCTGAGCGGGTTTGGTTGAGATTCTTCGGGCCTTAAGGCGGCCCTCAGAATGACAATGTTAGGGCAAGAGGGCGGGTCTGAATGCGCGTGATGTTTATTGGGGATATTGTGGGGTCGCCGGGGCGGACGATTGTGCTGGAGCGGCTGGCGGATGTTGTGGCGCAGCGGCAGATCGACCTGGTGATCGCCAATGGAGAGAATTCAGCGTCTGGATTTGGGATCACGCCGCGGCTGGCGGCAGAACTTTTGAAGACGGATATCGAAGTGTTGACTGGTGGGAACCATAGCTGGGATCGCCGGGAAATCATGGAATACATGCCGCATGAACCGCGACTGCTGCGGCCGGCAAACTTTCCGGAAGGCAGCCCGGGCAGCGGACTGTTTGTGGGGGCGGCGAAGAACGGAGTGAAGTATGCCGTGCTGAATCTGCAGGGGCGGGTATTTTTGCCGGCGATTGACGATCCGTTTAAGAAAGCGGACAGCGAGCTGGCGAAAGTGCCAGCGGACGTGGCGTTCGTGCTGGTGGATGTGCATGCGGAAACGACCAGCGAAAAGATCGCGATGGGATGGTACCTGGACGGGCGAGTGACGGCGGTGGTGGGAACGCACACGCATGTGGCGACCGCGGATGAGCATGTTTTGCCGGCGGGGACGGCGTTCATCACCGATGTGGGAATGACTGGGCCGCACGCTGGCGTGATTGGGATGGAGAGAAACGGAGTGATCAAGCGGTTCCTGGATGGGTTGCCGGCGAGATTTGAAGTGGCGGGCGGCAACGTGCAGATGAATAGCGTGGTGATTGAGACGGACGATGAAGGACCGAGGAATTCGGCGGGGCGGCTGTGCGCGAGGTCGATTGAACGATTGCGGCTGCGGATTGAGTAAGCCGTTGGCAAGATGGAACCACGAGGCAATGACGGTGTGTAACTGCGGGCAACCTTAACGCGTCCGAACTAGTCTGTACACTCGAACAAAGGAAATGAGGCGGGTTGTGAAAATAGCGGTGACATGGTGTGTGCTGGCGTGCGCGGCGAGCGGAGCGTTTGCGCAGTCTGAGCCGGGCCAATTGGAAGATCAAGTGACCGCGACGAAGCGGGTGTTTGCCGGGATTGGGCCGGGGCTGCGGGCGGTGAAGCTGGGGGTCGATGGGCGTACGTATGTACTGACAGGCACCGGTGTGCTGATATTCGACAAGCAGGACAAGCAAGCGATGGTGATCGGCGCGAGTGTGACTGCAAGTGCGACCGGAAAGGATGCGCGTTCCGCGATCACGTATGGGCAAGATTGCGACGTGGATGCGCAGGGGCGCGTGTATGTGGCGGACTATGGCGCGAATGCAGTGGAAGTTTTTTCAGCTGAAGGAACGTTGTTGCGCTCGATCGCGGTGAAGGCGCCGGTTTCCGTGGCGGCGCTGACGGACGGAGAAGTTGCGGTGACGACACTGCGCGAGCCGCGGCTGGTGACGATCTTCGACAAGAATGGGCGAGACGTGCGGGAGTTTGGCGATCCGGAACAGTTTTCTGACCGTGCGGACTTGAATCGGTTTTTGAGCATTGGTTCGCTGGCGGCGGACGCGAAAGATCATCTGTACTATGCGTTCCTGTACGTACCGGAGCCGATGGTGCGACAGTTTGACCGGAACGGCTACTCGCAACTAGACATTGAATACACGGCGCTGGACGCGTATCCGGAAGCGCAAGCGGTGCGGCGAGAGATTAAGGTACAGGAAAAACGTGGAAGCACGCCGATGTTCAAGAAAGTGATGACGGCGGCGACGGTGGAACACGCAAACGGCGAAGTGTGGATGGCGCTGGGCAACACGTTGCTGCACTTCGACAGTGAAGGCACGCGGATGGGAACTTATCAAATCTATACCCCGGACGGCGTGCGGCTGGAAGCGAATACAATTTTGGTGGAGCCGGAACGTTTGCTGATCGGAAGCGATCCGCTGGGAATTTTTGCGTTTGATCGGCCGGACAAAAAAAATCAACCGTAAAATTAGTTTTCCTCAGGCGCCCTGACGAGAATTTTTGCGCGCGCGGCACGTTGCACGAAAATTTTTGGTAAAATTGGCGCGAGAAATTCAGTACCTTCGTACAGTTGCACAAGAATGGGGCTTGTGGAAAAACTGTGTATGGGATGTGGACGACGGCAAGGTGGCTCCAACATTTTTCCCTTGCTCCAGTCGAAGCAATGGGCGACAATCCGCCGCTGTCTGATAGCAACTGAAGTTTGGCAGGCGAGTCTGAAACGGTCTGGGCACGGAATAACAGGGGCAAGAGAGACGTTCCGAGGCTGATTTAATCCCGAAGTGAGCTGAAAAGGAACGAAAGACTGCTTTCCACAGCTTATTAACATCTGTGGAAAAATGTGGGGCATGGTTTTCCCTTTCGATGACAACTGCGATTATTGCCGCGCGTGAACCAAGCAACTGCTGGGATAAATTTCTCGAACACGTAAAGTCTCGGGTGAGCATAAACACGTTTACGACGTGGTTCCAGCCGACGCGGCTGAATCGCGTGGAAGGCGATGTGGTTTACGTGCAGATACCGAGCGCGGTATTTCGCCAGGTGCTGACGCGGACGTATGGGGAAATTGTGAAGGCGGTGTTTCACCAGATTGGGACGCCAAATGTGCGAGTGCAATACGTTTGCACCGAGGAAGAACCCCTGGCGGCGACGGCGGTGACGACTCCGATAAAGCAGTCGAAGTTGGATTTTGAGAGCAGCGATCATCAACTGAATCAGCGCTACACGTTTGACTCGTTTGTGGTGGGCAAGTCCAACGAGTTTGCGCACGCGGCGTCGCGAGCAGTAGCGGAGCAGCCTTCGAAGTCTTACAACCCGCTGTTTCTTTACGGCGGAGTGGGCATGGGCAAGACCCATTTAATGCATGCCATTGGACACACCATCAAGAAGCGCAATCCGGCAATGCGGCTGAGTTATGTGAGCGCGGAAAAGTTTACGATTGAAGTGATCAATTCGCTGCGGTTTGACCGGATGATCAGTTTCCGCGACCGGTTTCATACCGTGGATGTGCTGCTGGTGGACGATATCCAGTTCATTGCCGGCAAAGAGCGCACGCAGGAAGAGTTCTTCCACACCTTCAACGCGCTGTACGAGCAGCAGAAGCAGATTGTGATTTCGTCGGACTGTTTGCCGAAGGACATTAACTCCATCGAGGAAAGATTGCGGTCGCGATTCGAGTGGGGATTGATTGCGGACATTCAGCCGCCAGACCTGGAGACGAAGATCGCGATCCTACAAAAGAAGGCGGAGAATGACCGCTTTCCTTTGCCGGACGACGTGGCGGAGTATATCGCGCGAGCGATCAAGTCCAACGTGCGGGAGTTGGAAGGCGCGCTAACGCGGTTGATGGCGTATGCGTCGCTGACCGGGGCGTCGGTATCTTTGAGCACTGCGCAGCAAGTTTTGCGGAATATTATTGCGTCGCAGGAAAAGCGCGTAACGATTGATTTAATTCAGAAGCGGGTGAGCGAACACTTTAATTTGCGCGAGCAGGATTTGAAGGTGCGCAGCAACACGCGGGCGATAGCGTTTCCGCGGCAGGTGGCGATGTACATCGTGAAGCAACTGACCACGGCTTCGCTGCCGGAAATTGGCCGGCAGTTTGGCGGAAAACACCACACCACGGTGTTGCACTCGATTCATAAGATCGAGGAGTTGCGGCGTTCGGACAAGGAATTGAACCGGGCGATTACACGTTTGATGGATGCTTTGCAGTAGGCTGTAATCTTTTTTCCTTCCAACTAAAATTTTAGAATTGTGAAAGTTGGCGGTGCGGGTGTTTGTGGAAAACACTCGCGCTATTTGGCAGGGAGGCGAATGTTTTCGTTTTTGGTACTGTGCAGAAGCGTTGGGTAACATTTGGAAATATTGTGAGGGCTTGCGGATGAAATGGGGTCGCGAGGCGCGGGAGGATGCTTGAGGCGCGCTTTTTCCTCTGTTATCACAATGTGGCGCTGGAAAATGTCTCGGTCTATCTGAAAGTGTATGCGGAGTTTGAGTGGACTTTCCACGTTTCCACAGCGCTCATCATCACAACAAGCTTTAGGGAAATTTTTAATTCTTAAACCTCTTGCGGTAGTGATAGACAGTGTGGATATCGGGGCGGCGATTGAAATTCTTGAGGCGCGTGTATCGTATGGAACAAACCAGGAGCGCTACTATTTCCACAGTCTACGCGCTTTATACTTTTGCAAAAAGCGAGTAGAGTACGGCTGCGGCTGAAGTGCAGCCAGGAGTGGAATGAGCGCAACCGGCACAGCACGCGAGGAACATCAAACGATGGAATTCAGCGTTACAAAATCAGCGCTATTGAATGAATTGAGCACCACGCAAGGAGTCGTCGAACGCAAGACGACGATACCGATACTTTCCAATTTATTGGTGGAAGCCAAGGGCAGCCAGTTAACAATTACAGCTACCGATCTGGAGTTGAGCATTCGCACGGTTTGCGAAGCGAAAGTGAAGAAAGAAGGGGCGGGAACGATTCCAGCCAAGAAGTTGCTGGAACTAGTGCGGTTGCTGCCCGAAGGCGAAATCAAGATTAAGCTGCTGGATAACCATTGGGTGGAGATCGTCAGCGAAAAGAAAAAGTACAAACTAGTGGGGATGGCGAAAGAAAATTTTCCGGCGCTACCCTCGATGCCGCACACGTTAGTGAAGATTTCCGCGCCGGTGATTGAAAGCTTAATTGCGAAGACGAAATTCGCGATTTCGATGGAAGAGTCTCGCTATACGCTGAATGGCGGATTGCTGATTTTGAAGCCGGACACGCTGGCGATGGTGGCGACGGACGGGCACCGATTAGCGCTCGCGGAGACGAGCCAGAAATTGGCCGGCTTGAATGGCGAGATGAAAGTGCTGGTGCCGAAGAAAGCCATGGATGAAGTGGAAAAACTGGCGAAGGCAGCGGGCTCCGATGCGCAGATTGAATTTGCGAAAGATGAGAGCCATTTGTTCTTTCAGGTGGGACACCGTTTGCTGATTTCACGGATTTTGACCGGGCAATTTCCGAATTACGAAGCGGTTTTGCCGCGAGACAACAGCAAGACGGTGGTGATCGAGCGCTTGGAATTGAGCGACGCGGTGCGGCGCGTTTCCCAGTTGGCGGATCAGCGATCGCACGCAGTGAAGCTGGCGGTTTCAAAAGAGGGGATCGAAATTTCCGCGTCCAGCCCGGAATACGGAGAAGCAAAGGAAAATATCGAGAAGCAGTACGACGGCGATCCGATTTCGATTGGATTTAATTCGACGTACATGCTGGATTTTTTGGCGGCCGCAGCGGATGGGCCGGTGAGCATTGAATTGAAAGATGAACAGTCGGCGGGGCAAATGCGGCCGCTGGCGGATGAAAGTTACCGGTATCGGTACATCATCATGCCGATGCGAATTTGATTGAACTGAAAATATCTGGAATGAACAAGAAGGCGCTACTTTTGGCGCCTTTTTTGTTGCCTTAGATGATCTTCGTGATTTCTATAAATATATGCAAACAAACGGTTTATTTGTTTATCGTCGGAACTTTTTACTTGAGAAAAATCAGCGGATCGAATACACTCTTCTTGCTGCTAATTTCCTGAAATATTTCGCGGAAGTGAGCACGTCGGCCAGACAAGACGTCCGGGATTTTGGTTCCGCGCCAGGGACCGTTGGACGGATTATTTGGAAGAAAGAAGTCTTCGCCACGCCGCGCTGCGCGCGACGGGATGGAGCGGGAACCCTACGAGTTTCGTTCGCGAGAGCGGAATCAAAGGGTAAGGCGACGTAAGTGAATTGCTGCCTGCACGCCTTACCTGGCTACAACAAAATTTTTGATTTGAGATTTTCAAGCGCAGGCGCTGGTTGTGTGCGCTCGCGGCCTGTCCGATAAAAAGATTCGTTTGGGATGCGGTTTGGAGAAAGTAATGGCCGAAAAAGAGGAAGAGAAGAGCAAGGGACACCAGTACGACGCGGCGTCAATCAAGGTGCTGGAAGGGTTGGAGGCGGTGCGCCTGCGGCCGGCGATGTACATCGGATCCACCGGCGAGCTGGGCTTGCATCATTTGGTGTGGGAGTTGGTGGACAACTCGGTTGACGAAGCCATGGCCGGCTACGCGGACGACATTACGGTGACGGTTCACACCGACAATTCGGTGACGGTGGAAGACAACGGGCGCGGCATCCCGGTGGACATGCAC
>DASXMB010000063.1:0-149530 GCA_036495905.1 Candidatus Acidiferrum sp.
CACACAAACCACTGTTGTCCCCAGCCTCACGACGGCCGTTTCTGGCACCTCAATCACCATCACTGCCACAATTGCCACACAGAGCAACGGCGCGGGACCCACTGGCAGTGTGACCTTTTCCAAGGCCGGCACCGCGCTGTCGAACGGAACTGTAACACTAGTTCCAACCGCAGCGACCTCCACATCGCCAGCCTTCGCCACTGCGACGCTAACGACAACAGCATCTGCGTTATCCGTCCCCCAACTAACGACGCCGCGGAATCCGACGTTCCCCGCATTCCGGCTTATCTTGCTGATGATCAGCGCCTGCCTCTTCTGGCTGACCACGAAATCGCGGAAACTGACTCGTCAAAAATATGTATATGCCAGCTTAATCCTCGCCGCATTTCTGGGTCTCGGCATCGCCGCCTGCGGTGGAGGAAGCACATCGGCTCCTGCTTCGGTTCCCCAAACCAAGAGCGTAACTTTCTCCGTTCAATACCCTGGCGACGGGAATTACACCAGTTCGTCGGGCCAAACCACGGTCACGATCCAATAAATTAGCGCCCGAGGATAAATCGCCAACCCAAGCGGCGGCCTCACGGCCGCCGCTGTTACTTTTACGTGCTGCCACCTTTCACGTGGCGACTTTGAATTTGAATTCGCTCGGCAAAAATCAGATTCGTTAGAGTCGCGAACCCGCTTTGCCGGGCACGCCCACTGTTTTCCATCCGCCGTTTCTGCGGATGAATCTCCCGATTAGCACTTTTCCCGAGCCATTTAATCTTCAAAATGGCGTCGTTGCTGGCAGGCCCAGGTGGCAGGTTTAGGTGGCAGGTTTGGGTGGATACCCAATCTTTACTTGACTCTGAAGTACCCACTACGCTATACTTCTTCCACTTCCTGCGGAGGGAGACAGGATTCTCCCGTTGCCGCAACTCCTAGTTACTACCTTACAAACAGTCCGCCGAAACCTCGTCCCGCTATACATCCGCCTTTTCAACGACTTCCAAATTCCTCCACCGTCCAAAAACCCGCAACCCCCCTGTTTTCAAATCCTTACAAACCCCTCGAAAACCACCCTTCCGCTATCCACCATCCCCTCAATCACTTACAAACGCCTCGAAAAAGCAAAATCCCACAACTCCCCTGTTTTCATGCAATTACAAACCCCTCGGCCAAATTGCCGGGTGGCGGGGTCCCACACCAATTCCAGTTTCAAAATGGGAAAAAGAGACCTGCAAAAAATGCTAATTGACGGTTGGCGGAAAGAAAATATTCCAGAACGTTGGCGACGGCGCCGAAAACTCCATCGGGATCAGCGACCCTTCCGCCGTAATCTGCGGCGGCCGTACCACCTTCGCTTCCACTTTGGCTTGCGTCTTCGGATTCTCAATCGTCACTTTCACGCCTTCGGCCAGCGGTTCCATGATCGCGATCAACGCGCCGTTCGCGCTTACGGTGTGCGTCTTGCCTTCCACCGGCTTGGCTTTTCCGGCAATGTGGATCAGCACCGGAATGCGCACAAACA
This sequence comes from Candidatus Acidiferrum sp., assembly GCA_036495905.1. Taxonomy (GTDB): domain Bacteria; phylum Acidobacteriota; class Terriglobia; order Acidiferrales; family UBA7541; genus Acidiferrum. Next base: position 1,511 of record DASXMB010000063.1, read on the forward strand.
CCCGCTGCGCCCTCCGGCGTTCTTCTGCGGTAGGAGGCCGGCTCAAACCCGGCTTCGGAGCATGCACTGCATTTGGCTTTGCGTGTGGTATGGGTTTCATAGTTCCAGGCCCCAGAAGTCCATTTCTGGCGCGACCAGCTCCACGCCGTATTCCCATCCGCCATCGGGGCGCGGATTGCCTTTCCACACGATAATCGCGGCATTGCTGTTTTCCATCGCCAGATTGGTCAGCGCCAAGCGATGTTCCAGCTCAAGATTGTGTTCCAGCACCACCATGCATCCGTACGGATTCACCACTCGCGTGTGCGCTTCCACGGTGTGCCGTTTCCCGGCGTCGCCATCCCATTCCAGGCGCACCGGAACGCGCGAATTCATGCGGTGTCCGCGGCGCTTTTCCGAATATCGGCCGCCGACTTGCTTGATTTCCTTGGCGCCAGCTTGCTTCATTTCCTTGGTCTTGACCGGCATCTTCGCCTCTATAACGCATGCTAAAGTTGCAGTAGGAAGCGGTCAATGGTACGCAAGATGGTGCTAGCGCGAATAAGTAGCTGGCCCCAGGTACAGGTAGCAGCGGTACGCGGTCGCAGTTGTAGCCGCCGCGCTTTAGCCCGGCGGTTCGGACGAATTTGTAGGGGCCGGGCTTCAGCCCGGCAACCTGATTTTTTTGTTTTTTTTGCATCACCCTTGAGGAAACGAAAAAACGCACCGTGAAAAATCTCATCGTCAACGCGGATGACCTGGGCTGGACCGACGGCGTAAATCGCGGCATCGCGGACGCCCATCGCAACGGAATCGTAACCAGCGCTTCCCTGCTGGCCAACGGCGCCGCATTCGCTTCGGCTGTTACCTTGGCGCGGTCCACGCCCGGGCTCGGCGTCGGCGTCCACCTGAATCTCAGCGACGGCGCGCCGATCGCTCCGCGCGATCGCGTGAGCTCTCTGCTAAATCCTTCCGGCGAATTTGCCGGCGGCCCGGAAAATTTATTGCTGCGCATCGCGCGCCGGAATTTATCGTTGAGCGAGGTTGAAACCGAATGGAACGCGCAAATCGGTAAAATTCGCGACGCCGATTTGCAGCCCACTCACCTGGACGGCCACAAACATGTGCACATGCTTCCTGGCCTGTTTGAGATTGCGGTTCGGCTGGCAAAAAAACACGGCATCGGCGCGATCCGCGTTGCGCACGAAGCTTCCAACTTGCGCTCCGCGCTTTCCGCCGGCACGGAAGCGCACGGTTCGGTCGTGCTAAAACAAGGCGTGCAGGCTCGTGGACTAAAATTGCTGGCTCGCAAAGCTTGCGAGCAAGCCGGCCGCGCCGGAATTTCTACCGCCAATTATTTTTGCGGCATCGCACAAACCGGCGAACTCACCAAGGAAGGCGTCGCAAACTTGCTGCGTAACTTGCCCGAAGGGACCACCGAACTCATGTGCCATCCCGGCTATACGGACCAGGACTTGCTCAATACCGCTACCCGTTTGCAAAATTCGCGTCAGGCGGAATTCGACATCCTCACCGATATGGACATACGAAATCTTGTCGCATCGCAAGGGATTCGCCTGATAGACTATTCGGCAGTGGCCCAGGAAGCCTGACCGGCTTCGCGTCGGAAGCAGCAGAAAGGCATTTGCGTCACAAGCATGAGAAGCGAATCACCCGTCCGCTATACGATCGTGGTTCCGTTCTTCAACGAACAGGAAAATATCCCACCTCTCTATGTAAAGCTTACCGAAGTAATGGATGCCATCGGCGAACCGTACGAAATGGTTTTCGTCGACGACGGCAGCAAAGATAACACCTTCAAAGTTCTCGCCGATATTTTTGAACACGACCCTCGCGTAAATCTGGTCCGGCTGCGCAGAAATTTTGGACAGACCTCCGCGCTGAAAGCGGGCTTCGATCACGCGCGCGGCGACGTGATTATTTCCATGGACGGCGATTTGCAGCACGACCCCGACGAAATTCCACGCTTCCTGGAAAAAATCGAAGAAGGCTACGATTTGGTCAGCGGATGGCGCATCGCGCGCACCGACCACTGGCTGATGCGGCAGCTGCCGAGCCGCATTGCGAACGGAATGATGGCGAAACTTTCCGGCGTGGATTTGCACGATTTTGGAACTACTTTCAAAGCGTATCGCCGCGAAGTTCTGGCGGAAATTCATTTGTACGGCGAACAACATCGATTTATTCCGGCGCTGGCCAGTTGGGCGGGCGCGACCGTCGCCGAAGTTCCCATCAGCAACATTGCGCGCAAAAACGGAAAATCGAATTACGGAATTTCTCGCACCATTCGCGTGGTACTGGATTTGCTGATTGTTAAATTTTTACTGGATTATTCCACGCGGCCGCTGCAACTTTTTGGTTTGCCGGGATTGCTTTGCCTGACCGGCGGGGCGGGCATCGGTGCGTGGATTTTTGCGCGCAAGGCGTTTTTGAATGAAGGTTTGCTGGCCAATCACGGTCCACTGATGTTGCTGGGCATGGCGCTGATTATGGGCGGCATTCAATTTATCGCGACGGGATTGATCGGCGAACTGGTGGCGCGCACCTACTACGAATCGCAGAACAAACCGATCTACAGCGTTCGCGAAGTTCGCAGCCGCCGCGAATCCATGGCGGATCGCAACGAACCGCCACGCACCGCGGGCGCCGCCGGCTGGTAACCGCGTTTTCTTACAGCAATCTAGATAATTCTCCAGGAACAATTGCGGAATTGTCGCCAGGGAGGTTGACCGGTGAATCGTGAACAATTCTACGGAATCATGAACGGCGAAGGCACGCTCGACTACGAATTATATTTGAAGACCAAGGATTTGCTGCACTGCCAAACGGAATTCACGAAGCTGTGTAACGCGGATGAATTGCAATTTCAAATTGTGCATCAAGTGGAAGAATTGTGGATGAAGCTGATTGCCTACACGCTTCTGGACATTGATGAATATTTGCAGCAGGAAAATACCAACCGAGTGATTACGCTTTTCCGGCGCATTCACATTGCGCAGAAATTAATGATCGAACAGATCGCGTTGCTGGAGACAATGTCTCCGAAAGAATATCAGGAGATTCGGAAGAAATTAGGAAATGGCAGCGGGCAGGAATCGCCGGGGTTCCGCGTGCTTTTGAAAATGTATCAGCCGATCTGGAATTCGTTTCACGAACATTATTTGGTAAAGCATGGGCTAACGCTGGAGAAAGTTTTCGATACGGAATATTCGCACGGCGATGCGTATGTAGTGGCGGAAGCGCTGGCGGAGTTTGACGAATTGTTTCAAAAATTCCGGCATGTGCACATGCAGCTGATTCATCGAACGATTGGGTTCGACGCGAAATCGTTGAAGGGCCGGCCGGTGGAAATTTTGTCGGAAGGAATGCGGCAAAAGTTTTTCCCGGAGTTATGGGAAATTCGCAGCCAGATGACGGATCGCTGGGGCGCGGAGTATGGGGTGAAGCGGGATCCGTTGGGCGGGCATCACTGAGGCGGTGACTGGTGCGTGGTGACTAGTGACTGGTGATTCGTGACTGGGACAAGATGGCAATTGACGCCGGCGTTGAGTTAAGAGTTTACGGGGCTAGTTGGCGGTAATTGTGATGGAAGAAGATTAGGGGGTCGCCGTCGAAGAGGTCGACGGATTCGATTTCGGCCAGGAAGATAGTGTGGTCTCCGGCTATTTGTGAGTTGACCACTTTGCAGGCGAAATTGGCTAGCGCGTTTTCGAGGAGCGGAATGCCGGTCGGAGTGCGGCGATAACGAATGCCGAGAGCGGCTTCGGTTTCTGGCTTTTCGTCGGGTTGCGCGAAATAGCGAGACATGGCTTCTTGACCGGCTTTCAGGATGCTGACACCAAAACAGTGTTTTTCTTTTACCAGAGGCAAGAGTTGGGCGATGCTGGCCACGCAAATGAGAATCAGCGGAGGATGGAGCGAGACCGAGGTGAAGGAATTTGCAGTCATGCCGTGAACTTGGCCGGAGGGGCGCTCGGCGGTAACCACGGTTACGCCGGTGGCGAATTGCGCGAGCGCGGCGCGAAATTGCGTGCTGGTTAGCGAAGTGGGAGACATGCCGGAAGTTTTTGACGATATCATAGTGCGCCGGTTGTAGCGAACACGCGTTGCAATTTTTCGGTTGAGATTGGACGGAGCGATGGCGCGAACGATTGCGATTTTAGGCGGGACTGGACCGGAGGGGCGCGGGCTGGCGAATCGCTTGGCGCGGGCGGGCGAACGGATTGTGATCGGGTCGCGCGATGCGCTGCGGGCCGCTGAAGCTGCCGCGCAATTGCGCGAACAAATTGGCGGAGCGGCATCGGTTGAAGGCGCGGACAATGTTGCGGCTGCCAGCACATGCGATATTGCGATTTTGACGGTGCCTTTTTCTGGGTTGGCGGGAATGTTAAAGCAATTGAAAACTGCGTGGAAACCGGGAACGGTCGTGATTGACACGACGGTGCCGTTAGCCGCATCGGTCGGCGGAGCGGCTACGCGAATGTTGGGAGTGTGGCAGGGGTCGGCGGCGGAGTCCGTGAAAGAGTTGCTGCCGGCGGGAGTCAGCGTGGTGGCGGCGTTTCATAATTTGGGCGCGGCACTTTTGGGGGGCGATGCGGCGGTGGATTGCGATGTGTTGGTATGCAGCGATGACGAAAAGGCGAAGCAGATGACGATGGAGCTCGCGGAAAAGATTCCCGGTGTGCGGGCGTTGAATGGCGGGAAATTGGAGAATGCGCGGATTGTGGAGTCGGTGACAGCGTTGTTGATTGGGCTGAATATTCGGTACAAGGTGCATAGCGCGGGCGTGCGGTTTACGGGATTGCCGGGGAAATAGGTTGGGCGCGGTGGTGCGTCGGGCGACGTACATTACATTGCGGTGAAGTTGCAGACAGCAGATCCCGCAACTGCGGCTCGGGATGACGGGTTTTTGGGCGCTGGCTACGTCTGGTGCTTTGGGCTGCCTCTGGCGCGGTCGAAAGTGAAGGGAGGGTGGATGTCTCGGTGGAAGAAATGGCTGAGTATGTGGACACTCGTGATAGTGCTCATCTTCACGGTTCCGCACTTTGCGATGACGCATACTGATGTATATAGAGCGGCCGTCGCGACGGCGCATAACTCGCGCCGTTTCAAGGAAACACTCGGAGAACCGGTCAAAGAGGGCTGGTACAGTGATGGAAAGCTGAGTTGGAATCCCTATGCACCGTCAGAGATAGTAATTCCGGTGCGCGGCAAGATACGCAGCGGGAATTTGAAAGTTCTTGCCAAAAAAGAGAGCGAGGGTTGGAGTTTGCTATCGTTGTCTTTGGAGCTTGCAGACTCCCACGAAGTTATCGATCTCTTGTCGAACTGAGGGGCCCCGCATGAAGACCGCTAAATTATTTTTTTAGGAGATCTAGGACGGCGGAGGTCATGGCTTTTACTCCGGTGTGGATGGCGGGTTCGGGGACTGGGGCGAACTCGCTGGAGTGAGGGCCGGGAAGGCGAGTGCCATGTTCCTGGGAGTCCCTGAGTTTTGCGGGATCGGAAGCGCCTAGCCAGAAAATGCTGATGGGCGGCTTGGGATCTTGCAGGGCGTAGAGGCTGAAGTCTTCGCTGCCCATTACCGGTTCGCCGGGCAAAACGTTTTCTTTGCCGAGGGATTGTTGGAGAGCGGCGGCTACGCGGCGAGTGAGCGCGGGATCGTTGATGGTGGCGGGAACGTTGTCCACGCCAATTTGAATGATGGGAGCGTGGTCGGCGGGAATTCCGGCGGTGGCAGCGACGCCATTGGTGATGCGGGTGATGGCGGCAAGAGTTTTTTCGCGTTGCGCAGGCGTCATGGTGCGAACGGTGAGTTGGAGATGGGCTTCATCGGGAATGATGTTGTGTTTTGTTCCGGCGTGAAAAGAGCCGACGGTGATAACGGTCGGCACCAAGGGATCCATTTCACGGCTGACCACGGTTTGCAATTGGACGACTAATTCGGATGCGATGACGATGGGATCTTTCGTGGCTTGGGGCATGGCGCCGTGGCCGCCGAATCCGCGAATGGTGATGTCGACGGAATCCGACGCCGCCAGCATCGGGCCTTCGTGCCAGGAAACTTTTCCGGCGGGGACGGCGGCGGAATCGTGGAGCGCGAGAACGTAATCGGGTTTGGGAAATTTTGTGTAAAGACCGGCGCGGAGCAGTGCTTTGGCTCCGCTAATCATTTCTTCCGCAGGCTGACCGATTAAGATTACGGTGCCGCTCCAGCGATCTTTCAATTGAACTAACATTTGCGCGGTGCCGAGGAAAACGGTCATGTGCAGATCGTGTCCACAGGCGTGCATCACGCCGACTTCACTATCGGGACGTTTTACTTTTACGTGGCTGGCGTAAGGCAGATTGGTGCGTTCTTCGACGGGAAGAGCGTCCATATCGGTGCGAACCATTACGGTAGGCCCGGGACCGTTGCGAAGGACGGCGACGATACCGTAACTGACGAGATCGGGCTTGTCGTATTGGCCGAAATGGTCAGTGACGTCGTAACCCATTTTGCGAAGTTCGCCGGCGAGGAGCGCGGAGGTTTCTTTTTCTTGCGTGGAGAGCTCGGGATTTTGGTGGAGATGTTTGTAGGTGGCGAGGAGCGAGGCGGATTGTTTGTCGATGCGTTGATCGAGGTCGGATTGGGCGAAGACGGGTTGCGCGATGAGAGTCAGCAGCAGAGTGCACAGGAATGTTTTTGGCGCGTTCAGCATTGGTCCTCCTCGGAGTTTCCGGAACCCTCAGCGGCTAAAGCCGGTTTTGCTAGGTTCGTTTGTGGCATGGCCCTTCATTCTTCAAGATGAACTGAAGCCATGCCCTGACGAAAAGCGGCCCTCGGGAAACGGTGCATCTTAGCATTAGTTGGGTTTGGTGATTGAGTTTAGGTTGAGATCCTTCGCGAAGGCTTGTGCTCAGAAAGGATGGAGACGGTGGGCCGACGTCAACAGAAAGAAAGTCCGGTGCGCGGCGCACCGGATGGGCACGATGTATCGTGCCCCTACAATCGCAACAGCAACGTCAACGGCAACAGCAACGTCAACAGCAACGTCAACAGAAACGTCAATGTCAACGGCAACAGCAACGGAAAGGAGTTGCGGGGGCGAGCGTGGCCAGTAGCACGGATCGGACGGAGCAGATGGATGGGGGCGGAATGGATGAGGCTAGAGAGGGAGGGCGAGAAGTTGGCGGGCTAGTTGGCGTTTTTGATGGCGGGCTTTCATGACGGTGGGGATTACGGCGACGTTCATGCCGAGGGCGCGGATGGCGGCGGATTGAGCGGCGTCGGCGGGATCGATTACGAAAGTGCCAGTGAAATCGGAATAGAGTTTTGCGACGCCGAGGGCGGTGGAGGCGTGGCCTAGTTGCGCGAGCATTTTGTCTGACGGGCCTTTCAGGGATTTGCCGCCGACGATGGGGCAGACGGCGATCACATCTTTTTTGCGGGAGCGGAGAGCCTGGCGAATTCCGGGGACGGCGAGAATCGGGCCGATGCTGATGAGCGGATTGCTGGGACAGATCAGAATACGATCTGCTTCGCGAATAGATTTGAGAACGCCAGGCGCGGGAAGAGATTTTTTTGCGTTGTGAAAGCGGATGGCACGAACAATCGGTTCGGCGCGGCGTTTGACCAGATATTCCTGAAAGTGCAGCGGACCTTCGTTGCTTTGGATGATGGTGGGGACGGGTTGATCGGACATGGGAAGAATTTTGGATTGGACGCCGAGAGCGGTGCGGATGGAATCGGCGGCAGCGGTGAGAGTTTTGCCTTCGGCGAGCATGGCGGTGCGGTGAAGGTGAGTGGCGAGATCGCGATCGCCGAGATTGAACCAGTTGGGGCGATGGAATGCGGCGAGATGCTCGAGAGCGTGAAAAGTTTCTTTGCGGAGGCCCCAACCTTTTGCGGAGTCAACAACGCCGGCGAGAGTGTAGGTAACGATGTCGAGATCGGGAGAAATTTTGAGGCCGTGAAGAGTGATGTCGTCGCCGGTGTTGACGATAACGGTGAGATCGCGCGGGTTCGCGAGGATGTCGTGAAGGCCGAGGAGAAGTTTGGAGGCGCCGACGCCGCCGGCGAGGGCGCTGATGGTTCTATTTTTTGGGGTTGTGGATGATTTCATTTTGAGTGATCGGAAGGGGGCACGATGTATCGTGCCCCTACTCGGATCCGGCTTTCGCCAGTTGGGTTAAGCGGGCGCGGACGCGGGGACTTGAGAATTTTTCTTGCGGGATAAATTCGGGATAGAGGGCGAGTCGTTCGTGCAGGGTGAAGCCGCGGGCTTCGGTTTCGGAGCGAAGTTTGGCGATTTGCGGCCAAGCGGCTTCTGGATTGATGAAATCTTTGGTAACAGGTGAAATGCCGCCCCAATCATTGATGCCTGCTTCGAGAAGACGGGGAAAATCGGAGTAGCTGAGATTGGGCGGAGCTTGAATGTTCATGTGCGGGCCGAAGATTAGGCGAGCGATGGCGATGGTGCGAAGCATGTCGTCGAGCGAAGGATCGGGATGCGCGGCCATGGGAATTTCTGGCTTGGCACGAAAATTTTGAATGATGACTTCTTGAATGTGGCCGTATTTTTCGTGGAGGGCGCGAATGGCGAGGAGCGAGTCAATGCGTTCTTCGATAGTTTCGCCGATGCCGATGAGAATTCCGGTGGTGAAAGCGATGGAAAGTTTGCCGGCTTCTTCAATGGTGCGAAGGCGGAGGGCGGGAACTTTGTCTGGAGCTTTGGCGTGCGGAAGGCCGTCCTTCATCAGGCGGACGCTGACGTTTTCCAGCATGAGGCCGACGCTGGCGTTGGAATTTTTGAGGAGTTCCAGAGCGGGGCGGTCCATAACGCCGGGATTGGCGTGAGGGAGGAGACCGGTGCGGTCGAGAACGAGGTCGGACATGGCAGCGACGTAATCGAGAGTGCGATGGAAACCGTGGCGCTGTAGAAATTCGCGCGCTTCGGGAAAAATGCGCTCGGGCTGATCGCCGAGGCTGAAGAGGGCTTCTTTGCATCCGGCGGCGCGGCCCTGTTCGGCGAGGGCGAGGACTTCATCGGGGGTCATGAAATGGGCGCCGGGCTGGCCGGGATCTTTGCGGAAAGCGCAGTAACTGCAGTAGTCGCGGCAGAGAGTGGTTAGCGGGATAAAAACTTTTTTGGAGAAGGTGATGGTGGCGCCTTTGCCTTGAGCGCGGAGGGCGGTGGCGACGGCGAGGAGATCGGGGAGCGAGGATTCGTTGGCGAGGCGGAGGGCAGATTCGCGAGTGAGGGGGAAATTTTGGAGCGCGGAGTCGATGAGGATTGCGGAGGACATTTTGTTGACGGAATCAGGATGGCATTTTTGTGGAGGAAATTCTAGCGGAAGAGGTCTTCGTTGGCGGGGCGTTGGATGCGGGCGGCGGGGTCAATGATGTGAGTGTGGCGATAATTGCGGATGAGGATTGCGGGGAGCTGAGCGGACTTGGACATGAGGAGGCCGGCGGCGGCGGCGAGTTCGTCGGCTACAGCGAGGATCGTGGCCTGGAGGCGCTTGTTGGTGTGATCACGGGTGCCGCGGAGATCGAGAAGAGCGGGGACGCCGGCGGCGCCGATGGCGACATTGGTGAGGCCGAGACGCCAGGGGCGGCCGAAAGTGTCGCTGACGATTACGGCGATTTGTTTTTTTGTGCGGCGGCGGAGAGCGGCGGCGAGAGTGCGCGCGGATTTATCGGGATTTTTTGGGAGCACGGTGACGAGATTTTTGCCGGGAACATTGGAGTGGTCGACGCCGGCGTTGGCACAGACGAGGCCGTGATGAGTTTCGACGATGAGGACGTGATCGCTGCGGACGATGCGCGTGGATTGTTGGAGGATAAGTTCGATGAGGCGGGGATCTTTTTTTAGTTTGGCGGCAAGTTCGCGGGCGCGTGGCGTGGGGCGGATGGTGGAAAGGTTGACGGTGCGACCTTCGGATTTAGAGATAATTTTTTGGGCGACGACGAGGATGTCGTCGTCGAGGAAGATTATTTTGGCGGATTTTGCGGCGCGAGTGATTTCGAGGCTTAGGTTGGAATTTTTTCGGATTTCTGGGATGCCGGGGATGGGGATTAGCTCGATCGATGCGATCGGAGAGGCGCTTGCAATTTTTTGGCGTGAGCGTGAGCGGGATTTTGTCATGGGCGTTGGCTAGGATTTTATGCGAACAGTGGAAAGAATGCATTGATGCGCAGTAATGATTCGCGCACTGGCGGTGAAGGGTTGTGTTCGGGGAATAAAAAAGCGGGACAGGAGTGAGCCTGTCCCGCTTTGGTTTAGGGGATTGCGAAATGGATTAGTGCGGCTTGTTTTTGTCTTTGTCTTTATTGTCTTTGTTATCTTTTCCTTTTTCGTTTTTGGGCGGAGGAGCAGGCCTGGAGTTTTGGCGCTCGGCTTGCTGCCTTTGCTGGAGCTGTTGTTCCTGCTGGTTGTGTTTTTGTTCGAGCTGCTCGAGTTGCTGTTGATGTTGTTGCTCAGTTTGTTGTTTTTTCTGGTCGTCGGCTTTTTGCTTGTTCAGATTTTGGTGCTGTTGTTCCTGCTGGCGTTCGACCCTTTGCCGTTCTTGATCCTGCTGATTGCGGAGCTGGTCGGTCTGTTGTTGTTGCTTTCGCTCGAGCTGCGGATTGCCGGCAGGAGCGGTGGGCTGCGCGGCGGGCGGCCGATCGTTGCGGCGCGGCGCGTTGTTCACCGCAGGTTGATTGTTGGGACTGTTGGGAGTGACATTGCGATTGGTGTTGGCCGGCTGATTGGCGTTCGGTTGCTGCTGCACGGGAGCGTTGGCGGCTGGCGGACGATTGTTCGGCTGGCCGGGGCGATTGGCATTGTTATTTTGCGTTTGCGCGGGGGCGGGACGATCGGGTGGCGCGAGCTTTACGTTGGAGTGCGGTGCGGCGGCGGCATTGGCCGTGGCAAGTTGGCGAGCTTGCGACTTTGCGATGGGCTGGCCACCGTTGGCCTGAATGGCTTGCTGGCGGCGCTCAAAGGAAACGGGCGCGGGGGGTGGAGCAGTTTTCGCTACCACGGTGCGATTGACTACCGTGGCGGGAGGACGGCGAACATTTTCCGCGCGACCGGCGCCGACTACTGCCTGGCGCTGCGGAACGATCGCGGGAGCGCCAGCGCTGACTTGCGCGGTGGCAACTTCTCGCTGATCGAAACGGACGTTGTTGTGGGCAACAGGCTGAGCGGTGGTGAAAGCCTGGCGCGAGGTGACGGAGACCGCGCCGGAGACGCCTTGATTGACGTAGCGAACGTTGACGACCTGTTTGTTGACGACGGTCGTGTTGTAGTAATTGTTGACGACGGTGACGTTGACGCGAGTGTTGGAAATGTTGACGTTATTCACGTAGGTTCGGCTGACGCGATAAGAGGGCACGAAAACTTCACGCGGGCCGAGCGGAAACCAGCCGACGTTAACGGCAGCGCCGACGCCTACGCCGACGGCGAAATGCGGGCCGCCAACCCAAGCGACTAACGCGGGAGCGTAAACGGGACGGACATAAGCAACGCCGACGACGGCGACGGGAGCGGGAACCCAGCCCCAAACGCCGCCGACGTTAACCCAGCGACCGTAGTGGAATGGCGCGAAGCCCCAAGGCGCGTCGTCGACCCAGGTGTATCCCCAAGGCTCAATGTAAGCCCAGTGGCCGTAGTGATACGGCGCCCAGCCAGCGATGACTACGTGCGGAAACCAAACCTGACCGTATTCGGGAACGGGACGCCAGCCGCCATTTTCGTCGAGGTCTTCATAGCCGATAACGTCGGGAGAAACGTAGCGCGAGGAAGTGGAGTGATCTTCGCGACGATCGCGATCGTTGCACCAGTTGTCGAAGTCGTCCGGATCGGCGAGGCCTTGCACGTCGGCGTTGAGCTGATCGGTGCCAGCGAAGGATGCGGACTCGTTGGCGTGAATGGTGTAGGCCTGACCGCCGCCAGTGACTTCGCCTTCGCCGCCGCGGACAGAGATGAGCGTGGCGTCACCATTTTCGTTGACGGAGATGCGATAAGTGCCGGGACGAAGAATGGAGAAGGCGAGATTGGGAGTATCGATCTCGAAAGTTTCGTTTTGGTCAAGGCGCTTCACGCGTATGCGCAGGGTGCCTTCGGTGAGCTGGATTTGGGTGGTGGCGTCATCGAGATTGAGAAAGTTGAAGCCGGTGGTGGCCCCGAGGCGAAGAGTTGCGGAGCCCATGTTGAGTTCGGCGCGAGAGTCGGCATCGCTCCAGAGTTTGTCGCCGGTGGTCATGGGGCGATTGACGACGGCGGAAACCCAGTCGTCGGTGCCGGCTGGATTGAAAGAGACGGAACCGTTGACGAGCGCGAGACGAGCTACACGGCTGGGAGGATCATCGTCGTCGGCTGCGGCGCGTAATGGCATGAATAAAGCGAGAGCGAGCAAGAGGCTGAGGAAGCTCACAATTTTAGGCGTGATACTTTTCATATCGATTCTCTCCTGAAGCGATGCGGCGATCGAACGAGCCGCTTGATTGGCCTAGTGGTCCGTTGAAAATCGTGCAGATGGTGGTGACAGTATCCACTGCAAGACTGGCAGCTCCCCATCGGTGAATTTCCGTATGTCTAAAAAGGAAAGGCCCGACGCTGCTGAGGGTTTAACACCCGTGGATGGAAAGAGTTGTGGGATGGGTTAGGTGCTGCTCAGCCACAGCGACGGGTGGAGCGCTGCGATCGTGCAAAATTGTGGGAGGAAAAAATGAAAGCCCGCTGCGTATCGCAACGGGCTCTCGGGAAGCGAACGTTATTTTCAGAGGCGGTTAGTGCCGGCCGCCGTGGGAACCGCCGCCACCATGTGATCCGCCACCTCCACCACCGCCGTGAGGAGCACCACCGCCTCCGCCGCCTCTCGGAGCACCGCCACCGCCGCGCGGGCTTGCGCCGCCGGCCGATGGTGGACGATTAGGCGAAGCGTTCATGCGCGGTTGCGAAGACGGATAGCTACGGCTTGGAGGTGAGTAGGAGCGTCCTGACGATTGCGGATTGTAGCCGCGATTGCCGCCATTATTCATGGATGGAGCGCTGCGTTGTTGCGGCGTAAACGAGCGATTGGTGTTTGCCGGACGATTGGTATTGGCGTTGGAATTCGAGCGCATATTGGAATTAGCTGAACCGTTTGCGCTGGGTTGCGCCCAAGATGGGCGATCGGAGCGGTTGCGGTTAGCCGCGGAGTTGTTGGAATTGTTTGCCGAATTGTTTGCCGAATTGTTGCCGAAGCCTTGAGGCGCACGGCCACGGTCGACAGAATTGCCTTGGGCTTCGAAGTTGCGTGAGCCGTTGCTGTTCGGACGACTCTGCGAAGATTGGCCTTGGCGTGTGGAATTTGCAGACGCGGAGCCAGAGCGGTTCATGTTTGCGCCACGGTCGTTAGCGAGTCGCGCGTTGCTACCCGCACTTACCGAGTGGACCGGCATATGAGAAGCGCCGGCGGCCGGAGTGTTACGGGCGACGACAGAGCGATTCTGCACGCTGGCCGAGGGAGTGGAGACCCGCGCTCCCGCGTTGACACCGCCAGCGAAACTTTGGCGAGTGGGAGTGAAGGAAGTGCGGTTGCTGACTTCCGCTCCGCGCAGGGACGCTTCGGTGAGATGGGTGCCACCGCGATTGATGCGCTGACCTCCTACGAAAGCTTCACGAGAAGTGGCGGTTACGGCACGAGTGTTGTGCGCGTAGGCAAAGTTGAAATTACGGTTCCCCTGGAAACGATCGAAATTGCGAATCGAAGTGTTGCGAATGTTGATGTTCGTGACAAAGGTGCGGCTGGCGCGGAAGCCCGGGAAGAAGGGCTCACGGAAGCCGAGCGGGAACCACCCCACTCCAAAACCGCCACCGAATCCAAAACCGACGCCGAAGTGCGCTCCACCAAGGAAGCCGACGAAAGCGGGTCCGAAGAAGGGACGCGCAAATATCGGACCAGGGCACCAGCCCCAGCGCGCACCGATGAAAGCCCAGCGGCCATAATGGAACGGTGCAAAACCCCAAGGTTCATAGCCGACCCAAGTCCAGCCCCAAGGGCTGACCCAGTTCCAGTTGCCGTAGCTATAAGGAGCCCAGTCGGGCGCGACGTTATTGGGGTACCAAACGTTGCCGTATTCGGGTTGCTCGCTCCAGGTGCCATTATCGTCGAGATCGGAAATGCCCGGGACGTCGGGATTTACATATTTTGCGGAAGTAGAATTGTCTTCGCGAAGATCGCGCTGGCCGGCCCATTGGTCAAGAGCGTCGGGACCTTCCGATTGGTATTCGTTGTATTCGACATTGTCCACGCCATTGAACTCGGCACCTTCGCCGGGACGGATGGCGTAGGTTTTGCCGCCAGCGGTAACTTCTCCTTCACCGCGAATGGCGCTGATGCGGGTGGCATCGCCGTCTTCGTTGACGTCGATGCGGAAGGCTCCGGCTTGCTTGACGATGAACGCAGCGTTGGGAGTATCAACTTCGTAGGTTTCGCCTTCGCGGAGTTCGCGAACGCGGAAGTTTATGGCTCCTTCGGCGAGGCGCATCTGAATAACGTTATCGTCGAGATTGAGGAAAGAGAGGGCGCTCATGCTGCCGAGGTGAATGGTGGCTTGACCGGCTTCCAGTTCAACGCGGGAATCTTTGTCAGCCCAAATTTTGTCACCGATGGTGACGGGGCGGTTTTTAGCGGCGGAAGCCCAATCTTCCGTGCCGGACGGCTGAAAGGAAACAGAGCCGTCAAGATAACTGATGCGAGCGACGCGGGAGGGCGGGTCGCCATCATCCGCACGTGCGGCCTGCGCGCTGAAAGAAAGAAGACCGATGAGACAGAGCAAAATGCCGAGTTTAGAAAAACCGGCTAGCGAGGTCTTGGTCATAAATTTTTGTCCCCTTGTTCTGGCCTTAACCTGGGTGCTGAATGCAGGAGCGGTTTAATGGGCGTTGCGGCTCCGCAGCAACCTATATATACCTTCCATCAGTCAAACCCGAGAATGGAAAAGAAGTTGCAGACGCGGCTGGCCCTGGTTCCTAGGTTCAACGTTGATAATTGGATGCGTGGGGACAGCGGTTTGCGTACGGCGGGGGACCTGCGACAGCGGTGACTAAGGTACTAGTACTATAAATAGCAGTGCGAAATCTGTACTACAGGACAGGAGAGATTTGTGCCGGTTACTGCCTACACTAGCGACTTGTGGGCGCCACTGCGCTCTGGGAGAATGGCATGCGTATGAACGCAAAATGGATGGCAGCGGCAGCACTGGCGATGACGGCAACGGTGTGTGCGTCTGCGCAGACCTGGCGGCAAGTGGGTCCTCCGGGGGGAACGGTCATCAGCCTGGAAGCAGACTCCCATGATGTTAAGAAACTCTATCTGGGAACGTCTGACGGGCACGTGTTTAGCTCGAACGATGAGGGCGGACACTGGCAACTGCTCAGCCGAATCGGCGCGGGCCAGGATGACGTGGTTACACACATTTTGGTCGATCCACGGGATGCAAGCCGTTTGTACGCGAGCACGTGGACATTGTATTCGGGTGGCGGCGGCGTTTATCGCAGCGATGACACCGGCCGAACATGGCATGTGATTGGATTAGCGCACGAAACCGTGCGGGCATTGGCACAGGCTCCGACGAATCCGAAGATTCTGGCGGCGGGAACGCTAACCGGCGTGTATCGCTCAATGGACGAAGGCGCAACCTGGGAGCGGATTACTCCGGCGAAGCACGAAGACCTGATTAATTTTGATTCGGTGGCGTTCGATCCGCGAGACGAAAACATTATTTACGCGGGGACTTATCACTTGCCGTGGAAGACGACGGACGGGGGAAAGACGTGGTTTCCGATCAGCAAGGGCATGATTGACGATTCGGATGTGATGAGCATCGTGATCGATCCGAAAAATCCTGAGAATGTGCATGCGACGGCGTGCTCGGGGATTTATCACAGCACGAATGGAGCGCAGGCCTGGACGAAATACAAGGGGATTCCGTTCGTTTTCCGACGAACGCAACTGATTCGTCAGGATCCGCAGCACGCGGAGACGTTGTATGCGGGGACGACGAGCGGTTTGTGGAAGACGACGAACGAAGGCGTGGAGTGGAAGCGGGTTACACCGGGCGACTGGGTGGTGAACGCGATTGTGATCGATCCGAAAGATACGTCGCGCGTGATTTTGGGAACGGAACGCGAAGGCGTGCAGATCAGCGAAAACGGCGGCGCGTCGTTTAGCTCCGCAAATCTGGGATTCCAACATCAGCACATTTTGGACGTGGCAGTGGACCGGGATCACGCGGAACGCGCATTGGTGGTGCTGACGTTTGACACGAACGCGTTTTTGGCGACGAAGGATGGCGGAACAACGTGGGCAACGCTCGGACCGGGATTGAAGCGCACGGATTTGAAGCATGTGTACGCGGCGCCGACCGGCTGGTGGGCAACATTGTCTAACGGCGGCTGGATGAAGTATGAAGAGACGAACGGAAAATGGGTGAAGGCGGGATTATTTGTCGCGGATGCGACGACGCCGGCGGCGGCGCCAGCGACGAAGGGCAAGAAGGCAGTTGCGGTGCGCAAGCCCGTGGCAGTGAGAGGCAAAGCGACGTTGAGCGCATTCCAAGTGAATGATATGGCTTTTGGGAACGAGGCATGGTTCGCGGCGACTACCGGTGGCGTGTTGGTTTCGCGTGACAATGGCGCAACCTGGAAATCGGCGAGCAAGGACGCCGCAGTGAAACAGGTGGCACAGTCGCTGGAAGCGTCTTTGGACGGATCGCAAGTGTGGGTGATTGCGCAGCACAATCTGTTGTATTCAGCGGATGGCGGAGCGCATTGGGATGCGAAGGATATGCCGTTTGCGAGTGCGGGCAATTTGCGATTGCATCGAGTGGACGATTCGAATTTGTTTATCACGACAAATATCGGGTTGTACGCTTCGAAAGATGCGGGGCGCAACTGGAATCGCGCGGACATCCGGGAATTGCAATTTCAGGACGTGGCAGGTTCGGGCGGCGCGCTGGTGGTTTCATTACAGAAGCATGGACTGCTGACATCGAACGATGCGGGAAAAACGTGGCAGCATGTGAATAGTCCGCTGGCGGAAGGATTCTTCCCGGTGGTGCGCGTGCGGCGGAACGGCGGGTTGGTGGCGGCGTCGGCGACGGAAGGATTGTTGTCGATTGAGTCTGAAGGGCGATCGGCGGATGGAAGTGTTGGGACGTCGATGCTGATTGCGCCGGCGGTGGTGGCTAAGCCGAGGCCGTAAGTTCAGGTAAAAAATGATTGGTGATGGCGCTCCTTTTTGGGGCGCCATTTTTTTGTGGGTGGTGGCGGCTACCGGAATTAATGGGGCAGGCCGTTGCCACCGATTTGGTAGCCTACGCCGCGGATGGTGCGGATTAGGACGCGATCGTGTCCGGTATCGACCTTGCGGCGCAAATAATTGATGTAGACGTCGACCACGTTGGTCATGGTGTCGAACTTCAGCTTCCACACTTGTTCGACAATGGCGGTGCGGGTTACAGGCTGGCCGGCGTGGAGCATCAGGAATTCCAGCAGGGCAAATTCCTTGGGACTTAGCTCGACGGAGCGGCCGGCGCGTTGAACGATGTGCGTGACGCGGTCGATGGTCAGGTCGCCGACGGTGACAACGGCTTGGCCGGGCCGACTATTGCGGCGGAGCACGGCGCGAATGCGGGCGGCGAGTTCGGCGAAGGCAAATGGCTTGCCGACGTAGTCGTCCGCGCCAGCGTCGAGCCCGCGCACACGTTCTTCGACCATGGTCGAGCCGGTGACGATCAGCACGGGCAGGTCTGGATTATTCATGCGGATATTTTTCAGAACGTCCAAACCGGGAGTTCCAGGGAGGCCGAGGTCCAAAAGGACCAGGTCAAAGGACCGGCCTGAAGCGAGACGCTGGGCTTCGGCTCCGTCGGAAACAATTTGAACGGTGAACTGCTCTTGCACCAATCGCTGATGAAGAAATTCGGCGAGTGGTGCGTCATCTTCAGCAACAAGGATGCGCATCGGCACACTCAGAGAGATAAATTTGGAAGGGGTAAGTGAAGTGTGGAGGCGAAGAGGAGAAGTGTCAAGGTACGTTAAAAAGTTGTTACCTAACAGACATCGGCAGGCGATGCGGGAATTGGGTTATGGAGTGGAGGTAGGCGTGGCGGCGGCTTCGTGGGGCGCGGAGTCAGGAGCTTCCGGAACGACATGATTTAAGACAACGATGTCAACGCGACGATTGCGGGCGCGGCCTTCTGGGGAATCATTGCTGGAGACCGGGTGAAATTCGGCGTAGCCGGCGGCGGAAAGACGGTTCGGCAGGAAAGCGTAGCGGTCGATGAAGAGCTTTATGAGATCGGAGGCGCGAGCGGTGGAGAGCTCCCAATTGGAATCGAAACGGCCGTTGTGGATGGGGATGTTGTCGGTGTGGCCCTCGATGCGAAGGGCCTCCGGACGATTTTTGAGAATGGCGGCGAGGCGGTCGATGGCGTTTTTTGAGGAAGGGCGCAAGGCGGACAGGCCGCTTTCGTAAAAACCGATTTCGCGAAGGCTGATGACCAGACCTTCGCGGCGAACTTTTAATTCGACGACATGCGAACGGATTTCTGGTGCGAGAACTTTTTCGAGCTGCGCCTGAACTTCTTTCATCGGCGCGGTTTGCGGCGGGCCGAGTTCGCCTTTCATCGGCTGGACGACGCGGGTGAGGTCGGAGCTGCGCTCCACATTTTCAACCACTTGAACCTGGGAAAAAGGCATGGCTTCGGAATCGCTCAGGGGAATTTTGGTGTTGGAGGTTTCGAAGACACCGAGTTGCTGAAAAGCGACTTGAATGGAGAGGGCGAGTTTGCCGACTTTGCGCTTGTCGACCTGCGAAGAGGAATAGAGGACGACGAAGAATGCAAAGAGGAGAGTGATGAAGTCGGCGTAAGAGACCAGCCAGCGTTCATGATTCACGTGCTCGGCGTGTCTTTTGCGGCGTCTCATGCGGCTTTGGGTTCTTCAGAGGCTTGATTGGTTTGCGAAAAAAAGGCGAGCAGCTTGGTTTCGATCATGCGAGGGTTCATGCCCTCGAGGATCGAGATGACACCTTCGAGCATCATTTCGCGGCGGATTTGCTCCTGGCGGATGCGCATTTTGATTTTTCCGGCGGCGGGAAGGAAAAAAAGATTGGCGGCACCGACACCGTAGATGGTGGCCACGAATGCAACAGCGATGCCGCGGCCGACTTCGCCGATATCGTCAAGATGCTGCATGACCTGGATCAGCCCGAGAACGGCGCCGATGATGCCGACGGTGGGACAGAAACCGCCGGCGGATTCGAAAACTTTGGGAATGTGTTCTTCGTGCTCGGCTTGGTTGTCCAACTCGAGTTCCATCATTTTGCGAATTTCTTGTGGCTCGGTTCCGTCAATGGCGAGCATTAGAGTCTTTTTCAGGTAGGGATCTTCAATGTGTTCCAGCTCGCTATCGAGAGAGATGATGCCGTCTTTGCGAGCCTGATTGGCGAAACGAACAATTTCGGCGATGAGGAAACGAGGATTCTTGGAGTTGTCGAAGAAAACCTGACCGAGGCGGCGAAAAGCCGCGAGTACTACGCGTAGCGGAAATTGAAGCATGACGGCACCGAGCGTGCCACCGAAGACAATCAAGGCAGCGGTGGGCTGCACGATCTGCAAGATCTTTCCACCCTCGAGCATCAAGCCAACGAGGATTCCACCCAACGCAATGAAAACGCCAGCAAAGCTACTTTTGTCCATGGGCCCCAGGTCTCTCAATCTGACTGATTTTCTGTTCCAGGCGGAAGATGCGCCGCCGGCTCGGCTGTGGCGGAGTCCGCAGGCCGAGTGATGCGATCGGAAAGGATGGTGCGTCGAAACTCGACAATGCGTTGGAGGACTTGTTCGGAAGATTCGAGGACGACGATTTTTTCGCCGGTGACCAAAGTGAGGACAGTGTCCGGAGCGTTCTCGACAAACTTAATGAGGTCTGAGTTGACGACCAAAGGATGGTTGTTGAGGCGTGTGAGATGGATCATGGGTCGGTTTTCCCGGGCGCAATTGTGCTGATGGAGACTCGCGCCTCAGAGGGTGTATCGGCAGCGAAGCGGGATAGTTGAGCGATAAGAAGGAATGGGTTTACAGGACAGATTGGAATTTGCTCATTGGCCAAATTCGTGCAGATTCAGTGCGGAGCGGCCTGGTAAGGGCGGAAGAAATGAATGGATGTGGAAAATCGGGCTTCCACAGGGGGCAAGAGTTAAGAAATTTCTAAAAGTGGGACAAGGTCGGGACAACGGTTCCGAATCGGAACTGCGACGGCGGGCGAACTATAGAAGAGGATACGAGGAGGGATCGGCATGACGGCTACAGCGGTGAAGCAGACTGAGGAATTGGGCGCGCGGGCGACGAAATGCTTTGAGCGCAAGGAATACGAAAAAGCGGCGACTTTGCTTGGCGAGTGTTTATTGCAGGAACAGACCAGCGAGCGCTGGAACGATTGGGCTACGTCTAGATTTTTTTCGGGGCGGTCCGCGGAAGCAGAGGCGGGGTATGTGCGGGCGCTGCAGATGGATGCGCGGAATACGGAGGCGTCCGCGAACATGGGGACACTCCTGGCGAGTCTTGGCCGAGTGAAGGAGGCGATTCCCTACCTGGAAACGGCAGCGGAATTGTCGAATGGAACCCCTAAACCGGCGCTGCTGCAACTGTTGCAGAGTTGCCGGACTACAACATTGACCGCACACGACGAAGATCACGCGCGAGCGGTGCAGATGCACAGCTCGTTGACGCGAATGCTGTCGCAGCAATCGCAGACGTTGGATCGCGCTTTGTTCCGGCTGGCTACACTGCCGTTGGAAGTGAACGACGGGACGGCGCGAATATTAAAGGCGCTGGAGGAGTTGAAGGGATCAGGGTTTTCGGCTGGCGCGTCGACAGATGCGGCGCAGCGGAGAGTGCCAGCGCTGCCACTGGAAATTTTGTTTGCGGACGATCTAGCGGTAGAACTGCGGGCACCGAGAGCGGTGGATGGAAACACTTCGATTTTTGAAGTGATCGTGCTGAATACGCTGCTGCGCAAATCCGGCGCAAAGAATGCGTTCGAAATCGGGACATTTGATGGACGGACAACGCTGAATCTGGCGGCGAATCTGCCGGCGGATGGTCGGGTGTTCACGCTGGATTTGCCGCGAGAGCAGATTGGCAATACGCAACTGAAACTAGGCTCTGGAGACCATGCTTACATTTTGAAGGAACGGTCTGGAGAAAGATTTCAGGGCGCGGATGTAGCGTCGAAGATCACTCAGCTATATGGGGATTCCGCAAAGTTCGATTTCTCATCATTCGAAGGAAAAATGGATTTCGTTTTCATTGATGGTTCGCACACACGGGAATATGTGCTTAGCGATTCGCGAAATGCTTTGAAACTACTGCGCGGCGGACAAGGACGGATTTTGTGGCATGACTATCCAAGTTGGCAGACCGTAGCGGCGGCGATTCACGGACTGCACGACAAAGAGCCGGCATTCCGCGGAATCCGGCACATTCCGGAAACGAATTTGGCTTATCTCGAAGTGAATGTCCGGTAGGGATTAACTTAGAAAAATAAATACAGAAACTTTGGACTCTATGTCTGTCGCTGAATTGCAGATCGATGGCCGAAGCATTGCTCGCGCGCGAGGGAGGGACGGCTCTGCGCGTGGAGTGTATCTGGGAAGCGAGGTGGAAGCGCATCCGGGAATTTGGGTGCGCGGGTATGTGTATGGCGCGAGCGGCTATGCGCAGGAAATGTTGCCGCTGGTGCTGGGATTGGAAAGCAGCGGAAGGAGGGTGCGGGTTGATCCGGTGGGAAGTTCGGCAGATTACGATGGATTGATGCCGCATCGGATTCGGACGGCGCTGGAAGTGATGAAGTTGCGGCCGATGGATTTGGCGAAGAGCGTGCTTTTTCAACTAGTTCCGGGTGCCGATTTTCGGCTGGACTTGTACGCACGCAGCCAAGTGGGCCGGACGATGTTTGAGACCGACAGTTTGCCGGACGGTTGGGCGGAGCAATGCAACGCAATGGACGAAGTTTGGGTGCCAAGCCAATTCAACTACGAGACCTTTGCGGCGGCAGGAGTGGAAGAAAAGCGGTTGCGGCGGACCTTGGAGGGCGAAGATACACACCTTTTTCGTCCGGGACACGCGCCGCTCGAAATTCCGGAAACGCGGGGATTCAACTTTTTGTCCATCTTCGAATGGATCATGCGCAAAGGGCCGGATGTGCTGCTGCGCGCATTCTTGACGGAGTTCCGCGGTGATGAAGATGTGGCGCTGATTATCCGGGCGTATGGACGCCCGGATAGAAACGCAGAATTGCTGCCGCAGGTTTTGTACTTTATCGAACGAGAACTAAAGATGCGACTAGAGGACTGCCCTCCGGTCATTTTGGTGCACGGTTTTCTGGACAATCTGGATATGCCTCGACTGTACGCAGGGGCGGATTGTTTTGTATTGCCGAGCCGCGGAGAAGGCTGGGGCAGGCCGTATACGGAGGCGTTAGCGTGCGAAGTGCCGGTAATCGCGACGCGCTGGAGCGGCCAAATGGATTTTTTGACGGACGCCAACAGCTATCTGGTGGACTGCAAGGTTGTTCCGGTGCCGGCAAATGTGGATACGGAAGTCTATGCGGGACACCGTTGGGCGGAGCCAGATGTGGAGCATCTTCGCGCACTGATGCGACGGGCGTTCACCAAGCGCGACGAAGCAAAACAGAAGGCGATGCGCGGACGTTGCGATGTTGTGGAGAAATTGGACTGGAGCGTAATTACGGAAGCGTGGGGAAAGGAATTCGAGCGTTTGCTCGCGTAATGAGAGAGCACACCAAGCACACATTCGAAAATGACGCTGCTGATGTGCGGATGACTGACATCCAAGCAGTGATTCTCTGCGGGGGGCTGGGGATGCGATTGCGCGACACAGTGCCAGGAGTGCCGAAAGCTTTAGCGCCGATTTCCGGACGACCATTTTTAGATTTTTTGCTGGCGGGTTTGGCGGCAACCGGAGTGCGAGAGGTTGTTTTGTGCACTGGCCACGGCAGTGAAACGATTGAAGCGGAGTATGGAAATGACGGGCGCTGCGGGCTATCGATACGTTATTCCGTCGAGCGGGAAGCTTTGGGTACGGGTGGAGCGCTGAAATTAGCGCAGCGGTGGATTCATTCTCAAACATTTTTATTGCTGAACGGCGATTCCCTGCTGGACGCGGATTTCGAGCAACTGCTGTCCGCGCACTGGACTTCTGGAGCGATCGCCTCAGTTGCGCTTTCCCAGGTGAGTTCACCAGAGCGCTATGGGAGCGTGACGGTGGAAGCGAATGGAGAAATTCGTAGGTTTGCGGAAAAAAGGGCGGCAACGTGGAGCATGGCCGACCAAATGGCTTTTAAACATCAGCTGATTAATGCCGGCGTTTACGCGCTTTCGCGAAATATTTTGGAAATGATTCCAGATGCACCGCCGGAGGTCTCTCTTGAGCGCGATGTATTGCCAACATTGATTGGGCGCGGATTGTTCGGATTCGTCAGCGAAGGCTTTTTCATCGATATTGGTGTACCGGAGGACTACCAACGGGCGCAAACGGAAATTCCGGAGAGGATGAATCGTGCCAGTACACATTCGCGCTAAGGCACCGCTGCGGTTGAGTTTTGCCGGCGGCGGCACGGACGTAAGCCCTTTTCTGGAGCGAGAAGGCGGCTGCGTTTTGAGCGCGACGATTTCGCGATATTCCTGGGGGACGCTAACGCCGCGCGAAGACGGACATATTCATATCGAGTCCGCGGATTTAGGAGCGCTTTTCTATTTCGATACGAAATCGAATCTGGTGTACGACGGAAAAATGGATTTGGCGAAAGCGGCGATCCGGAATTTGAGCGGGCAGGATTCGAAGGGCTTCGATTTATTTGTGCAGACCGATGCGCCCCCGGGATCGGGGCTGGGATCTTCATCGAGCTTGATGGTGAACATGATTGGGCTGATGCGGGAATTCAAGAGCTTGCCGTTGACAGAGTACGAAACCGCGGAGATGGCGTTCGCAATTGAGCGCAACGAACTGGGAATTAAGGGCGGCATGCAGGATCAGTACGCGACAACGTTTGGAGGATTCAATTTCATTGAGTTTCATGCCGGGCATGTGGTGGTGAATCCATTGCGCATTCATCGCGACGCGGCAAATGAATTGGAGCACAATCTGCTGCTCTGTTACACGGGCAAACCGCGAATGACGGACGGAATTATTCAGGACCAAGTAGGCCGGTATGAACATCACGATGAAGCGGCGCTGGAGGGATTGCGCAGGCAGAAAACTTTGGCCGTAGAGATGAAAAATCTCTTGCTGCAAAGAAAGCTGGATGACTTCGGCGCGATGCTGGATACGGCCTGGCAATTCAAGAAGAAAATGTCACCAAAAATCAGCAATCCACATATCGACGACATGTATGAGGAAGCCAAGCGACACGGTGCGCTGGGCGGAAAAATCACTGGAGCAGGCGGCGGGGGATATTTGCTGCTGTATTGCGAATACGAGAAGAAGCACAAAGTGGCGGAAGCGATGAAGCGCGCGGGTGGGGTGCCGACAGAATTTGGATTTGAATTTCAGGGATTGCAGACCTGGAGGATGAACGGAAATGGCAGCAACGGCCGGCACTGAAGGGGCGGTTCAGGAAAACATCGAAACGAGCATGGCCGTTCAGCGAGCGATGTTGAACGATGCGGAGTTGCTGGCGGGTATCGCCAAAGCCGCGGAGCTAATCGTCGAGGCCTTGCTCAGCGGAAGACGTTTGTTGCTGATGGGGAACGGAGGGAGTGCGGCCGACGCACAGCACATCGCGGCGGAGTTTGTTGGGCGGTACCGACTGGAAAGGCGGGCCATGCCCGCGATGGCGTTGACGGTTAACACGTCGACTTTGACAGCCATCGGCAATGATTACGGATTCGAGGAAGTCTTTGCGCGGCAGGTGGAGGCGTTTGCGCAGCCCGGCGACGTGCTGCTGGCGCTATCGACTAGTGGTAATTCGCGGAATCTTTTGCGCGGTGCGGTGATGGCGGATGCACTGCGAGTAAAAACGATCGCGCTAACCGGTCAGTCCGGAGGAAAACTGAGAAGCGCGGTGAATTTATGCTTGCGCGTGCCGTCTAGCGACACGCCGCGAATTCAAGAAGCGCACATTTTATTGGGGCACACCATTTCGGAAATGGTAGAGGCGGAACTCTTTCGCCGCTGAGACTAGGTCATTTCAGGGAGGCTGAAGCATGGGCGCACTCAAGCAGCAGTTTGTATTGCTGGACCGCGATGGAGTGATCAACCGAAGAGTTCGAGGCGGATACGTCACGTCGTGGGACGATTTTGAATTTCTGCCGCGGGCACTGGATGCGCTGAGACTTTTCGCCGAGAACGGCTACGCAACGATGGTGATCTCCAATCAGGCCTGTGTGGGAAAGGGACTGCTGTCCGCGAGCGGGCTGGATGCGATTACGCGCCGACTGTTGCTGGAGGTGGCGCTATCTGGCGGAAACATTTCGCAGATCTATTATTGTCCGCACACAGAGCAAGACGGATGCAGCTGCCGCAAGCCCAAGCCGGGACTGATCGAGCGGGCGCGAACCGAGCATAGCTTCTTGCCGGAAGAGACATTTTTAGTGGGAGATTCGGTCAGCGATCAGATTGCGGCTGAGGCGGCCGGGTGTTCTTCCATTTTGATTCAGCGCGATGCATTTCTGCATTCACGCAATGGGGAAAGTAAGTTGCGGAATGTAGCTACTAGCTTGTATGAAGCTGCAGAGATGATTTTGGCTTCGCAGCACGTTTTGGCGGGAGCGCAGTACCGGCATTGAGATTCAGCGGGCGAGGACAAGGAATTGCCAGTTTACGTTGCCACCCCCAAGACAATGCTCACGCGTACGGCTTGTTTACGCTCGCGTCGACTCGTGATTCTCACGGACGCGCCTTCGGCTAGTTCGCTTCCCATTGAAATCGCTGGTGCTGCCGACGAGGTGCGAACGCGATCTTTTGCATTGGAAGATTCGCGCATGACACGGGCAGAAGGCGAAGGAGTGCTGTACTGGGTTGCTGGAGAAAATTTGCTGCGTGGCGGGGCGGCAGATGTGCGCCGGGCGCTCTATGCGAATTCGGTGGTCAATACAAACGTGATTGTGCATTTACCGTATTTGGATGGTGCAGAACTCTTGAGTGTACAGCCGCGACTGCGTTTTCCAGACGTGAAGCAGGGCCGATTAAGCAGCACGCTAAGAATTGGAGGCAACTGCTCGCCTTCTCCAAGCGCACGCACGGCGTTTGAAGCGAACGACGAATCTTGGGCGAGACTGTACGTAGCTCTGCTGATGGAGAGCAAGCGAGTGGGCGGAAGTCTGGACGCGTTGAAGGCGCTGTGGCAACAGCCGGGGCTCGATGGCAATTTTTCGGCGCTGATTTTGAGGAATTTGATTTTGGTGCTAACGCGACAGGAGGAATTTGGGAAAGCCGAGGAATTGCTGGCGCTGGCAGCTACTGCGTTTCCAGGATACGCGGAGATACCGCACCTGCATGCAATCTTGTGGATGCAGCAAAAGAAAATGTCACGCGCGATGAGATTTTTGGAAAGCGCGATGAAGATGTCCGCGGGCGATTACGTTGGAGGCGGAGGAGAAAACTCTTACCGTGCGATGTATTTGCTGGGTGTGATTTGCGATGCGGCGGAGGAGCAGGAAAAAGCCGCGCAGTATTGGGTGTCCGCGGCAAATGAAAAGCCGGCTTATAGTCCGTCAGTACGAGCTTTGCTGAAGCAGCGGATGCCGCGCAACCGAGCGGCGCGGCTTACTCAGACTCTGGGTGAGCTGGCTAGACGAGAGACGGTATATCTGCCTGATGTGGTGAATTTCTTTCTAGAGCACGATTTGACGGAGCCTGCGCGGATATTGACGGAAAGCACTGAGATACCAGTGCAAGCGCGACAAGATCTTTATGGGCAGGTTGCCGCGACGGTGAATCGACAGAATGGGCGGCCTCACGGTTCAAACGAAAAACCTGGAATCATTTTTAGCGGGCCATTCTTAAATGCGTCGGGTCATGCCCGAACGAATCGCGCGTTGGCCGCTTCGTTGCTTATATCGGAAAAACTAGATGTTGGTCTGGACTCGACAGTGTGGACGGACTTAGGTCGTCAGTCCATGAGTGGCGAAGAACTCTTGCGGAATGGGCTGCTGCTTCATCCTGCGACTACGGATTTAACGATTCGCCATATGTGGCCGCCGGACTTTGTGCGGCCGCGCGGCGGAAAGCTAGTTTGCATCGTGCCCTGGGAACATTCAGCCGTGCCGCAGGGTTGGGTGCGGGACGTCGAGCGGAATGTGGACGAATTGTGGGTTCCTTCGGAGTTTGTGCGCCAGGCGTTTGTACGTGGCGGAGTATCGCGAGAGCGGATTTTCTTTTTGACGAACGGCGTGGATACGAATACTTTCCGCCCCGATGGAGTGAAATTCCGCCCGCCGGGAACGCGTGGTTTCAGTTTTTTGTTTACGGGCGGAATGATTCGAAGAAAAGGGATCGATTTGTTATTGCGGGCCTACGGTGACGCGTTTTCGCCCGAAGACGATGTGACTCTGGTCGTGAAAGACGTCGGCTCGCGAAGCTTTTATGCGAATAACACGCTAATCGGACAGGTGATGGAGTTTGCGCGGCGACCTAGCTCGCCACACACGCTAGTGATGACTTCGGATTTGGATGATGCGTCACTGGCGGCTCTGTATCGTGGGGCGGATGCCTTTGTGTTGCCGTATCGCGGTGAAGGTTTTGCCATGCCATTAGTGGAAGCAATGGCGTGCGACACGGCGGTGATTTCGACGGCGGCAGGACCGGTGCTGGAATATTGCGACCGCGAAGATGCGTTTCTAGTGTCGGCTGAAGAAGTGCTGGTGCCGGATGCGCCGCCTCCGCTCGGAGAATTTTCTGGACCGTGGACCTGGTTCGAGCCGAATGTTTCTGAGCTTGCTTGCAGGATGCGCGAGGTGTTTGCGAATCGAGACGAAGCAAAACGCCGGGGCATGCGGGCTGGGAAGAAGGTGCGAGAGACATTGGCATGGGACAAGGTTCTGCCGATGTATCACGAAAGAATTGCAGCGCTCACTGGAATGGATTTCGCGAAAGCGAACTTGGCATGAGGCCATCGCTGGCGGTTTCAATGATCGTGCGAGACGCTGCCGCGCGGCTGCCGGCGTGCCTGGCAAGCGTGCGCGATATTGCGGATGAAATTGTGGTAGCAGACACAGGATCGTGCGACGAAACGATAGCCATCGCCAAGGACGTCGGAGCACGCGTTATTTCGATTCCCTGGAACGATAATTTTGCCGAAGCGCGTAACCGAGCGCTTGCGGCAGTGAACAGCGACTGGGTGCTATCTCTGGATGCTGACGAGCAGCTTGACGCTTCGGCGGCAAGTGCGATGACGAGCCTGCTGGCGGATAACTCTACGGATGCGTATCAAGTGACGATTCGGAATTACGTTTTGAGCCTGGAGGATCGAATCTGGGACCGTGCGGCTATTCCCAATAATTCCAGCCTGGCTGCGGCACGAGGATATCCAGCGTATGTGGAACACGAAAATGTGCGGCTGTTTCGGCGCACCCCAGAAATCTACTTTGTTGGGCGAGTGCATGAGAGCGTGGGACCGCGAGTCTTAGAAACTGGGCGAAAGCTGGGGCGAGCGCCTTTTTTCATCCATCATTTCGGGCTGGTGGCCGATGCGGAGACACGAGCGCGGAAGAATCATTTTTACTGTCAGCTTGGCCAGCAGAAGATTCGCGAAATGCCGCGCGATGCTCAAGCCCATTTCGAATTGGGTTTAGTGGAATTGGATAATTTTCAAAATCTTGAGAAAGCACTGGAGCTGTTTACCCGAGCGTGCGAGCTGAATCGCAATCTTGGCGTGGCACGGTTTTTTCGGGGTCTCACTTTGCTGAAACTGGAAAAGCCAGAAGAGGCGCTTTCCTGCCTTCGTGAAGCCGAACAGCTGGGGCACGACACGGCCTTGGTTCAGGAAACGATGGGAGATGCGCACTATCAGCTGAAACAGTTTTCGCAGAGTTGCAGAAGCTACCGAAAAGGGCTGGAACACGACAGCGGCAACGTATCGCTGCAAAGCAAGCTGGGGCTGACGACGATACGCGATGGAAATGCGGCGAGCGGCTTGAGAATGGTCCGAGATGCGCTGGCTACGAAGCTCGCCGCCAGAGACTTGCACGACCGGCTGGTCTTGTCTTTGGTGTGGCTAGATCGAATTGATGAAGCAGCGGAAGCGGCGAGCGCCAAATTGCGAAGCGTTGGAAAGCCGGAATCTGGCGACTTTTTACGAGCAGCGAGCTTGTGGGCCAAAACAGGAAATTGGGACCGGGCAGTCGCCGCACTAGGGGATGGCTTGCGGTTCTATCCTAATAATGTAGGGCTGGAACGGGCGATGGAAGAGGCAAAACTGGCGGTTTGAGATGGCTTTTTAGCAAACACTTGAGAAATAAGCATTTAGCCGCCTAAAGGGTTGGCAGTATTCGCCGATAAAGTGGGTGAGTACGTTGGCTGATTCCGAAGCGAGAGACGAGCTATCTGGGACCAGAGGGTTCAAGCCCCCGCACCAAGGCTCCCGGACACCAGCGGACCGCAGAAAGAAAAGAGAAAAGGAGCCTACGACCATGGCATTGAGCATTCTAAATAATATTCCTTCATTGGTGGCGCAGAACCAGTTGTCGATCACCAACCAGAACCTGCAGAAGACTTTGTTCCGTCTTTCTTCCGGTTCGCGCATCAACACTGGCGCGGATGACGCCGCAGGATTGGCTATCGCGGACGGTCTGCATGCCAATGAAACCGCTCTGACGCAGTCTTCGCAGAACGCCAGCAACGGTGTTGGCGCGCTGCAAGTTGCAGACGGCGCACTGGCCCAGGTGACCACACTTCTCAACCGCGCGGTTACGCTTTCGACGGAAGCATCGACCGGAACTGTCAGCAGCTCACAGCGCACGGCTCTGGATGCTGAGTTCACACAAATCAAGGCGGAAATTGACCGTATCGGGACCACGACTACATTCAACGGCACTTCGGTGTTCACAGCCAGCACGACTTCTATTTTCCTGTCTGACTCCAGTTCCAGCAGCCAGATTGGAGTTACGGTTGGCACCTTGGCGTCGACAGCAATCACCAACGGGGGTTCGACGGCGAACATTAGCGGCGACAACCTAACCACGGCAGCTACCGCGCAGACTGCGCTCACTGACATCAATACTGCGATTGCAAACGTTGCCGGCATCCGCGGCTCGATCGGCGCGGGCATCAACCGGTTGCAGTCCGCGGTGAACGTTATCAACTCTCAGGTGCAAAACCTGACCAGCGCGGAAGACGGCATTCGCGCGGCGGACATTCCGTCCGAAGTTGCCAACCTGTCGAGATTTACGATTCTGAACCAGTCCGGTATTTCGGCGCTGGCGCAGGCGAACTCGACACAACAGAGTGTGCTGAATCTACTGCGGTAAACAATCGCAGAGATAGTCGCGGCAAGGCGGGGCTGAAAAGTCCCGCCATTGCTGCTTGTAGAGAGGAGTAGCATGAAAGTTTCCTTGAATGAACTTGCAGCCAATGCAGTCGATAAAGAAACGCCGTCAGCCAATTTGGCAAAGGGCGACAAACCTGGCGCTCAACGAACGGCGCCGGCGACGGCGCAACGAACTCCAAGTGGCGGCGGTGACCCCGCGCAAAGCAACGGTAGCCCGGCCGCCAACAACGTCACCTTTCGACGTGACGATGCGGGTCAGATTTATTATGTCGTGACAGACGCTCGGTCCGGCCAGGAGTTGCAAGAAATTCCCCAGGCCGCGGTGCGAAAAGCGGGCGAAGGCATCGCGGAATATTTGAAGCAGGAAGAAGCAAAGGCCGGTTCGCGCCTGAAAACGGAAGCGTAAGGAGAAATTGGAATGGCTCAGCTTACGGGAATTGGTGGAACGGCCAACGGCGGGACAGGGCTGGGTCAGGGGATCGATATACAGGCGCTGGTCACGGCAACGCTGGCCGGGGATCAGGCCAACATCACCGCGCTGCAGACGTCGCAGGGCATCCTAAATGCGCAAGGCACGGCGCTACAAAAGATTACGCAGGATTTGTCGAGCCTGCAGTCGGCTGCTTTCGCGCTTAGCGATCCGCTGGGTAGTTTCAACACGCAAGCGGCGACATCCTCAAATTCGAATGTGTTGACCGCAACTGCGGCAACGTCGGCGATTGCCAGCGCGCATTCGATCACCGTGAATTCGCTAGCGACGACGTCGTCCTACTATACGGACCCGGTGGCGACCAGCAGCACCGTTTTGGGAACGGGAACTTTTCAGATTCAGGTGGGCAACCATGCGCCCGTCACCATCACGGTCGATTCCACGAATAACACTTTGGATCAATTGGCTAGCGCCATAAACGATCAGAATATTGGGGTGCGGGCCAGCGTAATAACGGATGCGAACGGCGCTCGCCTGGCGTTGGCCAGCGAGACCACTGGCGCGCCAGGAGACATCACGGTTTCGAACAACACGACGAGCTTGGCGTTCAACAAGGCAGTGACGGGCTTAAACGCCTCGCTGGTGGTGGATGGGGTGCCGATCAGCAGCACGAGCAACACAGTCAGTGGCGCGATCAATGGAGTTACGCTGAATTTGACTTCGGCCGCGCCGAGTTCGCCTGTAGCGCTATCAGTCGCACCCGACGCGTCTAAGGCCGCCGACGCCATCAATCAATTTGTCTCGGCATATAACACCGCCATCGGAGACATCAACACACAATTTGCGGTGGCTACGAATGGCACGGGCGGAGGACCGCTGGAAGCGGACGGCTCTTTGCGTGAAGCCCAATCGGCGTTGCTATCGGCGGTCTCATTCGCGATTCCCGGAAACAACGGCGCGGTGAACCTGGCAAGCATTGGCGTGAATTTGAACAACGACGGCACGCTGAGCGTGGATTCTTCGGCGCTATCATCCGCGATTTCTGGAAACTTTTCTAGTCTGCAAAACTTTTTGCAGGCCACCACGAATGGGTTTGCCAATAATTTCTCCACAGCCCTAACCAATTTAGTCGATCCGAGTAGCGGAGCCCTGGGGCTGGATGCGTCGTCCATTTCGCAATCTTCACAAGATTTGTCGCAACAAATCTCCGACCTACAGGCATCGTTAGCGGATCGCCAAGCGAGTCTAACGTTGATTTACAGCCAGGTAAATACGACGCTGGAAGAATTGCCACTACTTCAATCCCAGCTTAGCCAGCAGTTAGCGAGCGCATAGGAAATGAGCGATAACAAGGCAGCGTCGATATACCAGCAGGCTTCGGCGCATGGCCGGTCGCCAGTAGGGATAATCGTTTTGCTGTATGACACCATTTTGCGAGATTTTCGCCGGGCATTAGCCGCTATGAAGACCGGGGATATCGAAATCCGAGTGATGGAACTGAATCACGCGCTAACGGTGATTGCGCATTTGCAGGGCGTGCTCAACCACGAAAAAGGCCAAGACGCCGCGAGGGGCCTTCAGCGGTTCTACCAGGTAACTCGCGCCCTCGTGTTGAATGCAAACGTGCGAGGCAGCAAAGAGTCGGTGGAGCAACTGATTGAATTGTATCGCGGTTTGCGGGCCGCGTGGCATCAGGCGGAACAAAGTTTGCTGGGAACAGACGCTTCGGCATCTCCGGGTAACGCCACGGGCGGTCCTGAGGGATTGGGCACGTCGATCGGCAGAGGAGATTCCTCTTTGAATCCGCGGACTAACTGGAGCGCTTGATGATTGTTACCACCCGCGACGAGCTTGCAGGGATAAACGCGCGAATCGCGGTTCTGCTAAGCGAGGCGCAATGCGCATTGCGAGGCGAACAGGAATTTGGGGTACTGCAAGTTCGCGCATTATCCGAGCCCATCGGGAAAATGGCCAGCGTCATGCAGCGGGCCAGCGAGCTGCGGACGGAGCGGCCGGAGCTCGCGCCTGAAATCGACTTCTATAGAGCGCAACTTGTGGCGTTGGAAACAGTTCTGGAGCAGGTTCGCGTGATGCTGCTCACCACGCGCGAGAACATGCAAAAAGGCCGCGCACAAGTGGCAGCTATGACGCGGTGGGCCGCCGTCCTGCGGCAAACTCAGTGATCGCCGTGAACGTTCAAATCACCAACCAATGATCTGTGCAACGCCGCCTCGCAAATCGACACATGGCCGGCTTCTGGTATTTAACTGCCACGAAGCGTGGGTGTATCAACTGCGTTTACTGGAGAGGCCTCTGGACATCGTGGTCGGCTTGCCCGGACGGCATACACGGGCATGGGATCTGGCAATGCGACCGGCTCCGCCCAACTCGCGCTTCGTTCAGTTGGCGGAAGTAATGGCGTCACCGAGGGCGTATGACTGCATCATTGCGCACAACCTGACCGACCTGTTGGATGTTAGAACCCTCGTTGGACCAAAACTCTTCGTGATTCACCTGACCCTAGACGGCATGATACTTGAACAAAACGCGCAAACCGATGCCGGCGAATTTCGACGCGCAGTCAAGCAGTTCACAGAGGCATCGGCGGCCCACGTAACTGCCGTTTCGCGGCTGAAGGCCGAGTCTTGGGGATTCGCCGGCGAAAAAACAGCGCCATTGAGCGCCGATCCGCTGAATTATCTGCCGTGGCGCGGCGATATTGCCAAAGGTCTTCGTATTTCGAATTTTATACTGCGCCGGAGACGCACATTGCATTGGGATTTTCATCAGCAGGCTTTTGCCGGCGTGCCTGTTACTCTTGTAGGACACAATCCTGAGTTTCCGGGGGTGGCTGCTTCGCGCAATTGGGAGGACTTGAAAGAGACGCTGTGCAGGCACAGGTTTTTCATACATACCGCCGATCCTCAACTGGAGGACGGCTACAACGTCGCAACGCTGGAAGCGATGGCCGCGGGATTACCGGTGCTAGGCAACTTTCATCCAACGTCGCCTGTCATTCAGGGTGTAAATGGCTTTCTGTTTGACGATCCGGCGAAGCTCAAGCTGGCAGCCCTGCGCCTGCTTGGCGATCGCGAACTGGCGCGCGAGATGGGCAGTGCGGCGCAACAGACAGCGGCCCAACGGTTTTCCGGAGAGGCTTTTTGCAGTGGAATGCGCGACGCGATTGAACAAGCGCAAAAGAAGTTCTCCGCAAAACAGCGGGCGGATTCAGTTACACTCGCAAATTAGAGCTTATTTGATGAAATCGAGGAGGGTTGGAAGGTTCAAAACCCGCCCAGTGGCGTTGAGCACTGCCTGGTTCGCATTTTGCGATTGCACGAGATCGGATGCTGCTTTGGCGGGATCCACGCCGATCAACGAGTTTTCCTGCGAGCTGAGGTTGAGCTTGTCTTGATTGAGAAAGCTTTCGCTTAGGTTGATCTGACTGAGAGCGTTGCCGTAGGTCACTCGTTGCGTACTGACTTGCGTCAGCGCGCTTTGCACTTGAGAGACGGCCTGGCCGATGTTGTTGCCGGAGAGCAGCGCGGTGTTGAGAGCTTGCAACGCACCAAAAGCGCTGCCGGCCGCATTTTGGAAAAGTTGACTGCCGGGGACGTTGGTGGCGATAGCATTTCCATTGGAAATCTGCACGGACGTCACGTTGGTATTCCCGTTGTACGTTACGGTGTTGGTGGCGGGATCCAACGTAAAAGGCTGAGTTGTGACGGCGGTGCCGGAAAAGAGAAACGTGCCTTGCGAGGAAGTATTCGCAAGATTCAAGAGCTGAGAGTTTATTCCCTGCACTTCCTGCGCGATGGCTTGGCGGTCCGACGGAGACAATGTTCCGTTGGCGCCTTCGGTGCCGATGGAAATAGCCCTGGTGAGCGCGGTAACGACGTTGCTGAGCGTGGAATCGGCTATTTGAAAGCGCGATTGCAGCGAATTGATATTTTGCAGGAACTGATCGTCCTGGCTGGCTTGATTGTGATTTTTTACCAATTGGGCGGCGGCACCAGGATTGTCCGACAGTTGATTTACCGCTTGCCCGGTGGAAAGCTGCTGCGTGGAGATATTCAGATTCTGTTCCGTCTGCTGGATCGAAGCCAAGAGATCGGGCAAGAGATCAGGATTTAGGCGGATAGACATGACTAGACCCCCGAAACCATATTGATGGTGGCTTGCATCAAGCTATCGATGATCGCAGAAATTTGCGCCGAGGCCTGATACGCATTTTGAAAGCGGATCAGGTTGGCGGACTCTTCGTTGATGTCGACACCGGAAACGCCGCCCTGAAGATTCTGGATTTGCTGCAGTACGAGTCCGCCGGACAGCTGCTGGGTCTGCGCGGTAGAGACATTGTTGCCGATCTTGAAAATCAAACCTGAGTAAGCGTTAAGCGGAGTTTGTCCGTTGACAATAGCTTCATTCTGTATCGCCAGCAACGCGTTAGCGTTGGTGTTGTCGCCGGCTGTTCCGTCTGCGCTGGCCGCGATCTTCGATGGATCGGTAAGAGATACGGTTAGGGTCGCTGCCGCTCCCACGCCACCGGCGGGCGGAGGAACAAATATATCTCCGCCTGGAGCGCCATTTAGGTCGAATCCAGCCTGATTCTGGGTGTTCACATCGGTCGCTAGGTTCGAAGCCAGCGCATCGAGAGAAGATTGAATGCCAGGAATTTCCTGATCGCGAATTTGTAACTGTCCGGCTAGGGCCCCCGAAGTGATTTTTGCAGTAATGTCTGAACCGAGGGAAAAAACTTCCTGCAGGCCGGTAGTCGGGTCTGGCTGGGTGGCGAGTTGAAAGCTCTGCCCGGCAACGACCAGTGGCGCGCCATTGCTTGTGGATAGAGTGAGACTACCATTGCCGGCGTCAACTTCCGAGACATCCACCAATCCAGAAAGTTGGTTGATAAGTTGCTGGCGTTGATCCACAAACGGGCCAGCATTTTGCCCGCTTCCGGTGGCGCTGGCGACCTGTATGTTGACAGCGGCGATTTGCGCGGTCAGCGTGTTGATCTGGTTTACGGATTGAGTGACCGAAGAATCTTCGTTGCGCTGGAGGGTGCTTAGATTTGCCGAAGTCTGATTGAAACCGGTAGCCAGGTTTTGCGCGGCAGTCAGCACTGCCTGGCGGACATTCGGATCGCTGGGATTCGTGGAAAGCTGCGAAAGACTGTTGAAGAACGCAGAAAGCGAAGCCTGTAGCCCCGTGCCCGTGGTTTCGTTGAACAGCCCCTGAATTTGCTGAGCGGCGCCGAGGAATGCATTCAACTGGCCTTGCTGCTGTGTTTCCTGGTTGGCTCGCAAATCAAGAATCGAATCGCGAAGGCTCGTTACCTGGTCCAGGTGAACGCCGGAGCCGAGCGTTAAATCGCCTTGCTGAACCGGAGTACTTTCCGCAAAGTTTGTTCGCTGGCGCGCATACCCAGGAGTATTCACGTTGGCAATATTGTTCGAGGTTGTGCTGATGGCGCCTTGTTCGGCTTGTAAGGATTGGAGCGCGATATTTAAACTTGTTGAGAGGCTACCCATCGCTACACCCTTTCTTCCGAGGACGTCCGGCGAGATGACGGATCGGGATATGTTAACGCGAAGGAATGATAGGAATTCAACAAAGCACCGACGGTCCGGCGCGAGCGTTGCAACAACGTGCGGTGGGCTTCGTTTAGGAGTTGCACTTTGGCTTGTGCTTCTCGCAAGCGGGCCAAGGTTTCGCGCATCCGAGTATTCGCTACTTTGGCAGCAGGAGTAACAGAATCCGCAGCCGCCAAGTTCAAGCGCGCATTGCACTGCCGCTGCACTTGATCGATATTCGTATCCAGCGCCCGAATCTCAACGCACAAACCCTCTTGCTTCAGAATGCGTGCTTCCAGTCCGGCGATATCTAATCCCACGACATCAACGCGAGAAGCGGCCAACTCTTCAGCCAGCGAGCCCATAAGCGCGATGCGCTGTTCGAGGAGTTCCAGGTAGCGTGTGGTTTCGGCGGTCACATTTAGGCCCGTTCGTCCAACTGATGCTCAGTGTTACTTTCCAACTCGATCGGTGGCGCCGGAATCGCTGCAGGTGCTGGCTGAGACTTTTTAGGCTGGCGAGAAGTTGCGTCACCGGACGGTTTTCGGTCCCGAGAAGCCAGAGGATCGACCATCAGCGCAGGAGATGGACTCAGGTCACTCATAAGTGGCGGTCGCTAGAAATTATCCGAATTTGACCCCGCTCAGGGGATCGGCGAGGATCGCATCGGCTACCTTTTGACTGTCCGGTTTGTATTGACCGCTGGTAACGCTCTGTTGGAGCGCGTCTATACGATGGGTGCGGACTTCCGGCACGTTTGCCAGATTTGATGTCAGCGTCTGTATATCGCTGTGAGTGCTCGAGATGCTGACGGTGTCTTCGCCGACGGCTGGCTTTGTGCCAGTATTGTTGGCGGCAGTTTGCGCGGTGGCGCCTGACGTTCGAGTGTTCTTTAGCGGCTCCGGTTGCGAATCAGTCGGAAATTGTAGTCTCGGGTCGATAATCATGCCGAACTCCTTCTTCGCAGCGCTCTACCCCAGAAGTATTGGGCAACTGGGCTTCCTATCGGCGGAACTTGAGAAAACTTTAATTCGACTTGCTCTTTTGCCCTGCAATAGAAGTATCGGCTGCAGTTGGAAAAGCTTTACTGTCGGCGGAGGCCTTCCCGATATGGGACTTGTCTAGAATGGGTTCCAAGTGCTTTAGAATCAGCTTGCCGAGTCCTAAACCGCCGGCCTTGCCAACTGCGCTAGACATCGCCTGAATACCCATTTCGTCGAACGTATCGTGGGCCGGGTCGTCGGAATCATCGTCGGAGGACGCGAAAGTGCTCTTCATCGATTTCCAGAGATTAGAGAGCAGCATCGACTCGAACTCCCCGGCGGCTTTGCTTAGCTTCTTCCCTGCGGGGGTATCCGCGAAGGAACTGGCCTTCGTTGCAGTGCCGGAATGAGACGAGGCGGCGATCGCCATTGGATTCAGCGTAAGCGAAACGGGCGCAAGGGTCATAGGACCTCCAAATCGGAATTAAGCGCCCCTGCGGCGTTGATGGCTTGGAGAATGGCGACAACGTCGCGCGCTGTGGCACCAATGGTCTGAAGTCCCCGGATCAGCTCTTCAACGGTGGCTCCTTCTTTAAGATGTACGACTTGCACTGGAGACTCTTGAGCTTGCACGGTGGTTTGCGGGACGACTTCGGTTTGGCCGGTTTTCGAGAATGGGGCGGGCTGAGAAACTTGGAGCTCGGTGGTCACCTGAATCGAAAGGTTGCCGTGCAGAATCGAGCAAGCACTGATGGTTACGTTGCCGCCCATCACCACCGTGCCAGTACGCTCATTGACGACGACTTTGGCCGAAGGCTTGGTATGGATGGAGAGATTGTCGATACGCGCCATTATGGCGGGAACGTCGCCGCCCAGTGATTTCATGTCGGCAATTTCCACGCGGCGGCTGTCGATAACTCTTGCGACGGGCCCGCCAAGCTCTTGGTTAATCGCGGCGGCCAGATCTCGCGCGGCGTCGAAGTCCGGATCGCGAAGAAGCAACGATATGGATGTGAACTGCGCGAGATTCAGCGAGGTGTCGCGTTCGACTAGGGCTCCCAGCGGAATTCTTCCTACCGTTGGATGATTGACCACTTTTGCGTTGGCGGAGGAGCCTGCGCTGTAACCACCGATAATTAGAGGGCCTTGCGCGACGGCATAAATCTGTCCATCAGCGGCGGCGAGTGGCGTGAGTAGCAAGGTGCCGCCCGCGAGACTCTTGGCGTCGCCGATAGAAGAAATGGTTACGTCGATTTTGACGCCTGGCCGGGAAAAAGCCGGCAGAGTCGCGGTTACGAAAACAGCGGCGACGTTTCGCACCTGGATGGTGCCGATTTGGCCCTGAATGTTTACACCCATTCGTTCGAGCATGTTACCCAGGGTTTGAACGGAAAAGATGGTCTGCTGCTTGTCGCCGGTTCCGGCCAGGCCAACTACTAAGCCGTATCCGATCAGTTGGTTGTCACGGATGCCTTCCACGCTGGTTAAATCCTTCACGCGGGCGACATGGGAACCGGGAGGTCCGGTGGAGACGGGTTGGTTAGCCGCTCGAATCCATGCGGGATGTGAGAACGATAGAAGGCCGGCGGTGAGACATACCAGCACCATTTTTCGGAAACGCGACATGGCACACATCCTCTAGAACGTAAATATCTTCAACAGTGTTCGAATCACTATGTTCGGCTGCCGGGAAGCATCCGCGACGGCGCCCTTGCCTTTGATTTCTACTTCGAGATTGGAAATGGCGGTCGAGAGAATGGAATTATCTGGAGCTAAGTCTCCCGGTCGGACAAGGCCATGGAGGATTACGGTCTGGCGGTCGTTGCCGACGGTGATGTCCCGAGTAGCCTGCAGCACCAATACCCCGTTGGGCAAAACTTCCATCACCTGTGCGGCGAGATTCAGGGACACATTGGAGCTGAGGGTGGATTGTCCTTTGCCGTCAAGATTGGTGTTCGAATTGGCGTTGAATAAATTTTGCAAACGGTTGCGCGCACCAATTTGTCCCAGTAGGCCGGTGATCGCGGAAGCAGTAGTGAACTGGCGGGATGTCTTACTCTCGCCATTGGTTGCGGCGGTGAAATTGTCCACCAAATGGATGACTACCAAGTCTCCGGCATTTCGAGCTTTGTAATCCATTGCAAGGCGCGCCAGCGGGCCGGTGGCGACCCAAAGACTGCCCGTGGTTGCCGGAGTCGGCAGATTCATCGAGCGCACGCGTTTTAGGTACTCGTCAAAACTGGCCGACGTAGTTTCCGCTTTCGGCTTTTTCAAGCGCGGAGTGGCTGGTGCGCTGATGGTCCCCACGGAGATTAGGGCCGTCAATAGAATCATGCGTATTGAAAACCGTGCAGACATTTCCATTCCCCTAGAAGGTTGCGTCGAGATACCCGGCCGCGATCACGCGAGCCTTCAATGTCTTCCCGGATGCAGGCAGCCGTACTCGGATGGTTTCGTTAAGGTGACCGCGTTCCAGTGGCTTGACCTGCAGGATCATGTCGGAATTGTTCGAATGCAGATGCAAGCGAGCATATTGCCGGGGATCGACCAGTATCGGTGCGGCCGCAGAGTAGGCGTCTTTTTCGGAGATAAACGACACGGTATTTGAGGTAGTGACCAATTGTGGCGGCGCCGCCCCAGACGATTGCGCGCTAACGTAAAACGGATGAACTCCCCGGGCGGTGCGGGAACTCATCCGGAAGCGGACAGTGCCAATCGCCGTATCAAGCTTGATTTGAGTGACTTGCAATTGCGGGTCGCTATTCGGAAGTCGGACCGCAGATTCCCACGAAAGATCCGCAGCGTGGAGATCGGCGACGGCAGGAAAAGACTGCTTGGACAATGCGTTCTGAATGGCAGCAAATATTTCTTCCCGAGTTACCGTGCGCCCTGCGCGGCGCACCGTGACTATTTCCGGGATGTCAAACAACGACGTGGGCAGGCCGGCCTTCTGAATTGCGTTGGTGATATATTCACGCCCGAATGTACGAAAGCTACCGCCTTGCGGCGTGGAACCAAGCCGAATCGAAGCACTTGCCGTGTGCAACGCCAGCGAAACATTCTCCGGCAGCAGGTCAGCAAGCAGGATCGAGTCCCTCTCCACTGTCGCGTTAGCGAGAAGCGCGATGCGGAGCTCTCCAGCGTGAACGGTGTCGGCAGTAACGGCGATCGAAAGGAAAAACAATATGAAGCGCAGGGATCGCATGGATGGTCTCAACTAGCTCGAAAGGCCATTAATGGTCTGAAACATTTCGTCGGCGGCTTTGACCACGCGCGAGTTTGCCTCATAGGACCGCTGCGCCAGAATCATCTGGATAAATTCGCCGACAACATCGACGTTGGAATTTTCGAGCATGCCTTGCTGAATTGCTCCAAGACCTTCGGCACCGCCCGGTGTTCCGGCAATTGCGTTACCGGACGCCGTGGTTTCAAGAAAATAGTTGTTCCCAACGCTGCTTAGTCCGCCAGGATTTGCGAAGGTGGCTAGTTGAATGGTGCCCACTTGCTGCGATTGCGATTGATTTGGCAGCGTGACGCTGACGGTACCGTCCGAACCAATCGTGATATTGGTGGCGCTCGATGGAATCGTTATCGCCGGCTGTAACTGGTTGCCCTGAGCGTCGACAATAATACCGGTGGAGTCCAGGTGGAACGCTCCGGAGCGGGTGTACGCGACCTCGCCGCTCGGCAGCTGAATCTGAAAAAATCCTGGCCCTTGAATGGTGAGGTCCAGGGGGTTGCCGGTTTGGTTGAAATCACCTTGCTGCTGAATGACTTCAGAAGCGGCGGTGCGCGATCCAAGACCTATTTGCAAACCAGCAGGAAAGGTAGTCTGCTGTGTGGCCGCAGCTCCTGGTGCGATCAGGTTTTGATACACAAGATCCTGAAACTGCAGGCGCCGGCTGCGAAACCCGGTGCTGCTGGCATTGGCCAGGTTGTTGGCCACATTGTCCAGATTCAACTGCTGTGCTTCCATGCCACTCGCTGCTGTATACATTGCTCGGTACATAGCACTGGTCTCCTGTAAGGCTTAAACGTGCGGCAGATCCTGCGCCGCGGTTTTGTTGAATTCATTATGAAAAATGGACAGCGCCTTTTCCATGATTTGGGCCGTGCGCTGCAAATCAATTAGGGCCACAGTGCTGCGAATAGGATCGCTGTTGGAGGTTTCCAACGCGCCTTGGCGAACGGTCACGTTCTGCGCCGGTCTGCCGGAGCCTTCGGGAGCGGTCACGTAGGTGTTGCCTTCCTGCTGCAAAGGGGTATTCGCGGGAAAATCTTCGATGCGGAGTTTGGCAACTAGCGTTCCGTCGACGGAAACGGAGCCATCGGGACTGATCGTCGCTTTGCCGGAAGGGATTTGAATCGGTTGAATGCGCCCGCCGAGCTGTTCGCTCAGCACTTGATCACCCTGCTGGGTGACGAGGTTGCGGCTTTTGTCCAGGCGAAAAGTTCCATTACGTGTGTAGCGAAGTCCTGCTTTTGTTTGTATGGCTAGAAATCCAGAACCTTCAAGCGCGACGTCTGTATCGTTGCCGGTCATTTCCAAGCTGCCCTGCGTGAGATCCATCCGCGTACCACCGAGAACTCCGAATTGATTCACTGCCTGATGCACTGCTTCGGATACAGTCATCATTCCCGCAGGCGCATCTTCTTGCATCAACGAAGCCGTGAATGAACGGTAGAAATCTCGCTGCGCTTTAAATCCTGCCGTGTTCACATTAGAGAGGTTGTTCGCGAGAACGTCCAACTCGTCCATGCGCGCCGCGAACCCGGCATAGGCGGAATAGAATCCACTATTCATGGCGTAACCTCCGCGTAATGGATTGCACGCGCATGGCCAGATGAGTTGCTTATAACAATCTGAAATCGCTTTGAATTTCAATAAAATCGGCGGTCTGACTCCGTTGCAACAGGTCCTGCCAGACTTCCGTTTTCAGCCGCAGCTGTTCTTGCCGGGCAGTCGGCAAGCATTGCCGGGTAGTGCACCTTGAAATCTGAAAGGAAAAATCGCTACTCGAAACGACCAGCAGCGAGGCGCACCACTTTGACTGTCTGGATGACG
Source organism: Candidatus Acidiferrum sp. (assembly GCA_036495905.1). Classification (GTDB taxonomy): domain Bacteria; phylum Acidobacteriota; class Terriglobia; order Acidiferrales; family UBA7541; genus Acidiferrum. The sequence continues at coordinate 44,092 of DASXMB010000063.1, forward strand.
AGGGGTTTGATTGCGATCCCGTCGATACTAAGTGGAAGGGTTGCGGCGCGGTGTCTTGTTTTCGGCGATTGACACTGCAGCGCTGGCAACACCAATCTGCACCAGCGGCAACAAGTGTATGTACTCAGTCTGTAGCATTTCGAGAATCGCCAAACGTTCCGATTCCGCAAGCAGCGGCAAACATTTTTGAAGAAAGGTTAATTCTTCCGCCTCGACATCCGCTGTCGGTGCAGGGATCTCGCCATTTTGCGCCTGTTCCGCGGTAGAGGCTTCAACTTCCGCTTGCGTCAGCAAGAATTGATCGGCGGCTGCCACGATACCGACTAGATAGGGGTCATGTTGGGCGTTGGTCGGGTTGTGATGATATTCGAACACGTCGGTGAAGGACGGCATGAAGTTCCACGCGACGGCCATGGACCGGCCCACGCGGCAATGATCCATACCGAAGTAGTCGCGTTCGATGGCAATGTTATCAATCCAGTTCGCCGGGGGCATGGTGCGTTGCTTGTGTTCTTCCTCTAGCACCAGTATCCATAGCGGCAGCAGACCGATATCGTGCAGTAAGCCTCCCAAATAAGCCTGTTCTTTTTCAAAATAATCCACTTGCCGCGCAATACGCTCGCTCAATAATCCAGCCAGAAAACTGTGCTGCCAGAAAGCCGTCAACTGATCACTCGGCAGTCGTTTGCCGGCGAATTGCATCAAGGAGCATGTCAAGACCAGGGTGCGTAGGCGTTCGGTCCCCAAAAGTACGGAGGCCTGTTCGATGCTCAGTACCCGCCGACGCAAGCCAAAAAGCGCAGAATTGCACAATCGCAGCACCTGCGCACTCAAGCTAGGGTCCGTTCGAATGACACTGCCAACTTTTTTGAGGTCCACGGACGGATTGCTAAGCAGTTTGTTGAGGTCCAGGACGTAGTTGGGCAACGTCGGGAGGCCTTTACTCAAAATGGTTAGCAACCGCTTTTTGCGATTTTCGGTTGCTTCAAGCTCCAGGGCTGAGTTCGGCCGAGGCGCAAGATTGGCTGGCTGTGTGATTGAATTCATGAGAGTCCTATGGCGTCCGTAGCGCCATGCTTGTCGCTATCGGCAGAAATTGAAAAAACTTTAGTCCATCCGGAATCCTTTTCAGAAGCGGTTATGGTCGAATCTCCCGGCAGGATCCGAAAAAGCAGGTCGCGAGTGGCGTTTTTGCGGTAGAAACGAGCCCAGACGTGCGCTGTTCCACGGGCGACGGCCAGCCGATTGGCTTGCAGTTCCACCGCATAATTGCAGACCGTCCCAGCCATTTCACGCGGATCGCGCATGGTGTCGAAACACGCTTCTGTTTTTTCCGAGCGTCCGCGCATCTCGTCAAGCAGTGCAGAGATCGTCGACTCTGGTAGCACACAAGCGAACGTCCGGCAGTCCAGCATTTTTTCCACGGCATATAGGAGGGTGTGGTCCAACCGCTCACCAAAAGCGAGGTGCACGACCCGGCCATCCCCGGATATGTGCGCCGGAAAGGCTCGGGCAGACTCCAAGAGTGTCAGAGGCAAAAGGTCGTGCCAAATTTGAAGGTTGGATAGGTTGTTCGCGGGAAACACGGGACAACCCCATTGTTGAGCAAGTGAGGCGGTTAGCTGTTGCTCGCTTAACAGTCCCATTTGACTGAGCCAACTGCCGATTCGTCCGCTGCCTGCTTCGCGTTGTAAGCGAATTGCTTCGCGAAGTTGTTCGTGAGATATAACGCCCCGATTTATCAGCAGCAAACCGAGCGGCAAACGGTAGTTCCGCGTTTTTTCGCGATTGAAGCTGGAGAGCAACTCCTGCACATGACGCTCGAGCGCGGGCTTCGCACAGTGTGCTTCGCAGTACCAGCGCCCCTCGTATACGACACCCGAGGACGAATGAAGCCGCGAAGGCCACAACCTTTCGCTGTGTGGACAATTCATTCCGGCGCAGCGCATACCGAAACGTTCCCACCACTTGATAGGGCGGACCGGTGATCTCTCGCCACTATCGTATGCACCTGGAACAAAAGCCAGTCCGATCGAACTCATTGTCTCTTCCCTTTCACACTTGTATCAGTTGCGCTCGCTGCCTTTTGCTGACTGCTTCGGAGACGCGCAAACCGAAGTTTCCATCGACCACCACGACTTCGCCGCGCGCGACCAACCGGCCGGCGACCAGCAACTCAGCGGGATCGTTCACCATTTGATTAAGCTCTACAACTGCACCCGGAACCAATCCAAAAATATCCCGAAGCAACATTTCCCGCTTTCCGAAACGGATAGTGGCTTCAAGCTCAACATCCATCAGAATTTCTACGTTGTCCGGTAAGGCGGAGTCCGGCAAATTTTTGGACGCTTCCATCGAAGGTTCCGAAGAAAGCGAGGCGAGTGAATCACCGAGCGCAGCATTCACAAAAAAGCGTAATGTCAGGTCGGCAATCTTTTCTCCAGAAACTTGTACAGCACAGCTCTGTGAAGGGACAAAAACCGCGTCACTGGAGGCCTGAAAAGTAATTCCAGCCTCACCGCCGATTGTTTTCGCCCACATCGTCGCTGCGTGGCTGGCCACTTGGCGCAGCAGTTCGATAAACGCTTCTCGATAAGTGCCGGAAAACTCCGCAGCCGGATTCGTGGCCTCCGAGAGAAGTAGTTGAGCCAATTGCGCGGCGGTTGATTTGTCCGCCACCCAGATCTGTTGCCCGTTCAATGCTCCGCCACCTGCAAACTCGACGCTAACTGTCGTCTCTAGTTCCTCACTGGAAAGCGCCTTGGCTGGCGATGGCTCGCTTGCGATCACCGCAGGAGAAACTACGCCCAAGTGGGCAAGCACGTGCGCAAAACTCTCCGCCCAAGCGCGGCAGAATTGTGAAATCGGAGTTTCTTTGGTCAGTTCGGTCATTTTGTATTTTTTGCCTCCTCAATCCTTCCCGTACTCCTTAACCATGTTTTTCGGTCGACGCACCCAAATAGCACCATTCACGATTCCTTCCCTCGCGTGCTCCCGGCAAGACTCGGGCTTCGGTCGCCGCTCGATTTCGAACCCGAACTCGAGGCGACACTGGTCTGCAAGCGTGAGCGCAATCGGATTAGCGCTGCCGTATGAATTTGCGAAACGCGAGATTCTCCAATGTTCAAAATGACTCCAACTTCTTTCATGGTTAGCTCTTCGAGGTAATACAGGCCCAACACCTGGCGCTCTTTATCTTCCAGTTCCTCGATCGCCTCGGTCAGAAGCCTTCGCATTTCTGTGCGCAAAGTCAGCTGAAACGGATCTTCCTCCGTACGGGTTGCGACCGCGGAAATCGATTCATCGCTTCCGCCGTCTTCGAATTGCGCTTGCAGGCTGCCAATATCGAGTCCACGAAGTTCGCCCAACAAATGCTGAAATTCTTCGAGTCCCAGTTCCAAGCGTTCTGCCAATTCCGGCTCGGTAGGAGATCGCCCAAGTTCGGCGGCCAGTTCTCGGTTGGTGTCTTCGATTCTTCTCGCCTGGCGCCGCAGATTCCGGGGGCTCCAGTCCATCTGCCGCAGACTGTCCAAAATCGCGCCTCGGATTCGAAAGCGCGCATAAGATTTCAGCTGCACGTTTTTGCTGGAGTCGAATTTATCGACGGCGTCGATCAGACCCAGAATCCCAGCGTGGACCAAGTCGTCGAACGGAACATGCGAAGGCAATCGATCGTGAATTCGGCGCGCGATGTAGCGCACTTCCGGAAGATTCTCCGTCAACAATCTCTGACGCTCAGCAGGATCAAGTGCCGCAGTGCGCGATTCTGAGGTAGCGGATGTCGTCATCATGTTTCGCGCCTTTGTTTACGCCACACACTCACATCGGCTGTCATCGCACAACTCCCAGGGATTGCACCGAAATGCTGGCTGGGATTTCTGCCGGCGAAAGGACCACGATCCGCGGAATGAAAGGTTCCAGCAGGCGTCGCACGTGGAACCGGGCTGGGCTGTTGCAAATCAATACGGTGGAACTGAGCGCGACACGGTCACCAACCAACTGTTGCAGACTTTCAAGAATGTGCCGCAGCGATGCGGCGGCGCCTCCAGGGGATCGCTCAGCTCCCACCTGCGGATCGATTTGCCGCTGGAAATCCTGCTCAATGACCGGGTCGAGAGTGAGCACTTTGAGTTTGCGATCTTCACTCAGCAGCGGCTGCACCAGCGAACGTCCTAACGCTTGCCGGGCTGCCTCCACTAATGCCACCGGATTCTTATTGACACCAGCAATCTCCAGCAAAGCTTCCAAAATCGTGGTGAGATCACGAATCGATACTTGCTCACGCAGCAATTGCTGCAAGACCTTTTGAACTTCGCCGAGAGTGAGCAGGCGTGGAACCAGTTCATCGACTAACTTCGGCTGGGTCTCAGCCATGGCATCCAACAGGCGCTTGGTCTCTTGGCGAGTTAAAAGCTCGTACGCAAATTGGCGCACGACTTCAGCAAGGTGTGTGGCCAGCACCGAAGTTTGGTCCACGACCGCGTAGCCAGTGGCGAGCGCTTGCTCTTGCAAGCCGGGCACGATCCACATCGCGGACGCGCCGAAGGCCGGCTCATTTGTGGGAATGCCGTCAATCGGGGTCGCGGACGGTTCGCTGCTGATCGCCAACAAACGCTCTTGTTGCGTTTCCCAGCGAGCGATCTCCACGCCTCGCAATAACATTACATATTCACGCGGCTTCAGCTTTAGGTTGTCTGTGATATGAACCGACGGCACCAGGAAACCAAGCTGTAACGCAAGATGGCGCCGCAACGCTCGTATGCGCTGCAATAATTGCCCGCCCTGTGCCTGATCGACAAGCGGCACCAATCCGTAGCCTACTTCGAGACTGATTTCATCTAACTTTAGCAATGTTTCGATTTGTTGCTGCGGATCAGCTTTCGGCTTGTCGCCAACAATTTCCGCGGTTTTTACGTCCCCGGACCCGACCTGGGGCGCTCGCGACGCCAAATATGCGGTGATGGCCGCTAACAGAAAAAAGGAAAACTTCGGCAAGCCCGGAATCAGACCCAAGGAGAACATAACGCCTGCCGCGATTCGCAGTGGCGCCTTGCGACCAAACAGTTGCTTTCCGAATTCGACGCCAACCGTGACTTCGCTGGATGTGCGCGTAACGACGATGCCTCCCGCGACCGAAACCAGCAGCGACGGAATCATGGTCACCAAGCCGTCGCCAACGGTAAGTACCGTATATGTTTTTGCAGCTTCGGCCAGCGGGATGTTCAACTGAAATACGCCAATTAAGAATCCCGCAACAATATTGATTACCGTAATTAGAATCGTGGCCAACGAGTCGCGCTGACTAAAGCGGGCAGCGCCGTCCATCGCACCATAAAACTCCGCTTCCTTGCCAATTTGCGCGCGCCGGGCGCGAGCTTGCTGTTCATCGATCACCCCCGCATTCATATCGGCGTCAATAGCCATCTGCTTGCCGGGGAGCGCGTCTAACGTGAATCGGGCGGCCACTTCGGCGGTTCGCACCGCGCCATGATTGATCACCAGATATTGAATCGCGATCAGCGCCAGAAAAATCACGAAACCCACCACATAGTTGCCACCGACTACGAACTGCCCAAAGGCCTGGATCACGCTGCCGGCCGCCGCGGCGCCTTCTGTCCCGTGCAACAGAATTCGGCGGCTGCTCGCAATATTCAGTGAAATCCGAAAAAGCGTCAGGAAGAGCAATAGAGTTGGAAACACGGAGAATTGTACCGGCTTGAGGATGTACAAAGCCGAGAGCAGCACGACCACGCCCAGCGTCATGCTCATCGCCAGAAACAAATCCAGCACAATTGCCGGCACAGGCACAAGCATCACAAACACCGCTGCTACCGTAGCGACTGGTATCAGCCAGTCTGCGAAGGATACCGGCTTGGTGATAGTGTTTTCAGCAGCCATAGTCTCTTCTCATCGCCTTCCAGCTGCCGACCGCGTCGCTCGCGATTGCGGTTTCATCCTCATTTGCGCGCGATACAAGAACGCCAGAATTTCCGCAACCGCAGCGTAGAGTTTCGGCGGAATCAACTGGCCAACTTCGGCAATTTTGTACAGGGCCTGTGCCAGGGGTGGATTTTCGACAATGGGTATCTCGTGCCAGCGCGCCAGCTCCTTGATTTTTTGAGCAATCAGGTTGCGGCCTTTCGCGACCACCACAGGTGCCGTCATAGTTTCCGGACGATACTCGATGGCAACCGCGTAGTGGGTTGGATTCGTGACGACCGCAGTCGCACGTTTCACATCGTTTTGCAGCGACTTTCGCAGCAATTCTCGCCGCAATCGGCGAAACCGTCCGCGCGTTTGCGGATTGCCGTCAATATCCTTGGATTCTTGTTTCACTTCCTGCTTGGTCATGCGCAGGGATTTTTCGTAGGTTTGCCGCTGCAGCAGATAGTCGACGCCGGACCATGCGAAAAGCACGAAAGTGGATTGCCAAGCCAGCGCAAAAGAAAGACCGCCGATCAGACTCAAGAGAGCGCGGGAACTCAGGCGAGCCGCGTGCAGGATCAACGGCGCTTGCTTCAAAAGCAGGCGCAGCGCCAAATACAGCATCACTCCGGACGGCAGCAGGGAGCGCAGCACCCTGCTGAATCCCGCTAAAGAAAACAGTTGCTTTACGTTGTTCGCGGGATTCAAGCGCTGAAAATCCGGTGTGAGAGCTTCCGTGGCTAGCGTTAGGCCGCCTTGGGCAAGTGTGCTGCCGGTAGCTACAACGAACGCTACCGCAAGAATCGGCAGCACCCACTGTGCTACGGCCAAGCCAGTCCATTGCAATACGGCAGCGCGGTCTCCCCAATCACCGCGAATGCTGGCGTCAAGTGAACGAGCGAAATAAGTTTGCCAACGCCCAATCCACGCTTGAGGATTCCACGCAATAAAAAGGACGACCGACAACACAGTGAGTGCAGACACCAAATCGCGGCTGCGGAGCACTTGCCCTTTCTCGCGGGCATTGCTTCGACGCCGGGGTGTCGCTTGTTCTGTGCGATTATCAGCCACGAATCTGCATCCTCAGTGCGCCAGGTGGAGCAGCCGTTCGCTCCATCCCAACGCCAGCACAAATTGCTTTTCAAACAAGCCGGGCCACAGTCCTACCGCAGTGGCTAAGACTGCGTAGCCGGTTAAACTCTTCAGCGGAATGCTGAGTAAAATTGCCGGGAGCTGTGGTGAAGCTTTACTCAGAAACCCGACGGTGACGTCGATAAGCACGGTGGCAAACAGGAGTGGCGCTGCAATCTGGACTCCTACCAGCCACATTGCAGTTGCCGCATGAAATAACCCCTTCATCATTTCAGTCGAGACCACCATGCTGCCAATGGGTACATAGTCGAAACTCTTCGCTATTCCGCGCAAGATCCAATGGTGAATGTTCATTTGTAAGAAAAAAATCAGCATAAATAATTGGTGAAATACCGACAGCACCGGGGTATCCACATTTGAGGAAGGGTCGATCACATTAACCAGAGAGAATCCCAATTGAAATCCGCCAACTTGTCCGGCGACCAGGACTCCTTCCAAGACAAATTGCAAACAGAGACCAATTGCCAGGCCCAATATCGCCTCGCTTAAGATCAGTTGCACCCATCCGAAAAGCGTTACCGCCACTTGCGGCACTGGACACATCGGATAGAGTAAAGCCGTGAGCACCAGTGTGAATGCCGCTTTTACTCGCGATGGAATCGAACTGTTGCCAAGAAAAGGCGCAAAAGTCATCACACCGCCGATGCGCACTCCAATCAGCCCACCGCGAATCAACATTTGTTCCAGAATTGTCAACACCCGCCGGTTCTCCTCACTGCGTGTACGGCCGAAAATCGCCAAACAACGTGACGGTGTAAGCGATCAAATGGCTCAGCATCCACGGTGTTAGGAAAAACAAAATCGCGCCAACCGCACCGAGCCGAGGAACTGTCGACACGGTCGGATCCTGAATCGATGTCATCACTTGACCGATATTGATCACCAATCCCACCGCCATCGCCGCAAGCAACACCGGAGCGGCACCCCAAAATGCCGCCGCGATCATGTGCCGCGACAATTCGACAACTTGTTCAGGTGTCATGTCCGTGCCTCAGTAGTGGAAGCTCTTCAGCATCGACCCCACTACCAGATTCCATCCATCCGCTACGACGAACAGAAGAATTTTCAACGGCGTGGAAATTACCACCGGCGGCAACTGCAACATCCCTATCGAAGTTGTAATCGATGCGGTCACCAAATCGATCACCAGAAATGGCAGGAACAACACTGCGCCGATTTGAAAGCCGGTCTTGAGTTCCGAAATAATGTAGGCGGGGATTACCACCCTCATAGATAGTTCTTCCGGAGTCTTCGGACGTGGTTCTTTGCTCATCTCGACAAACAGGGCCAAGTCCTTTTCCCGTGTGTAATCCAACATGAATTTGTGCAGAGGGACCAAGCCGCGCTCCACCGCCTGGATTGAGGAAATCCGCCCGTGTTCGAACGGAGTGATCGCCTGTTCGTTAATCGCCACCCCTACCGGTTGCATGATGAAATAGGTCAAGAACAGCGCCAAGCCGATTAGCGTCTGGTTTGTGGGCGCAGTTTGTGTTCCCAACGCTTGTCGCAGGAAATGAAAGATCACCAAAATTCGGACAAACGGCGTCATCGATAAGAGAATTGATGGGAGCAACGTCAACAACGTAAGTAAGAATATGATGGTGACGGAAGTCGAACTGCCCTGCACAGTTAAACCCGGGATTTGAAACACTGGCCCTTGCGCCGCATCACAAAATGCCGTGCACGGGCACAGTAATTCCGCGACCACCCCTAGCGCCACAAAACCAACCCACTTCGCTGCTGCGACAGTCCGCATCAGCCAACCTCGTTTCCAGAGGCAGCGTCAGAAGTCGGTACTGCAAGGTCGCTTTGCGCTTCTCGCTTGTTCTCAAGCCGATGTAACAAAGAAATGGTGTGATTGGTGGAACTGATCAAGAACCGTTCGCTTTCAAACTGCACGACAAGCAAAGAGCGTCTTTCCCCCAAAGAAACTGTTTCGCACACTCGCAACGAAGATTCCCGGCGCCGTATCTTCACTGCGCTAACAAACCTATGCAACTTGGACAGGACCTGCGCGAGCAGCGTCCTGGATCGCGACGTACCAATCGGATCGTCCGAGATCCGTGTCTCATTTATCTCGAACTTTCGTGGAGTTGTATTGCACGCACCCATCTAACCAAGCTCCGTCATTCGAATTGCCAGCCGCTGTCCCACAATTTCAAACTCTGACCAGCCAATCAGTTGCCCGTTCACCTTTACCGGAACGTCGGCGCCATCTGCGCTTCTTGTTTCCAATACGCTGCCAACTTCCAATTGCAACAAATCACGCACCGTAAAGTGTCCCACTGGAACATCCACGCTGATTTGACATGGCAACCATCCAGCCTCGTCCCACTCTTCTTCTCCCACGGCAATGGGAATTTGTTGCACCGGCCCATGAACGGTAGCCATCTTTAGCGCTGCACCAGAAATTCCGTGAAGTACACTTCGCGCACCCCAAGTTCAGGCACATCCCGTTGCAACGCCTCCACAAGGTTCTTCTTCAGCTGTGACTTTCCCGTCGACGTCAAAAGCACGTCCGCCCTGCACACCGTTAACACCGCAAGAATTGAATCGCGAACGCGTGCCACTGGTATTGCACTCGAAGTCTTCTCTTTTTCTGCTCCTTGCGGCAAACGGTCGATTCCCAAATCCATCGTTACGCGTAAGAAATGTGTGTCTTCAGGATCGGCCAAATTAACGGTGAAACCCTCCAAGTGGATCAGATACTTCGGCGCGCCACTGCTCGCAATCCCGCGAGACGCCTCCGTTGCGGATCCACGCTGCAGAAACATCCACGCTGCCCCGCCCGCGGAGCCTAGCAACAAAAAAACGACACTCAACGTCGCGGATTTCGATGATTTCTTTACGCCGCCTTGAGCACCCGGACTTACCGCTTTGCTTTTCTCGTCGCTCATCGTTGGAGAGATAAGCAATCGAAGCACCGAAGCAAAACGGAAGCCGCTTGTTGAATAGGTTAGAGCCCAAACTGTAAGTGGCTTATAACGCGACTGTTAAATCAAAGAGGAAACTGCGGGAGCGACGGGACGATGCGAATTCGAAACTAGAACGCCAAATTCGGAAACGACTCATTAAAGAAATCTTAAGAATGACCGGGCTCCGCTCATTTCTTCCGCCTGAACAGAGCCATCATTCTTTCGCACTACTTACTTACTGTTTCAAATTGATGGCGGTTTGCGTCACTTCATCAAACGTTGTGACGGACTTCGCATTCGCCTGATAACTTCGCTCAGCCACAATTAGCTGGGCAAATTGCGTGGCAATATCCACGTTCGATTGTTCCAGTGCACCGCCCGACAGTGATCCCCTGCCGCCGGTCCCCGGAGTTCCGACATTGGCTTGCCCCGACGACAAACTAGCCAGCAATTCGTTTGAACCATTGCGGACCAGACCCTGCTCATTCGTAAACGAGGCTAATGCAATTTGGCCGAGCGCGGCTGTCTGTCCATTGCTGAAAGTTCCCTGAATGGTTCCGTCGGACTGAATAATGAAGTTCACTAGCGTGCCGCTGGAGAATCCATCCTGCAGCGTCGTGGATGTCGCGGAGGCTCCGGCAACCTGCGTCAGGTTTCCAGTATTGTTCGGCCCAAATACATTCCAGTTGAAAGTTAGGTTATTGGCGCCATCCGCTAACCCTGTTACCGTGATCCCAGTGACGTTTGCCGCCGGCGTGGTCAATTGTCCGGCTCCATTAAAGGCCAACGTCCCCGTCTTCACTGCCACCGGAGCCCCGGTTGCGCCCACATCCGCCGCCGGAATCGTAATGTTATAAGACCAAGCGTTGCTGGCCGTCTTGGTGAAGTTGTAAGTCAGCACGTGACTGCCACCCAGCGAGTCAAATACCGCTACCGACGTGCTGAACGTGCCGCCAATCGCTGTTCCCGAATCAAGATTTGTGGAAAGCTCCACATTCGCTGTTGGATTAGGTGGATTGGTCGTTCCATTTGCGATCGTCAAAGGGCCTAGCGTTGAATTCGGACTCACCACACCATTCACGGCGGTATTTCCCATAACGGCCGCCCCGTCCTGAGAAAGCAATGTGCCATCGGAACCGATTGAAAAATTGCCGGCGCGGCTATAGACCGTCTCTCCGCCCTTGTTCAAAATGAAATATCCATCTCCCTGAATCGCCACGTCCGTCGGCACACCGCTCGATTGAATGCTTCCTTGCGTCAAATCGGAATCGATTCCCGCAACCGATGCGCCAACCCCCTCTTGCACCGGGTTCCCATCGCCGCTCGTCCCGATCTGCTGATAGAAAAGATCTTGAAAAAGCGTTCGCTGGGTTTTGAACCCAACGGTATTCAAGTTTGCCAAATTATTGGCGATTACGGACAACTCGGTAGAACTAGCGTCCAAACCCGAAAGCGGAATCGAAAATGATGGCATTTTGTTCTCCTAGAAAAGTTTTGACTGCGAATTCAATTGCGAATAAATACTCGAAACAGAGCTCGGTGCGAGAGACCTCGAAAGCAGTGAAAGACTGGTTGAAAGCGCATGCGCAGCGGCCGGAAGCAGCGTGTTAGCCGGCGGGTTGATGGATGACAAGGCTCCAAGGGCAGTTGGACTCGCAGCCCCGTGAGTAGCCGAAGCGGTCGCTGGTGTAGCTCCCACAGCGGTGCCGGTGGGCGAGCCAGTTCCCGAACCCCCTGATCCAGTGCCTCCAGAACCAGAAGCGCCGGTCGCTCCTTGCAAGGCTCCCGCGAGTGCATCCAAGTCCTGCCGCATCTGAATCGTTTCTTGCAATGTGTTCATGGAAGTCAATTCATTCACCATCTGATTTGGGTCCATCGGATTCAGCGGATCCTGCGCCTGCAGTTGCGCCGTGAGCAGTGTGATGAAGGCGTCAGGACCTAGTTCACTTAACGATTGATCCTGTGATGCCGACCCCGTCGACGACGATGATGGCGAAGACGATGAACTCAACGGTACGGGTGCTGGAAATAACAAATTGCCGATAGATGCGAGTGGGTTCACTTCATCCTCCTGGGCGCGCTCTAAACTCGCACGCTCAACCTTCCTTCGAAATTGAAAATCCCCGTTGCTTCGTTGGTTGCGGAAAATCCACTGCTGGTCACGGTCTCAGAATTCCATCCAGTGTGCTGCGTTTGCGGGGTCCGCGGCGCCTGGTTGGCCTCTCGATTCCCCGTTGCGCCAGAGTCGCCCGTTGTCGAACTGAATGAGCCGTGTAGTAGCGTGACGTGTTCAACATGCAGTTGCTTTTCACTTAAGGCCTGCTGCAGCGCCGGTAGTTCAATCGCCAGCGCTGCGTGTGCGTCACGCTTCTCCACCATGATCGAAGCGCCAACTTCATCGCCGGCCATTTTTGCGCGTAACTCGACCGGCCCAAGCTTGTCTGTGTCCATCGCGATGCGCATTTCACTATGGCCCGACATCTCTAGCAACTTCGCGGTGTTCACAAATCCCGTTGTATTACCATCGGCGTTTGGAAGAGGTGCAGCATGCGCCGTCGCAGGTGAAGTTGGCTGGGCCAAGTTTCCCGCTGAGATTGGCGGCCGATCGGGTACTAGCGTGGCGACAATCGCCGTCGTTTGGGATGTATTCGGATTTGCCTGGGCTGCGACTTGGCTGATCTGCGTCGGGCCTCCATTGCCTGGCACTTGCATCAAGCCCAACAAATCGTGAACGGTGGCACTTCCCAAAGGCGGTGCACTCGAGGGAGTCGCTCCACTCTGATCGGTTTCCTTGTGATTCGTCCCGGCATCCTGTGAACCCGACTGGTTGGAAGACGATAAAGCTGAATCCGAGTCGGCTGTAACCGGTGTCTTGTGAGGCGCACTGTTGAGAACAGTCGATGAGAACGCCGGAGATGGAGATATTGAAGGGCGCAGCGCAATGGACGTCAGCTGAGGTGCGGTGGCTTTCGCAATTGGCGGTGTAGAGGCACGAGACTCAGTTTGAGTCGACAAATTCTGCGTTTGGCTCTGCGGCAAAACCCGCGGCAATTTCGCCTTCGGCGTCGAGGTCACCGCAGCCACCGAGGATTCCACCTGCGGCCCGACACTCGGGCTCGCGTTAGCTCCATCGACTGCCCTGCCCTGCACAAACGCGGAGAACTTTGGCAGCAGATTTGTTTCGTCGGCCCTAGGCTGCACATCGGGTGTTTCTGGAATCGCCGTACTCGTCGTAGAAAGCATATCGACACTCGGTATTTCGATCACCGGTAAAGCCCCCCATTCATCCTTAGCGACTGAGCTTCCGCGGGCTGCGACGTCGGACGCCGATACTGATTTCGTCTGACTATCGGTTCCTGGCGCTTCGAAAGGTACGACTGGTGCGGTCAATGCAGGAACCTGGATCTCGTTCTTAGAGATTTCAGGGTTTTGAGCCGCGGCATTATTCGTCGCAGCAGTGGAGCCCGCAGCAACCGTGCCCGCAGCGTCGGCAGAAAAAGTGTCTACCGACGTGACTTGATTTATTGGCTCGCTATTCGGCGCTACAGATGCCGATAGGTTGTTGGCCGCGTCGGAGTTTGAAGCTAAAGAAAACGACGGCGTGGGAATGGTCCCTGCCACCGCATCCAGAGAAACCGCAGCTCCGGTCTGCACGTTCGGACCGATTCCACTAGTCTGCACTGGTACGATCAAATTCAGAATTGCAGCGAGCGCCACTAGATTCGCCGCGCTTGAATTGTCCGACGTTTTCAAGTCGTTAGGACTTGTCCTTACGGGAACCAACCCGTTCTTGCTTAGAGGACCCGCCTTCGTTGATCCATTTGGTTTCGAAGAGGAATTGTTTGCCGAGGAGCCTTCTCCGTGATCAGAAAATTGGCGAACTATCTCCGCAAATACGGGAACCTGACCGGTGCCGCTGGCATTTGTACTCCCCGTACCATTGGGTACGGCAGCACCCACTGGGGGCGGAGCAGCTGTCGGCAAGCTAGAAATTGGTAACGCTTCCATAGGTTCGTCCGTATTACTGCGGAGAACAAAAGCACGCTTTGCGCCAATTCAATTTTTATCGGAATAGCTAACGCCGACCGCGTAAGGTCTTGATTCGGAGGCAGATGGCACAGCGTGACCGGAAGCCATTTGATCGCTGGACTCTAGGATCGTCAAAGGGTCGGCAGCATTTGCCGACCCCCGGGCAAAATCTATTCTTCGTGTGTGATGATGCGTCGAATTAAGAAAGCTTCATCCGTGCGTTCCTGCTCGCGGTGCTCTGCTTCGCGTTCATAAATCATCGCTTGATGCTTTCGCAGACTTTCGAAAACTTCCCGCTTCTGCCGCGCTTTCCGATACAACTGCACTTGTTGAGTTCGCAGTCGCTCCGCTTCTATTAGTTGGATTCGCATTTTGCCATGCTTTTCTGCCGCAGCCGCGTCACATAAAGAAGCGAACTGAATCGCCGCCCCAGATGAACTCTCCGCCATTTCATACAGCACCGCTCGTTGCGATTCCAGGCGCGCATCGTCGAATTGTTCAAGATCTCTGCTCAACTTCGCAACAATCGCGGCAATAGCAAACAAACGTTGCTCCTCCTGCCGCTCCAGGCTCGCCCGAAGTCGCAGCACCGACTGCAATGGATAGCGAAATGCCATAAGTCTTTATGCCGACAAAGCCTGTAGCGCCTGCAAAGTCTGTTCTAACGGCGCAAGATCATTCTTGCGTTGTTGCAGAAAGGAATTGATCGCTGGCAGAGCGGAAATCGCGCGATCCAACATCATGTCTGCACCCTTTTGGTACGCACCGACGCGGATCAAGTCTTCCGACGCAGAATACGCTGCCAACAATTGCCGCAGCCGCCGCGCTTTTTCAAGATGCTCGGCGCTGCACACTGCAGGCATCAGCCGGCTGAGACTATCTAGAATCGAGATCGGCGGATAATGCCCCTGTGCACTAAGTTTCCGGTCGAGAATCACGTGTCCATCCAGCAGCGCGCGCACGGCGTCGACCAGCGGATCCTGCTGGTCGTCGCCTTCCATCAATACCGTATAGAACGCAGTGATGCTCCCGCTGCCAAAATTTCCTGCGCGCTCAATCAACCGCGCTAGCAATGTAAACACCGATGGTGTATAGCCTTTCGCAGTGGGCGGCTCCCCCGCGGCCAAACCTATTTCCCGTTGCGCCATTGCAAAACGCGTCAGCGAATCTACGACTAAAAGGACATTTTTTCCCTGCCTGCTGAAAAATTCCGCAACGGTGGTGGCCGCCAGTGCCGCGCGAATACGCAACAGCGGCGATTGGTCAGACGTGGAGACCATAACTACCGATCGCTGCAAACCCTCCGGGCCGATTGCTTCCTCCAGGAATTCGCGTACTTCCCTGCCTCGTTCTCCCACCAGCGCGAGCACTGTCATATCTGCTGACGTTGCGCGCGTCATCATTCCGATCAATGTGCTCTTTCCCACGCCGCTTCCGCCAAAGATTCCTACTCGCTGCCCACGGCCGCACGTCAATAACCCGTCGATCGCTCGAATTCCACTTCCCAACGGAGAGCGGATAGGTTCGCGATCCAGCGGCAAGGGCGCATCACCTTGCAGCGGTAGATATTCATGAGCGCGGTATGCCGGAAGATGATCGAGGGGCTTACCAGATCCATCAAGGACACGGCCCAAAATGTCCGGCCCAACTCGCAGCGACGGCTGAGTTCCTCGTGTAACGATCCGATCGCCAAAACGAATTCCGCTCGGCCGCTCAAGCGGCATCGAAAGTACTGTCCGGCCGCGGAAGCCCACAATTTCACCGGAAAATATCTGCCCGTCTTCCGTCAGGATCGCGCAGCCTTCTCCTACGGAGCAGAACGGTCCATCTGATTCCACCAAGTGACCGACAGCCTTTGTCACCCGTCCCGTCCATCGCAAGACGGAGAATTCTTCTAGCCGCCGGAAATAAGGGCGCAAAAAAGGCGAATCATCCATCAACGTACCTTCGGGCGCTGTTCCAATAAATCGAAGAAACCTTGCTCAATCTCTTTCAGTTGCGTATCGAGGCTTATCTGCGTACTTCCGAATTCTGTTTCCAGTGCGCATTCGCCCCGTTGCAACACGGGGTCGCCGATTAATTCTGGGGCTGGCTCAGATGTTCCTGCTTGTGAAAAATATTCATTCCAGAAATGCACATCCTCAGGATGGGCACGCAGCCGCACCCGAGTTCCACTATCAATTTTTTCCAGCGCCACATGAACCATTCCTGCCAGTAAAAGTGGATCCATCTGCGCTTCTCGATGCAAAATCTTTCTACCTATCGCCAATGCCAGCTGCACGACTTCAGGCTCAATGCGATTGAAATATGTCTCTCGCTGGCCCTTGAATTTTTCCAAGGCCGCGGAAATAACCGCCTGTACTGCACCTAATTGTTTGTCATAGGCAGACCGTGCCTGTGCTTCTCCTTCCTTTATCCCTCGTTCAAATGCCTCTCTAACATCTTGCTCTGGGCTGGCTTTGGGCCCGACTCCTCGCGCGCTCCATGCGACCGCTGTGCCATTTCTCTCGCCATCCGCGCCACTCGATAAATACAAAAAAGGCTCAGCCTGCGCATCAATGGTTTGCGTTTCGGTCCGCTCAGACGACATAGGATTCCTCTTGCTCCGTCTTCAGCACCATTTTCCCTTCTCCTTCCAATCGCCGGGCAACCGTTACCGCTTCTTGTCTCGCGGCATTTACATCGCGTGAACGAATTGGACCCAGCGCATCCATATCTTCCTTCAGCATCTCCACGGCGCGTGTCGACATACATTTGAAAAAGTGATTCTTTAAATCCTCGGGAGCGCCCTTGAGTGCTGTCGCCAGCGTCTTTTTATCCAATTGACCTAGCAGCTCGCGCAATCCCGTCTCCGGAACCTCCAGAAAGTCTTGAAACGTAAACATCAGGTTTCGGATCGACGTCGCTAAATCCGTATCTCCCTCTTCAATCGTTTCCAAAATGCTCGTTGTCGACTCGTGGTCGATTTGGTTCAGCAGGTCAGCCACCGCCTTCACTCCGCCGTAGGCCTTTCGGTTTTGTTGGCCGATCACTTGCAACCTTTTGTGCAGAATTACGGATATTTTCTTAACCATGTCCGGCGAAAATTGCTGCATCTGCGCCAATCGCCTTACGGCGAAACCCCGGACTTTCTCTGGCAGTTGCATCAGTACTTCCCGCGCCATCCTTACATCCAAGTGGGCCAACACTAAAGCGATGGTCTGTGGATGCTCCCCCTGAATAAATTTTGCCAGTTGCTGCGGGTCGCTTTTTTTCAAGGTCGCAAGGTTTTGCTCGCTGAGCTGTTGCACCCGAGACACTTCTTCGATGAAAGTCTTCGCGCCCTGTTCGCCAAAAGCCTTTACCAACAGTTTGTTCGCCTGCTCCGGACCTCCCTGCACCACAAATCCTTGATTGCTCAGAGAGAGTTCGTGATATTCCTGCAACACTTTGGCGGCGACCTCGGGAGACACGAACTCGAGTTCGGCTATCTCCTCCGTAATAATCCGCAATTCCATATCCGGCAAATTTCTATACACGTTTATCGCCAGCTCTTCCCCAAGCAGCACCATGAAAATTGCTGCCTTGCGCTTTCCAGTTAGCGGACCCTCTTCTTGGCTGATCATTGAGCGGGTTTCCCTTCACGCAACCAGGTCTGAATCAATCGGCTAGCTCCCTGCGGATCGTCTTTCACCTTACCGGCCAGCTGTTTCTTCAGCGTCACCGCGTTCTGTACGTCTCCGGCTACACCGCCATTAGCACCCGCTGGCAACGCCGCCTGAAAATCGTCGCCGCCTAATGCAGCCGACGTCCCGCCCCCAGCGCTTGGAGGTTGCAGACTGTTTCGCGGAGGTGACTGCAACATAGTTATCACTTGCTTCTTTACCGGCCGCAAAATCAGCAGATAAACCACCGCAAACAGTCCAAGCAGGGCGGCATAACGCAGCAATCCAGTCCACCGCTCGGCTAATACCAGAAACTTCTGCATCTTGCCGACCGGCAAGGGCGCTTCCACCGGCGGCACCGTAAAGGAAATATTCTCCAGTGAAAATTGATCTCCGCGTTGCGCGTCAAATCCAATGGCTGCCTTCGCCAGAGCCTCGATCTGTTTCATCTCATCTGCGGTGCGCTTACGCCGCGTTTCCTGCGTCTTGCCATTGTCGGTTTTTGTCTCGAAAACGTCGTCAACCAGGATTGCCGCGGCTACTCGCTTGATTCGCCCTGCCGGCTCAAATAAGTGCCGCGTCGTGTGGCTCACGGCAAACGTCTTACTTTCGCTGTGGATGCCTTGCGTGCTCGTCGCTGTTTTCGCTTGAGCGGCAGCAACGCTGTTCGCTTGAGAGTTCGGCGCGTTGCTAGGAGTGCCCGGAATGCCTGCCGGCTCCAGATCTCCAACTGTTTCTTGCGACGTTTGCGAAGTTAGCACTGCGGTGCTGGCCGGGTCGTAAAGCTCTTGCGTACTCTCCCCGGACGTCGGGTCATAGTCAATCGTAATGCTGGACTTCACGTGTTCATTCCCAACCACCGGCGCCAACGTTTGCACCACTCGTTCCGCCAGCGCGGTCTCGAGATCTTGGTTTCCAACCATTCCCACTGCGTGGCCGTGTCCGGATCCCTGAATTTGCCCATCCGTGGTCACCACCGTGACGTTTTGCGGCGTCAAGTCATCCCAGGCGCTTGAAACCAAATTCGCTACCGAACCTGCGACCTCGTCGGTCATTCTTGCGCCACGCAGCTTCAGGACCACAGCAGCTTTTGCCGACCGCTCTCGGTCTGTGAACAAAGACTCTCGCGGCAGCACCAGATGGACTCGCACTGATTCCACACCATTCATCGTTTGAATAGTGCGTTCCAGTTCCGCTTCCAAGGCCCGCTGATAATTTACTTTTTCGGAAAAATCGCTGCCTGACCAGTTTGGCTTATCGAAGAGTTCAAAGCCCATTCGTCCACTAGCCAATGGCCCCTGCGATGCCGTCTCCAGCCGCGCCTTGTCCAACTGGTCAGATCGCACCAAGACCGCCGTGCCATCGCTCGACAATTGATATTGGATATTTTGTGCACCCAGTCTTTGCACCAAGCTCTGTGCGTCCGCTGGAGCCATTCCTGAATACAATGTTTTGTAATCGCCATCGCCCAGAAGCCGCACAAATATCCACAATGTTCCAGCGACCAAAACCACGCTTCCCGCCAGCAGCAGTTTTTGCCGTGTCGTAAGCCCTTGCAGAAACGCAATAATCTGTTGCTGGATTTTATCCATGGCCGTTATGCGTAGATTATCCGCGCGAAATCTAATTCATCCTTAAAAAGGAATTCCGGACACTTGCTGATACGCCTGTACAATCTTGTTTCGCACTTGCACCATCATTTGAAATGCCAGGCTGGCTTTTTCCACCGCAATCATCGCGGAGTGCACGTCCTGTCCATTACCGCTCAGAAGCTGGGCAACTTTGCCATCCGCTTGCGATTGCAAATCGCCCACTTGGTCCATCGCATTTCGCAGTGTGCTCATGAATTCGGAATCTCCGGGCGCACCGCCTGCCTTTGCTGGACTTCCGCCAGTTCGTAAGTCGATGCTTCCTTGCGGAAATCCCTGAATCGGATTGCTCATCGCCATTCTCCTCTTCGTTCACTCAACTCGTTTGTTCAACTCAGGATCGTCATCGCCGACTGAATCATGTTTTTCACGCTGGTCACCGCCGATGAGTTCATCTCATAAGAACGCGCCGCTCCCATCAAGTTGACCATTTCTTCCGCGGGATTGATCGCCGGATAAGATACGTACCCCTGTTCGTCAGCGTCCGGGTGTCCTGGCTCGAATCTTTTCACTGGCGGAGCATTGTCCGGCACTACGTTCACCACTCGTACGTCTTCGGCGTGCATGTCCGCCAAAGAAGCCAATGTCATACCGAAACTTGGCGACTGTGAAGGGCGCGCTCCAAACACCACATGCATCCGCCGGTACGGGCCGCCTGCGTCGGTGTGCGTCGTTTCCGCATTCGCTAAATTGGCCGAGACCACTTCCGCGCGCATGCGTTCCGCAATTAACGCCGATCCGCTAATTTCCATTACCCGGAATAAATTCATGATTACTGTCCCTCCCTGATCGCCGTGGAAATCTGATTAAATTCCGCGCGAATTACCGCGGTCGCCGCCTTAAATTGCAGTTGTACTTCCGCCAGCAACATCCCTTCCCTGTCGGCGCTCACGTTATTTCCGTCCGGGCGCGCCACCAACCCCCGCACCTTCATCACAAAAGGACTCGTCGTGCTGGTTTCCTCGCCGTTCATAGCTCGCATCAATTCGCCGCGAAAATCTACATCTCGAGTTTGATAACCCGGCGTGTCCACATTCGCCACGTTGGTGCTCACCAGCGTTTGCCGCATGGTGACCACACCCAGATAGCGTTCCAGCAGCATCATGTTCGGCGTGTTCAACCAGCTCATGTCGCCCTCCACGCGGGCAAGCCGTATTCCCGAATCTTGTTACGCACCGTGCGCAGACTTACACCCATCAACTCCGCGGCACGCGTCCGATTTCCACCTGTCGCGGCCAAGGTCTTTTGCAACAGTTGGCGTTCCATGTTTTGCAACGTTCCCGCCGCGCCAGCCGCATTCACACTCTCGTCCTGCGCCATTTCTATGCTGGTGTCCAGCATCTGCGGACCGAGCAGCGTCCCGCTCGACAGCGCTAGCGCCCTGCGCACAAAATTTTCCAGTTCGCGCACATTTCCCGGCCAGTCGTGCGATTCCAATTGCGCCGCAAGCGGCGCCGTAATCCGGAATGTTCCTTGCTGCGCTTTTGGCTCATGCTTGCGCAAGAAATGTTCCGCCAGCGGCAAAATATCGTCTCGCCGTTCGCGCAATGGAGGAATCGTCAGCGGCACCACATTCAAGCGGTAATACAGGTCCGCGCGAAACCTGCCCGTGTCCACCAGGCTCTTCAGGGAACGATTCGTCGTCGCGATCACCCGTACATTCACAGACACCGTTCGCGTATCCCCCAGCCGGTCAACTTCCCGCTCTTGCAGCACCCGCAGCAGTTTCGGCTGCAAGCTCGCAGGCATTTCCCCAATTTCGTCCAACAGCAGCGTTCCGCCGTCTGCCAATTCAAACTTTCCCGGCTTGGTATTATTCGCGCCCGTAAAAGCTCCGCGAACGTGGCCGAATAATTCGCTCTCCAGCAAATTGTCTGGAAACGCCGAACAATTCACCGCCACAAACGGTCCATTCGCTCGCAAACTCGCGCGATGAATCAATCGCGCCACCAACTCTTTGCCCGTGCCGCTCTCCGCTTCAATCAAAACATCCGCGTCGGTCTGCGCGACGCGTTGCGCCCGCGCCAGCAGACTGCAAAAACTGGGCGAACCGCCTACGCCTTCGAATGTCGTGGCCTTCTCGTCCTTCGCCTCGCGCGGAGCTAAGAACCTTTCTGCCGCCGCTTCCAACTGATCGAACGAGATCGGCTTTTGCAAATAGTCGCAAGCTCCTTCCTGAATCGCCTGCACAGCGTCGGGAACGCTCCCATACGCCGTCAGCAAAATTACCGGCGTTCCGGGAATAAACGACTGCACGCCCTCCATCACTTGCAAACCGTCGCCATCCGGCATCCGCATGTCCGTCACCACGAGTGTCGAAGGCGCCGTGCGAAATTTTGCCAGCGCATCGCCAACCCCTTCCGCCGTCTGCACCCGCCATCCTCGACGCCGGAAATTTGCTTCTAGCGCGGCGCGCATGGCTGCTTCGTCATCGACAATCAAAACGTTGTTCACGCGTTAGCTCCAGAAACCGGTAGCAGCAACGAAAATGTCGTCCCATGCTGAGGCTTGCTTTGCACTCGTATTTCCCCGCCGTGCTGCTCAATCACTTTTCTGCATACCGACAATCCCAGTCCTGGACTTCCCGGCGTCGTCGTAAATCCTGGCTCATAAATTCGTTCCAGCAGTTCTGCCGCAACGCCTCGCCCCTCATCCTGGAAATCAATCTGCACAACACCGCCCGGATATTGCGGCGCCCATCCCAATTTAACGCTCAAACTCGCTCCCGGCGGCATCGCGCGAAACGCATTCAACGACAGATTCAAAAACACTTGCTTCAAACGATTCGCATCCGCCAGCGTCGATATCCTTCCAATGCCATTCTCAATCTTGATCTGTTGCCCTCGCTGTCGCGCCAGCGGCAACAGAAAATCCACCGTCTCGCTCACTAATCGGTCCAGTTCCGTCGGCAACATCTGCACCGTCGGCTGGCTATGAAACTGCAAAACGTTATTGACTGTCGCCGAAAGCCCGCGCAGTCCCGCCTGTAAATGCGTCACCCACTGCCGTGTCTCAGGGAGATGTGCCGTCGCATCCGCCAGCAACCCGGTAAATAGCTCCATGCTACCCAGCGGATTTCGAATTTCATGCGCCAGAACCGTCGCAATCTCCGCCAGCGCATTGGACTTCCTCGCCGCCTCGCGTTCGCTGGCCAGCCGCTTTTGCTCTGTCACATCCCGCACAATCCAAATCGTGTCGCCTTCACAATCAAAATTTTCGCTAACGTTTGCGCGCAAAATGCCGATAGTACGATTGCCAGCAGCTCCAGCCATCGACCATTCCTGTTCCGAAAAGAAACTGTTGGCCGGCACCTCCGCAATTAATTTTTCGAATGTCGGCGGCAATGGCGCTTCTCCCGCCGCTCCCGGTGTCCATCCATAAGGCACCTGCAGCAGCCTGCGCGCTTCTGGATTGATCATCTGCATCGCTCCGGCCGCGTTCACCACCAACACTCCGCACGGCAAATTCTCCAGCACCCTCGACAGGTATCCTCGCACCCGCGCATTTTCTTCCAGGCTTCGTTCCAGCTCGGAATTTGTCCGCTCCAACTCCAGATGCAGTCGCGTCACTTCGCCCTGCAACTGCGTATAAGATTTTTCCAGCGACCCCGCCGCCTGCGTAAACGTCATAAACGCTCGCGTCAGATTTTCCTGCGCCGCCACCTGACTGTTTCCTATCACGGTCACGCCGCGCGTTCTTTGCCGGGTCCTGGGTAAATTTGTCACTGTCGACATCGCTGCACGCTTTCTGCCAGGAATCGCGCCCTGGACTTAGATTTCTCTTAGCTAACCGCTTCACCGGGCGCTTGAAAATGCTCCAGGCTCAATTGCGGATCGTTTCCCGCGAGAATGAAAGCGCGCTCGATCGCGTGCTGAAGCTCACGGACATTCCCTGCCCATTTCCCTTGCTCCAAGAATCGCAACGCCGATGCCGTTAAATACTTCGGCGGCACCGCCGTCTCCGTCGCCAACTTGGTTACGAAATAGTCCGCAAGGACGCTGACATCTCCGACGCGGTTTCGCAAAGCCGGCACTTCAATCGGGAAAATCGCCAAACGGTAGTACAAGTCCATTCGAAACTGTTTTGCTTGCACCAGTTCCAGCAGCCGTACATTCGTCGCGCATACCACCCGCACATCAACGCGATAAACATCGGAGCTTCCCAGCCGTTGCACTTCGCCGTTCTGCAAAAACCTCAGCAGCTTTGCCTGCATGCTCAGCGGCAACTCGCCAACTTCATCCAAAAAAAGCGTGCCGCCCTGCGCTACATGGATCCGTCCCAATCGCGATTGCACCGCTCCGGTAAACGCCCCGCGCGCATGCCCGAAAAGTTCCGCCTCCAGCAGCGCCTCCGGAATCGCCGCGCAATTCACCACCACGAATGGGTGTTTCGACCTTCGGCTTAGCCGATGTACTCCTTCCGCCACCAGCTCTTTCCCGGTTCCGGTTTCCCCGGTTACCAGTACGGTTGTATCTCGCGGTGCCACCATCCGCGCCAGACGATAGACCTGCTGCATCGGCCGGCTTGTCCCAATCATTCCTGGCAGGGCTTCCGCTCCCGCAGCAAAAGTCTCCGCCTTTGCGCATGACTCGCTAACTTCCTCCAAATTCTCCACTTCGTCGCAGGCCGTTGCGTTCTCTGTTTCGCGCACGTCGCCGTCCTGCAGCGTCTCACTCCCCACTCGCGAATCCAGCATCTCCACTTCGGTTCGCGGATATTGTTTTCGAATCTGCTCCGCAACTTCGGACGCATCCAAATCCGGCAAATTTCGGTCCAACAACACGCTATCGCAAGGAAATTTCAGCAGTTGCGCCAATGCATGCGCTCCCCCCACCGCCTCTTCACTCAAAGAACCGGCGTACACCGGATTTCTCATCACTCGCTTACGAAACGATGGGTCCGCGCTTGCTATAAGAATTCGGCTGCGAGCACGAATCAGACCGACGGTCGCCACTGCTGCCATAATCCCCCCAACGTTTCGGCTTCTGTGGCAGCAACTCCCCCCCGCTGCCTACACGCCGGAAAAGTTTTCCCAGTCGCGTTGGCAGAGACAACTGCGATTCAAGCGCCAAAGTTTTTAGCGGAATTTGTTGCAAGGACTGGGTTTACGGGAATGCAAAGCAGACGTACTGCCCCATTCGGAAACATTGTTTCCCGAAGGAACATCCAAGACCGGACGCAATTCTTGCCCAGACTGGCGATCAAAAAGGGCGCATCCTGGCTCTGCGGTTAGAGCCTCTGCACTCCCTCACCCGCCTTATCGGCTTCCACGGCCGAACCTTTAGCGATTTGCTCGACTTTTTTATAAGAAAACTCTAAATAAACGCCCCCTTACCGGCATTTTGTACCGGGCGACATCGAAATTGACTTCATCCGCCATCGTAGTATCGTCTTATATAACCAGCCCGACGGAGGATGTCCATGAATCGTCGTTTAGCTGCTATCTCTGTGCCTGCCCTCTGCTTGGCTTTCCTGCTCCCGCTTGGCTGCCGAAAATCCGCCGACCAGCAAGCCGCCAGCAACACCCAAAACCCGTCGGGCGACACCTCTCCCGCCGCCTCGCAACCAGCTCCGCCGCCTGTTCCTCAACCGATCGTCGTGCCCGCCGAAACCGTTATTTCCGTCGTCCTTGACCAATCGGTCGGTTCCAAGATCAGCACACCAGGTCAGACCTTTTCTGCCACCATCCGAACTCCCGTCGAAATTGACGGCCGCATAGCCATTCCCAAGGGAGCTCGCGCCTCCGGCATCATTAGAGATGCCAAACCCGCCGGCCGCTTTAAGGGCGGCGCGGTCCTTTCTCTCACCCTCACCAGCATCGCCGTGAACGGGCGCGATTATGACGTTCGAACCACTTCCCCCGAAGAAACTACCAAAGGCAAAGGCAAGCGCACTGGAGCGATGGTCGGCGGAGGCGCCGGTGGCGGCGCGCTCATTGGCGGTCTCGCTGGCGGCGGCAAAGGAGCGCTCATTGGCGGATTGATCGGCGCTGCCGCGGGAACCGGCGGCGCTGGCCTCACCGGCAATCGCGACCTCGTTCTTCCCGCTGAGACCGTAATCTCCTTTAGGCTCGTTGAACCGCTGGAGATCCGCCGCTAAATTAACGCAAGAGTGCCGTCCAGTCGGATTCAAATAACGGGCCGACGGACGGCGCTTTGGTTCCGTAATGCTTTTTTAGAATTGATATAGGAAACCTAAACTGTAGAAGAAGTGACTTTGAGACATTCAGCTTTCTGCGAGCAGTTTCTCAAATTCTTTCTCGTTTTTCACCTTCACACCCAACTGCGTCGCCTTGTCGTATTTCGACCCTGGATCCGTTCCCACCACCACATAATCCGTCTTCTTACTTACTGACCCCGAAATCTTTCCTCCATGCTGCACCACCAACTCCGCTGCCTCTTCCCTCGACCGATTCGCCAACCCACCCGTAAACACAAACGACTTACCCGCAAATTTGTCGCTCTTCTGGGTTCGTTTCTCTGTCGTGGGCCGCACTCCCGCTTTATCCAGCTTCTTGATAATCTGCCGATTCGCCGGCTCCGAAAAAAACTCCGCAATGCTGGCCGCAACTTTCGGGCCCACTTCGCCAACCTCCAAAAGTTGTTCCTCTTTCGCAATTGTTAGATCGTCCAGCGAAGAAAAATGCGCCGCCAGCAATTGCCCCGTACGTTCGCCCACCATCCGCATCCCTAGCGCATAAATCAGCCGAGAAAGCGCCTTCTTCTTGCTTCCCTCAATCTCATCCACCAAATTCTGCGCCGATTTTTCCGCCATCCGCTCCAGACCGGCCACATCTTCCACCTTCAGCGAATAAAGGTCCGCCACATCCTTAACTAAACCCTTGTCCACCAGTTGATCCACAATCTTGTCCCCGAGCCCGTCGATATCCATCGCATGACGTCCCGCAAAATGCAGCAAAGACTCTTTTCTCTTCGCTGGACACGCCGCATTCACACAGCGATACGCCACTTCATCTTCGGCCTTATGAATCGTGCTGCCGCACTCCGGACAATTCTTCGGAATCCGGAACCCTTTCCGGTGCGCGCCCTCTTTCACCACTTTCAACACGTGCGGGATCACCTCCCCCGCCCTTTCAATCAGCACCGTATCCCCAATCGCGACGCCCAGCCGTTCAATCTCGTCCATGTTATGCAGCGTTGAACGGCTTACCGTTACTCCGCCCACTTGCACCGGCTCGAGTATCGCCACCGGCGTCAGTGTTCCCGTTCGGCCCACTTGCACTCGAATATCGTTCACCACGGTGGTTTCTTGTCGCGCCGGATATTTGTAGGCAATCGCCCATCGGGGAGCTTTCGCCGTATAACCCAATTCATGCTGTATCGGAATCGAGTTCACTTTGATCACTACGCCATCAATTTCATATGGCAACGTGGTTCGTTTTGCGTCCCAAACATCGCAATACCCACACACCTCTTCAATCCCCTCGCACAATTTCCAATCATCCGACGCCCGAAAGTGCAACAACTTCAACGCACGCAACGATTCTGCGTGCGTCGCAAATGGCGCTTCTCCATCCTTTAAGAGGTAATACGCAAAAAAAGCCAGTTGCCGTCGCGCAGTTATCGAAGGATCGAGAACCCGCACCGCTCCAGCCGCCGCGTTCCGAGGATTCACAAAAATCTTTCCGCCGCTCTCTTCCTGTTGCCGATTCATGGCTTCGAACGCCTTGCGCGTCATCAAAATCTCGCCCCGCACCTCAAACGTTCCCGGCAGCTTCGCCTTTTTCAATAGCGCAGGATCAATCCGCAGCGGCACCGAGCGAATCGTTCGCACATTGGGCGTAACTTCCTCTCCCGTGCGCCCATCCCCACGCGTCACCGCCCGCTCCAAAACGCCGTTCTGATATTGCAAAGAAATACTCAGCCCATCAAATTTATGCTCCGCAACATACTCAATTTTTTCACGCCCGATCCCTTCCCGCACTCGCCGGTCAAAATCTCTGAGCGCGTCATAAGAAAACGCATTATCCAAACTCAGCATCGGACGCGCATGTTGCAGCGTCCGAAATCCCTCGCGAGGAGGCCCGCCCACCCGAGCCGTTGGCGAGTCCGCGGTAACCCATTTCGGATTCGCCGTTTCCGCTTCCTTCAGTTGATTCATCAGCCGGTCGTACGCACCGTCCGAAATCTCCGGATCGTCCAGCACGTGATAGCGATATTCGTGATATCTCAGCTTTTCGCGAAGCTCTTCAACCTCGCGTTTGCTGACCACAGCCTTACTCATGGAACTCCTCGACAGAAGCGTTGGATGGAATCCGCATCATAGTATATAGAATGGTTTTTCACGTCGGCCACAGAGACTCGACTACAAACAAACTCGGCCACAGCCATAGGACGGTACATGCCCAGCAATCTGCACAATGCTCTCTTGATCCACAACCCGAATGCTGGCCACGCAGGCAGCCGTCGCCGAAATAAATTGGACGAAGCCCGCAAAATTCTCGCCAGCGGCGGAATCGATGCCGAAATCGCCGAAACGCATGGTCCGGGGCACGCCACCGAACTTGCGCAACGCGCCACGGTCCAAGGTCGCCATCTGGTGATCGCATGCGGCGGTGACGGCACCGTCAATGAAGTCGTCAACGGACTCGCCGCGCCGCAAAACGGCAATCGCGTCCCAATGGCCCTGCTTCCCGGAGGGACCGCAAACATTCTCGCCAAGGAAATCGGCCTCCCGTGGGACATCCCCAGCGCTGCTCGCAAACTCGTCGACGGAGAAGTAAAAGACATCGCCCTCGGCTTGGCTACCCCAGTCGGACATCCCGAAAAGAAGCGCCACTTTCTCAGCGTCGCCGGCGCCGGCCCGGACGGCATGATTGTCTATGCCATCGATCTCGACTTAAAAGCCCGCCTCGGCATCCTCGCCTATTGGTGGCAAGGAGCCCGCGAAGTTTTTCGCTACAAATTCCCGCGCTTTCGCGTAACCGCTGGCGACCAAACCCTCGATGTATCGTTGGTCGTGATCGGTAGAACGAAGCATTATGGCGGCCCGTTCCGCATCACTACCGAAGCCGACCTCTTCAAAGATCAATTTGAAATTATGGCGCTCACCACGCAAAGCGGCCTTCGCTATCTGAGCTATTTGCCTAGTCTGTGGATGGATCGTCTCCGCGGCAAAAAAGGTGTCTTTTTCTGGAAAGCAAAATCCATCGTCTGCGAGCCCATCGGTAACGCCCCACTCTACGCCCAAGTCGATGGCGAAGCACTCTCCCGACTACCCATCGAATTCACCGTCGTTCCAAACGGGCTAAAACTTCTCGTGCCCAAAGATCTCTCCGCTCCAGCCTCAGGCGCCAAGACCTGAACATTTTATGGACATCGGCACGCACGCTCTAGCCTCTCTCGCCATCGCCCGCGCCACCATTCCCGGCAAGCCACAGCGCGCCGGGCTAATCGTAATTTTAGCCGGAATTTTCGCCGACATCGATTCCCTCAGTGCGTACTGGGGGCCTGCCGCGTACCTGCGCTGGCACGATGCCGAAGTCCATTCGATCGCAGCCTCCCTTCTAATCGCCGCTCTGCTGACCACCGCATTCCACTTTTCGTTCGCGCCGGAATCACGAAATAATTCCCCTTCGATCCCGCTCTTATTCTCCGCATCCTTGGCCGCTACATGGCTTCATCTCGCGATGGATGTCTGCCAATCAAACAGCCTCTTTCTCCTCTGGCCCTTTAGCACCAACAGAATTTTATTCGACTGGCTTCCCGCAATCGATCCCTGGATTATCGCGATACTAGTCGCAGCAATTTTGCTCCCCGAACTTCTTCATCTCGTCACCAGCGAAATCGGCACCAAATCCAAGAAGTCCCGCGGTCGCGCGGCAGCAATCACCAGCCTCGCCATCGTCCTTCTCCTGACCGCTATCCGCGCTAATTTCCACTCCGCCATCGTCGCCGCACTTCAATCGCGAACCTACCGCGGCGAATTCCCTCGCCGTGTCGCCGCTTTTCCCGCAGCTCTCTCTCTATTTTCCTGGAACGGTGTAGTCGAAACCGACAGCACCTTCCGCCTCGTCGCTTTGGACGCAACTCAATCCGCGCATTTCGACTCCGAGAGCGCAACCACTCTCTTCAAGCCGACGCCGTCGCTCGAATTGGACGCCGCGCGCACCACCAATGCCGCCAAATTTTTCCTGGAGCACGCCCGTATTCCCAAAGCTTCCGTCGTAAAAACGGAATCGGGCTTTCGCGTCCAACTCCTCGACCTGTGCTACGCCGCGACACAACAAACCCGCCACGCAGTTTTCGCCGTCATTGACCTGGATTTTTCCGGGAATCTACGCGACGACCGTTTAGAGTGGAGCGACCACGCTGACAGCAACTAATTGAATCAAATGCCTACCCGCTATTCTCCGCTTTCTTCCTCAACAAGAGACGCGATGCCGCATAGCTAACTCCCACCAAAACCACCACCACGACAACAACTTCTAATTTGTGCTGCCCCAAATACGGCAGCGCATTCGCCCCATACCGCACCGCCAAATATCCAATCCCGAAGTAACGAAACGCCCGCGCCAGCGCAATCGCCGAAGTAAAACTCACCAGCGGCACTCTAAAGACTCCTGCCGCCAGCACAAAAAACTTAAATGGAGTCGGTGGTGGCAAAAGGGCCGCCACCAGCATCCCGCCAAATCCATTCTTCTCCACCCAACGGCGAATAACCTCCGCGCGTTCTCCAGCTTTTTTCCGGAACAAAGCTTCTCCGCCCTTTCGCGCCAGAAAAAAAAGCAGTACGCAACCCAGCACCGACCCCAGCGCCGCCGCCGCCGCGTACAACGGCATCCGCGAAGGATGCTGCACCGCCAGCTCGATCAACAGCAAATCGTTAATCACCGGAAACGTCAGTACGGACGAATCAAGAAAGGAAATCAAAAACAATCCCGGCGCGCCCAGTCCCCCGGCAAACGCCACCACTTTCTGTTTCCATCCACTAATGTTCAAGGACACGCAAGCCTCGGCTACGGCGACTCAGTCTAGCGAACCGCGGAAACACCGCTAGAGCAGGGCCGTGATCGCTTCATCGATCACGTCATAGACCCGGTGTAATTCATCCGGCGGAATCACATACGGCGGCAATACATAGACCACGTTCCCCAGCGGCCGCAGTAAAACATCTCGCTCCAGAAAGTATCGATACAACTGCGGACGCAGCGCCGAAAGATATCCCGCATCCTCCACGCGCAATTCGATCGCGCCAATCGCCCCAATCTGCCGCACATCGCCAACCTGAGGCCGTTCTCGAAACGCGCTCAATCTCTCCGCATGAATCTTCGCGATCCCCGCGATGCGATCGAAAACCGGTTCGTCGCCAAAAATCTGCAAACTCGCATTCGCCGCCGCGCAAGCCAGCGCGTTCCCCGTGTACGAATGCCCATGATAAAAAGTATGCGCCCGGTCCACCGTGCGAAATGCCGCCTCAACTCGCTCATTGCACAAAGTAATTCCCATCGCCAAAAATCCGCCGGTTAATCCTTTTGAGATACACATCAAATCCGGAACCACTTCCGCCACATCGCACGCAAACATCTTCCCCGTTCGCCCAAATCCCGTCAGCACTTCGTCAGCGATCAACAGCACATCGTGTTTGGTGCACAGCGCCCGCACTTTCTGCAGAAACTCCACCGGATGCACGATCATTCCGCCCGCACCCTGCAGCAGCGGTTCGACAATCATCGCCGCAATATGTTCTCCGCGCTCCTCCAGCAACTCTTCCAACTGCTGCACGCACTCGATGTGGCAAGTTGCTCGCTGCAAACCCACCGGACACCGGTAACAATACGCCGAATGCACGCGATGTACCGCATACCGCATCGACCGGAACGGCTCGGTGAACGGCGAATCATCGCTCACCGACATCGCCCCCGCCGTATCCCCGTGATATCCATGTTCCAGCGCCACAATTTCGCGCTTCTCGCCGCGTTTCTGATTGCTGAAGTATTGCACCGCCAACTTCAGTGCCACCTCAATCGCCGTTGATCCGTCATCCGAGAAAAACATGTGAGACATTTCCCTCGGCACCCACTTCCGCAACCGCCCCGACAATTCCTCGGCAGCATCGTGCGTGAATCCCGCAATGATCACGTGCTCCAGCTTCCGCGCCTGCGCCGCAACTGCCTCCGCAATTCGCGGATTCGCATGCCCGTGAATATTCACCCACCACGAAGAAATCGCATCCAGAATTCGCCGCCCATCATCCGTGTACAGATAAACGCCTTCCGCGCGAGACACCCGTAGCGGCGCAGGATCTAGCGCTGAATTTGTAAAGGGATGCCAAATGCGCAGCGGCTCAGTCATCGCACCGGCTATTGAGCGAACGCCGCACGATCGAAGTGGTTCATGAACACTTGCATCAATGCCGTGCGGTGCAGATTCGGCAGACGCGGAATTTCTCCAATCACTCTCACATGCCCAAATCGTTCAATCGTCTCGCGGTTCTCGCGATTCTGATCGCCGATCAACACCACTCCGTGCACCGGCAATTCCGCCGCGTGCAGCGCCGCCAAAGTTAGCAATGTGTGATTGATCGTTCCGATTCCGCTTCGCGCCGCCAGAATTACCGGCAGCGAAAATTTCACCATCATGTCCAGCATGAACTGCTTCTGATTGATCGGCACCAGCACTCCGCCGGCGCCTTCCACCACCAGCCAGTCGTTCATCACGCTGGTCGGCAAATTAATTCGTCCTAGATCGATTTCCGTCCCCGCCCATCGCGCCGCAAGATCCGGCGAAACCGGCGGCACAAATTTATAGACCTCATCCAGCGTGCGATCCGTTCCGATCCCCGCCAATCGCATCACCGTAACTCGATCTGACCCCTCCAAAGTTCCCGTCTGGATCGGCTTCCAGTAAACCGCGTCCAACGCCGCGCACAACAGCGCCGATAACGTTGTCTTTCCAACGCCAGTATCCGTCCCGGTAACAAAAAAGTGATTTCTCACGCACGCTCCGCAAACGCATGCGTGCGTGTATTCCGCTCAGCTCGCCAACTTTCCATGCAAACTTCCAACCGTGCCAGCTCACTCGCCGCAATTCCACAGGTTACAGAGAATCTCAATCGTGCCGTGCCTTCTCGAACCGTTGGCGGCCGAATCGCCCGCACCGCAAATCCCTGCCCCAGCAAAAATTCCGCTGCCGCCACCGCCTCTTCATTCTCTCCAACAATCACTGGCACAATCTGCGACGCGCCATCGCCCGTCCTCCAACCTCGCGCCCTAAAATTTGCCGCCAACTCCCGCGACCGCGCCAACAATGCCGCCCGCTCCTCATCCATCCTCATCGACATGCGCAGCGCCGCGCTGATTTGCCCCGCCATGTAAGGCGGCATCGCCGTGCTGAAAATAAATGTCCGCGCATGATTGATCAAATATTCTCGCAACCCAGCCGCTCCGCAAACAAACGCCCCCGCCGACGCCAGCGCCTTCCCGCAAGTATGCGTCGAGGCAAAAATCCTGTCCGAAACTCCCGCCGACGCACCAATGCCCCGCCCGCCAGCGCCATGCACCGCCGTCGCGTGTGCCTCGTCCAAAATCACTTCCGCTCCAAAACGCTCCGCCAGCGCCACCAACTCGCTCACCGGCGTCACATCGCCGTCCATGCTGAACACTGTTTCCGTAACAATGAACTTCCGGCCACCATCCGCCGCGTACTCCCGCAAAGCCCTTTCCAAAAAATTCAAATCAAGATGCGGATAAATAACTTTCCGCGCTCCAGACAGCCGGATTCCATCGATCAAACTCGCATGATTGCTCTCATCCGAAAAAACCAGATCATCCTCGGACATCACCGCGCTCAGCAATCCAACATTCGCCGTGTAACCACTCCCAAAATAAAGCGCCGCCTCCACGCCCAAAAATTCCGCAAACTCCTCCTCCACCGCATCCCAAACCGCGGAATGCCCAGACAGCAACCTCGACCCTGTCCCTCCAACTCGCGACGCTCGCTCCACTGCTTCCACCACTGCCGCCCGCAACTCCGCGCTCGCCGCCAATCCCAAATAGTCGTTCGAGCACAAATTCACTCCTGCCACTTCCACCAACGAACGTCGCTGGCTATGCGCCTCCAGTCCGCGCAAAGCGGCATTCATTTCCTCCTTGATTGACCCGTGAAGTTTAGACGGCATGCGATTCGAGTGGCTTCATCCCCAGGCTTTCCAGTAATTGCTCATCTTCGTCGCGACCCGGATTGGGTGTGGTCAAAAGTTTCTCACCGACGAAAATCGAGTTTGCTCCCGCCAAAAAGCACAACGTCACCGCTTCCGGCGATAATTGTTTTCGCCCCGCCGCTAATCTCACCCGCGAAGCCGGCATCAAAATTCGCGCTGTCGCAATCGCCCGCACCATTTCCAGCGGGTCGAGCGCGGGCATCGACGCCAGCGGCGTCCCCTCGACTCGCACCAGCATATTGATCGGCACACTTTCCGGATGCGGCTGAAATGTCGCTAACTGCTGCAACAATCCAATGCGATCGTCTTCCCGCTCGCCCATTCCCAGAATTCCCCCGCAGCACACGGTGATCCCCACCTTGCGCACCGCCGCCAAAGTCCGCCGCCGGTCATCATATACCCGGGTGCTGATTATCGAACCGTAAAATTCCGGCGACGTATCTAGATTGTGATTGTAAGCAGTCAGTCCGGCATCCTTCAATTTTCCCGCTTGCGCTTCCGTCAGCATTCCCAGCGTGCAACAAACCTCAATCCCCAGCGCCGAAACTCCCCTCACCATTTCCAAAACGCTCTCGAACTCTTTGCCTTCCGGAGCCTGCCGCCACGCCGCACCCATGCAAAATCGGCTCACTCCTCGCTCCGCCGCGTCCCGCGCCACCTCAATCACATGCTGCGGATCGAGCAGCCCCTCGCGCGCCACACCCGCATCGTAGTGCGCGCTTTGCGGACAATAGGCGCAATCCTCCGGGCACCCTCCGGTCTTGATCGAAATTAGCTGGCAGGTCTGCACCCGATCCGGCGCATGATTTTGCCGGTGTACCGTCTGCGCCCGGAAAATAAGTTCCGTCAATGGCGTGCGATAAATCTGCTCCACCTCGCCACGCGTCCAGTCGTGACGCACTTCACTCCCCGCAGCCGCCTTCGGCGCTCCGTCTAACGTCGAATTCATCCCCATTGGTCTCCAGCGCTCCGTCAATCGCCCTAGGACGGTGCACGCATGTTACCATCGCTTTGCAAATTCGTGTCTCCACCATAATCGCCAACGCTACCTGACCGCCACTTCCCCTCAAGAGATAAATCCCCGCCATAACCGCCGTCGCTGAATCCACCCTGCACCGCACCCACAACAGAATCCTCGTTGAATCGTCCCCAAGCGAAACTGTCATCCCGGAGGCAGTCGCCGCCGCTGGCGACTGCCTCCGGGATCTGCTGTCTGAAGACTCTGCGCAAATCCCGCTTCACCCGCCGCGCCGCCCAACGTCCTCCGTTTGACCCACCCCGCCGCAAAATGTTATAACAACGGTTCGTTTCCAGGCCATGTGCAACACCCAGACGGAGCACTGTAAGTAAGGGGTGGGTGCGCCCCGTCTAGCTCATGACCATAACGTCCTGTCCATACTTCGAAGTCGGAGCCTCGCTGAACCTGTAAGCCGCTCCCAGTTGCCTGTAACTCAATGCCCGGCTGCAATGGTGTGCCGGAAAGAAGTTCCAGATGTGTGATTTGCAGCAAGTTAAGACTTTAAGTTTCTAAAGGATAGGCCGAATTTGCAGCTGCACCAGAAACAAAAATCATCTCGAAATCCGAATATTTACTGGAGGAGTTTGTAATGCGCACCTGGCTCAGAAGTGCCCGGTCCCAAGTTTGTCGATTCGCGAAATTATCCTCGGCTGCCGCCGTTGTCGCGCTGCTCAGCGCCTCCGGAACTTTCGCGCAAGCCACCTCGGAAGCAGCCGGCGAAGCCGGCCTAAAGCTACCCGATCTTTCCACCGTGCAGTTCCTCGGCATCGACGGTCACAAGCTCCTGCTTTTCGGCATTCTCTTTTGCATTTTCGGCCTGGCCTTCGGCCTCATGATTTACAGCAAGCTCAAAAATCTGCCCGTTCATCGCTCCATGAAAGATATCTCGGAACTGATCTACGAAACTTGCAAGACCTATCTCTTCACCCAGGGCAAATTCCTCATGCTGCTCTGGCTCTTCATCGCCGTCGTCATCATCCTCTATTTCGGCGTGCTCGCTCCCGTACCCAATAAGCCCATCGGCGTCACTCTTCCCATCATCTTGTTCTTTAGCATCGTCGGCAT
Organism: Candidatus Acidiferrum sp.; assembly: GCA_036495905.1. Classification (GTDB taxonomy): domain Bacteria; phylum Acidobacteriota; class Terriglobia; order Acidiferrales; family UBA7541; genus Acidiferrum. The sequence continues at coordinate 79,670 of DASXMB010000063.1, forward strand.
CGTCGGCAGTTACGGTGTCGCTTGGTTCGGCATTCGCGTCAACACCTTCGCGAACTCCCGCACCGCCTTTGCCAGCCTCGGGGGTAAGCCTTTCCCCATCTATCACATTCCTCTTGAAGCCGGTATGAGCATCGGCATGATGCTCATCTCTGTTGAGCTCCTCATGATGCTCCTCATCCTTCTCTTTATTCCCGGCGACTACGCCGGACCCTGCTTCATCGGCTTCGCCATTGGCGAATCCCTCGGTGCCGCTGCACTCCGCATCGCTGGCGGCATCTTCACCAAAATTGCCGACATCGGTTCCGACCTCATGAAGATCGTCTTCAAAATCAAAGAAGACGACGCTCGCAACCCTGGCGTTATCGCAGACTGCACCGGAGACAACGCGGGCGATTCCGTCGGCCCCAGCGCGGACGGCTTCGAAACCTATGGCGTCACCGGCGTCGCCCTCATCACTTTCATTCTTCTCGCCATCGGGCCGTCGCACTTTCTCCCCGCCGGCGTGACCATGCAGACCGCTTCCGCCGCCGTAATCGAAACCGCCACTCGCACCGCCAGCACCATCCAGGTCCAGCTCCTCGTCTGGATTTTCATCATGCGCATCGTCATGCTCGTTGCCAGTGCTGCCGCCTACTTCATTAACGACCTCATTGCCAAAGCCAAGTACGCCAAAGCCGACGTGATGAACTACGAAGCTCCGCTCACCTCTCTCGTCTGGATCACTTCCGTGGTCTCCATCATCTTCACCTTCATCGTTTCCTCGCTGATTATCCCCACGCTCGGCGGCGACTCTACGCAATGGTGGAAGCTGGCCACCATCATCTCCTGCGGCACTCTCGCCGGAGCCATCATTCCTGAACTCGTAAAGGTCTTCACCTCCACTGAATCGCGCCACGTCAAAGAAGTGGTCAGCTCCGCGGAAGAAGGCGGCGCATCGCTCGGCATCCTCTCCGGCTTCGTCGCCGGAAATTTTTCCGCCTACTACATCGGCTTGGCCATGGTCGTCCTCATGTCCGCAGGCTACCTGATCAGCACCATGGACCTCGGCAACCTGATGATCGCCGCTCCCGTCTTCGCCTTCGGTCTCGTGGCCTTCGGTTTCCTCGGCATGGGTCCGGTAACCATCGCCGTCGACTCCTACGGTCCGGTCACAGACAACGCTCAATCCGTCTACGAACTCTCACTAATCGAACAAGTTCCCGGCATTCACCAGGAGCTCCAAAACTCCTACAAGATCAACGTCAATTTTGAACGCGCCAAGGAAATGCTCGAAGCTAACGACGGCGCCGGAAACACCTTCAAGGCCACCGCCAAGCCCGTGCTCATCGGTACCGCGGTCGTCGGCGCCACCACCATGATTTTCTCCATCATCATGGCGCTCACTCACGGCCTCTCGGAGAATGTCAACAAGCTCTCGCTCCTCCACGCGCCTTTCGTCCTCGGCCTCATCACCGGTGGCGCTATGATCTACTGGTTCACCGGTGCTTCCACCCAAGCCGTCACCACTGGGGCCTACCGCGCCGTGGAATACATTAAAGCCCACATCAAGCTCGACGGCGCAGCCGCCGCTAGCATCGCCGACAGCAAAAAGGTCGTCGAAATCTGCACCCAGTACGCGCAAAAAGGCATGCTCAACATTTTCATCGCCGTATTCTTCGCTACTCTTGCCTTCGCCTTCGTCGAGCCTTTCTTCTTCATCGGCTATCTTTTCTCCATCGCTATCTTCGGCCTCTACCAGGCCATCTTCATGGCCAACGCTGGCGGCGCATGGGACAACGCCAAGAAAATCGTCGAAGTCGAAATGAAGCAAAAGGGCACTCCGCTCCATGACGCCACCGTAGTCGGCGACACCGTCGGCGACCCCTTCAAGGACACTTCTTCCGTGGCCCTCAATCCGGTCATCAAGTTCACCACCCTCTTCGGCCTTCTAGCCGTGGAGCTGGCGGTTCAGCTCACCGCCTCTCAAGGTGCGAACCTGACCCACATCCTGGCGGCCGCCTTTTTCGCCGTCTCCTTCTTCTTTGTCTACCGCTCCTTCTACGGCATGCGCATCCGCAACACCGCCCACTAACCAAATTGCGCACAGCGCAAAACAAAAAGGGCCGCCAATTGGCCGCCCTTTTTGTTCTTTACCTCAGCGTCTCAGCGCCACTCTTATCCGGAGCTTACCCGCGAATCATCCCTGGAAATCTCCCCACCGCATTATCAAATCCCGGAAACACCGCTCCCAAATCCCGAACCCCAACATGCCTGGTCAAAATCTCTCCCAGCACCGACCGAAAATCCGTCGTCAACGCCAAATCCCGCCCATCATTCAACTGATGATCCGCCAACCCTGGCCACTTTCCATAAACTCTTCCGCCCTTCACATCTCCGCCCATCACAAACATGCAATTTGCGTGACCATGATCCGTCCCGCGATTTCCATTCTCTTTCGCGGTCCGCCCAAATTCGCTCATCGTCACCATCACAATGTCCTGCATCCGGTCGCCCATGTCCTGATGAAACGCCGCCAGCCCCTGCCCCAAATCGCGCAGCAAATTTGAAAGCTGACCTTGCGCCCCGCCTTCGTTCACGTGATTGTCCCATCCGCCGCAATCCACAAACAAAACTTCCACTCCAATATCCGCCTTCAACAACTGCCCAATCTGCTGCAAACTCTGCCCCAAACGATTCGTCGGATATTGCGCTCCATTTTCCGGAGCATATTTCATTGGATCGACTTTCCGCAGCAAATCGATCGCCTCAAAAGTTTCCGCGCCCGTTCCATGCAGCGCGTGATCCACGCTCTGCGCGTACATCGCCTCGAATCCGCCCTGCACCGTAGCCGCCATCCCTGGCGACTGCGGCATCACCTTGAATTGTTTCAAATCCGGCAGCGCAATCGCCGACGCGCTTCCATGCAGCATGCGCGGCAAATTCGGCCCCATCGCCACCGCCCGAAACGGTGACGAATTCTCCTCCGGCACATTTTCAATCGCGCGATTCAGCCAGCCATCTTCAGTCGCTTTCACGCCCGGCGTTCCAGACTCCATGAAATCCTGCGCGTCAAAATGCGAACGCGTCGGATCGGGCGACCCCGTGGCATGCACAATCGCCAGCTGATTCTTGTGAAAGAGCGGCTCCAGCGGAGCCAAACTCGGATGCAATCCAAAAAATCCATCCAGATCGATCACCGTCCCCGCCGCTCCAGCTCGCGGTTGTGGAATCGCAATCGTCGGCCGCAATCGGTAATAGTTCGGCTCGCCAAATGGCACCACAATATTCAATCCATCTGCCGCCCCGCGCTGAAACAACACCACCAACTGCTTCTTGCTCGCCGCCGAACCCGTCGACGCCACCGCCCGCTGCAAAAATGCTGGCATCGCGCTCAATCCCACCATCGCGATTCCGCCCTGCTTCAAAAAATAGCGCCGCGAAAATTTCAGTCCCCGCACGCCTTCGCAACATTCCGTCGCCATCTCGCTCACCTCGACCGCAATCCATTTCTACGACTAGCCCACTTTTCACCGCGTCAGCCACAAGCAGGTTGGAGTGCGGCGACTCGTCGCCGCCAGTCCTCCCTGCCAACCACAAGTTCACCGCCGCTGAAATTCCGGCGCTCCCAAAACCAATCCCGCCACCACTCCCAAATCCACCTGCTTGATTGGATCATCCAGCTTCGCCTGCACCACTTGCGGATTCTCCAACTGTTTCTCCAGCGTGGCCACGGTAGTCGGCGCCACCTGCCCGCCCAAAAATACCTGCACCGCCCGGTCCAGCGCCGCCTTCGCATCCGCCGACGCCTCTACTCCCAGCAACGCCCCCACGTCCGACCTCGCCCCTCGCATCTTGTTTCCCGCCAGCGCCAGCGAGAAATTCAGTCTATTGAGCAGCGCCCCGGTGTTCACCCACGTATCAGCCTTGTCCGCATATCCGGTCGGCGGCTGACACTGATAAAGCGGCTCGCCAATTCTCCCCACCCATCCGACCAGCGGTTGCGGCGTATCCACATCCGTCCCCAACGCGCGCGCCGAAGACACCACCAGCTCAAACGGTGTCTTGATCTTGGCCCGATAAGCGTCCCGCGACCAAAATTCCGGCGAATAAATCATCGTCTTCATCACCGCGCGAATATCTCCATCGCTCGACAAAAACGTCTGCGTCATCCGCGACACCAACGCAGCCGGCGGATTGTCGGACACAAATCGCCGCGCCAGCTTCGTCGAAATAAATTTCGCCGTGCTCGGGTGACGCGTCAACAAATCAATCACCTCTTCGCCATCTCGTATCCCGCCCGCATGAATTTTCTTCCCCAGAACAATCTTCACATCCGGATCATGTAGCTTCTCGTCAAACTTGAACTCCGGATTCTGCCGGGGCTTCTCGATTGTCCATCCCGTAAAACACCGCGCTACTTCAGTCACATCCTTTTGTGTGTAGCCGCCGTCCACTCCCAATGTGTGCAGCTCCATCAACTCTCGCCCGTAATTCTCATTCAGTCCGCGCGTATTCTTCTTCGCCTGCTGCGGACGCGGCGGAAACGGCCGCCCAAATCCTCCTCGATACTGCCGTTGCATCCGTTCCATCGCCTGTCGTTCCGCGGCTCGCGGATCGGCGCTCAAAAAGTTATCCAGATAAAAAAGCATCGCCGGACTTTTCGCCGTCGCTGTCACCAAATCCTTAAACTTGCCAAGCGTGTGCGGCTCAATCACGTCCCGCTCGTAAGACGTCAAATACCACCGGTCCTCGCCCTTCCCCGCAAACACATTGAAATGGTTGAACCAAAAATCGTCCATCACCTGCTGTAATTGCCGCTCGCTGTAAATCGCGCGCGTAACTTTCGCCATAGACAATTCCGCCACCACTCGCTGTGGCCTTTTGCTATCCTCACTAATCGCCCGCGGAATATTGTTCGGATCGCCGCCCAGCGCATCCCGCCGCCCAGCGCCTTTTGCTTGCTGCCCGGCAGCCACATCCTCTTTCATCGGCGAAGGACCATCATTCACCGTCTGACCATTCTGTACAGGCGGTGGCATTGCATCATCTTGCGCGCCAGCCGCGCCGCCACCCTGCTCCCGCTTCATATCGTTCGCAACCGTCGCCGCTGCCGCATCCGACCGCTGCTCCAATCGCGCTTGCTTGACTTCCTGCTTCGCCGCCTGCTTCACCTGCGGATATTCTTCAATCAGTCGCGCCGAATTCATCCTCAATGTCGGATACTGATCTAACCGCGCATCCAAGGCCTTGTCGTCAATCGAGTTCGGATTCAACTGCTGCTCAATCCATTTCGCGAGACCAATCTGCCGGATATGCTCCACATCTCCAGGCCGCGGCCCATACGCCAGCCGGTTCAGTGCGTGCACTATCGCTTCCTCCGCCGACAAATCCATCGCCGGCAATCCCTTCAGCACTGGATCTTGTTTTGGTTTTTTGTCTTTTCCAGTAGTCGCCGCAATCGCCGCCGGATCGACACTCAACGAAAAAACGCAGGCCAGCGCCAGCGCTCCAGCCAAAAACGAACGCGGCGTCCCCGCAACCGCCAATCTACTCACGGCCCGGCTCTCTCCCTGCGCCATGTATTTCCTCCCGCCAAATTAAAGGGTCGACCCTCACCACTTCTCAGACTAACCCCAGCCCCTCCCAGAAGTTGCAAACATCTTCGTTCGTGCCCAATTCTCAAATGCCCCCGGACCAGCATCCACAATACCTACAGAGAACGCCCGGCCACCGCCAGCACCCGCAATTTGACGTCGTCATTCTCTACCCGTATGCTTTTCCAGCATTTTCGCGAAAGGGTTCCCATGCTGATTCGCAATTTCATCTTCTGGCTTTCTACCAAACGTAGCGTCACCAATTCCATCGCCCGCGGCGGTATGAAATATGGTTTCGCGCGCCGTTTCGTCGCCGGAGAAACTCTCGCCGAAGCCCTCACCGCCAGCGCAGAACTCTGCCGCGAGGGCCGCAACGTCAGCCTCAATCATCTCGGCGAAAATGTCTCCACGGAAGCCGCCGCCCGCGAAGTCTGCGCCGGATACATCGAAATGATCGAAGCCATGAACGCCAAAAATCTCAGCGGCAACATCTCCATCAAGCTAACCCAGTTGGGTTTGGACATCAGCAAGGATTTATGCGGCCAACTCGCCCGTTCCATCGCCAAACGCGCCGCCGAACTAAACCGCACCGTTGAAATGGACATGGAAGGCAGCGGCTATGTCGACGCCACTCTCGATATTTTCGAAAGTGCCCAGCGCGAATCCTCCAACGTCGGCCTCGCCGTACAAGCCTATTTGCATCGCACCGAAAAAGATTTGCTGCGCCTCGCGCCACTAAAACCGAAAATCCGCCTCGTCAAAGGCGCCTATCGCGAACCCAAAAATATCGCCGTACAGGGTAAACCCGCCATCGACGCCAACTACAAACGCATCTCCACGCAACTCCTGGAAGGCGCCGCGCAAGGCATCTATCTTCCCGCCATCGCGTCCCACGATCCCATGATGGTCGCTCACGCCCAGGCGGAAATCGCCCGCCTCAAGCTGGACAAGTCCCGCTACGAATTTCAAATGATCTATGGTATCCGTCGCGACTTGCAGCAAGCCGTCCACTCAGCTGGCCACACCTTGCAGGTTTACGTCCCGTTCGGCACCGACTGGTGCCCCTATTTCATGCGCCGCTTATCCGAGCGCCCCGCCAATTGCTGGTTCGTGCTGCGCAGCCTCTTCGCCGAATCCAGCCAACCCTCGCATCCAGCCTAAGCGCCAACCACTTTGCCACCCTGGCAAGGCGCCACTGGTCCTACGCTACTACTTCTTGCACTTGGAGTGCGGCGACTCGTCGCCGCGACCGTCACGCTTATACTCAAATCAAATAAGCGATTGCCGCCTCTCGTGCGGCAACTAATCCGTCACATCAAAATCCACGGTCCGGTTCGGCGCCGAATTTTTCGCGCTATCCGCCGCCTGCACCACCAACCGATACCCACCCGGCGTCAAATCCTTCACCTTCACCAACAACCCCGCCGGTATCACCGCATTGCCCTTCTGAATAAATTGATCCGCCGGCGCAATGCCGCTAAAAAACACTTCTTTATTCGTAGCCCGTTCATACACCCGGTACGCGATGCCCACCCTCGGAGGTTCCGCCGAAGTCAGCAGCGGCTCATAAATTTCCGTGTACATAACCACATTGTCTGTCCGCTTGAAGCGATTGCTACCGGAAGGAACCACCTGCATCCCTTTCACCACCAGCGGCGTCCGATCCTCCAGCAAAACCGAATCCAACCCGGTCGGAATATCCGAAACACGTTGCGCCGAATTCGTCAGCGCCACTCCGCCCAAGCTGAACTGTTTCCCGTCATACGCATCGATCTTCAGCGGCGAATCAAACTTTCCAAACGCATCCGCTCCCGAACTAAACACCACCGTCAATTTATATTCCCCGGCAGCCGCATCAAATTGGTTCTGATAACGATACGGACTCTTTTCGAAGGCCTTCCATTCATCTTTCTCTAAATCCAAATCCACCGTATCGTTGAACCGCGCTCCCACCGACCCGTCCGGCCGGTACGCAATCCCCAGAACACTCACATTGGCGTGATACTTCCCTTTTTCCTTGTCAAACTTCAGTGCATCCGAAGGAATCTCCATCGCCAGATTTACCCGCGCCACATTCGGCCCGGTATAAAAGTACGGCGTCTCCATCGCTCCATGAATCGAGCCCGCCTGACCGCCGGCCGCGCGTAATTCCAATTGCTTCTCTATCGGCTTTCCGTCCAGCGGATTCTCTGGTCGCACGTTGCAATACCCGCTGCGTGCTCGCACATTCATCCCGCCCCGCTCCATCTTCACCTTCAGCGTATGGCAGCTGCCTTCCGTCGTTTCCGGCGGTACGTACCCCAAAATATAAAATTCATTCTGCTCGCGTGCTATGCGGTCCAGCCCGCCCAGTAAATCATTGGTGTTAAAAATCGTGAATCCGCCGGTACCCTCTGCCAGCGCCGCTAGAATCTGCTGGTTCGTCGAAGCCGACGCCGGAAACTGCGGCACAATCGACCTCGATTGATTGAAAGGATTGTTCGCCCCATTCGTAAACGGATTGACTCCCGTTCCTCGCGCTCCGCCTACGCCACCATTTCCGCCGGTTCCACCTCTTCCACCTGTCCCGCCCGTTCCGCCTGTTCCACCAGTTCCTCCTTTTCCTCCGGTACCGCCCGCTCCACCTGTCCCGCCCGTTCCACCTGTTCCGCCCCTGCCCCCTCCGGTGCCACCCGCACCACCGCCACCGCCAGTCCCTCCGCCAGCCCCGCCTGCACCACCGCCGCCTCGAGGCGCGCCGCCACCACCGCCTACTCCCCCTCCACCACCTACTCCTCCTCCGCCGCCTGGCTTTTGCGGATCACCCGCGCCAGCAAGAGAGTACGCCGTTAGCACCAATCTTCCAGCCGACTCTCCACCGTTCGCATTTCCTCTGACCAGTAAATTCCAACCCGAACTATTCAGCTTCGCGCTTCCACCAGGCACTGTCGCCACCAACCCACGCACATCCAGCGAATAAATCGCAATATTCGCCTTGTTGCAGGCATCGATCGTCGCCGTTAATTCCGATTCACTTTCCGCCGTCAGTGCAAAGCCTGAAGAAAACAAAACCAGCATCTTCCGCCCCGGCACTCCGCGCAAATTCTTCGCCAGCGTGCGCACCGAAAGCAACATCGTCCGCGCTCCAAAATCCGTCTCCGCGGAACTCAGCGACGAAATCCCCGGTCCAGCGTTTCCCAGTCCCGATCCCAGTGCTGTCGACGCGAATGTCGAGTTTTCTGGATTCGAATTCACCGACGACGACTTCATTCCACTCACCGCTGCCCGCAGCAAGTCCGCATTCGCCGTGAAATTCTGCGCGATCCGCAACGACCCGCCAAAATCCACCACCGCCATCAGATGGTCGGGACCGCTGTTCGCTTCCACAAACTTGGCGGCCGCTCCACGCGCCTGAATCTGGTCCGGCGCCGCCATCGATGAATTATCAAAAAATAGAATCAAATAACGCTTCTGCGCATTCGCCTGCACCGCGATATCCGCGCCCGAAGAAAAGCTCGCCACCGCCTGCTGCTTGTTGTCCTCATACACCTTGAAATCGTTCTGCGTCAGATCCCGGACATACTTCCCCTTCTTGTCCGTTACCACCGCATCCACCAGCACCAACCGCGACTCCTTCTTAATCACCGGCGCCTGCTGCACCGCCGTCGCAGGCGTCGCACCACTCGGCGGAGTCGGAGTCGCTTCCTGCGCCACCAACCCTTGCCCCCACACACTCCCAACTAAAACGCCTGCCGCTATCAACCGCAACCCTAAATTCATACTTCGCAAATTTTGCTTTTCCATACAATCCCCCACTAATACGGAATTACCACCGCTCCATTACGTGCTGCCATTTGCGCACCTTCGCCATCGCGCACTACTTGTCTCACTAGGTAAGTTCCTGGTTTGACGTCGAAACTCGATTTGATTTGAAAGCCCGACCGGCTCAACCTTTCAAAAGTGCTGTCCAGTAACCGCATGTCCACAATCTTTTCCCCGCCTTTGACGAAATTCCCATTTTCATCGAATATCGCCGTCGCGATCGTCAGGCTATCCCGGCTCCTCCCATCCGCTTTCCGAAAGCGAATCCCCTTCACGTCCACATGGGTTATCACCGCAAGATGTGCTTCAGATTGCCCCGTCTTAAAAAACTGCGTTTGCAAATCCACCGGGAGATCGCTGATCTCCTCCTGCGAGAATACCGCCTCCTGAATTTCCTGTTTGGCCGCCTCTCCCGGATCGCGAGCTGTCTTCGGCGCATAATATCCGTGCCGGGCTTGAATCGTCACTCGCTGCTTACTCGTCAGCGTCACCTTCAGCGTGTGGTATTTCCCATCGATCTTCAAATTCTGCGGTGAAAACGCCAGCAAGTAAGAAAGCGCCGGCGCCGCCACTGCTTGGCGAAGCCCTTCGTCCACATCGTTCCGATTATGGAAATACGTTCCGCCAGTCCCATCCGCCAGCGTCGACAAGATGTCGCCTTGCGCCTGCTGTGCCAGCACCCGATACGAGGCCTGAAATCCCGACGTCTTCGGGTTCACCGGCGGCGGATCGGCGATGTCTCCTCCCAGATCGGGCGTATAGAGCCCCCGAACGTCAATTGTATTGAGTACGATGTTTGCTCGGTTGGCACGCTCGATCATATCTGTCGATTCCTCGGTGTCCGCCGTAATAATAAATCCCGGTGAGACCAACACCATAATTCTTTGTCCCGGCATCACCGCTAGATGATGCAAATATTGCTCGATATGCCGGTATACAAAATCAGTTCGCGTTATCCCCGTCGCCAGCGCAGTCCCCGCCGCTGCCCGCGCCAGCCCTTGTGCTTGCGCTTGTTGCCGCTCATCTCCGTTGAATGCGCACTGAATCGCATCCTCAGTCGCCACTATCAGGGCCTGTGTATTGTTAAAGTTTTCAATCTGATCTGCCTGGTAGTAGCTGACTTCCGGGCAGGGATGAAAGCCCGATCCGCCTGCGATAGGTCTCGGAACGATCCCCAAAAGCGCCTTGTTCAACAGCTCATGGTCGGCCGTAAACTCCTGCGTTAACTGCCCCGACGTGGTGTACATACCCACACGGTCCGTCGGCGCCAGCGAGCCAAAAAGCTTTGTCGCGGCGTTCCTCACGAACACCGCATCCTCCGCCAGCATATCTACGTCGTCGAACACCACCGCCACAAATCTTTGCGGCACCGCCACTTTCCCCGGCGGCACCGCAACCTCACTCCCCTCCGGCTCTGAAACAACTTCAGTGCTGGCCGCTGCCGTTACTTTCGGCAAATGCGAGTCCGGTTTCTCCAGACTGAACGTGGAAATCACCTGCGGCTTCCGGTTATCAAACAATTGGAAGTCCTGCTTATCCAAATTCGTAACCAGATTTCCCCTTGCATCCCGCACCACTACTCTCACCAAGACCAAATTTACTCGCACCTTAAACGACGGCGCCGTGTCTTGGCTCGACACTTCGGCGTTATCGTTAGGCTTGGCCGGCGCTTGCGGAGCCGGCTGCTCGGCTGCTTTCGGCGGCGCTTCTTGCGTCGGCGTACCTTGCCCATTCGCGGAAATCACTACCCACGCCAACACAAACAAAGCGCCAATCATTCGGCGCACGAAGGCTCTTTGCAATAGGTTATTCATGTCTTCCTAAGAGGGACTTCTCGACAGCTTCCGAGGGTTCACTGACAACATCCACACTGGATAACGGGCTCTTCCCGATAGGTTTCACTATACGCTTCGGTTAATTTTTGTGTCAACGAACACCGCGCGGAAACGCCCCGTCCCGCGCCGGTCACCAAGATTACCTCTGATTTGTCCGCAATCGTGCTTCATCGGCGATCCGAAATAGCAAATGCCTAGCTTGGAACCGTCACCGTTCCACTTCGCACCACCGTTTGCGATTCCTCTGCATCACGCACCAGCATCCTCACCAAATAGTTTCCTGGCTTCAGGTCAAAGGTCGATTTTATAAAAAACCCGTTGCCGGCCAAGTGCTCTAAGGTGCTGTCCAAAAAGCGCAGGTCCACTTCCTTTTCGCCGCCGGTAACGAACTTTCCATTTCCATCAAAAATGGCAATCGCCACCGTCAAACTGTTCAGGTTCCGCCCTTCTGATTTCCTGAATCGCATTCCCTTCACATCCACATGGGTCAAAACTGCGAGCCTCGTGCCAGAGTCGCCCAGCTTGGAAAACTGCGTCTGCAAATCGATTGGAAGATTGCCGCTGTCTGCTTGCGAAAAAAGCGCGTCTTCAATCTCTTCTTTCGCCGCCTGCACCGGATCCTTTATCGTCTTCGGTGCGTAATATCCATGCCGGGCCTGTAGCATCACTTTCTGTTTTCCCGTTAATGTAACTCTCAGCGTGTGGTACCGTCCGTCCAATTTTAAGTTCTCCGGCGAAAATGCCAGCAGGTAAGACATCGCCGGCGCTCCCACCGCTTCTCGCATTCCTTCATCTACGTCATTGCGATTGTGGAAAAACGTCCCTCCAGTCCCATCAGCCAGCACCGCCAGAATATCGTTTTGCGCAGATTGCGCCGCCAGTTGGTAACTCAGCTTTATTCCGGCCGTCTGCGGACTTCGCGACGACGGGTCACCTAGGTCGCCAAGATCCGGTGTGTACAAGCCGCGACCATCAATCGTATTAATCACAATGTTCGACCGGTTCGCGCGATCCACCAGGTCTTCTCGCCCCTGCGTCTTGACAGTCAGCATGAACCCTGGAGAAACCAGCGCCAATATTCGCTGGCCCGGCATCACCGCCAATCTCCGCATCACGTCTTCTAAATGTCGGAAAACATTCTGCGTTTGCGCCTCGCCTAGAGCGAGTTCTCTCGATGCCGCATCTTCCGCGTACTGCTGCGCATTCCCGACCAGTTTCCGGTCCCCGCCGAACGCACAATGCAACGCATCGTCGGTTGCCACGATCAGCGCCTGCGTGTTGCCGACGTTCACGATCTGGTCCGCTTCGTAGTAACTCATCTCCGGGCACTCTCGTCCCTGAAATCCTCCCGAAAGTGGCCTCGGAGAAATTCCCATGATCGCTTTCTTCAATAGCTCGCGATTGTCGGTAAAGTCCTGCGTCAATTGACCCGATGTCGAAAATACCCCCACACGGTCGGTCGCTGCCAACGCTCCGAAAAGTCGTGTCGACTGTTCTCTGACAAAAGCCACATCCCCGAACTTCAAATTCGTATCGTCAAATACCAGCGCCACGAATCTCTGCGGCATCGCGGGAGCCGTCGCCGGCCGAATCGTGCCCGGTTCGCTTCCAACCGCCGTGGCGCTTGAGACCGACGCCGCGCTCGAAACTGTCGTCACTCTCGGAATATCGGGCTCGCGCTTCTCCACGCTGAAACTAGAGATCACCTGCTCTTTCCGGTTGTCAAATAGCCGGAAGTCCTTCTTCTCCAGATTCGTAATCACCGTGCCCTTTGAATCTCGCGCCACCACCCTCACCAAAACCAAATTCACTCGTACCTTAAGAGATGTCAGCGCATCGTGCGTCGAAAATTCGCCCGCGCCCGCCGAATTTCCCGGCGACTGCGGCGCGTTCGCCCCCCCATCAGTTTTTGCTGAAGGCTGATTTGTCGCCGGCGGCGGAGCTTGCCCCAGCGCCGCGGCACTCAGCAATAACATCACGAAAATAGCTGACGCCACGCGAACAGCCAGCCCGCAATACGATCGATTGACCATGTCTGCCTTTGTATCCGTCTTGAATGCTTTCAATATGGCGCTCAAGCGCCTACGACCCAACCAGAATGGTTATCACTATACGCTTCGGTAACCCCTGCGCCAATAAAATATGGAGTGCCTGACCACCGCGCGATGCCACGTGTTGCATCCTGCCTGCAAAAATCCTACTGCCCTTCTCTCCGGCTAGCCGCCAATTCCGCGTTCCATGCCGCTCCCAAAAAAATAATCATCGCCGACAAATGCATCCAGATCAGCATTCCAATCACTGCCGCCAATCCTCCGTACGCCACTCCGTACGGAACTCTCCGCACATAAAATCCAAACAGCGCATTCACCACCCACCACAAAATCGTCGCCAGCATCGCTCCCGGCACCACATTTCTCAGCCGGTCCTCGTGCGATCTCGCCACTCGGTAAATAATCGTCAGCGCGATCATCGCCAGCAACATCGCCGTCGCCGGAAACAGCAGCGCCCACAACATATGCACCGTCCCGCGATTCCCCAGCTCCTGAAATAGCCAGTGCCGCAGCGGCCTTCCAAATACTCCCAAAATTGCCGCCACTAATAGCGGAGCAATCGTCAGCAACAGCAGCAACAATCCTCGCAATTGACGATGCAAAAATCCCGGCGTTTCCTTATCTCCGTAAATTATGTGAATTCCTTCCATCAGCAATTTCATCACTTGCGACCCTGCAATCAACGTTCCTGTCCATCCCAGCAGCGCCCATTTCCACGCTTCCGGTCCGTGATTCACCAAAAATTGAGAAACAATTTGCTGGCTTCCTGGAGGCAAATACGTCGTCAAATCCGTGATCAAATCCAGCAGGCCGGTTTTTCCGCCCACTGGGCTCGTCGCGAATCCCACCGCAATTAGTAATGTCGGGAAAAATGCCAGAAATAAGTTGTACGCGATCGCTTGCGAAATCATGCTGCATCGCGGAAATACGCGCCGAATCAAACTCACCGCGCGCTGCACCAGGCCTGGGAGGGCAATCATCGCCCGCAATTATACCCACACCGCGCTTTTGCGCCACCAAATCGCGCCCGTCCGCGCGCTCAAACTCAACTCACACCGAACTTAAAATTCCCGCACGCCCGGCCGCGTGTCCCGATGCCACGGCGCTTTGAACTGCATCATGTTTGAAAAACTTCGCGTAGGATTCAACACTCCGCGCAGCAACAATCTCGCCACATGACTTTGCGTCCGCACTTCCAATCGCTCGATCACATATTTGTCCAGCGCATCTTCGCCGATCATCCATCCAAATCCTACCGTAGGCGTGATCACCCAATCCACGACTCCGTTCTGCATGGTCCATCGCTGCACGTGCCCAATCGACGCCTCGCTAACCGGCCCAATTTCAAACTGCAAACTAAACGCCGCCGAGTACGCCATCGCCCGCAATCTGCTTTTCCAGTACACCGACGATTTTCCAAACGTCGCCTGCCGGTACTGCGGATCGTGCGCCACAAATAAAAATCCCACCACGCCGCCTTCCATCGGATGGTCGATATAATTCACAAAAAACGGATCGCCGTCGTTCCATCCGTGAATGCTCAGCACCGAATTCACATAATTCTCCAAAAACGGTCCGCCCAGCCTCTCCCGCGTGTCCGGCTCCGTCGCCAAGCGAAACGCATGCTGGAAAAGCAAAAATTTCGTTGAGTCCAGCAGCAACGATTTCCACTCGACTCCCCGCTTCTCAATCACATCAGACTGCGGATCCGGCTCACCCAGATTCGCGCTCACGCTCGCATTCGTGCCGGCAACATTCACACGCATCGCGGTCTTCTGCATATCCGCGCCGCGCACCCTCGCCCTCTTGCCTGCTAAACTTCCGCCATCATCGCCGACAAATTTTCCGTCCGGCGCAAAAGACGTCGCCACCAATTTCGCTTCCCAGTCGCGGTCCCAACCCAAATTTTTCGCCGCACACAAAAATCCACCTTCGTCAACAACGCCGACGCCGCCGCAAACATCGCTGCCCCGCCACGCCCCCACATCGTAGTCGAACACTTCCCACACAGAATTCGCCGCGCCCGCCGCAAGACTCAGCCGGCCAAACTCCTCGCTTTTCGCCGTCAATCGCGACGCAAATCTTTCCGGCGGCCGCGCCCCGCTCGCCTCTGCTCCACCCAACGAAATCAAACACACCAACGCCGCAGCCACGCAAGAAATCCGCCAGCGCACGCACTTTGTTTTCGATCTAAAGAAGCTGCCGACGGCAGCAACTACTGCAGGGAAATCCTTCACCGAACCGGGCCTGTCTTTCACTGTCGATTGAATTCACGGCAACTCACCAATTCCCCAGGTCCGCATGGTTGAGGACCCATTCGCACAGTAGATTTTCCCGGCTCACACAGCCATACCTTAAATCCTGCATGCCATTACCGCAGACTCCCTATTTTGTTCCCCAGCGAAAGACTCCTTCCTCCGCTCCCGCCATCTTTTTCGTCCACTCCCTCCGGTTTAAACCCGCACGAGATTCTCAAGCCTTATCCCGCCGCAACTCCCATCTGTACGGTATGGGACACAAACCCCTTCGCCCGTACCCTTGTTCCTTTGCCGCGCCCCATCGGCGGACACCAAAACGGAGGACTACATAGCATGCATCGAACCCATCGCTACATCGCTTCGCTATCCTTAATTACCGCCCTTGCTGCGCCAGCGGCCATTGTCGCTGCCGCCACACCGGCGCCGCAGGAAGTCAAAATCCGCGTTTACGATCGCGAGCACAAGGACTACCACAACTGGGACGATCGCGAAGATCACGCCTGGCACCGTTTCCTCGACGAAAATCATCGCGACGCCCACGACTTCAAAAAGGCCAAACGCGAAGAACAACGCGAATACTGGAGCTGGCGCCACAACCACCCAGATTGAGATTCACCCTTCGCCAACCCTTCTCGGCTTAACGACCGCCGAGCCATAACATCCCGTCCAATCTTCCGGACGGGATGTTTCTTTTAGTCCGACTTTTTCCCTTCTCATTCATGGCTTTGCTTTCCCAGTTTTTGTCTTTAGGGTGCCCCATGGGCCGCCGTTGCACATGGGGGTTTTTCGTCCCGTATATTCTGATGCTCTGTAGATTCTGTAGCGGCCGGGCTGAAGCCCGGCCCCCTTTGAGATGTTTGGCTTCCGTGGTTTTGTTTTTTGGGGTGCCCCCGGGCGCCTCTGCACGTGGGGTTTTGCTCCTCCCCTCAACCACCCGACCAGCAAACTTGGTGTAGAATCCCTCCACCTTTCAGACTCAGGAGGAACCTCTCATGCGAAAGCATTCCCGCCAGCTCTGCGTCGCATTCCTTGCAATCCTCTCCCTCGCCTTCGCCGCGCAAATCCTCCTCCACGCCGCCGACACTCCTGCCTCCCCTCCCATCGCCAAGAAAATGCCCAAAGTCACCGACATCAATGGTCACAAACTCGTCGACAACTACTACTGGCTCCGCGAGAAAAAGAATCCAGAAGTCCGCGCCTACCTCGACGCCGAAAACGCCTACACTGATTCGATCATGAAGCCCACCGAGCCGCTTCAGAAAAAGCTCTACGGCGAAATGTTAAGCCGTATCAAGGAAACCGATGTCGAAGTTCCATACCGACAGGGCCCTTATCTTTACTATGTGCGAACGGAAGCCGGGAAACAGTACCCAATCTTCTGCCGCAAAAAGGGCAGCATGGACGCCCCAGAAGAAATCATGCTTGACCTTAACGAACTCGCTAAAGGTCAAAAGTTTATGTCCCTCGGCGCTCTCAATGTCAGCGACGACGGCAATCTCCTCGCCTACACCACCGACAACGCCGGCTTCCGCCAATACACACTTGCTGTAAAAGATTTGCGCACCGGAAAAGTGCTGCGGGATCATGCCGAGCGCGTCGATTCTCTCGCCTGGGCTAACGACAACAAAACCATCTTCTACACCACCGAAGATGCCGTCTCCAAACGCTCCAATCTATTTTTCCGCCACACTGTCGACACTGCCGGCCCCGACCCTCTCGTCTACGAAGAAAAAGACGAAAAGTTTGAAATCGGAACCCGCAAGACGCGCAGCAAGGGCTTCCTGCTCCTGCTTTGTGGCAGCCACACCACCAGTGAAGCGCGTTACATTCCCGCGGATCAGCCCCTCGCCGACTGGAAAACTCTCGAACCTCGCAAGCAAAACGTCGAGTACTACGTCGATCACAACGGAGACTCCTTTTATATCCGCACCAACGACACTGGACGAAATTTCCGTCTCGTCAAAGCGCCCGTCTCCAATCCCGGCGCTGCCAATTGGCAGGAGGTCGTTCCCCACCGCGCCAATGTCATGCTCGACGACACCGACTTTTTCAAGAACTACTACATCTCCTACGAACGCGAAAACGGCTTGCCGCAAATGCGCGTCAACAATCTGCAGACTGGAGATTCCCGCCGCATCGATTTTCCCGAACCGGCCTATATAGCCTTTCCCTATGCGAACCGCGAATACGACACCACCAAATTCCGCTACGCCTATCAATCCTTCATCACTCCGCAATCCGTTTTTGAGTACGACCTTTCCACCGGCAAGTCCACCCTCCTCAAACAAAAAGAAGTCCCCGGCGGCTATGATCGCAACCGCTATCAGGTCGAACGCATCTACGCGCCCGCTTCCGACGGCGTAAAAGTTCCCATCTCCGTTGTCCACCTAAAAAACGCCAAACTCGACGGCAAAGGTCCCATCTATCTCACTGGTTACGGTTCCTACGGGATCTCCAATGACGTCTACTTTGATTCCGACCTCTTCAGCATGATCGATCGCGGCGTGGTCGTCGCCGACGCCCACATTCGCGGCGGCGGCGAAATGGGCAAAGCCTGGCACGATGACGGCCGCATGATGCACAAGAAAAATACCTTCACCGATTTCATCGCCTCCGCCGAATATCTCGTCTCGCATGGCTACGGGTCGAAGGATCGCCTCGTTATTGAAGGCCGCAGCGCCGGTGGCCTGCTCATGGGCGCGGTTCTCAATATGCGTCCCGATTTGTTCCACGCCGCACTCGTCGGCGTCCCCTTCGTCGACGTAATGAACACCATGCTCGACGAATCTTTGCCGCTCACCGTCGGCGAATTCGAGGAGTGGGGCAATCCCAAGGAAAAGCCGGCCTTCGATTACATGCTCACCTATTCGCCCTACGACAACATCGAACCCAAAAATTATCCCAACATGCTCGTCCGCACTTCCTTCAACGATAGTCAGGTCATGTATTGGGAGCCGGCCAAATACGTCGCCAAGATGCGCGCCCTCCGCACCGACCACAACACCCTGATCCTCAAAACCAATATGAATCCCGCGGGCCACGGCGGCGCTTCCGGCCGCTACGACCGCCTCCACGAATCCGCCTTCGACTACGCCTACTTCCTAACCCAAATGGGCATCAACGACTAGCCACCACCTCTCCAAAATCCATCGTTCTGCGAATGGTCTCTGGTGGCACCGCCATTCCTGGCGGTGCGCGCCGTTGCCTTAGGGTGCCCCATGGGCCGCCGTTGCACATGGGGTTTTTCGTTCCATGTCCCCGATTTCGCAGCACCGGGCTTTTGAATTTCGGAGTTATCGGTCCGCTGGGGCCGGGTAGGCGAGGAATTTCAATGGCTGTGTTCTCACGTTAATAAATTAATTGGATATACTACCGCAATGCTCATGATCATCCTGGGTGCCGGGGCATCTTATGATTCGGCTGCCGCTTACCGCCCAGCTAATCCGACGGGCGGTGGACATGCAAATTTTGGAACTCCTGCTTTACCACCGTACGACGGCGGACCATGGAGACCTCCCCTCGCAAAAGATCTCTTCCTTGACCGCCATCACGAAATCGGACTGATCGTTAGCCGATACCCAAAACTGGCCCACATACTCCCTTATCTGCGAGAACCGTCGGACGGTAGGACCGTCGAACAAATGCTCGAATCTTTTCAGGAGGAAAGCAGCAACAACACGGAGACGAAACGCGAGTTGGCTTCTGTGCGGTTCTATCTTTGCGAACTTTTTAGCAAAATCACTGAGGAATGGAGTGCGCAAACCAACGGGGTGACAAACTTCGCTCCCCTAATCAGGGATGCGTTGCGATTTAACACTACCAACGAAGAGATCTGCTTGGTTACCTTCAACTACGATGGGTTGCTCGAAAGGGCGCTATATAGCTTTGATTTTAAGGGCAGAACTCCACAAGAACATTTCGATTCCCATCCGACTCTTAAGCTTTTCAAATTGCACGGCTCTGTTGGTTGGTCCAGGCTCGTCGATCTTCCCGGCGCAACCCGATTGTCACCGCAAGCAATCATCGACGAAGTTGCGCGCTTCCGTATATCCGAGAAATTCGTGCTCGCGAATGCCACAAACCCTCAAGAGGCATTTCGATTTGAACAGCCGTTGTTCCCGGCTATAGCAATACCTGTGCAAACCAAGTCGGATCAATACTTCGAGTGCCCTTTAGCTCACCGGGAATACCTCGCGGAAAGACTTCGCTATATATCCAAGATTCTTATCATAGGATGGCAAGCAAAAGAGGCACACTTCCTAGACATGTTGAGATTCAACCTGCCGCAGCTTAAGGGTGTGATGGTGGTCGGACGAGACGCGCACGACGCAGAAGCAACTCTCAAATATTTTATGGGAGAGATCAGGTTGCACGTGCCGAACCAATATGTAGGGCAAGGGGGCTTCACCACCTTCATCACCACTCACGAGGGCGATAACTTTTTCAAGGGTTAACGGCGAAGTTTTGTCTCCCCGTGACAGGAAAAAGATAAGTTAGGAACCTGAAAGATAAAAATTAGATGTCACAACCTCTCTTTGGCTAAGGAGTATCCATGACAACCCCCGTTGCGGCCCCGGACTGGCTCACACCATTCCTTGCGATTTGGGGTGCATTCCTATCGAGTATCGCCCTTGGGTGGAATTTATTTAGGGACTTGACTGATCGCGCCAAAATCAAGGTGGAAGTCAAAATACGAAGGCTCGTAGCGGTCCCTGGCGGCCAGTGGTATTCGGTCGCACCAAATCTCGAGGTGGATGGCGCCTCACAGCAACTCTTTGTTGTGATGAATGCCGTAAATGCCAGGCGACGCCCGATTCGCTTGCAAGGATGGGGCGGCATCTACAAAAATCCCGTGGAACGAAAAACTGGCTTTGTCATAATCCCTAGGGGTTTACCGAGGACTATAAATGAAGGTGACACCCACAGCGAATACACCGAACTCGAGGCTAACTGCTACCCGGCCAACGATACGGTGAAGAGATTCCAGATTTGGGATTCGACGGGCCGCAACTGGAAGATATCCTGGCTGAAAATGCGAAAACTCCGCAGGGAGGCCCTCGCCGCCGTCGCGAATAACAGTGAGCAGGCAAATTAACGGCGGTGTAGCAGCTTTGAATGGCCTCTCAATTGGAAGCACCGCCTAATCCTGTGGAAGAGTCGAAGGCTGGGTACTATCGAGTACTATTGACATTCATATATCCCCATGCTATTCTTCTTCGTGAAGCCACTAATCGTTCGAATCAGTGACGCCTTTTCCCGACACTACCCACTCCCTTTTCAATCTCCTTCCATTTTCCACTGCGCTGTAACTCCTTTACTGCCACCAGTTACAAACTGCTCTTCGCGCAATCCTTTTGGAATCACACCCTTACAAATTGCCGGGGTGGCGGGGTCCCTATCCTCAGACCCTTCCGACAACCCGTGCACGCTCCTATCGCTCTTTTACACTTCGCGAAAAATCATCTCAATGTTTTCAATCACTTCCGCACTCTTTTGCTCTTTCAGGGGGGTAGGGGGTCTCGCACCTTTCCAATCCGCAGCCTGTCGCGCCGCATCGACTCCAAACCTCGCTTCCGCTACACTCGCTTGCATCCAAACAAACGAGCCCGTGAGGATTCGCCCGTGACCACTCCTGCCAAGCCGATACCGCCCGCACTGCCATCGTCCGCTGCGCGGAGCGACGAGGTGATCGCCAAGCACAAAAAATATTTGTGGCCATCGGTGACCAACTATTACCAGCGGCCGCTGGTGGCCGACCGCGGCGAAATGCAATACATCCACGATCTGGAAGGCCGCCGCTATCTGGATTTCTTTGGCGGCATCCTTACCGTGTCCGTGGGCCACTGCAATCCGGCGGTGACCGGCAAAATCAACGCGCAGGTTAACCGCCTGCAGCACACTTCCACGCTCTACCCGAACGAGCAAATCGTGGCGCTGGCGGAAAAAATCGCGCAAATCACGCCCGGCAATTTGCAGCAAAGTTTTTTCACCAGCTCCGGCACGGAAGCCAACGAATCCGCGCTGCTGCTGGCGCGCATGGCTACCGGAAGTTTTGACGTGGTGGCGCTGCGCCACGCGTATTCCGGCAGCTCCGCGCTGACCAAAGCGGTGACCGCGCACGCGCCATATCGCCGCGCCGGGGTGGTGAGCGTGGGAATTTCTCACGCCATAAATCCTTACTGCTATCGCTGCCCGCTGCACTTGAAATATCCGGAATGCGAAGTGGCTTGCGCGGGCGACGTGGAAAATCTGATTCAAACCGGAACCAGCGGCCACATCGCCGCGTTTATCGCGGAACCGATCCAAGGCGTGGGAGGTTTCATCACTCCGCCCAAGGAATATTTTAAAATCGTTTTCAAAATCGTAAAAAAATATGGCGGGCTGTTTATTTCCGACGAAGTGCAAACCGGATGGGGCCGCACCGGCAAAAAATGGTTTGGCATCGAGCAGTGGGAAGTGACGCCAGACATGATCACCAGCGCCAAAGGGCTGGCCAACGGTTCGCCTATCGGACTGACCGTGACCACGCCGGAAATTGCCGCCAGCTTTCAAGGCTCCAACATTTCCACTTTCGGCGGAAATCCGGTGACCAGCGTGGCCGCCAAAGCCACCATCGATTTTATCGAAGAAGAAAATCTGCTGGAAAACGCGCACACCGTTGGTAATTATTTTCGAGGCAAGTTGGAAGAACTGCAGCGGAAATATCCGCTGATCGGTGACGTGCGCGGCATGGGCCTGATGCAGGCGCTGGAATTGGTGAAAGACCGCGTGACGAAAGAGCCGGCTCCCGAAGCCACGGTACAAGTGATGGAACGCGCGCGCGAAAACGGTCTGCTGATCGGCAAAGGCGGACTGAATGGCAATGTGCTGCGCCTGTCCCCGATGCTGAATATTTCCAAAGCTGATGTGGACGAAGCGGTGCGCCTGCTGGACAAGTCTTTTAGCGAAGTAAAACTGTGATCGGCAAAACAATTCGCGTCACGCTGCTGGCAGCAAGCGCGTTATTCGTAGCGCTTGCGGCGTTCGCGCCGGCGGCAACGGCGACGAGAGGGGCGGCGGCGGACAAGACCACGTGGAAGACCGTGCAATTTGCCATCGTCCGCTTCAATGACGACGCTCCGCGCACCTGGAACATTTATCACTCGGAAAAACGCGGCGTTTTGCTGGTGCATTTGTGGAAGCGATACATGCTGATCAAGGTGCAGGATCAGGAAGTCTTTGACATCGATCCCGAGAAAGTAAAAGTAGTGGGCGACACTGCCGAATGGTCCACCGCGGACGTTCCGCACGATCCCATCGAAACCTCCGAGTGGAAAGTACGCGACGTCGGCCCAGTCGAGCGCATTCGTTTTCGTTTCGGCAAAACCGGCCACTTTTTGGACATTCAATTGCCGATGCAAATCAACGGCAAGCCGGTGTACTGATGCAAAGAAACGCTGCGGACACTTTGGAACGAAAATTTATGGGGTGGAACATTCAGACTTTCCGACATTCAGACTTTCAGACGGGTTTATCTCCGGTACACACCGTAAAACCATGGAATGCCGAGCGCGCCCGGCTCCACGCCGACGGAAACTTTGTCGCCATTTTGAAAACGGTCAAAATCGTCGGAGTCCACGGCGAGCCGTTCGATGCGATGTCCTTCGCGCCACGAGGGCACCAGCAAACGGCGGCTGCCGCGCACCATGCCTTTCATGTTGAAGCGATGCTCCACCGCGGACGGATAGTAGACGATATTTTTTTGCGAATCGAGCCGGCCATTTACAAATAACGTGGCGCAAAGAATCCAGGGCAGCGGAATAAATCCGCTGAAGATGCGCTTCAGAACTTCAATGTCTTGAATGTTGCGGGAACGCCGCTCCAGAATAATGGCCAAGGTGAGCACCGCAAAAAACACGATGCCGAAAAAAATCAGCATCGCGTCCAGATCAAGCGGCGGATAAATTTGGCTGACGTAAGGAAAGGCCAGCGAGCCGACCAGAAAAATCGCGGTGCGCAACATGAGTTTGCGGCGAAACATCAGCGTGGCCGCGGCGGAAGTGAGTCCGCAGGCGGGACACTGATCGGCAATGCGCTCGGCGCCGCAATCAAGACATCGGGTCATGGTCGTCTTTGACCGGGCTGGCAGTCAGAAATCCATTATAAAACGAGGAAGCGGAAAAAACGCAAAACGCATTTGCAAGAAAAATGGGGCACAATTGGCCGCAAGAACGGGCGAAAACGAGGGCGGCCGAAGAAACGAAAGCGTCACAAGAAATTGAAATCGATGTTGGGGGAAAACTGGAGTCGAAGTTGAAGGCGAAGTCAAAATGCGAAGTCGAAGTCAAAAATTACAGTGATGGTTCGGTGAGCGAACTCAGCAGAGTTTGATAACGCTGCTGGTGCTGCGTTTCCGGCAGCGTGACGCTGACGCCCATGCCGCGGCCAGGCTCGACGCGTTTCACAAAACAGTCCACTTGCACGGGTTGATCGAGAACGATGCGCGCGGTGAATCCCGCGCCAACCCACAGCGGATCGGGTGACTCGATAAACATTCCGTTGGAACTGATGTCGCGAATTTTGCCGCGCAGCATGGCCGCGCCCCACTCGATTTCGAGTTCGGCGCGGAAGGAATAACGCGGAGCCCAGCGGCGTTCCGAATGGCGAGACGGAGGATTCGCGGAGGACATGAAGCGATGACACCCCTTCCCAAGAATGCTGCACCGCGGCGCCGGGGCGTTCTCGCCGCCTATGGATCAAGCATACGCTTGCGGCGGCACAGCCGTGTAACGGAGGCGGGGAATGTTTTGTTCCCGCCACTGGCGACGGCGATGAAAATTTGCGAGCTGCGTTGCGTTGGTCACATTTGGCAAAACTCGCCAGCGTGCAGTTTTATGATTGTTTGGACGGAGGAAGGTCGCCAAACGTTTCGTTTTTTTGCGCGGATTTTTCTGAATTGCGCATGCGGCGCTGAATTTCCGCTTGCAGATAGCGGCGCAAATTTTCGGAAACGATTCCGGGAGCGACGAGTTCGCGCAAATCGGAAACGGTGAGTTCGGGCAGGTACGCAAGAATAGTGGAAAGCGTGGAACCGGGATGGCGGACCAGCGCGAGGCGCACATTGTACATGTGCGACCATTTGCGATGTTGCGCGATGGAGTGCACCACGCCGACCGGAAGTTTTTCTTTCGACAAAACTTTCAGGATTTGCGCTTCGGTAAGATTGGGATTATCGAGCGCGACCGCGACAATCTGATTGTTGCTGTCGGCGAGCAGCGCGCCGGCCACGCGCGCGGGACCTCGGCGCGCCAGAGTTGTTTTTTGGCCGAGCGGAAGTTGCGGCAGGCGCGCGGTGAGTTGCTCTTCGGCGGTGCGTTTTAGCTCGGCTGGAGTTGCGGGCATGAGCGTGAGTTGAACGAGATCCATCAGGTAAAGTTCGCGAACGACGCGAAGGCTGGCAAGACGCGGAGTGCGGGGATGAAATGCGAGCGCGCGCTTCACGCGATAATTTTTGAGCAGCGGTTTGCGGCGGCCAACTTCTTCGAGAACTTCTGCGGGAAGATCTTTGCGTTCGAGCATGAGGCAGAGTTGGGTTTCGTCGAGCGCGCGATTGTCGAGGAGCGCGAGCAGCACGTCGGTGGCGTGGTGATGGAGCAGCGCGGCTAACTCTTCGCCGGTGGCGATACTGGCGCGTTCGCGATCGTTGAGCGAATCAGGCACGCGGTTCCTTCGCTGGGGGCGTGGAATTGGAAAGGCTGGGCATAGAAAAGAATAGATGATTTTTTTGCGTTTTGTTTGCGGCGGTGGGATTGGTTGCGAAAGAGTGACAATCGATTCGGCTGATGACATAGTTTCAGGCAACGCGACGCGAACATTACAAACGTGGCTCGAACAACACAAACGTGACTCGAACGCGGTGGCCGAACAGCACTGAAATGACAGAGGATTCCCGGTGATAGGAAAGCGGCTGGAGTTGGTGCGGGGATTGGGCGCGTGGGCGTCCGCGGCGATTGTTGTCGGAACGATGATTGGGACGGGGATCTTTTTGAAGCCCGCGGAGATGGCGCGGGAAGGACATTTTGTTTCGGTGGTTTTTGCGGCGTGGATTGTGGGCGCGATTTTGTCTTTGTTTGGAGCGCTTTCTTACGCGGAGTTGGGCGCGGCAATTCCGGAAGCGGGCGGCGAGTACGCGTATTTGCGGCGCGGATTCGGTCCGGTGTGGGGATTTCTTTTTGGATGGATGCACTCGATCGTAGGGCGGCCATCATCGCTGGCGTCGATTGCCGCGGGGATGATGCGATTCTTGAGTTTTCTTTTGCCGTTTGTGGCGGCGCCGATTTTTACCGTGCACATCCCCGGATTGCGCGGATGGATTCGTCCTTACGATTTTGTATTTACGTGGGCGCAGCCGCTGGCCGTTTTGTGGCTGGCGCTGATGACTGGCGTGAATTATTTGGGCGTGCGCCTGGGCGGCGCGGTGCAGGTCTTTTTGACGGCGATCAAGATATTTTCAGTAGTGCTGGTGATTGGGGTGGCTTTTTTTTCGCCGACGGTTGCGCCCCACACGCCGGACCCGATGTGGCCCGCGGCTTTAACGGGGGGAGTGCTGAGCGCATTCTTGGCGGCGCTGGCGGCGGCGCTGTGGGCGTATGACGGTTGGGAAGATTTGAATCTGGTGGGATCGGAAATTGTGAATCCACAAAAGAATTTTCCGCGAGCGTTGATTGGCGGCGTGGCGTTAGTGGGATTGATTTATCTGGTATTCAGCGCGGCGTGTTTGAAGGTGCTGCCGTTTGCCAGCGTGGCGGCGTCTGCGCATATCGGTTCGGACGTGGTGGAACACGTGGCGGGGCGCGGGGCGGCGGCGTGGATCACGCTGGCGATGGCGATTTCGGCGCTGGGGTCGATGAACTCTTCGGTTTTGAGCGGAGCGCGAGTGCCGTATGCGATGGCCCGAGATGGAATTTTCTTTCGCGTGGCGGATGGAATTCATGCGAAGTATCGCACTCCGGCAAAGGCGTTGATTTTTCAGGGGGTGCTGGCGAGTGTGATGGCGCTTTCTGGAACGTTTGAAGAGCTGACCAATTTATTTATTTTTGCGACGTGGATTTTTTATGGATTCGCGGTAGTGGCGTTGTTTCGATTGCGACGGACGGAGCCGGAAATGCCGCGGCCGTATCGTTGCTGGGGATATCCGTGGGTGCCGGGACTCTTTGTGGCGGGGGCGCTGGCATTGACGCTGAATATTTGGTGGCAGCGGCCGGGGAGATCGTCAATTGGGTTTCTGCTGATTTTGGTGGGATTGCCCTTTTACAAAATGTGGAACGGTAGAAACAAGCGGACGGCGGAAGCGTAGGGCGACGCGAAATTTTGTTGTTCAGTTGACTCTAAACCCGCACCCTTTGCGTGAAACAACGGCGCAAAGGATGCGGCAGCCGGTCGGAAAAATCGCGGAAGAACGAAGACAGGCTGAACGCGAATCAGGGTTTGGCGGTTACGGCTTGGTTTTGAGTGGCTACATTGGCAATCGGGAGGATGGCGGATTGGGCTTCGGTTGAGGCGGTGATAGCGGGGTGGGCGAGTTTCGCCAAGATTTCGACGCCGGTGTCTAGGCGGGGGCCGGGGCGGGAAAAATAACTGTTGGCTTCGAGGGCGTAGACGCGATTTTGGCGGACGGCTGGGATGGCGTTCCATTCGGTGGAATGGGGCATTGCCAAATATTCCTGGAGGGCTTGTTGGGCGGTGTAGCCGCAGGGAGAGATCAGAATTATTTCTGGGGCAGCGGCGATGATTTGTTCTTCGGTGACGCGGAAAGTGGGTTGGGCGGGTTTGCCGAAGAGGTCTTCAGCTCCAGCCAAGGCTAGCATTTCTGGAATCCAGTGGCCGCCTACGTAGAAGGGTTGCAGCCATTCTAGGAACGCTACTTTGGGACGAACGGCTCCCGATTTGAGTTGGTGATTCACGGCGGTTGCGATTTCGTTCAGGTGCGTCTTAATTTTTGCGATTAGCGCTTCGGCGTTTTTTCCGCTGTGCGTCTTTTCGCCTACTTTTTTTATGTCGCTCCAAACCCCTTCCAAGTTTTGCGGATTCAGACAGAGAACTTCTGGCGCTTGCCGGAAGCGAGAGATCGCGGTGGCCAAATCGTCCGGCGATGCGGCGCAGACGTGGCACAAATCCTGAGTGACGATTAAATCTGGGTTGAGTTCTTCGAGAGCTTGCGCGTCGACGGCGTAGAGGCTTTCTCCGCGTTTTACGTATTCGCGGACTTGGGTGTCGATTTCGAGCGGAGTGGCGTCGTGCGGAATGCGGGATTGGATTACCACGCGGCGCGCGCGGGCTTGCGGAGGGAAATCGCATTCGTGGCTGATGCCGACGATTTCGTGGTTTAGGCCGAGGGCGAAGAGGATTTCCGTGGCGGAGGGTAGGAGAGAGACTACGCGCATGTGGGAGATTTTAGCATGGGGTATGGAGGCGGGATTGGCCGTTAATTTTTGAGCTGAGATTCTTCGGGCTGATGGGGCGTCGGTACGGTAAGTTTTCGCGAAGACGAAATCAAGTTGGTAGGCATGGCGGCAGAAAGCAGTCCGGTGCGCGGCGCACCGGATGGGCACGATTTATCGTGCCCCTACAGCGGCGAACAGCAG
Organism: Candidatus Acidiferrum sp.; assembly: GCA_036495905.1. Lineage (GTDB taxonomy): Bacteria > Acidobacteriota > Terriglobia > Acidiferrales > UBA7541 > Acidiferrum. Next base: position 107,811 of record DASXMB010000063.1, read on the forward strand.
CATCGCCAACATCAGATGGATGTGGAGATGCCTCGTGGTGCGTGGATGGATATTTATTTGTACAGGAAGTATTTGCGGCGGAGGTGGTCGAAGGCTTCGACGTTGGGGGACCAGTTGGCGAGGATTTCGTTGGGTGGGGTGGATTGCTGGAGTTGGAGGATGGTTTCGTCGTTGCCGACGAGGAGAAGGAGTTTGGCGGGGGCGAAATTTTGCGGGTAGAGGGATTTAAGGATGGTGGCGATTTCGATGCCGGCGCGCATGGAGCGGACGGTCTGGCGGTCGGTGATACGAATGGCTACGCCGCCGCAGCGTTGGCCGGAATAAAGTCCGCTGACGGGGATGAACGGCTGATTGGTGAAATGCAGGCCGGGAAGATGGCGGTCGTTTAGCGCGGAGGCGACGGCGGCGCCGTCGATCCAGGGAGCGCCGAATTCTTCGAAGGGGGTTTCCGTGCCGCGGCCTACGGAGACGCCGGCGTTTTGCAGAATTTCCAAACCGGGATAGAGGATGGAACCTTTCAGAGTGCGAAGCGCGGGCGAGGGAGGAATCCATTTGATGCCAGTGCTTTCGAAAAAATAATTGCGATGCCAATTTTTCATGGCGACGACGTGGAGATCGCACTCGATATGATTTTCCGCGTTGAAGAATTGGGCGAGTTCACCGATGGTGAGGCCGTAACGAACTGGCAGCGGGAAATAAGCGGTGAAGGAAGTTTTGCCGGGATCGAGAACCGGGCCTTCGACAATTTCTCCGCCGAGCGGATTGGGACGATCGAGAACGTAGAAAGCGATGTGGCGCTTAGCAGCTTCCTCCATGCAATAGGCCAAGGTGGTGGTGTAGGTGTAAAAGCGGACGCCAGCGTCTTGCACATCGAAGACGAGAGTGTCGACACCGGCGAGCATTTCGTCAGTGGGGCGGCGCGTGTCGCCATAGAGGCTGTAGACGGGAAGGCCAGTGGCGGGATCGTGCGAGGACGCGAGTTTTTCGTCGTTGCGTCCGGCGAGGCCGTGTTCGGGACTGAAGAGCGCGATGAGGTGAAGGCCGGGAGCTTTAGTGAGCAGGTCGACGATGCTGCGGCCGTCGGAGTCGAGGCCAGTGTGATTGGTGATGAGGCCGACGTGTTTGCCGCGGAGTGGCGCGAACTTTTGCGATTCGAGAACGTCGAGGCCGGTTTGCACGCGAGCGGCATGGCTGGAATGTTTTTTTGCGGCAGTGGCGTGGGAGACGGGATGTGCGGCGGTGGCGTGAGCGGCGAAAATTAGGGCGAAGATTACTGCGAGTGTTGGCAGCGGGAAAAGCAAACGCCGAATTGCACGCAAGCGGCTCATGGCTGGGGCCCTCATCCTCCGTGGCCCGTGGGCCGCAGTACTATATTGTGGAACGTTGCGCGGGGAGTTGCGTTGTTCGGGTGAAGAGCGTGTGCTATATACAAACTCAGTGTCCGGCGTGTGACCGGGGGAATTCTTGCAGATGAAAGGGCGCAGCGCTGGCGTCTGGCTGATTTTTTCCATCGCGATTATCGCTTCCATGGCCCACACCGTACGCAGTCAGAATCGGACGTCTTCGGGAAAGACACCCGCCGCGAGCGCAAAACAAAATAAGGAATCCGCGTTGCGCAAAGTATCCGCCGCCGAAAAGCAGTGGGTGGACGCCACTTTGCGAAAAATGAGCGTGGACGAAAAAATTGGGCAGCTTTTGTTTGCCACGTATCACGGAGTATTTACGGCGACGGATTCGGCGGCGTACGCGCAGATGATGCATGACGTGAAAGATCTGCACGTGGGCGGATTTATCAATGTGACGCGAGCGACGCCACTGGGGATTGAGAAAAGTCAGGCGTATCCGACGGCGGTTTTGACGAATCAACTGCAGACGCAATCGAAATTGCCGCTGCTGATTGGCGCGGACGTGGAACGCGGAGCGGCGATGCGGTTGGATGAAGGGACGTCGTTTCCAACGGCGATGGCGCTGGCGGCCGCGGGAAATCCGCAAGACGCGTACACGATGGGAAAAATTACGGCGATGGAATCGCGTGCGGTGGGAATTCAATGGATTTATGCGCCAGACGCGGATGTGAATAACAATCCGGGAAATCCGATCATCAATACGCGGTCGTTTGGAGAGGATCCGGCGCGAGTGGCGGAGTTTGTGGCGGCGTTTGTGCGCGGAGTACAGGAAAACGGCGGGCTGGCGACGGCAAAACATTTTCCGGGGCATGGAGATACGGCGAGCGATTCGCACATCGATTTGCCAACGGTGAAGGCGAGCAGGGAAAGAATTGAAAAATTGGAGCTAGTTCCCTTTCGCGCGGCGATTGCGGCGGGAGCGGGAAGCGTGATGTCTGGACATTTGTCGATACCGGCGCTGGAAGCGGATGCGGAGATTCCCGCGACGCTTTCGCCAGCTATTTTGACGGGATTGTTGCGCGATGAAATGGGATTTGGCGGGATCGTGGTTACGGACGCGATGGACATGGGCGGAATCACGACGCGTTACGCGCCGGGCGAGGCGGCGGTGCGCGCATTTTTGGCGGGCGCGGACGTTTTGTTGATGCCGCCGGTGCCGGATGCGGCGTTTGAAGGATTGCAGGCGGCGGTGAAGTCGGGACGAATTTCGCGAGAGCGGCTGGATGTTTCTGTGCGGAGAATTTTGGAAGCGAAGGCGAAACTGGGGCTGAGCAAAAATCGATTGGTGGATGTAAATGCGCTGAATGCGAAATTTGCGAGCGTGGCGGCACTGGGCGTGGCGCAGGAAATTTCCGATCGTGGAGTGACGCTGCTGCGCGATACGGTGCATCGCTTGCCGCTGGATGGAACGAAGAAGAGTCGCGCGCTGCTGCTGGCGTTTTATGCGGACCCGGAGCCGTATCCCGGCGAGGATTTGGAGCGAGAGTTGCGCGGGCGATTTGATGCGGTGACGACATTGCGCGCGGACACGCGATTTGTGAAAGCGCATCTGCTGAAATTGCCGGCGGCGGATAGTTACGATGTGGCGATTTTGGCTTTGTTTGTGCGGGTGAGCAACGGCAAGGGCGATATTGAAATTCCGGCGGAACAAGTGGCGTTGGCGGAGCAACTTTTTAAGACGGGCAAACCAGTGGTGGCGCTGGGATTTGGAAGTCCTTATTTGATTGAGCGATTTCCGCAGGCGGAGACCTGGCTGGCGGCGTTTGGGATCAGCGATGTGGCGCAGATTTCCGTGGCACGCGCGTTGTTTGGCGAGATTTCGGTGCGCGGACATTTACCGGTGACAGTGCCGGGAGCGAATTTGCGGGCGGGATTTGGGATGGAAGTAGCGGCGAATCCGATGACGATTCAGCCGATGGATATTCGGGGCGAGGCGCAACTGCGGCCGGCGTTTGCGGTGATCGAAAAAGCGGTCGCGGACAAGGCGTTTCCGGGAGCGACGCTGGCGGTGGGTTATCGCGGAGCGGTGGCGCTCCATGCGTTTGGGAAGCTGAGTTACGACGCGAAAGCTCCGGCGGTAAATTTGCGAACGATGTATGACGTGGCCTCGCTGACGAAAGTGGTGGTGACAACGACGCTGGCGGCGAAATTGGCGGAGGGAGATTTTGCGGCGTCGCTGGATTTGGATGCGCGGGTGGAACGATATTTGCCGGAGTGGGCGGCGGGTCCTCAGCCGGAGTGGCGGCATCGCGTGACGGTGAGAAATTTGCTGACGCATACGTCGGGGCTGCCGGCGTTCAAGGAATATTGGCGGACGACGGCGGAGAGTAAAGGTTCGACGAGCAAGGAAGAAACTTTGCGGAGAATTTTTGCGGAGCCGCTGGAGTACGAGCCGGGAACGAAGGAAGTGTACTCCGACTTGGGAATAATTTTGCTATCGGAAATTATCGAGCGATTGACTGGACGAAGGTTGGAGGATTTGGCGAAGACGTATATTTTTTCGCAGCTCGGGATGAGCGAGACGATGTTTCGTCCGGGGAAAAAATTGTGGCCGGGGATTGCGCCGACGGAGATGGACGCCGGGTATCGCAAACGATTGGTGCAGGGAGAAGTACACGACGAAAATGCGTTTGCGATGGGCGGAATTTCCGGACATGCAGGATTGTTTAGCACGGCGGGAGATTTGGCGGCGTTTTGCCAGATGCTGCTGAACGGCGGAACGTATGCGCATCGACGAATTTTGCGGCGCGCGACGGTGACGCAATTTACGAGCGTGCAGGAAATCGGCGGCGGCGGGCGGACTTTGGGATGGGCGGCACCTACGGAAGGCGGAACGAGCGGACATTATTTTTCGGCGCGGAGTTTTGGGCACACCGGATTTACGGGGACGTCGATCTGGATTGATCCGGAGCGGCAGGTTTTTGTGGTGCTGCTGACGAATCGAGTGAATCCTACGCGGGAGAATACGAAGATTCAGCAGGTGCGTCCGGCTTTGCATGATGCGGTGATGGGAGCGCTGGGATTTGGGGCTGCAGCCGAATCGCCAAAGAAATGAAGAGGCTTCTCTCGCGGCTAGAGAGCTTGGCCTTTGGCTAGTTGACGGGAAGTCAAAAATGTTTTTGGAATTGAACCGCGGCCACAGATTTTGAAAGAACCGAAATCCTTGTACCAATCGCCTTCCGGGACCTCCGGCGTGGCATCAATCCAGAGACGGAGTTGGTTTAGGTCAGAAATACTTATTGCCCGATCGCGCATGCGCTCAACCAAATGCTGGCGAACGTTGGCAGGCAGCTGGTCCCAGTGGTCCAGTTGAGGCATCAAGCGCCAAAAATCATTCGGCCCAATTGGTCGCCAAGACGGGTTGCTTCTTTCGGATCTTCCGTGTTGCGAAAGCGTTCTGCTAGCTCAACAAATTCCTGCTGTTTGCGCTTTTCTGCTTCGATGCCATTTTCAATAAGTTCCACGAGCATGCGGTTGGAGCTGAGGCGGCGACTTTTGGCCAGGCGACGGACTTGGGCCGCAATGTTGCTGGGGAGGCTGACGCTTTGACGGACGGTTTTGCTAGATTGGCTCATAGCACCAATATGCACCAGTTTGGTGCGAGATACAAGGACAGAGCAGGGTAGCGCTTATCAGCAAGATGCGCTAGGACAGGACCTTTTTCTCGAAGTCTTGGGCGGCTTGTGCCAGATCTTGGGGACGGCCGAGGTCGCGCCAGTGGTATCGGTCTGCGCGGAAGGCGTGGATGGATTGGTTTTGCGCGGCCAGGCGGAGATAGGCGGGAATGATGGAGAAGACGCCGGTTTCGGTGAGCATGGGGAGGAGGCGGGGGGAAATTATGTGGATGCCGGAGAAGGCTAGGGGCGTGAGGGTGGACATTTCAGGGGCTGAAGCGACGGCCTGGCGAACGAGTTCGGGGGCGGCGTTGCGGCCGTTGATGCGGCCGGATAATTGGAGATTTTTGTCGAAGAGAAGCTGGCGGGAGGACTCGCGAGTTTGCACAGCCAAGGTGGCCAGGGCGTGGCTGGTTTGGTGAGCTTGGAGCATCGATCTGAGGTCAATGGTGCTGATGATGTCTACGTTGTGGAGGATGAAAGGTTCATTGGCAGGCGCGGATCGCTCCTGAAAAAACAAAGCGGCTTGCTTCAATCCGCCACCGGTGTCCAGCAGGATTTCTTCGCGCGAGATTTCGACACGTATACCAAAATTATTTTTGGATTTGAGATAGTCGACGACCATGTCCGCGAAGTGATGGACGTTGACGATGACTTCGGTGACGCCGAAGGTGCGCAGGCGAGCGATGGTGATTTCGAGGAGCGTCCGCCCCGCGGCTTCGACCAGCGCTTTGGGACGAGTGTCGGTTAGCGGGCGGAGGCGGGTGCCGAGTCCCGCGGCGAGGATCATGGCTTTCATGGATGTCCGGAGCCTCCTTTCCGAAGGAATTCGCTGGCGCTGATCATTTGGCGAGTTTTTCTTGTTCGATATGGCACAAGATGATTTTGATGTTGGGACGATTGCGGAGATGTTTGGCCAATTGCTCGGCGAAGTAGACGGAGCGATGTTGCCCGCCGGTGCATCCGAAAGAGACCATTAAATTTTTGAAACCGCGCTTTTGATACGCGGCGACGCTGGAATCCACAAGCGCAAAGGCGTGCGCGCGGAATTGATGAACACTTTCCTGCCGATCTAAATATTCGATCACCGGTGCGTCTTTACCGGTTAGGGATTTGAAGCGTTCTTCGCGGCCGGGATTGGGCAAGCTGCGTGCGTCAAAAACGAAACCGCCGCTGTTGCCGGACGGGTCAGCTGGAAAATCACGGTGAAACGAGAAGCTAAAGATTCTGACGATGAGATTTTCGGCACCGGTCGGCGCGACGATATTCGTAGCGGCGGCTGTGGCAGCGTGTTCCATTGACATGGAGAGTGCGGACAATTTTTCGGATGCGAGCATGGACTGAAACGAAGTCATTAGCGCGGCCAGCTCGATGGGAAGCCTGGCGTTGTGCAGCAGCCAGCGAATATTCTTTAACGCGTACGGAACGCTTTGCAGGAAATGCGGTTTGCGTTCGTAGAAGCCGCGGAAACCGTAAGCGCCGAGAGCTTGCATGACGCGGACGTAGACGTAAGCGTAGTAATAGCGGAGGAACGCTTCGCGATCGAGTGAAATGAAACCGGCGAGAGCTTGTAGGTAGTGATCAAGCAGTTGCTGACGAAGGTCGGGCGGCAGGTCGGCTTTGGCGTCGAACAACAGAGAGGCGATGTCATACTGCAGGGCGCCTTTGCGGCCACCCTGGTAATCGACGAAATAGGGATAGCCATTACGCATCATGATGTTGCGCGATTGAAAGTCTCGATAGAGAAAATAATCGCGCGGTGCGGCTAGCAGACAATCGGTGAGGCGCGTAAAGTCGTCTTCAAGCGCTTGTTCGTTGAACGGCACGCCAGCCAAGCGCAGGAAATAATATTTGAAATAGTTCAGATCCCAGGTGATAGATTGGCGGTCAAAGCTGGCGCGAGGATAGCAGACGGAATAATCGAGATCGCGCCCAGCTTCCACTTGAAAGCGCGGAAGAATACCGACAACTTTGCGGTAAGCTTCGATTACTTGCGGAGCGATTTCGCCAGCGGAACGATTCTCCGAGAGAAGTTCGTAGAGTGTGGTGTCTCCAAGATCTTCTTCGAGGTAAGCGCCGTGGGCCAGGTCTTCGCCGTAGATTTCTGGCACAGACAGGCCATGACGGCGAAAATGTTTGGAGAATTCGAGGAAGGCGACGTTTTCTTCCCGGACATTGTAAAGGACGCCGATCGCGCTGATCTCTTCGGCGGAAAAGCGAATGATTTTTCGTCCCGAGGCGCCCAAATCGCCCTGCAGCGGCAGAACTTGTGCGGGCGGCCGGCCGAAGCGCTGCTCGAAGAGTTTTTTTAGGACGTCGATGGACATAGGGTCTTCTCTAACATAGCCGATTTTATGTGCTGAGGAAGAAGTTGGTTCCGGGTGAGTTGTTGTTTGTGGAAGCAGCGCTAGGGGTCGGATTCGCGCAGCCCAGATGAAGCCATACGAAGCCCACGTGCAAAACCGGCACATAAAGAGGCCGGCAAAACTCAGCGAGCGCCGTTGCACAGCTATAATGCAAGAGTGAAATCGGCGCGCAAAGAGCAAGGCGGAATGGAGCGGCGAAATACCGCTTCGCGACATTTAGATCGGATGGCGGCGCTGGAAATTGTGCGGTTGATGAATCGCGAGGATGGCAAAATTGCGGCGGCGGTGCGGCGCGAGATTCCAGCGATTGCGCGAGCCGTCGATGCGACCGTACGCGGGATTGGCCGAGGCGGACGATTGATTTATGTGGGAGCGGGGTCGAGCGGCAGGATGGCAGTGCTGGATGCGGCGGAATGTCCGCCGACATTTGGAATTTCGCCGGCTCAGGTGCAGGCATTGATCGCGGGAGGACGGCGCGCGATTACAGACGCGGTGGAAGGCGCGGAAGATTCTGCGCGGAATGGCGAGCGCGACTTGCGCGCGGCGAAACTGACAAGCCGCGACGTGGTGGCGGCAGTCACCGCGAGTGGCTCGACGCCGTACGTTTTGGGCGCGCTGAAGTTTGCGCGGAAGCGCGGAGCAATGACCGTGGCGATTACCGTGAATCGGAGGTCGGCCGTGACGCGACTAGCGAAAATCGTGATTGCGCCGGACGTGGGGCCGGAAGTGCTCACCGGCTCGACGCGGCTGAAAGCCGGGACAGCGCAAAAAATGGTGCTGAACATGCTGAGTACAGCAGCGATGGCGCGGCTCGGTCATGTGTATGAAAACTTGATGATCGATGTGGCGCTAACAAACAAAAAGCTTTCTCGGCGCACCGTACAAATTGCGGCGCAAGCGAGCGGGCGAAGTGTGTCTGAAGCGGAACAAGCGCTGCGTCAGACGAGACACAATCTGCGTGCGGCGCTGGTGATGTTGAAAACGCAGTCCAGCGCGAGCGAAGCGAAGAGGCGAATCCATGCGGCACAGGGAAATTTACGGAGGGCACTGGCGGAATAATACCAAACGACAAAGTTCGAACGATGAATTTGCAAAACGAAAAAAGCGGGACAGGCTGCAGCTTGCCGCTTACCGAAGAAAACTTGCGAGAGAATGCATGGATAAATTTTTAATTCGAGGCGGTAAAGCGCTGCGCGGCACCGTGGCAATCAGCGGTGCCAAGAACTCCGCTCTGCCGGCAATGGCCGCGGCGCTGCTCACCGCCGAGCCGGTAACGCTGCACAACATTCCCAAAGTGCGCGACCTCACCACGATGAGCAAGCTGCTGGCCTTCATGGACGCGAAAGTTTCCGTGACCGAATTCCCAGCCAGCGACTATGTAATCGAAGCGCCGACTCTGAATCATGCAGAGGCTCCTTACGAACTGGTGAAAACGATGCGGGCGTCAATTTTGACGCTCGGCCCGCTGATTGCGCGTAAAGGACTGGCCCGCGTTTCGCTGCCAGGAGGGTGCGCGATTGGAGCACGGCCCATCGATTTACATCTCTCCGCGCTGGAAAAAATGGGCGTGGAGATTACGACTTCGCACGGATACATCGAAGCGCGTGTGAAAAACCGGCTGCGAGGCGCGCGGATTGCATTCGAGAAAATCACCGTGACCGGCACAGAAAATATTTTGATGGCAGCCACGCTGGCCGATGGCGAAACGATTTTGGAAAATGTGGCGCGCGAACCGGAGATCACGGACTTGATAACGATGCTGCGAAAAATGGGCGCGCACATTTCTGGAGATGGAACGTCGACGCTGCGGGTACAAGGCGTCTCGGAACTGCACGGCACGGAACATAGGGTGATTCCGGATCGCATCGAAGCGGGAACATTCTTGATTGCGGGAGCGATCACCGGCGGTGATTTGACGATTACGCATTGCGCACCAGAACATTTGGGATCGCTGATTGCGAAACTGCAAGCTGCGGGAGTGCCGATTGAAACGATAAACAAATGTACGCTGCGTGTGCGCGGTGCAACGAAGCTGGCCGCATCTGACATGACCACCGAGGAATATCCGGGGTTTGCGACCGACATGCAGGCCCAGTACATGGCGCTGGCCACGCAGGCCGAAGGCGCGTCCGTAATCACGGAAACAATTTTTGAGAATCGTTATTTGCATGCCAGCGAAATCGTGCGCATGGGCGCGCACATTTCCATTGATGGACGCACGGCGGTGGTGCGCGGCCCCACGGAGCTTTCCGGCTCAACAGTGCAAGCATCGGATTTGCGCGCTAGCGCCGGGCTGGTGCTGGCCGGTCTGGTAGCCAGCGGCGAAACCACCATTGAGCGTGTGTATCACATCGACCGCGGGTATGAGGGAATCGTGGAAAAGCTGCAAGCGGTAGGCGCTGACATTGTGCGCGTGCATGCGAGCGGTTCGTAAAACGACTGCGACCTTTGGCATCGAACTTTTTGCAACGGCTACGCGAGCTATGAATTTCTGCGAGCTTGCGGTATCGTCAAAAGAACAGATTGGGGAGATCGTAATGGCAAATGATTCGTGCAATCCCGAGCCGCCGCAGAGCACGCCTGTGACTCCGGGCGCCAGGATGGTGCAATGCGTGAAGTTCGGCAAGCTGATGCCGGGATTGGACCGGGTGCCGTGGCGCGGCGAGTTGGGCCAGCGGGTATACGAAAATGTGTCGAAAGACGCGTGGAAATTGTGGATTGAGCATTCCAAAATGGTGATGAACGAATACCGGCTGAATCCGCTGGATCCGAATTCGCAGAAAATTATGGAAGAGCAGATGGATCAGTTTTTCTTTGGCGCAGGAGCGAAATTGCCGGAAGGTTATGCACCGCCGAAGGCTAAAGGTTAGTTACCGCGCACTGGTCTCGCGGTAGTTTGGAAAACCTTGCGGCGGCGAGTCGCCGCACTCCAGACTTGCCAATCCAACCTATGTAACAACGCGTTTGGTCGCAGGATGTTCCACCGGCAGTCGCGCGGTCAACGTGAACTTCAATTTCGCGTGCGCCGCTCGCAAAGCTGCTTCAACTTTTTCCGCGCTTTCCGCTCTGGCAAAAATGAATCCCAGGTAGCTGGCGCCTTCCGGCCACGCGGCAATGAAATCGTGCAGCCGTCCGCTGATCACCAGGTCGGTGACGTGAGGCGTCGCGCGCGCGGCGTCTTCGCCTTCGATTTGTTCGAGCACTCCACTTTTCGGCACGGGAATCATCATCACGCCAGCGGCGAGTTTTTCACGAACGGAATCGTGCCCGGGCAATTCCAACGAGTGGCGCAGCAACAATTCTTCCAGACTGATAGGATCCGCAGCTCCAGCCAAGTCAAAGCGAAGTGCGCGAGCGCATAGGCCGCCGATGGGTCGTGGCGCGATTTCGATCGGCCAGACGCCTGCTTCGTTAACGCGAAACTCCGCGTGGAACGGACCGTGCGACAAGCCGACGGCTCGAACCGCATCGCGCGCACAATTCTCAATCGCCCGCTGTTGCGACTCGGGCAAGCGCGACGGCGTGACGTAAATCGTCTCCTCAAAATAAGGGCCTTCGAGTGGATCTGGCTTATCGAAAATTGCCAGCAGGCGAATTTCGCCGGCAGTGATGAGTCCCTCGACGGCCACTTCTCTTCCCGGGATGTAGCCTTCAACCAAAATGTGGTCCAGATTTGGCTCGCGGCTGGCGAGGACTTCCGGAGATTCCAGCACGCGGCGAACAGTGTTGATCGCAAACAGAAATTCTTCGCGGTGATTGGCGCGCACCACTCCCTGGCTGGCCGAAAGTGACAGCGGCTTCAATACGCACGGATAAGAAATGCCCAGAAGCGCCGGTTCCGGCGCAGGATGCAACGCGACACTGCGAAACCACGGCACATTTAATCCAGCGTCGCGGAATATTTCCCGCATGCGCAGTTTGCTGCGGCAGGCTTCAACGACGGCGGGATGATTGTGGGCGATTCCCAGTCCACGAGCGACGTAAGCAGCGGTGACCGCCGGGCGATCGCCGACGGCGAGAATGCCGTCGACATGCATGCGTTCGCGAACAGTTTCGAGGACGATGTGCGCGGCAGCGTCCGGCGTTTCAAAATGGACGGCGATCGCGCGGTCGCCCCACGGATCATCCAACTGATGGCAGCGATCGGTGACGAAAAAAAGCTCGACGCCGAGTTTCTGTGCAACCTCGTCAAAGCTGCGCGTTTGATAGCCAAGTTTATTGGCGAAGAGCAGAAGACGTTTTCGCGTGGCAGCGTTATTGTCAGGCATGACGAGTCGTTCGTTCGCTCACACGAAACCGTCCGCGGTCGCCAGCGGCTCCGCGACCGAAGATTTTTTCGCGCCAATCGAGACCAACTGCTCCCGTGTCGGCTCGGCGCAGCAGTACCACGGCTCGCTGAGAAACGGCACCGGGCGCGACTCATGCGATGTTTTTGGTATGGCAGGCGTGGATATGCCGGCGATTTCGTGCGCCGCTTTCCAGATACGCTCGAATGCGACCGGACGAGATTGCTTTTTGCGATCGGAGTCCGCAGCGATGTCTTGCACCTTTTCGCTAAGCAAATCCAGCCGTGAATCGGAATTTTTCCACGGATAAACTAGAGACTCTGAATCGAAATCGCTGACTTGCTGGCGGAATTCCGGCAATTCCAGCAGCCGCGACCCTTCGGGAATCAGCAAGCGAATTCCCAACTGGATTGGCGCGACATTTTCAATGATGCTTTCCTCCGCGACGACGTGCAGCAAATCGAGATAGTCTTCCATCGTGGTCCACGGCGTAAACGGCAGAAAAGTTGGATGCAGCGTCATGCCGAGCGAACGGAATACGCCGAGAACGTGCAGAAAATCTTCGCGGGTGTGGCCCTTGTCGAGCAGCGACAACGTTTTGTCGTCAACCGACTCGACAGCACTGATTACGAACAGGCATCCGGTATCGCGCAGCCGCGGCAAGTGCTGCTCATATTTGCGCAGATGCTCGATCTTGATGGTGGCGTCATAGGTTACGCCGGGAAATTCGCGGTGAAACTCTTCGGCCAAATCCATCGCGTGGCGGATGCCATTGAAAAAATCGGGATCGCCGAAAGAAATGTGCTGCGCGCCGGCAGCCACTTGTTGACGCACATCCTCCAGCACTACAGCGCGGTCCACGATGCGAAACACGCCTTTGTACACCGGCACAATCGGGCAGTGCCGGCAAAGATGCTTGCATCCGCGGCTGGCTTCCGTGGAGCCGACGACGCGATAGCCGCCTCCGGGCAAAACCAAGTTCGCATACTTCGCCAGCGGCGGCATGCCGGAGCGGTCCGGAACTTCAAACGCCAATCGCTCCAGCGAAACGAGTGGCTCAGATTGCGGTTGTGGCCCGGCGGCAAAGGATTTCTCCGCGTTGTCGAGTCGTTCCGCCAGATGCGCCAGGCCAGATTCAAATTCCCCGCCCAAAATTGTGCCGACGCCTAGCGTTCGCAAATAATCGCCGTTCATCGGCGCGTACAAACCGTAACAACAAATGTGCGCGTTCGGGTTATCCACGAGAAGCGTCGGAATCAGCTGCGCCGCAAGACGCGTCGCCGTGTGCATCGGAAGATAAATGGCAATCAGCCGCGCATCGCGTATTGCCGCGGGCTCAAGCGCTTGCCGGGTAAGATCAAAGCACGCAACGCTGTGTCCGCGCTTGCGCAACCACGCTGCCGGCGACACCACTCCAAACGGTTGGCGGCCTAATTCATACGTCGAAATCAGAACAATATTCATGCATCTAACAGTATAGCCGCGTGCCGCTCTCAATCGTTTTCAGTTATTATAGAAGTCTGCTCGGGTTTGCGAAAGGATCGTTCAGAATGGCCATTTCCGCGGGAAATTCTTTTGGTACGCGCGACACGCTCAATGTTGGCGCGCAAGCGTTTCAAATTCACCGCCTGGAAGTCCTCGAAAAGCAAGGCGCCACCAATCTGGCGACGCTGCCGTTCTCTTTGCGTATTCTACTGGAAAATTTATTGCGCTGCGAAGATGGCCGCTTCGTGCGCGCCACCGACATTCGCACGCTGGGAGGATGGACACCCGGCACTCCGCAAAAAGAAATCGCGTTCATGCCGGCGCGCGTGCTGCTGCAAGATTTTACCGGCGTGCCCGCTATCGTCGATTTGGCCACCATGCGCGAAGCTGTGAAGCGCATGGGCGGCAATCCGAAACGAATTAATCCGCTGTTCCCTGCCGAACTGGTGATCGATCACTCCGTGCAAGTGGACAGTTTTGGCAACGGAAACGCGTTCGGCCTCAACGCCGAACTGGAATTTCAGCGCAACGTCGAACGCTACGAATTTTTACGCTGGGGCCAGACTGCATTCCAAAATTTTAAGGTCGTTCCGCCGGACACCGGCATCTGTCATCAGGTGAATCTCGAATATCTCGCGCGCGTCGTTTGCGCGATGCCTTTTGGCAATAAATTTGAAGCGTATCCCGATTCCGTCGTTGGCACCGATTCGCACACCACCATGGTGAATGCGCTTGGCGTTTTTGGCTGGGGCGTTGGCGGAATTGAAGCGGAAGCAGCCATGCTCGGCCAGCCGTCTTCGATGCTGATTCCAGAAGTCGTTGGTTTCCGTCTGCACGGCAAGCTTAGCGAAGGCGCCACCGCAACCGATTTGGTGCTCACCGTTACGGAAATGCTGCGCAAAAAAGGAGTGGTCGGCAAATTTGTGGAATTTTACGGCACCGGCCTTTCCAGCCTCAGCGTTCCAGATCGCGCCACTATCGCCAACATGGCGCCGGAATATGGCGCGACCATGGGCTTCTTTCCCGTCGACGCGGAAACGCTTTCGTACTTGCAATTTACTGCACGCTCGCACGAACAAGTCGCGCTCGTCGAAGCCTACTGCAAAGAGCAAATGCTCTTCCGCAGCGATTCCACGCCCGATCCCGCGTTCAGCGACAAGCTGGAGCTGGACCTGAGCACCGTTGAGCCGACTGTCGCCGGACCAAAGCGCCCGCAAGATCGCGTGTCGCTGCGCAACGCTAAATCCTCTTTCACGAAGGTACTCGACGGCGCAATCTCAAAACACGCCGCCGTAAAAAATAATGGCGATTCGTTTGATCTTTCCAGCGGAGCGGTAGTCATCGCCGCCATCACCAGTTGCACCAACACTTCCAATCCGTCGCTGATGCTCGGCGCAGGCCTGCTGGCGAAAAAAGCTGTCGAGCGTGGTTTGCAAGTGAAGCCCTGGGTGAAAACCAGTCTCGCGCCGGGATCGAAGGTGGTCACCGACTATTTGGCGGCGTCCGGCCTCACGCAATATCTCGACAAGCTCAAATTTAATCTGGTCGGCTACGGCTGCACCACCTGCATCGGCAACAGCGGTCCGCTTCCAGACGCTATCGGCGCCGCGATAAAAGACAACAATATGGTGGCCGTCGCGGTACTCAGCGGCAATCGCAACTTCGAAGGACGAATTCACCCGCTGGTGCGCGCAAATTATCTCGCATCGCCGCCGCTAGTCGTTGCGTACGCATTGGCTGGCCGCATGGATTTGGATTTGACCACCGAGTCCCTCGGCAACGACACTGCCGGCAAGCCTGTATTCCTGCGCGACATCTGGCCCACCCCGCAGGAAATCGAAAGCACCGTTCGCGCTTCCGTCACCACTGGGATGTACGAAAAGCAATACAGCCAGGTGTTTGAAGGCGACGCGCACTGGAAAGCGATGCAAGTTCCCGAAGGCGACATCTACGCCTGGGACCCCAAATCGACTTACATCAAGCTGCCGCCGTACTTCGAAAATATGCCAAAAACCGCGCCCGCTCTCACCGATATCCACGGCGCGCGTGTGCTCGCGCTTCTCGGCGACAGCGTAACCACCGACCACATTTCTCCCGCAGGCTCCATTCCCGTCGATACCCCTGCCGGAAAATATTTGGTCGCCAATGGCGTTAAGCCGCATGAGTTCAATTCTTACGGCGCGCGCCGCGGCAATCATGAAGTGATGGTGCGCGGCACCTTCGCAAATATTCGCCTGCGCAATCAACTTGCTCCCGGAACCGAGGGCGGCTGGACGCTTTATCTTCCTGGCGGCGAAAAAATGAGCATCTACGATGCCGCCGTGAAATATCGCGAAGCGGGCATTCCTCTCGTCGTAATCGCCGGCAAAGAATATGGTTCCGGCTCGTCGCGCGACTGGGCCGCCAAGGGAACACGGCTACTCGGCGCTCGCGCCGTCTTCGCGGAAAGTTACGAACGCATCCACCGCAGCAACCTGATCGGCATGGGCGTTCTGCCGCTGCAATTTGAAATGGACCAAAATCGCGAATCGCTGGGATTAACTGGTCACGAAATTTTTGACTTTGAAGGCGTGGCGTCGCTCGTTCCAGGCAAGCCCATCACCGTCCGAGCGAAATCCGAAGACGGCAAACAAAAACAATTTACCGCCACCGCCCGCGTCGATACTCCCGAAGAAGTCTTGTACTACCAGCACGGCGGCATTTTGCAATACGTTCTTCGCCAGATGCTGTAGAGAGCAGAGCCTCTACCGCGGAAAATTATGCCGGCCGGGCAACAATTTTTGTCCGGCTTCGCACCCGCCACAACAGAATCAATCCCACCACGACAGACACCACGCTCGCCGTCTGCGCGTTAGACATTCCAAAAAACGATCGCGGATTGATGCGAATAAACTCAATCAAAAATCGCGCTGCCCCAGTCAGAATCAGATAACCGCAAAAAATCTGTCCTGCACCCTCTGCCCCGCGAAAAAATCTCTTCCCAAAATGCCAAAGCACCGCCGCAATCGCCATCCAAATAAAAAATTCATACAGCGGCGTCGGATGCACGCGCTCCGTCGTCGGTACCACGCCATTTGGGAAACTCATTCCCCACGGCAAAGAAGTCGGGGTGCCGTAATCGCCGTCGCCCGACAGCAGACATCCAATCCGCCCAATCGCGTAACCCACGCACGCCGCCGGCGAACAAATATCCAGAAACAACAGCACCGGCACTCTCAGCCGCCGCGCCAAAAACAGCAGTGCCGCAAATCCGCCCAGAAATCCGCCAAACCACGCAAAACCAAATCGGCTCAACAATAGCGGCCAGGGATTCGCGAATAATTCCGCCGGACTCTCCAGCACGTGATAAAGCCGCGCCCCAATTAATCCCGCAAGCCCCGCGACACCAATAACCAGGAAACCTTCATCTTTTTGGCCGCGATAACCTTTTATATTCTCGAGTTGTTCCTTGCGCCGATCGAAATCCGCCTGCAAAACATACGCCGCAGCCAGCAAGCCGGTAGCCACCATCAGGCCAAACGTAGGAATCGTCAGCGGACCTAAATGTAAAAATGGAATCATGAATGAAGGATAATTTTGCCCACAGAAGTATACACGAGGACTCCGCCAACTCTGCCGCGCCCCAACTCGCGCGAGCGCATCTGAACCGCGCTTCAGCTCATTCATTCCCCTGTAACAAAAATCCGGTATCACTGGTCGCGCTGCAACGTTGGTTTGCCGTCAGGGATCGCAAACCAACGCGTTCATTCTCAACTTTCTGCCGCAAATAAGGTCGTGGATGTCGTACTCCCGAATTTTCTGTAGTGCCATCGCCGTAGCGACTCTCGGCGTCCCCCGCGCTTTTCCTCAAACTAAAACTCCGACTTCGAATCCTCCCGCCGCCACGCACGCCTCGCCGCATAAACAACCCACCGCCACCTGCCTGCGCGCCCCTGAAGGAAGCACCGTCGCCGAACCCGCCGACCTCCGCAGCCAAAACGGCCTGCTGAAGGTGGCTCTCTCTTTCCGCTCTGACCAAGACACAAACGGCCAAACCCGCTACTGCTACATCGCCACCGACGGCGCGCAAGCCCCAAACCTCCGCCTCAATCCCGGCGACACGCTAATCCTCACGCTAAAAAACGAAATCCCCGCAAGCATCGCACCGACCGATGCAACGCCCTCAGTCCACCCAAACCACACCATGCCGCAAGCAGCCGATCAAGCCTCAAACTCCACGCAACAATCCCGCGACATCTGCTCCGGCTCCCCCATGACCGCCACCGCCACCAATCTCCATTTCCACGGCCTGGTCCTCCCGCCAACCTGCCATCAGGACGACACGCTAAAAACCCTAATCGAGCCAACCGATCGCCCCTTCCAATACAAGGTGAAAATTCCCGCCGACGCTCCTCCCGGCCTCTACTGGTATCACCCGCACCCTCACGGTTTCAGCAAGGCGCAGGTACTCGGCGGCGCATCCGGCGCGCTAATTATCGAAGGCATCGAGCAAACCAATCCCGCTCTAACCAGTTTGCCCGAGCGCGTCCTAATTATTCGCGACCAGGATTTAGTCCATCCCAACGCCGAGCCGGTCGCTTCCCTTTCGATGCCCGCACCGATCGTTTTGCGGGACGCCGAGGGCGACGCCATGAACACCGGCACCGGCGGAGGCAAACCCGCCAAAGATCTCTCCATCAATTTCATTCCGGTTTCCTATCCCGCCTATCAACCCGCGATTCTTCCGCTCCGCCCTTTGGAACGCCAACTCTGGCGAGTTCTCAACGCCTCCGCGATCACCTATCTCGACTTGCAGCTATTGGTGGACGACAAGCCGCAACTTGTCGGGGTAGTCGCGCTCGACGGTTTGCCTTTTAACGAAGCCGGCACTGCCGCCCCCAAAATTATTTGGCAGAGTCACATCACCATGCCGCCCGCCGGCCGCGCGGAGTTCATCATCAAGGGCTTGCCCGCTGGCGCGAAGGCCGCACTCGTCACCCGCACCGTGGACACCGGCCCTGTCGGCGAAAATGACCCCACCCGTCCCATCGCCACCGTCGAGGTCGCAGCCAACGCTCCAGAACCGCGCTCAAAATTGCCAAGCGCAAACGGTTCCGCCCCAACCCAACAACCCTCGCAGGGCCTCCAGCCCCGCGAGCCTCAGCAATGGCTAGGCGCCGTAAAACCCGTCCGCGAACGAAAACTCTATTTTTCTGAAGAGCCGCTCGACCCCAAAGATCCCAACAGTCCCACCAAGTTCTACATCACCGTCGAAGGCCAAACTCCCAAACAGTTCGACATGAACGCCACCGCTCCCAACTTAATCGTTCAGCAGGGCGACGTCGAAGACTGGATCATCGAAAATCGCACTCGAGAGCTTCACGCCTTCCACATCCATCAGATCCATTTCCTCCTCACCATGTTCAATGGCGTTCCTCTCGACGAACCATTCCTCCGCGACACGGTAAACGTCGCCTATTGGGATGGGCAGAGTCCGCAATATCCCAGCGTAAAACTCCGCATGGACTTCCGCGATCCCGCCATCATCGGTACGTTTCCCTATCACTGTCACCTTCTGGAACACGAAGACGGCGGAATGATGGGCACCATTCAAGTAATCCCCAGAGCCAAATAGCGCCGCTTTGCCACCGCCCCACCCACTCACCGCCCTCGATTCGACTTTTTACATTTCGTTTACACAGCGCTAACAACTTCAGCGTATTCACGAAGGGCACAAGACAGGCCCTTGCGCGCCTCATGGGCGCCCACCCCGCGCAAAGCCATCGAATGCCGAGCGTCTTCAAAACAAGGAGAAAAAATGATCGAGAAGCATCTGCGCTGCCTCGCAGCGTCCGTCCTGGCCCTCACTCTTGCCGCGGGAGCGCCAACCGCTTTTTCCGCCGACAAAGACAAAGATAAAGATCGCAACAACAACGGCAACAACGCTGAAACCACCACTCCCATCAGGCACGTTGTCGTAATTTTCCAGGAAAACATTTCCTTCGATCATTATTTCGCCACCTATCCGATGGCCACTAACCAGGGCAACGAGCCCAAGTTTTTCGCGAAAGACGGCACTCCCCGCCCCAACAATCTTCTGACCCAAGGCCTTCTCGATCAGAACCCGAATTCCACGCAGCCTTTCCGCCTGGATCGTACGCAAGCTGTAACCTGCGACCAGAATCATGACTACGGCCCGGAGCAAGCTGCTTTCAACAAAGGCCTGATGGATAAATTCCCAGAAAATGTTGGTTTCGGCGGAGGTCCCAACGGCGGTGCGGTACCCCCGGGCGGAAAAGCTAGCTGCAATGACGCCGGAAAAGGCCCTGGCATCACCATGGGCTACTTCGACGGCAACACCGTCACCGCATTCTGGAATTACGCGCAGCGCTTTGCCATGAGCGACAATTCCTTTGGCACCACGTTTGGTCCCTCGACTCCGGGCGCGCTCAATCTAGTTGCTGGAACCACCTCAAACGCGATGGTCACCAACGGTCTTAGCCCGGCTGGCAATCTCGCTGGTTCGCAAACTGCCGGCCCCGTGATTGGTGACCCCGATCCCTCCGGTGACGATTGCGCCAGCGCGACCAGAACCCAAATCACCGTCGGCAACGGTCAGAAAAATATCGGAGACTTGCTCAACGCGAAAAATATCACCTGGGGATGGTTCCAGGGCGGATTCGCGCCGAGCAGCCACACCGCCGCCGGGAAAGCCGTTTGCGGCGCCACCAGCGTCGGCCTCCCCGGCACCATCACCGATTACAGCGCGCATCATGCCGCGTTCCAATATTTCGCCTCCACGCTGAACGCGCACCACGTGCCCGCCAGCGACCCCAGCATGATCGGCAAAACTGACCAAGCCAAACACGAATATGACCTCGCCGATTTCTTCACCGCGCTCAACGAAGGTCGCCTCCCTGCCGTTAGCTTCCTCAAGGCCAAGGCTGTCAATGACGGCCACCCCGGTAATTCCGATCCGCTCGACGAGCAAACTTTCATCGTCAACACCATTAATCAGCTCCAGCAGAGCGATTTCTGGAAAGAAACCGCCGTCATCATCGCCTATGACGATTCCGACGGCTGGTACGATCACCAGATGGACCCCATCGTCAACCAGTCCGCCGTTGCTGATGATGCCCTGACCGCCCCTGGTGCTTGCGGCGTTGCTCCAGCCAACGATCCTTTCAAGGGCGGTCGCTGCGGCTTCGGTCCTCGCCTGCCGCTGCTGGTAATCTCGCCTTTCTCAAAGGAAAATTACATCGACCACCTGCCCACCGATCAGTCCTCGATCATCCATTTCATCGAAGACAACTGGGGCCTGGGCCGCATCGGCGGCGATTCGAATGACGCGCGTTCCGGCACGCTCAACGGATTGTTCGACTTCGAAAATCCCAACAAGAAGCAGTTCCTGCTCGACCCCGCCAGCGGCCTGGTTCTCCGCGGCGGAAACAACTAACCTTGACCAGTTATCATCGCGCCTAAAGCGCGAAACGGGCCTGCGCCATATCGCGCAGGCCCGTTTTGTTTTATCCGGTAGGGGCACGATAAATCGTGCCCTCTTCGCTGCACCATCACCACCGCGCCGCAAATCGATCCACTCGGCCAGTTCTCAACCTCGCATGTTCCCGCCGCCCCACGCATGTACTACACTGCAAAAACCATGAAAGATCGCAAACTCATCAAAACCGCCACCCGCCTCGCTTCCCCATACTGCATAACCAAAGGCGGCAAATTCCGCCTGAAAGATTTCGACACCGCCGATACCGGCGGCGTCAAATCGAAAAAAGAAGCCGAGAAACTTCTCCAGGAAAGCAGCGAGGCCGCCAGCCGCTTGCAAGAAAAACTTTACGCGCAAGACCGCTGGTCGCTCCTGCTGATCTTTCAAGGCATGGACGCCGCCGGCAAAGACGGCGCCATCAGTCACGTCATGTCCGGAGTCAATCCCCAGGGCTGCGACGTGCACGCTTTTAAAACGCCGAGTCCCGAGGACCTCAGCCACGACTACCTCTGGCGCGCCCACAAAGTAATCCCGGAGCGCGGCAAGATCGGCATCTTCAACCGTTCCTACTATGAAGAAGTGCTGATCGTACGCGTTCATCCGCTTTTGCTCGCGCCGCAAAAGCTGCCCGCCCCGCTGGTCACAAAAAATATTTGGGATCAACGCTACGAAGACATCAACGCCTTCGAACGCCACCTCACCCACAATGGCGTCGTGATTCGCAAATTCTTCCTCTACATCTCCAAACAAGAACAAAAAAGGCGCTTTCTCGAGCGTCTCGACGACTCCAAGAAGAACTGGAAATTTTCCATGGACGATATTCGCGAGCGCGGTTTCTGGAAAGACTACAAATCCTGCTACGAAGAAATGATCCAGCAGACCGCCGCTAAACACGCTCCGTGGCACGTGATTCCCGCCGACAACAAATGGTTCGCCCGCCTGATAGTCGCCAGCGCCGTAGTCGAAGCCCTCGACGGCCTTAACCTGACCTTTCCCGACGTCGACAAAGCCAAAAAGAAAGAACTGATCCAAGTCCGAGAATCTCTCTTGGCCGAAAAAGACTAGCTGCACCATCGCCCTAAAACCGAGAGCGCCGCCAACTCGGCGGCGCTCTTTCTGTTCCTGCAATCCCGGCGACTCTGCTTTTTACGGAGCCGCCTTGAACGCTACCGCGGTTGACGCCCAGTGATCGACGCCGCCACCCTGCGTAGTCCAGGTGTAGTTATGCGGACCGGCTGCGGTGTTGTATTCAAACCCCCAGCCATTGTTTTCGTCAGTTGGATTCGTCTGGCCAAGCGGATTCGGCACCGTCGCCAGAAAATTCCCCGTGGACACTCCGTTGATCGAATTGGTGGTCACCGCCAATTGCGTAATCACCAATCCGTGCGCGGTCGTTGGACTGATCGTCGCGCCGGAAATATTTCCGGCCCCGGCTTGCGAGCCGGAAGCCGTCTGTCGTCCCGCCGTGGAATCAAACGGTGACGTCGACGCCCCGGTCACATCGATCAAAAAGAACGTCGATCCGCCCGTCGGATTTCCCGTCATATTAAACGTAATCGCCAGCGACGTACTGGTGCTCGCGTTCGCCGCGTAAAACGTCTGCACATCTCCGGAAGCGGCATTGCTGAATTGCGTGCCGATTTCCGTGTGCGCGTTGCCGTTACTATCGGTGATGCTCGCAATATCGAATCCCGGGCCGTCAATCGACGCCGTGATCAGCAAGTTCCCGGTACTCGGGAATTGCAACGCCATCGGACCGAAATTGCCCGGCGCGATCGATTCTTCCTGCAAATGTACGATGCGAATCCCGGCGGCCGGTGCGGTTCCAGAGCTTCCCGCCTTCAGCGCCACCGCCACTGCATTCCAGCTGTCCGCGATATTCATGGACAGCGTGGGATTAATCGCGCCGTGCGTGGCCTGCACCTGATACTGCGCGGCCTGTGGAATATTCGCCGCTTCCAATCCGCGCGATGCGCTCAAGAACGTCCACGGACTTGCGCCTTGCGTCCATCGCTCGCTTCCGGTGACGCCGTCTTCTTCCACCGCCTGATAAATTAAGTCGCCGTCGGTCGCGGTTGCGATACTGCCCGCCGTAAGCGTCGTCGAATTTCCGCTGGTCGCGCTGCTGCCGTCAAGATTACACGTCAGGTTGAACCACTCCGATGCATTTACCATCGACACAAATGCCGGCTGTGCGCCGCTGAAGTTCAGCGTAAGCGCGCGAGCTCCGGTCGTTGGCAAGACGCAATACGTCGCCAAAGTTTGATTGCCGTTGCTCACGCTCTTGAGCAGCGTCATCGTGTCGCCTTTGTCGTCCGTGACGGAAGCGCTCGCTCCCGATCCCACTCCCCATTGGAACGTCGCAATCAGTGCATTTCCGCTGAGCGTTCCGTTCGTCGGCAAGTTGGATTTGTAACTGCTCACCGTGAGCCCGGTCGTATTCGCCGCGCTCTTGCTCCATACCAGCGTCGGAGTCGAACCACCCGTGCCGCCTCCGGTTGTTCCGCCGCCAGTCACCGCCGGAGCCGTCGTGGCCCCAGCCGTATTCGAGTACGCGCTCAAGTCGCCCGCGCCATCAATCGCTCGTACGCGATATTCGTACGTCGTCGAGGCCGCCCGTCCAGTGTCGGTGAACGCTGTCGTCGTTGGCGCGGCAATTTGCGCAAAGTTCACGCAACCCGCTCCAACGCAACGCTCCACTAGATAACTAGACAGTCCCGCTGGAGCCGATGATGCCGTCCAACTCAAATCGATCACCGATCCGTTCGCAAACGCCGCCAAACTTCCTGGCGCCGTAGGCCCACTCGGAGCCGGCGGCGGATTTACCACCACTGCTCCCGTCGTCGCCGCCGTAACCGCCGAATACGCGCCCAAATTCCCTGCCGCATCCGTAGCCCGCACGCGATAACTATATGTCGTCGACGCGGTCAAACCGCTGTCTGCAAAACTCACTCCCGCCGTCGTCGCAATCTGCGCAAACCCCGTGCAGCCGGACCCTTGGCATCGCTCCACAAAATAATTCGTCACGCCAACATTGTCCGTCGCCGCCGTCCAGCTCAAATTAATTGCGCTAGTGCCGTTCGCCGTGGCTTTCACATTCGCAGGAGCCGCTGGTGCTTGCGCATCCGCGGGCGCCACCGCCACCGACCCAATCGCCGTCGCCATGTCGCTCTGAATTTCCGCCACCGCCAGCGCGCGATTGTACACCCGCACTTCGTCGATCATTCCGTTGAAATGTTGCCCAAAAAACGCGTCGCCACCAATCTGCAGGGCTTTCGTCGAACTCGTCAGCGAGTCCGCCATAACCCGGCTGGCCACCTGCGTTCCATTCACGTACAAACGCACCGTCGTCCCATCGTACGTCGCCGCCAAATGCGTCCAAACGTGCGCCGCCAATCTCGCCGTTCCTGCAATAAACTGATTCCCGTTCGCCCGGAAAGTCGCCCCGATCGCCGGAGGATTCTTCGCCACTGAAGACCCCGCCTCCAGAAAATAAATATCCTGCTCCTTATAAATAATGTCCTGCCAATAATTCGGAGCCACCGTGGGATTCACCCACGCTTCCAGCGTCATTCCCTTGCTCAAATGCAAAGACGCCGCATCGTTAATCACCACCCGCGAACTCGTCCCGTTAAATACCAGCGCGTTCCCAAATTTTCCTTGCGTCGTCCACGTCGCGCCCACAATCGTCCCGGTATTCGAATTTCCAGACGCGTCCGCCACCGACGTCCCCGATCCTTCGTTAAAACTGTACGCCGCCACCAACCCCGTCGTGGCTGCGCTCACATCATTCGAAAAAAAGTGTCCTCCAAACCAACTCGCCAATCCCATCGCCAAAAATAAAGTCACCGCCAAAATCCGCATCCCCTGAAAATGAACCTGAAAATAAAATAGACCCTTCGCATTCGCGCGAGTTCGCATGCGTATCCTCCTCGAGATTTTTCCCAAGACTTGTTTGTTTTCGTGCTGTTGTTTGTCACTTCCGGGGGAGGGTTCCCGGATTTCGTGTTGATATTTGCGACTTCCGGGAGAGGGGCCCGGATGCGCATCTGTGGCCTAGCTCAGTCCAGCTTCGCTCAACCACAATTGTATTGGCAAAAATGGTCTAAAGGGTAGGGGTATAGACCAACTTAATTTCTGCATTCGAGACAGCAACCTTGACTGGAATCAAGACTCTGCCCGAACTCGCTTAAAAATGGCCCGTTTGAGGTTACCGCGTCAAAGACTACTTCGATACTGCGTCAAAAACCACTTCGCCTGAACGTCCCGGCCTGAGCTTCCGGAACCTTTATATACTGCCATCGTTGCTTTGGATGCTCAAGTCCGCCTTTTGGCTCCCACACAGTTTCAGTAAATAGGCAACAAACTGCCTGAAATGTGCAACCACGTCGCGCGATCCATCCCCCGATTCCTCGGAATAGCCCAATTTCACACCGCCGATTTTCCGTCGTCCAGCACGATTTCTCGACACCGCCGACTTCTCCATACCGCCGATTTTCGTCGTCCGGCTCGACTCCGCCAGATCACCAATTCCCACACTCCGGCTTCCCCACCTCGGTAGATTCCCAGCGTTCCGCCGCGTGGTATAATGCTTATAGAGACCTTCAGGGCGCGTTCGTCTCCCGATTCCCCGCTCCTCCGGCGTCCGCAACTTCTTCTCCGCTTCCGTGTTTCACTAATGTCGGCAGTTCAGCGGAAGGCAAAATGCATAAGTCCTGCATTATCAGTTCGCTGAATTTCCGCGGAGGGCCAAATGCGCTACCTTAAATATCTCGTTGTTCTCGGCGTTTTTCTGTTCGCCGCAAGTTACGCGAACGCACAAGTTTCTTTCGGTGTAGGCGTCGGAGTCGGTCCAGGCTATTACGGCTACGGCCCTTACGGCCCGGACTGCGTTTACGGCTACTATAGCTACGCTCCGTACGACTGCGCCCCTTACGGCTACTGGGGTCCAGATTATTTCGTTGACGGCATCTTCATCGGCGCGGGCCCTTGGTTCCGCGGATTTGGTTTCCGGGGACGCGGTTTCGGTTTCCGCGGTCGCGACTTTGACCGTGGATTTGATCGCGACGGTCGCGGCTTCCGAGACGGTCGCGGCTTCGCTCGCCAGGACTTCGGCGGACGCGGCGGCTTCGGCGGCAATCGCGGCTTCGCAGGACGCGGCAACGGCGGCTTCCACGGCCAAGGCGGATTCCGAGGCGGTAACTCCGGATCCGGCTTCCACGGCGGCAACATGGGCAGCGGCTTCCGCGGTAACTCCGGCGGCGGATTCCACGGCGGAGGCGGCAGCAGCTTCCGTGGCGGAGGCGGCGGTAGCTTCCGTGGCGGTGGCGGTGGATTCCACGGCGGCGGAGGCGGCGGCTTCCACGGTGGTGGCGGTCACGGCGGCGGCGGACGTCACTAAGTTCCGCTAGCTAGCAATCTCAAGTACGCGAGAGGCACAGCTAAAAGCTGTGCCTCTTTTTTTATTCCCCTGCTTTCTTATTGCCGCTGTATATTTTTATTGCGTCTGCCATTCTTAGTCCGCCTGCATTTTTTGCGCCTCTACACTTTTTATTTCGGCGGCGCTTTTCATTGCGTCCGCGCTTTTCTATCTGCGACGCAACCACAAGCCCGCTCCTACATGCCGGCCCGGCGCCGCGCAGCAGCGCAAGCTTTCGCTTGCGCGAAGCCGCGTGCGCGTCGGCCTGGGGCCTGGTCTCGCCGCGTCTTACTTCGGCATGTTCACGACTTTTTCTTTCGTGATCCCGTCCAGCATGGCCTTGCTCAAGTTCAAATGCTGCGCCACCAACTGGTGCGGCGTATGCGCCATCCACTGCGCCAAAGAAATATCTTCGTAGCGGTCGGTCTTGAACATTTCCAGAAACACCAAATCCGTGTCCCCGGTGTTCTCAATGTAGTGCGGCATGGATTGCAGCACATAACCCACATCGCCCTGCTCAAAATCCATGGTTCGGGCTCGCGATCCCGCCGCGAACACCGTCTGCCGTCCTTTGCCGGTGATGAAGTATTGCCACTCATCCGCGTTCGGATGCCAGTGTAGTTCGCGCAGCCCGCCCGGTTTCAGCCGCACAATCGCCGCCGTAATTGACGTCGCCGGAAAATTTCTCGAATCGATAATTTTCACATCCCCGCCGTGCGTCACTTTATTCGGCTTCATCGTGCTCGCGCGGAAGTCGTAGCTCACCGGAACCGTTCCCGTTCCTTCCGATCCCTGCCGCTGCTCTTCCTTCAAATCTCCCGGCAGTGGCCGCTCAAATATGAACAGTTCCTTCTTCGGAATGTTGTCGAACGTCGACTCCGCCACTCCAAAATTTTTCGCCAGTACCTCTTTCGGGGTGTGCGCCATCCACTCTGTAATCAAAAATGTTTCAAACTCATTAAAATTTCCGTCGTCGAACACCAGCAAAAATTGACAGCCGTCCGGCCCCAGCCCTTGAATCGAGTGCGGAATCCCGCGCGGGAAAATCCACAAATCCCCTTCTCCCACGTCGCTTACAAAACTGTTTCCGTCTTTATCCACCGCGGTGATTCGCGCGTGCCCGTACAGCATATACGCCCACTCTGCGGACACGTGCCAATGCAGCTCGCGAATTCCTCCCGCCACCAGCCGCATTTCCACGCCGGCGATGGTCTTGGACACCGGCAACTCGCGTACCGTCACCTGCCGCGTCCATCCGCCTTCTTCCAGTCGCTTCCGCGCCATCCCAAAGGGATATTTGAACGGTGGCACCGCGCCGTTGTCCGTTTCCGGAGGCCACATTGCGCTGGTGTTTTCACCCTCTAGCGCGGAATTCTTCGGCCCGTGATTCTGCTCGTTCGGCAGATGATGATCCGGCGATCTCGGCACTTTTGTTTCCTGTTGCGCGCCGGCCGCTTCCGCCATTCCCAAGGCTGCGGCCGCCACCACCGCCGCCGAACTAATCCCTACAAATTGCCGCCGCGAAACCTCCAGCTTCTCGCGCACTCCGTCGATTCTGTCGCGCGCCCCGCCGGCCTCGTCGCGGAGCCCGTCAGCCCGATCTCGCGCCACTTCGGCTTCTTCTCGCCCTAGATCCATCTTTTCGTCAGCCACCGGTTCCTCCCAAGAATCGCCCGCACATTTTGCCTCTTGCGCCCGGGAGTGTCCAGCCCAAGCTCGACAAATTATTCCGCGAGGATCGCAAGCCTCCGTTGCGACCTACAGTCTTCCTCCTATAAATCCGATTTTTCTTCATCCTGTAAATATGGTTGTCCGAAAATCGGCTACAATTTATTTTATGAGCCTGCTCGTCGCCGCTTTTTCCGGAAGCCTGCGCAAAGAATCGTTTAACACCAAACTGGTGCGGGCGTTCCAGAAAGCCGCTCCAAAATCGGTCACTTGCGAAATCATCGAAATTGGCCATCTGCCCTTCATCAACGAAGACCTGGAAAGCGCTCTGCCTCCCTCCGTCAAAAATTTGCAAAGCACGATTGCCCGTGCCGACGCCATTCTGCTCTGCACGCCTGAATACAATCGTTCTTACTCCCCGGTGCTGAAAAATGCGCTCGATTGGGGTTCGCGTCCCGAGGGCACAAATAAATGGGCCGGCAAGCCCGCCGCCGTAATCGGCTGCACTCCGTACCATTTGGGCGCTTTCGGCGCGCAGAATCATCTGCGCCAGGTGCTCATGTATCTGGACATGCGGCCGTTGCAGCAACCCGAGTTCTATCTCTCCGAAGCCGCCGAAAAGTTCAACAAGCAGGGCCAGCTGATCGATCCCGTCACCCGCAAAAAAGTCAAAGAAATGTGGACCGCCCTCGTCACCTGGACCAATAAACTCAAGTAGAACGTAAGCCCCCCTACCCCCCTGAAAGAGCAAAAGAGTGCGGAAGTGATTGAAAACAAAAGAGAGCGATTGCGCTGATGTGCACAAGAGAGACGAACGAAGAGCGTCTGAAAGTCTGAAGGTTGGAAGGTCCGAAGGTCGGTGAGGAGCGTCTGAAAGTCCGAAGGTTGGAAGGTCTGAAGGTTGCGGAAAGTACAGGTTACGAAAATTGAGGCCACCGCACCCCGGCAAATTGTAAGGATGTGATTCGGAAGGGGTTGCGGGTAGGGCAGTTTGTAATGTGAAGATACTGAATGGTTTAGCGGAGCGGTGTTTCGGGTGGGCAGTTTGGATGATGCTGAAAATAAAGGGGCAGGACTCTTGAAGGCGATAGGAACGTAGAGGTGGCGCGGAGGAGTGAGAAGACGTCTCTGCGCGCATGGCAGTGACATTATACCAGAAAATTTAACTCTGTCAATAGTTAACTTAATAGTATTCGAATAGCCGGAAAACACAGATGGCCAGACCCATCCGCCTAGAACCGACGCCAAAGAGACAAAAAATGAACTTTAAATGACTATTGACGTCCTGCCGTCAGATCGCTTCGGGTGTTAATGCTTCCCGAGAAAGCGCCTTCAACGAAGCCTAGCGTATAGAATAAGAACATGTCGCAGGATTGAGAGTCATAAGCATCCGTTTTAATCTTGTCGCCGTGGCACTTAGACTCATTAAAATAAACCTTAGAAATTAACCGCGTCGTCGGGTCTAATTCATAAAACGCGTTCCACGAGAAAAGAGTATTAGGTGATGCCATTGCGCGCGTTGACTCAACCGAGTTTTGGGGAGCGCGGTCAATTCTGTTACTCATCATAGCTATTGCCCTTTGTTTAGCCGCTTCGTACGAAGCGTTGTCGGCGATTACAAATTGAACTGAGCGGGTGGGAGTGCTCGCTTGTTGTACGACAGATAAGTAGTTGGTCAGTTCTTCACATTCTTCAGCTTTGACGCCGGTTGTACATACCGCTTGCGGAGGCGGGAAGGGTTTTGTGGATTGCGCACAAAAAGATGGAACTAAAATCAACAATACATAGAGCGTTTTCTTCATAGAGAGTCCTCAGACTAAAAGCGATAGCTCCAAAGAATTTCCCTTTGAGCAGAGTCAGCGGGAGTTGAATCCGTATCTCACTTTTACAGAAACGACTTCCCGTCACACTGTGACCCCAGCATAATCATCGGGTTCTTCGACTTTGTAGTGTAAGTACGCATCTTGAGAGTGTATCTAGGGTGCTATTATTCTTTACTGTGACTCGCTGTAGATAAGCTGCAGTTACAACATCGATTGCCAATAAGGTTCATCTTCTGGAGCGCTCGACAGTTATAACATGCGCACGGAAGTGCACTGCTAAACTACGTTTACTTACGCGATATGAACTGACAATAGATTTCGATCATATCGGCCGTCCGCAATGCGAAGCTTCGGGAGCGAAATCTGGTTTGGGCGTTGCTTTATGGCGAGAACTCTGCGGGTCAAATACATAGCCTCCGAAATTCACGCCTTCCTTTTTATCTTTATGTGGGTTCTGTATTTCCTTTTCGCGCAGCCCCTGATGAACGGTCCTTCCGGTTTCCTGTTCGTAATCTTGTTTATCTTCGATTTGCCCATTTCGGTGATCGCCTTCGGAGTTATGTTCACAAGTACCGAGAAGGGCCCGCTGGCAGCCGTGCTCTGGGGAGTGCTGGGAACTTTGTGGTGGTTCGCAATCGGATTTGTGGTTGAT
Source organism: Candidatus Acidiferrum sp. (assembly GCA_036495905.1). Lineage (GTDB taxonomy): Bacteria > Acidobacteriota > Terriglobia > Acidiferrales > UBA7541 > Acidiferrum. The sequence continues at coordinate 138,007 of DASXMB010000063.1, forward strand.
GCGGGGATTCGCAAATATCGAGCGTACGACATCGTGGGAACAGAGCCGTCTCGGGACGACTCTGAGTCCAGTCATGGCCGCGGGCTGGAAATATGGATCGCTGCGAGTGTTGCGCTCGTGTTGGCCGCGGGTTCCGTCGCGTGGGAATGGCATGGACGGCAAGGACATTTTGAAAGCGGAGAAATAGGCAACTTCGCTTTCACGCCCGAAGGCAAATCAATTGTGGTGGTGCGGTCTCAGAGGGGCTCATCGCGTTTGGAGAAAGTGGCGCTGAATTCAGGTACCTCCGCCCCGCTCGGCAATGCTCTCTCATGCATGGCGTCATCTCTAACGTTTTCTCCCGATGGGGCACGGCTCGCGTTTGCCTGCGAGAACGAGGCAAGCGGACTTTCATCCATACTAATTATGGATGCCGATGGTAGCAACCTTCATCCGCTCTTTTCGGCGAATTCGAAAGACTACGATTTCGCTCCGCACTTTGCTTCCGGTGGAACGGAAATCTACTTTGCCAGGTTGCAATCCTTCATTAAGGACGCCGCACGTGGAGCAGCACCTCCACGGCGGTGGGACATTTATTCAGCTCGAGTCGACGGTATCGAAGCACACCGATTAACAGATCGACACTTTGAGGAGTTTGATGTGTCATTCTCCGGCGATGGCAGAAAGTTCGCTCTCACTTCGAATATTACTTCGGGAGCGCAATTGCATCTCTACGCGCTAGACGGCTCAGGCAACGATGAAACAACAATTCGGCCCATCGTCCCCAATGGAGCACGCACGCCAATTATTGCAAATGTCTCGCTCGACGCCGATGGACGAAGCATCTACTTCCTGGCCGCGAGCGATGGGAAAAAAGGATTCGACTACGATATTTATCGTGAAGATCTTGCCAGCAACGACGTCGAGAAATTCACCACGGCAAACGGCTACTCCACAGATCTCGCAGTGTCGAGCGACGGCAAAACTGCAGCTTTTCTACGATGGACATCAAGGTGGGGTTCGCTTCCGAATTTGAGTAGGTTATACACCATCGATCTGGCGACTAAGCGCGTTACAGCGTTGAACGTCACCGGACGCGGTAACTTGATTTCTAATTAAGGTAAATTCGCCATAATTAAAATCGGGATTGTGGACTCGTTCTCGGATGATGCGAGCGCCTAGGGAGTGCTTCAGAAGGCCACCGGCAGGAATGCCGGTGCTACCAAAAATCGGGCGGATGCTTGGGTGCTTAAAGGCGAGCGGGCAGAAATGGCGGCGCAACAAAACCGGGCGGACGCTTGCGTGCTCAAGGCCACCGGCAGGAATGCGTGTGCTGCAGATTCCCTACTCGTAGCGGAGGGCGACCATGGGGTCGACGCGCATGGCGCGCTGCGCGGGAATGTAGCAGGCGGCGATGGCCACCATGGTGAACAGCGCGGGCACGCCGACGAAGGTGACGAGGTCCGTGGGCTGGACGCCATACAGAGCGAAGGCCAGCGAGCGGGTGACCGCCAGCGACAGCAGCACGCCCAGGGTGATGCCGATCAGCGCCAGCTTGAGCCCTTCGCGCAGCACCATGCGCATTACCTGCCGAGGACTGGCGCCCAGCGCCACGCGAATGCCAATTTCATGGATGCGCTGCGAAACCATTTGCGAAATCAATCCATATATTCCGATGGCGCCGAGAAAAGTGGCCAGCAAACCGAAAAATACCATGAGCTTGGTGAGCATGCGATTTCCGGTGTCTGTAATGGCCATCAAATTATCGAGTTGCTCGACCGAGGACATGGGCTGGTCGCGGTCCACGGACCAGATTTCGTCGCGCACGCCGGCGGCGATGGCAGGCGCTTTGCCCTGGGTGCGCACCACAAAGCCCATGGTGGGCGTGGGAAATTGCGAGAACGGAACGTACAGTTGCCGCTCTGGCCGCGAGCGCAGGTTGTACATTTTAATGTCTTTCACCACGCCGACCACGGTGGCGATATTTTTGTCCGCGCCGAACTGCAATTTTTGGCCGACGGGATTTTCGTTGGCCCAAAAAAGTTTGGCGAGCGTTTCGCTGATGACTACCGACGGAGGCGCGTTCGGGCCGTCCGAAGAATTGATCGCGCGGCCCTGGAGCAATTGCATCTGCATGGTGGCGAGATAATCCGCGGAAACGGAGCTCATGCGCGCGCCGAGCTCTTCACCGGATTTTTGCGGAGGCTTGCCCACGGCGGCAATCACCACGATTTGGCCGTAACCGCCAAAAGGCACTCCACTGGCCGCGCCCACGGAAACTACTTGCGGCAAAGTGCGCAGCCGGGCGATCACGGCGTCGTTGAAATTTCGCATGTCCGCGGGATGCGCGTAGCGAGTTTTCGGCAAATCCAGTTGCGCGATGGTCAGGTTCGCGGAATTAAATCCGGCATTGCTGCTGACGGAAAGGATGAAGCTGCGCACCAGCAGCGTGGTGGAAATCAGCACGATAACGGCGAGCGCGATTTCCGCGCCGACGAGAATGCGGCGCAGGCGTCCTCCGCCGCGGCTGCCGGTGGACTGCGAGGAAGTTTCCTTGAGCGTGCTGCTTAGATCGAAACGCGAACCTTCGAGCGCCGGCGCGAGGCCGAAAATAATGGCGCAGCCCATGGTGAGGGCGAGCGTGAAACTCAGCGTGACGAAATCGAGTTTAACTTCGCCGAAATTTACCAGGTAGCCGCGGATTTTGTCTGGGATCGAGGTTTGAATCCAGTGCATGCCCCACGCGCCAAAAAGCGTGCCGGCGATTCCGCCAAAGAAAAAAAGCACCAGCGATTCGGCGAGGAGTTGGCGAATTAGGCGGCCCTTCCCCGCTCCGAGAGTGCGGCGCACGACAAATTCGCGAGAGCGCCGCGTGGCGCGCGCCATCATCAAATTGGCCACATTGGCGCAGGCGATCAGCAAAATCAGTCCGACGATCCAGAAGCAGATCATTACTTGCGGCACGCCTTCGTTTTTGCCAACTTCGGCGGTCATGGAGCTGAAGAGCAAAGTGAGATTGGTATTTGTTTTTGGATATTCTTTTTCGAGGCGCGAAAAAATGGTGGCGCCTTCAGCGCCGGCTTGTTGCTGGGTGGCGCCGGGTTTCAGTCTGCCAAAAGCGGATAGCCATTCGGTGCCGCGATTCGCAAGTTGCTGGTCGGTGAGCGCGAGCGGAGTCCACATATTGGCGATGCCCATGAGGGTGAATTGAAATGTGCCGGGCATCACGCCGATGACGGTGTAAAGTTCGTCGTCGATGCGGACGCTGCGATTGATAATGCCGGGATCGCTGGCAAAACGATCGCGCCACAAGCCTTCGCTAATGATGACCACGTGGCCGGCGCCGGAGCGGTCATCGTCAGCGGAAAATGTGCGGCCGTGAATGGGTTTTACGCCGAGGACATCGAAAAAATTCCAGCTGACTTGGCCGGCCTCGACAAGGACGGGAGGGCCATCGCTGGTGAGATTAAAATTTGTCGACCACCAGCCGACAGTGGTGTCGAATGCGGAGTTTTGTTTTTGAAAGTCTTGAAGGTCGGCGGCGGAAATGTTGTTGCCGGTCCAGCCGCGCTGTTTGTCGTGAGTGAGGAAAACCATCAGGCGATCGGCTTGAGGATACGGCAAAGGTTTTATTAGCCAGGCGTCGACATAACTGAAGATGGCGGTGTTGGCGCCGATGCCTAACGCGAGGGTGAGGATGGCGACGGCGGTGAAGCCTGGAGATTTGCGCAGGATGCGGAAACCGAAACGCACGTCTTGCAAAAGTGTGTTGAAGAAATTCGCGCCAGTGGCTTCGCGGATTTCTTCTTTGAATTTTTCGCTGGCGCCGAATTCGATGCGGGCGCGGCGTTCGGCTGCGGCGCGAGTTAGGCCGGAGCGGACCAAATCGTCGGCACGATCTTTCAGGTGAGCGAGAAGTTCTTCGCGCATTTCGTTTTCGCTCTGTGCGCGGCGAAAGAGGGCGAAAAACAAATTGCGAATCGCGGCTAGTAACTTCATGTTTCCTCCGGGCGGGCGGCTAGGGCGGAGCCGATGGCGGTGACGAGGCGGTTCCAGTCGGTTTCTTCCTGGCGGAGACGTTTTCGGCCGGCGGCGGTAAGTTCGTAAAATTTTGCGCGGCGATTATTGTCGGAAGTGCCCCAATTTGCTTTCAGCAAACCCTGGCGGACCAGGCGGTAAAGGGCGGGATAGAGCGCGCCTTGTTCGATATTCAGGGCGCCATTGGAGATTTGCTCGATGCGGAGGAGAACGCCGTAGCCGTGGAGCGGGCCGAGGGAAACGGCTTTCAAGATGAGCAAATCTAGATTACCGGGAAGAATCTGGGCTTGATTCACGAGGCACTCCTAAGAATGTTAGGGAGGATAGAATTACTCTCCTAACTTGTCAAGGAGAGAATTATAAAGATTGAGGGTGGGTGATTTTTTTGTTGCGGACAAGGAACAAAACCGGGGCGGCTATCGTTTGTTACTACAGATGCCAGCTTTGGCGACGAGGTGAGGGTGTGCGCAGACTTGAAGTTTTTATTTTTGGGATTTTTGTAGCGTTTTCTGGCGCTCGGGCATTGGCGCAGGACCGGATTCGGGTGGACGTTAACCTGGTGACGGTGGCGTTTTCGGTTCGCGATGGGCGGGGAGTGCTGGTCGACAACCTGACGCAAGATGATTTTGAGATTGCGGAAGATGCGGCGCCGCAGACGATTGCGCATTTTGCGCGGAGCCAGGATGTGCCGCTGACGCTGGGGCTGATTTTTGACGTCAGCGGGAGCCAGGAACACTTTATGAAAAAGCATCAACACGATCTGGAGATTTTTTTGAAGGATGTTCTGGGGCCGCAAGATCGAGTTTTTCTGGTGGGATTTGGGAATTCGATCCGGCTGGTGAGCGATTTTTCACATTCCGGCGCGGACATGATGGAAGCGTGGAAAAATTACGACAAGGATTCGCGAAAGTTTCCGGAGGTTGGGCCGCACGAAGATCGCGATCTGGGCACGGCGTTTTACGACTCCATTTATTATCCGGTGATGGAAAAACTGGCGAAGGAAAATGGGCGGCGAGCGATTTTGATGTTCAGCGACGGCGAAGATAATTCCAGTTCGCACGACATGATGACGGCGATTGAGGCGGCGCAAAGAGAAAATGTGCTGGTGTACACGATTCGCTACACGGAGAAGTCGCACGGAAAATTGACGGCGCGGAATCAGTATGGGATTCGGGTGATGGACCGGATCGCAAAAGAGACGGGCGGCGCGCACATCGATGGAGAAGCAACCGATCCGCATGTTTACTTTCGGCAAATCGCGGAGGAATTGCGGACGTCGTACGAGTTGGGGTATTACCCCACGAATGGGGCGAAGGACGATGCGTTCCGTAAGGTGGTGGTGCGGGCGAAGAGGCCGGGTTTGACGGTGAGATCGAAGACTGGGTATTTCGCGAAGTAGGGGAGTTGTGGGTTCGGTTTATTGCGCTGGGCATCGGGGGTAAGAGATGCAGTTAGTAGCCCCCCTGCATCAGATCGACAAAAGAAGTCACGTTTACTGGCTTACTTGAAAGCTTCAGACATCGTTAGATTAAATCGACAAATACTGTAATTATGGTATTTACAAACTAAGTTACTAATTTGAATATACCGCAATCTGCGATGGGAACCGCAAAGCACTGCGTTTTCGTCTTATTACTACCGGTTATGCTTTCAGCGACGGATCAACCAGCGCGTTCCCAAACCCAAAAGGGTGCGACGAAATCTGCGATTACAATCGTCGATGCTCGATTCCAGGAACTGGCACAGGGCTATATGCAATGGAGGCACCGGCATCCGGAGGCCACGCGTCAGGCTCCGCAGGAAATTCCCGATCCCCGGCAGGATGTTCCACGCCGCGATCCGGCTTCCGATTCTCAGCCTCCCCCACTTATCGTAAGAATGCCTTCGATCGATTTATATTCCCCATCCGGCTTCTCCGTATATCATGGCGCCGTCTCGAAAGAAAATGCAGCATTCATCATCGCTCTCCCGCGCGATATTCCACGGGGGGATGCGACGACACCCCATGAGGTTCGGCCGACCCTGCAGGAAGCCGTGGAAATGTTTCCTGAATTTTAAGATTTACCAGGGGACTTTTGTATCGCAAAAAGGGTATACGCTTTTTGCGGTCACGTATCCCGATACGGATCTCTGCAGAGCACAAAATCAGGCGATTCAGCAGTTCGCGAGTCGTGCCGGCCAAAGCGGTATTCGCGTAATCGAAGTTCGGATTCATCGATGAGATGATGAAAGGGCGACTGTAAAAGACAAGAGGTATTAGAATGATTTTCCGAGAAGTTGGGCGATTCTTGCGCAGCAGTCCTTTGCTGAGTCTATCGGCGGTGGTGGTGCTGGCGGTGGGCTTGGGGGCGTCGGCGTTTGCGCTGGCGTTGCTGATGGCGCTTTCTTCTTCCACGTATCCGGGCATGCGCGGGAAGAGCTACGCCACGATTGCGGAAGAGACGGAGGGCGGCGGGTCGGTACCGATCACGTGGCAGAGATTTGTGGAACTTCGCGAGTCGTCGAGACGCGACGAATATTTTGCGGCGTATAGCAGGCCGATTGCGGCCACCATGAACGTGCATGGTGACAAGAAGCCGTTGAATGTGGCGGCCACTTCCGCCGGATTCTTTTCCACCTTCACGTCGAACCTGGTCGCGGGAAGAGATTTTAGCCCTAGCGAAGAAGGGCAAGCCGGAAAACACGTTATTATTCTGAGCGATTCGCTGGCCACCGTGCTGTTCCAATCTCCACACAGCGCTTTGGAGCAAATCGTAATCATCGACGATCTTCCTTACGAAATTGTGGGCGTTGCTCCTCGCCACTTTGCGGGGATTTTCGGGGATGCCTACGACGGATGGGTTCCCGCGAACTGCGTGATCCCGCTGATTCTGAAATTGCCTTCGCAAGCGCCAGCGGATTCGGATATCTGGCAAAACAGCAGCGCATTTTTTGCGCTGGCGGCGTCCGATGGCCTTTCGTCGGAAAAACTGACGCTCGAACTAAGCAGCGGGACTGCGCTGCAAGTGGGCAGTGAGGCGGCGCTGCATGCCTCTTCGGGATTGACCAACGATCCGCTGCGCGACGCGAGATTGCGCAAGGAGTTGCGGTTCGGTCTTTTGCTGGCGGTAATTTTCACCATTGTCAGCAGCTTGAACTATTGCTTGCTGCTGCTGGCGAGAACGCCGCGTTTTATCGAAGAGGTGCGCCTGAAAAAGGCATTAGGAGCGGGGCGAGGACGGCTGACGGCGGAACTGATGGCAGGCCCTTCGGCGATGGTGGCCGCCGGTCTGGCTGGAGCCTGCGTTTTTTGTGCGATTAGCGGGGTGTTGCTTTACCGTGCGTCGGCTTTTCAGGAACAACTGGCGCGAGGATCGTGGCACTGGGCTTATCTGGCTTTGGCGGTGCAAATACCGGTGGCGTGCTGCTTGACGCTAATGATCGCTCTAGTTCCCGCGCTGCGATTTTTGCGAGACGATGGCGCGCCGGGCCTGGGGTACGCGAGCACTCCGGTGCGACGCACCGGCTTTCATCTGCAAGTTCTGGTTACGCTGCAAATCGGCTTCTGCATGGGAACGTGTATTTTAGCGGGCATGATTTTTTCCGCGGTGCTCTTTTTGCAGCGGCAGGCACTCGGGTTCGATCCCAGCCATTTAACGGTGGTTGGCCTGCGGCCAGCTACGGGCACGGTCAGCTTTGTTATGGACGCGAGGAAGGAAAGTGGGCAGTCGTATCCCTCGGCTTCCGCGACACGAAGTTTGCTGGCGGAAATAAATGCGGTTCCTGGCGTGCGGAGTTCGAGTCTCGCTTCCACGGGACCGCTCGGGAAGCAGATGGATACAGTTTCGATCCAGGCGGCCGACAATGAGTCCACAGTGCGGCGTACGGTCTACGAGATAGCGGTTACTCCGGATTATTTTCGTACTATTGGGACGCGACTGCTTCGGGGGCGAGATTTTTCTCCGCAAGCCCGCTTCGGAGATGCGCATGAAGTGGTGGTCAATCAGATTTTGGCGAAAGAGCTGTGGGGCGACGGCAATGCAGTGAATCGCTCGATAAAACTGACTTCTCCTGGCCGAGGCGGAGGCCCGACCGTTATTTGGCTGGCCACGGTGATTGGCGTTGTGGAAGACATGCAGCTTTCTGGACTGACGGCGTCGCCGGAGCCAACGATTTTCCAAAATTTCATGGATGTTGGCGGATTTGAAGTCACGCCGGATGTGGTCGTCAATGGAACGGAATCCATGGGCTCGTTGCAGGAGGTGATCAAGACGCAGGTTGCTTCGCAAATGTCGCAATTAGCGCCGCTGGAGGTGTATGGCGTCGGCGAGCGGTTGCGAGGGTCGTTGCGGTTGGAGGAAGAACGCGCTTATTTTGCGCTGGCGGCTGCCTTGGTGATGGCGGTGGTGGCGTGTATCGGCCTCTACGGAGCGCTGGCCTACTATGTAGGCACCAGACGACGCGAAATTGCGGTGCGGATTTGCCTGGGAGCGAGTCCGTGGGCGATCCGAAAGCTGGTTATGGCGCGAGCGATGTGGTGCGCGGGGGCGGCGACAATATTTTCCATGGCGCTGTGGCCGGGGTTTGCGCGACTGGCGTCAAGCGATTATTTGGGGCGGGTGGCGTGGTCTACCGGGCGCGCCGTGGCCATTTCGCTGGCTTGCGTTTTGGTGGCGGTATTGGTTTCGTTGCGTCCGGCGCGTTCGGCTGGATGCGTTTCGCCTTCGGAGATGCTAAAGGATCAGTGACGGCGGAAAAATCCCCACGTGCAGAGGCGGCCCGTGGGGCACCTGAAGAGGAATCTAAAACAAAAAAGCATAGACCTCACCCTCGAAGGCGAGGACTCGGTCCCCCCAGAGGCGAGACTGAGGGTCGGTTGTGCGCGCGATGAGGAGTCGATTTTTGGGTGAAACGAAGAAGGAGTATGGCTCACTACTTCATAGGATTTGGTCCTTTTTGTGAGGTGGAGATGGCTACGGGAGAGAGTGTTTTGATTTTGATGCCCAGTAACTTAATCCTGATTTCGCCTTTCGCGTTCCCCGTTGGTGGTAGTTTGCGGGTTCGGGCGATGGAGTTGGGGCCGGCTGCGCGGCGAACGGCTCAGCTGCGGAAAATTGGGATTGGGCGGTTGGGGTTTGGGGGTTGGGGAATTTTGGGGTTGGCGTTGGCGGCGATTTTGGTTGGCGGGCCGAGGCAGGTGGTTGGGGTGTGGGCGGCAGAGCTGGCGGGACGGCTTGCGTCTGATTTTGCTGGACCATTTGCGGCGGAGTTCACGGAACAGTTTGCGGCGGGATTTGCGGAAGTTCCCTTCCCTGGGCAGCAGGCGAATCCGGCGCCAAATCCGATGCGGGGTTTGGCGGTGCGCGCGGCGGGACGGCCGATGAAGCTGGACGTGGAGCCATTGGAGAATACCGCGCATGTGGGCGACAAAATTTTGGTGCAAGTGAATCTGCTGGATGCAAACAATCAACTGGCGAAATGGAATCATGCGTCGGAGATTGAAGTGGTGGTGACTGGTCCTTCGGGAAATGCGAAGCCGTATGCGGTGACGGTGCCGGCGAAAGAGACTGGAGCCAAAGTCACGATCGATGCGACGGAATTGGGATTGGCAAATTTGCAGGCTCGGGACAAAGAGGGCACGTTATTGCCGGGTGGAAATTCGATTTTGATCCGGCGGGTTAAGACGGCGAACCGACCGAAGAAAATGAGTTTTGTGCGGAGACAGTCGGCGCACTTTTTTGGTTGGGAGAATCGCGGTGGCGCGGATTGGAGCGGAGCGAATCGGGGCACAGCAAATCTGGGCGGAGCGCGTTTGCTTACGGTAGCGGCGCGATTGGGTGGCGAGCGATTCTCGTATCTGGATGGGCCGAACACGTATGGATGGCAAACGCCGGGCGGAGCGGCACCGGGAGCTGGCGCGCATGTCGCTCCAGAATTGTTGCTGACGAATTCGAGCGGCAAGGATGAAATCCTGGCGGACGGAAAAGATTTCGCGCGGATTCAAGTGTTCTACATGGACCCGGATGGCGGAGCGGCGCCCGCGGACATCAAGCTGTGGCTGACATGGTCAAACGGAACGGTGGATACGCAGCCGCTGGTGATCAAGAAGGGAGACATTGTCGCGGAGGCGCATTGGACGTCGATGTCGCCAGTGAGCGCGAAGATTTCTCTAGTGGCATCCGCGCCGGGATTTCAAATCGCGAATAAAAATGAGCTGGCGGTATCTTTTGTGCCGGCGATTTACGGAATCGGAATCGCGGGGCCGAATCCATTGCAGCTTTCGCTGATCGATTGCGAGCCGGTGTTTGCACAATTTTTCGATCATGAAGGACGCACGGTGCAAACCAGCAGGTTGCGCGATGTGACGTTTATCAGCTCGAATCCGTCGCTGCATTTGGATCCATCGAAATCGGAAGTGCCGGCGAATGGGTCTTCGGCTTCGATTTATCTGGTGCCGACGTGGAGCGGAACGGCGAATCTGGATATTTGGACGCCGGGATACGATCACCAAACGGTGGTGGTGAAAGTGACCATGTGGCTGGTGCTGCTGCTGTGTTTGGCGGGAGGAATTGTAGGCGGAGTGGCGGCGTGGGATGCGCTGAAAGGCGCGATCGGGTGGCGAGTGTTTGTGGGAATTTTGGGTGGAATTGTCTTGGTGTGGATCAGCGTGTATGCAGTGCTGCCAAAAACCCACTCGATTATTGCGCACAATCTGGTGAGCGTGTTTGTGGTGGCGGTGGTGGGAGGATTTGGCGGAACGCGAGTGCTGGATTTTGCGGGGAAAAAGCTGGGATTTATTTAGAGAGCGCGGACGATGGCGAGCTTCGACTTATTTTTGCCGATGCTGCTGAAATTTGAGGGCGGCTATGTGGATGATCCCGAGGATCCGGGCGGCGAAACGAATAAGGGAGTGACCATGGCGACGTTTCAGGAATGTTGCCATCCTTTGCTGGGAATCGATCCGACGCCGGCGAATTTGAAATGCATTACGGATTCGCAAGCGGGAATTATTTATAAGGCGCGGTATTGGGACAAAATTCAGGGCGATAGTATCGGTCTGCAAGATCTGGCGAATATTGTTTGTGATTTTTATGTGAACGCGGGAACGAACGCGTCGAAAATGTTGCAGGACATTTTGAATGCGCTGGGAGCGAATGTGGTGGCGGACGGCGTGATCGGGCCGGCGTCGATTCAGGCGCTGGAGGGAATGGATCAGGTAGCGGTTTATCGTCGATATAAGCAGGGGCGGATTGGGTATTACGAGAGTTTGGGGCAGAGGTATCCGAAATATTTGGCCGGGTGGTTGAATCGAGTGGAGGCGTTTCCGGAATTGTGAATTTGGAGTGGGAGGACGGCGGATGGGAAAATCCCCAAGTGCAACTTCGGCCCGCGGGGCAACCTCCTTTGATCTCCGCCGGGATCCTATCCGGCCGACTAGACAGGAGTAAGGAATCTGCGCCTACTGTCCAACGGAAACGAATCTATTTCAGCACTCCTTCGCTATCACAGTCTGTGTCACACCCCTCGC
>DASXMB010000064.1:0-65738 GCA_036495905.1 Candidatus Acidiferrum sp.
CTAGCGGATCGTATTCGTCGGTGCCGTCGAAACCGTCACCGCTGGCGATGGCGGTCTGCAGGGTGGATACATCGTCGGCATCCCACCAGGTGGTTTTTACCAGGAATGTCGCGGTGCTGACGAGGATTACGGTCATCGCCGTGATCCAAGTCCATCGATAGCGGCGTTTGATGAAGGCGGCGGCGAGAAAGTAGACGAACGGAATTGTCAGGATGGACATCCAGCGCCAGGGAAATTGTACGAAACGGAGTTTCGGCAGCAATTGCCAGAACAGAGACGACGGTTTGAGCGTTAAGAAAGTTGCGGCAGCGGCGATCAGAAGCAGCGCGTTCCAGATTTGCGGTTGCTTGGCGCGTGACTCTGCGTCGTGACTTGACCGATAGCGAGCAGTGAGCAGCGCGGCGATTCCAGTGACTATCATTAATAGGATGGCCAAGGATGAAGCGATCCAGTTGAAAAAGTTGTGTTCGGGGTCGTTGATTTGCGTATACAGAAAATTTTCAGCGGGGCGCAATCCTGTGGACAGAGCTTGTGTGATGTTGACCCACGGTTGTTCGTACACGGCGGGAATCATATAGAAAGCCGCAAGGCCGAAGCCTAATGCCATTGCGGCAAAACCCAGTGCGGCGTTGAGCCACGATTTTTGGGCTAGAGCCGCCCAGGCGAAGAGCAGTGCGGAGCTATACGTCACCATAACTCCCGCTGGAGCGTTCGATAGCCAAATAGCGGCAAACGCAACGGAAAAAAGGGCGATCGATTTGCGCGCGGAGTGGCTTGATTCGTCGAAGAAGCCGCCGACTTGCAGTGCCGCCAGGAATAGCAGAGGAAAAAATGCGGACGCCAGGAGTTCCGCGTAATCGCTGCGCATATAAATGACGAGCAGGGCATTTGGACTGGCGGTGTAGCAAACCGCGCCGAACAGGGCGGAGCGGTCCGGCAGTACGCGACGCAGAAATGCGAACGCCGATAATCCCGCGAAGGTTTGCGCCAAAACGATGAATGCGATGGGAATGAGATTGGCGGGCAAGGCGAGACTCAAGCCGGCGCCGAGCAACCACGAGAGCGGCGGATAGAAAATAAATCGTGGCTCGCCGAATCCATGATTGGCCCACTCTGTCCAGCGCGGAAAGAGCGTTCCTTCTCTCCACTGGCTGGCGGCGTCAAGCCAGGATGCGATATGAAATTCGAAGTCGTGCCCGGAGGCGCTGCCCAGCCAAAAGAACGGAGCGACGATCAACAGAGATGTAATGAGGGCTGCGGCTACGGCGAGCAGCCACGGGTTTGCAAAAGCGCGATTGTTGGAAATGGAAACGCCGGCGGAGGTGGTCATTAGCTGTTCACAGGATTGTAACCGCGAAGGAATGTTTCGCGCGAGTCTGCACGCGGCGAGTGCGAGAGGCGCACAATTGAGTGATAATACTCAGGCTTATGAGCACGCCGACCACTGCAGTAGCGCCCATAATTGAAGCGCGGCAACTGGAAAAGTTTTATGCGCAGCTGGATGGCAGCCGCGTACAGGTAATTTCGCCGACGGATCTGGCGATCTATCCCGGGCAGATTGTTGCGTTGCTGGGTGCGTCGGGTTGCGGAAAATCCACGCTGCTGCGGATGTTGACGGGATTGTCGCCAGCATCCGCGGGACAAGTGCTGTGGCACGGCCAGCCAATGCGGGGCGAATCGCCAAACGCTTCCATTGTCTTCCAGAGCTTCGCGCTTTTTCCGTGGCTGACGGTACTCGAGAATGTGGAGGCGCCGCTGGAGGCGCGCGGCATGGCTCCGATCGACCGGCACAAGCGCGCGTTGCGCATTATCGACGCAGTCGGCTTGGATGGATTTGAAAGCGCGTACCCGAAAGAGCTTTCCGGTGGAATGAAACAGCGCGTAGGTGTGGCGCGGGCACTGGTGGTTGAGCCGGAAGTGCTGTTCATGGACGAACCTTTTTCCGCGCTGGATGTGCTAACCGCGGAAACACTGCGCGGCGAACTTCTGGAGTTGTGGGTCGAGCACAAAATTCCGACACGGGCCATTTTCATCGTTACACACAATATCGAAGAGGCTGTGGATCTGGCGGATCGCATCATCGTGCTTGGCCGAAACCCGGCGTACATTCGCGCGGACTACGCGGTGGATATGCCGCATCCGCGAAATCATAAAGCTCCGAAATTCGTGGAGTTGGTCGACGCGATTTATCGCGTGCTTACGCGGCCCGATGCGCAGCGCGAAGTGGTGCATGCCACGCCGAGCGGCGCTCTAACCGCGCCGCATCGCCACATTATGCTGCCGCACACGCGTCCGGGCGGCATGGCGGGATTGCTGGAAATTCTGGCGGATCAAGGCGGGCGAGTTGACTTGCATCGTTTGGCCGATGAATTGGGTTTGGAAGCGGATGCCTTGCTGCCGACGATCGACACCGCAGTGCTGCTAGGTTTGCTGCGCATCGACGAAGGCAACGCGGTGATCACGTCCGACGGCCAGCAATTTGCGCAGGCCGATATTCAGACGCGTAAGGCAATGTTCCGCAAGGCGGCGCTCGCAAACATTCCACTGCTGCGGCAGATGGAGCAAGCGTTGAAGGCCAAAACCAATCGCACGCTTAACGAAGAATTCTTCCGCGATCTGCTCGACGAACATTTCAGTGAAGACGAATCTCGGCGTCAACTGGAGACGGCGATTCAGTGGGGGCGTTACGCCGAACTTTTTGATTACGATGCCACCACCGGCAAGCTGACTCTCACCGAGGCCTAAGCGCAAAGTGCCGGCGACCACTATCGTCACTCCAAGCACCACGCCGATTCCGCCGGCGATTGCGCGACCGGCTGGTTCGCGCTGGGCATGGGCGTTTCTTATCGATATTGGGCTGTTTCTTGCGGTTTTGGCGGGTATTTACGGCATGTACGCGATCGGTCGTTCGTGGCTCGGGCCGGTCCCTCCGCACGCCAACATTTCGCAAAGTCCGCGCGCATTGCCTTTGTATGCGCTCTATTCGCTGGTGCGCATCAGCGTGGCGTATGCGCTAAGTCTGGTTTTCGCTCTCGGCTACGGCTACCTTGCGGCGAGTTCGCGTCGCGCGGAAATGGTGCTGGTGCCGCTGCTGGATATTTTGCAGTCGATCCCGGTGCTAAGTTTTTTGCCCGGCGTGATGTTGGCGATGGTGGCGCTGATTCCGCATCATCAACTTGGATTGGAAATGGGTTCCATTTTGCTGATCTTCACGGGACAAGTGTGGAACATTGCGTTTAGTTTTTATTCGTCGCTGAAAACCGTGCCTCGCGAATTGAATGAGGCCGCGCGTATTTATCGTTTCGGGCGTTGGCAGCGTTTCGTGCAACTGGACCTGCCGTTTTCCACAATTGGTGTGGTGTGGAATTCGATGATGTCCGTGGCGGGCGGCTGGTTTTTCTTGATGGCCTGCGAAATGTTTGTCCTCGGCGATCGAGACTTCCGGCTGCCGGGTTTGGGTTCTTTTTTGCAGACGGCAGCCAGCCGCGGCGATACGCGCGCGATTCTGTGGGGTTTGGCGGCGATGATCACGGTAATCGTTTTGCTCGATCAATTGATCTGGCGGCCGGTAATCGTGTGGGCTGACAAATTTAAATTTGAGCAGGTAGAGAGCTCCGGTGCGGCGCAAAATACTTTGCTCAATTTGATTGGTCGCGCGTCATTTGTGATTCGCGCTTATCGCTGGGCGGTGCGCCCGATCATTAACTGGCTGACGCTGACTTTTGCGGTGGGGGCCAGGCGCGCGGCGGATAAATTGTCCGCGCCCAAACCGGAAGGTGCCCGGCGCTGGCTGCTTGGCGTGCTTGCGGCGACGGTGCTGGTAGGGCTGGGTTTCGCGATCTATCACGCGACACTGGAACTTTCTGATTTGCACCGCTCCGACTATTTCGCACTTTTGCGAAGTGCGGCGCTTACATTTCTTCGCGTCAATGCCGCGCTTTTGATTGGCGTCTTGTGGACCGTGCCGGCAGGCGTGGCCATCGGATTTAATCCCAGACTCTCACGCATGGCTCAGCCGTTGGTGCAGTTGGCAGCGTCCATTCCCGCGACCGCGCTTTTTCCCATCATTTTGCTATTTGTGATTCGGCATCGCGGTGGTTTGGAAGTGGCCGCCATGCTGCTGATGCTTTTGGGCACGCAATGGTACATCTTGTTCAACGTGATCGCCGGCGCGATGGCCATTCCTACCGATCTCAAGGAAGCTGCGCACATCTTCCGATTCGGTTCCTGGGACCGCTGGCGTAGGTTGATTCTTCCCGGTATTTTTCCTTACCTGATCACTGGAATGGTCACCGCGTCCGGCGGCGCCTGGAATGCCAGCATCATTGCTGAATATTTCCACTTTCAAGGACGAATTGTTTCGACCTCAGGATTGGGCAGTACCATCAGTCGGGCAAGCGATTCCGGCCGTTTTGATTTGTTGCTGGCTTCGACGCTGATCATGGCGACGATCGTCGTGTTGATGAATCGCTTTTTGTGGAGGCGTTTATACCGGCTGGCTTCTACGCGCTTCAAGCTCGAAACCTAGGAGGCATGAGAGTCCGCGAGCCGCTTCCGCGTTGAAGGAGGGCAAAGACGCGTTCAGTGAGGCGCCGTTGCCTGATCGTTGCGGAAAATCACGCCGTCCTTCATGACGAAGAAAACATGCTCGGTTTGCCGGATGTTTTCGAGCGGATTGCCCGGCACTGCCACCACATCGGCAATTTTGTTAGCTTCGAGCGAGCCGATTTTGTCTTGCATGCCGAGCAAGTCGGCGTCCGCGGATGTTCCGGCTTTCAGCGCATCGATTGGCTTCATACCCAGGTCCGTCATCTGGTGAAATTCTTCGGCGTTGCGTCCGTGGGGATAAACAGCCGCGTCCGTCCCCAGCCCGATTTTGATTCCTTTGGCGATGGCACGTTGAAATGTTCCGTGAACCGCTTTGATAGCGGCGCGAGCCTTAGCTTCGATGGCCGGCGGAAAGTAAACGCCCCTCTCCAACTGTTCTTGCAGCCCCTGCACCGCCATCAGAGTCGGCACGTAATACGTGCCGTGCTGCTTCATCATGTCGAGCGCCTCGTCGTCCATGAACGATCCATGCTCGATGGAGGTTACACCCGCGCGGATGGCGCGTTTTGCGGCTTCCGCTCCGTGCGCGTGCGTCGCGACTCGCAGACGCAACGCGTGTGCTTCATCCACCAACGCATTCAATTCTTCTTGGGTTAGCTGCGGGGTATCGACATCATCGGTCGGTGACAAGACTCCACCGCTGGCGCAGGTCTTGATTACATCTGCGCCGTATTTATGTGCCAACCTGACCGCGTAGCGCGCTTGATCCGCGCCATTGATAACGCCCTCTTCGGGACCGGTTTCCTTGCCAAAAACGCCGGCGCGAAATCCGGCGGAATCATCGCAGTGGCCGCCCGTGGCTCCGATCGCGTGCACGCAGACCAGCATTCGCGGGCCGGGAACCCGTCCATTGCGAATGGCGTTGCGCAGGCCGACATCCAGATAATCGCGAGAGCCGACATCGCGCACCGTGGTGAATCCCGCCATCAAAGTGACGCGCGCGTTGACGCTGGCGTCCAAGGCCATTTCTCCGATCGATTTTTGTACGCCATCCAACTGACTTTGTTTCCAGTCATCGGAGTACATCATGGTCAGATGGGTATGGGCATCGATGAAGCCCGGCAGCAGTGTCGCATCGCCCAGGTCGATTACTTCCGCGCCATCGGGGATAGAGACCTTTGCGCCCGCCGCCACGATCTTGCCGTTGCTCACGACGACTATTCCCGGTGTCGTCAGTGTGTTGCTTTTACCATCAAAGAGCCGCGCCGCCTTGAGCACGATCGTCTTGCTTTCCACCCTTTGCGCCTGCACTGCCGGCGACATGAGCAGCACCGCCAAACTTGCAAGAATGAAGCCAAAAACTTTACGCATCATTTTCTCCCTTGAGACACCGTGCACGCACACCCGGAACGCGAACAATAGCCCGGCTGCGGAAAAAGTCAAGGTTTCCCTTTGAACAGCGTTTGCGGCCCGTGACTGCTGCCGTTATCCTGAATACAAGCCATGTTGGGATCTAGCCCGGATTTTCGGCCGGTGGTAGCCTGGGGGAAAGACGATGCGGGTTGAATTGACATGACGCTGCCCATACAAATTGACGCTTCGCTCTCGGACGCGTACCGGTCGCAAAGTGGCGAGACTCTGGCCTCTGTGATTGCTGGGCCGCGCGTGCTTCTGGTATTCCTACGTCATTTTGGTTGAGCGTTTTGTCGCGAGGCGGTCGCCGAGCTTGCCGAAAAACGCAAACCTATCGAAGCTGTCGGTACCCGCATGGTATTCGTTCATCTGGGCACGGAAGAAAAGGCCAAGAAATTCTTCGCGCCGTATCAACTGTTGGACGTGCCGCGTTTTTCCGACCCGGAAGGCGCGTTGTATCAATCGTTCGGCTTGGTTCGGGGAAATTTTCGTCAATATTTTAACGTGGAGAGCATGCTGCGGATGGTGGGGACCTGGTTACGCGGAAATTTCGCCATCGTGCCTCAGGGCGACGTTGAACGCATGCCTGGGGCATTCTTAATCCAGGATGGTGAAATCCAAAAAACCTACCGGCACAAATTGATTTCAGACCGGCCCAACTATCTTTCGCTGGCGACCGCTGAATGAGATCGAAGTATCGTCATCGCGTGCCGCTGCCGGCGCTTTTGCTTTTCACCGCTCTGCTCGTCGCTTCCAGAGTAAACGTCAGCGATTCTCTGGGCACGCTGGTGACGAACGGCGAAGTCATCCAGCCAAGCCCGGTAGGAATATTTCGCGTTAGCGAAACTACTTCGCTTTGCACATATACGCCGCCATCGCGTTCGATCATTCGCCACCAGGTTTCCATTCGCCACATAAATCCGTTGTCGTCGCCAACCGGTTTTTCGCGCTCATCTTTGGTTCCGGCATTTTCCACTTCCGCAATACGAGTTGCCGAGCTTCGGCTGTGCTCGCGCGTATCCGAATCGCGAAAATAATGGATGTCGTGCTCGGTGTTGAGCACCACGGTGATCACTTTCTTGCGTCGAAATCGCAAAAACACGCGGAAGTGATCGCCATCGCGCGATTCTATCTTCGAACGTTCGACGTCCGGTGCGTAGTATGTCGATTGCCGGTCGTAGTCTTGCAGAATCGCGAACACATCCGGCAACTTCGCGCCTGATATGAATGTAGCGCCCACCCAGTGATGAATCATTCCGCCTGGGCAATCGATGGGGATGCCATTTTCTTTCATCTCCAATTTCTGCAGTTTTACTTCGCCGCTCTTTAAGTCCGAATATGCATTCGCGCGTTCCGGTTCGGCGAGTGCATCGATCCAGAGTAGGCCGGTACCGCGGGCGAGTTCGGTGTCGTTGCGGGCTTCGGTCAGCTTTAGGTAGCGATTGAAGGCGTCGAGTGTCTGCTCTTGCAATTCAGGGGGCGCAGGTGCGCTGGCAATCGCGACCGCTCGTGGCGTGGTGAGCGAGCCAAAAACCATTGTCAGGGCAAGCACGCAGCTCGAAAAACTGCCAGCAATTCGCTGCATGTGTCGCTTAAGTCCTCCACGCGATGCGTGCATTGCGTTTCGCATTCCTGTTGGATGCAGCGTTTGAACGATTCTGCACCCTCCGCAAGATAATGCGTTGCACGGCGTTTGCCGATGCACTCAATTATGAATGAATGGATTTACTAGGGAGACTGCGGCGTTTGCGATTTGTCATCACTGCGGGGAACTGTGCTCAAAAAACCTAAACTTCGCCGCAAAAAACGAAGGCGGGTTGGGTAGCTCGCACACGACCCCTTGCGGAGCCGCTGTCCCCGCGCGGCCCCCAACCCGACTGTCATAAGTTATCGAAGGACAGTGCGCGGCTCAATGGGACAGTCGGCCCAGCGTACGGGGTACCCAGGTTGTGGTACTTTCGTCCCGTTGGTTCTTGGGCTATCTCGTTAGTGAGGGCTACTTGGAACATTTAACGCGTGACGCGCCGACTGGAGGGTCACTGCGGCTTGCTCTTCGTGCCGACATAGGCTTTCGGCAGATCTTTTGCGTAAATTAGGTGCAGCGTCATCGACTTGGTTTGTCCCGAGCGCACCGCCACATTTTTCTCCCACTCACTGAATACGCCTTTGCCGGAAGCGCGCAAATCGTAATTGTCTGACCGCAATTTTACGATTGAAAAATGTCCATGCGAATCCGCGTGCACTGCGTGCGGAGCGTTTCCTCCAGACGATTGATAGGTAACGCTGGCGTGCGGTACGGGCCTATCATCCGGTCCCAACACTACGCCGCTCAACACTCCGGAGCCGCTGCGTTGCGGTGCGGCGCTCACCGTTTGCGCGCCGACTAGCACGATCAACAAGGTCGCTCCGACGATCAACATGCGTCTCATAGTCCGTCTCTTTTCTCCATGGCCGCGTGCGCAATTGCTCCGAGAATGCGCATCCGCTATGGCCTGTGATTGCGGGGCGGCAATAGCTCACATCCTCCGTCAGTGTATCGCTGGATTGTTTGGCGAGGATTCGGCTCGGTGCAGTTGTGCCTTGCAGCAACCTGTCTGCTCGTACAGGCGGATTGGGTTCGGCAGAGAGAAATGCGCTCCGTGCGGATGCGCCGATTATTGGGCGGTGGCGGTGTGTTCCAGCAAAGAAGGATCGAGATTTCGACAAGAAGTTTGCCCGCTCAGCGCCAGCGTCAAATCCAAATCCGCGAGGAGATTCAGCACCACGTCGCGGACGCCCTGCTCGCCCGCCACCGCCAATCCCCAAGCGTATAGCCGGCCCAGTAGTACAGCACGCGCGCCCAGCGCAAGCGCCTTGAAAACGTCAGCGCCCCGGCGGATTCCGCTGTCAAATAACACCGGCACTCGACCGCGAACTTCTCTAACCACTGCGGGCAGGGCATCTAGCGCACCCAGCGCGCCGTCCACCTGACGTCCGCCATGATTGGACACGATGATTCCATCGACTCCGGCCTCAAGCGCGCTTGCGGCATCTTCGGCATGCTGAATTCCCTTCAACAAAATCGGCAGCCGAGTGTGCTTTCGCAAAAATGGAATATCCTTCCACGTCAGCGTGGTGTTCGAAAAAAGATTGCCCCACAACTGAATGGCCGCTGCGGGATTTTGTTTCGGCGGCTCCGCCAGCAACCCGCAAAAAACGGGATCGCAAAAATAATTGGCAACTCCCTCGCCCACGATGAATGGGAGATGCGAATGCCGCAGATCGCGTTCGCGCCAGGCCAGCATTGAGGTGTCGAGCGTCACTACCAGCGCCTTGTATCCGGCGCGTTCCGCGCGTTGTAGCATGCTCGCGCTAAGTTCTGGATTTTTGCCCCAATATAATTGGAACCAGCGCATGCCGCTGCCCGCCGATTCTCCGGCTCGCGCCACATCTTCAATCGGCCGGCTGGAAACGGTGCTCAGAGTAAACGGAACGCCCAACGAAGCCGCAGCGCGGGCTGTGGCCAACTCGGCATCCGCATGCAAGATGCCCTGCACGCCTACCGGGCCGAGCAACACGGGCGCGGGCAAACGCTCACCTAGCAGTTCCACGCTTAGATCGCGCTTTGAAACATCGCGCAGCATCCGCGGTACAATTCGCCAGCGATAAAACGCTTCGCGATTCGCGCGCATGGTGTCTTCGCCGCCGGCTCCGCCGCACACATAATCGAACGCTCGCGGCGGCAGTACTTCTCGCGCTTTTTGTTCCAGTGCGGTCAGTGGAATGGGTATAGACAGCGTTCCGCCTGTTAAGCCCATCGAATAGATTTGCAGTTGGCGGTCCGCTCCCGAAAGTTGCGCGGGCGGCGTGTGTTGATTTTGTTCGCTCATAGCGAAATGGAATTATACACGCGGGGCACGCGCAGAATGCACCTCGAATTATTGTCGAAAAAGCAGCGTGAATTGCCTTCCCGTGCAGGGAGGAAGTCGCTTTTGCAAAAATCCGAGAAAAAAACAGATTCCTCAGATAAACCACAAACGATTAGAACGGCGTTCACTGGCTGAAACGGCGACGGCTGCGACTATTTGCAGCCATCGCCGCCCGAAAATTGGCGTCAGGGATTTTGCTACGGCTTGGCAGGCGCGGGAGCAGGCGCTGGCGTGGCCGGAGCTTTGTTGAAATCGAAATCAACCTTGGGAGCCTGACGGGCACCTTCATCGGTTTTGAAATAAGCATCGTTGCGGGAAAAGCCGGAGAGGCCGGCGATGAAACTATTGGGAAATGTGGCGATGAAGGTGTTGTAGTCCTGCACGGTCTGGTTGTAGCTGCGGCGCTCGATGGCAATGCGATTTTCCGTTCCGGCAAGTTCGTCTTGCAGGCGGAGGAAGTTTTCGTTAGATCGCAATTGCGGATAATTTTCCGTGATGACCAGCAAGCGGCTGAGAGCGGAATCGAGTTGTCCGTTGGCGGCGATTTTATCGGTGGGAGTGCGGGCGCCGATCAGCGCGGAGCGGGCTTTGGCGATGTCGCCGAAAACGGTCTGCTCTTGAATGGCGAAACCTTTGACGGTCTGGACCAAGTTAGGGATGAGATCGGCGCGACGCTGAAGAACGACGTCGACTTGAGACCAGGCGGCGTTCACAGCCTCGCGCTTGACGGCCATTTGATTTCTGCGGCCGATGAAGGAGCCGCCGAACAAAAGAGCAAGTATCAGCAGAACAGCCACAATGCCTAAGAATATTTTCATAAAAACTCCTTCTCGATAAAATTACGGCTTTGCCGTGGTGACGCGTTGCAACTGGTGCTTGGGAATTTGACGGTCGATGGCGACGATGACTTTTTCGAGGCCAGAAAGGTAAGCGCCGTAGGAAGTGACTGCGTCGGTCTGGGGCGCGTTGCTGGTGCGGAGGCTGAGCGCGGATTCAAAACCTTGCGTTGGCGCGCCGGTGGCGGAGGCAATTTTTGCGATGACATCGCGCGGCTCGGACGGCGGATCTTGCTGAAAGGCGATCAGCACATGGCGAAGAAGCGTGAGGATGGAGGAAAAAGATTTGGCCATGACCGCGGAGAGTTCTTTGGAGTCTGACGAGGCGCGAAGGAAATGATTGCGCAGTTTCAGCAGCGTGGTGCGGAGTTCGTGCTCGACTTGGATGCGATGTAAATTCATGGAAACGTGGATGGCGGAGATGACATCCGTGCCGTAAAGGACGCGATGCGTTTTTTGCATGTCCAAGAGTTCGATGGCGAAGACGTCGGAGGATTGGCGCAACTCTTCGAGCGTGAAAAAAAGCGGAGGAGTTTGGTGGTGGTCGCCGCTCCACCATTTGAGGACGGGAGCGATACGCTGCAATTCGGCGGCGGAGAGCGAGTGCATGACGCACAAGATGTTTAGGTCCGAATGCGCCTCATTGAAATCGCCGCGTGCGGCGGAGCCGTAGAGTATAACGGCTTCGAGATTGGCGTTGGCTCCGTCGTGCAGCCGTTCCACAAAGCCCTTGAGTAGTTCATGCATTTGACGCGACCTCAGTCACAAATCTCTGGCGAGATACTAACAGTTACCAACTGCCGGAAGCCCCGCCGCCGCCGCTGCTGCCGCCGCCGAAACCGCCGAATCCTCCACCTCCACCGCCAAAGCCACCTCCACCGCCACCGAACCCACCGCCGCGACCGCCGCCCATGGCGCCGCTGAGCAGAGTTCCGATTAACCAGCCGGCGCCGAAACCGCCGCCACCGCCTCTGCCGCCGTGACGGGAGAAAAATAGGAAAAAAAGTATAAATGCGAGCCAGATTAGCGGGCCGAAGGGAGTGGAGCGTTCATTCTTCATGCGCGCGCGAGTTTGCGGCGGCTGCCCGGTGAGAGTGACGCCTTTGTCGTCGGCGACATATTTTGCGAGCATCCAGGCGGCGGTTTCGATGGCGGAGTCGTAATCGCCTTGGCGAAGGAGCGGGACCATGGCGCGGCCGGCGTCTCCGGCGCGCGCGTCGTTGATTATTGGCTCAAGGCCGTAGCCGACTTCGACGCGATACTTGTGCTCGTCCGGTGCGACGAGGAGCAGCACGCCACGATTATCACTTTTTGCGCCGATGCCGAAGTGTTTGTAAAGATCGACGGAATAATCTTCAATGCTTTCGCCTTGTAACGAATGCACGGTCACGATAGCCATTTGCGCGCCGGTTTTCTGCTCCAATTCGTAGCCCAGCGCTTGAAGGCTGGACTTGGTTTTGGGCTGAATGACGCTGGCGAGATCGGTGACGTAACCGGAAGGATGGATGTCTTTTATATTTTCCGCGAGCGCGACGCAAGGAAGCGTCACCAGAAAGAGGCAGAGGATTCGCAGAAGGCGTGTGGGGTGGAGGAGGCTCATTGAGATTGGAGCGCTTGCTCTCGATAATAGTTCTACGCATGGCGCGGTGTAAAGTTTCAGAGGCGAGGGGAAAGGTCTTTGTGAGATCGGCGTTTTGCAATTTGCAATTTTGTGATTTTGCTTTGCGATGCGGCGGAACACGGCGCGGATGGGCTATGCTTATTCGTTGCGACATTCGGAAGGGCGTGAGGCGTGTGCGGTATAGCTGGATTTACGCATAAAAATTGGAGTCCGGAGGCGGAGCGAATTCAGCGCGCAACGGCGACGCTGGCGCATCGCGGGCCGGATCAGTCTGGCGTGTTTCGGTGCGACATTTTGTCGATGGGCGCGACGCGATTGAAGATTCAGGATTTGGCCGGCGGCGATCAGCCGATTTTGACGGACGACGGCGACACGGTGATTGTTTTTAACGGCGAGATTTACAACCACATGGAAATTCGCGGGGAGCTGGAAGGACTGGGGCATCGATTCCACTCGCATTCGGATACGGAAACGGTGCTACACGCGTTTGTGGAATGGGACACGCGATGTTTTGCGCGCCTGCGCGGGATGTTCGCGGTTGCGCTGTGGACAAAATCTGCAAAGCGTTTGGTGCTGGCGCGGGACCGCATGGGCATCAAGCCACTTTATATTTCGCAGCGCGGCGAGGAACTGTTTTTTGGGTCGGAGCTGAAAGCAATTTTTGTGCATCCCGAAATCGAGCGGCGATTGAGCATGCAGGGGCTGGATTGCTATTTGTCTCTAAACTATGTGCCGTGCCCGTGGACGCTGGTGGAGGGGATTGAGAAATTGCCGCCAGGGCATTGGTTGGAATGGCGGGATGCGCGAGTGCATTCGAAGAGTTATTGGGAATTGCCGCGCGGGGCGCAGGGCGAACGCAGCTTTGAATCGGCGAAGGAAGAGTTGGATTTGTTGCTGCAACAGTCGGTGCGGGAGCATCTGCTTTCGGATGCTCCACTGGGATTGTGGCTCAGCGGAGGGGTGGACTCGTCGACAATTTTGCATTACGCGACGAAGGCGTCGACAAAACCGCTAAAAACATTTTCGATTTCGTTTCGAGGGCGGAGCTTTGACGAGACGGCGTACATCCGGCGAGCGGTGGAGCAGTATGGAGCGGAGCACGAAGAACTGGATTTGAATCCGGAATCGGATCTCCAGCGCGCGATTGAGGAGTTCGCATATTACTCGGACGAACCGAGCGCGGATGCGGGCGCTTTGCCGGTGTGGTTTCTTTCGAAACTGAGCAAAACGCGAACGACGGTGGCGCTGAGCGGGGAAGGCGCGGACGAATTGTTCGGCGGTTATCTGACGTATCGAGCAAATCGGCTAGCGCGAATTATGCGGCGATTTCCGGCGGCGGCGCTGGAGATGGCGCTGCAGGGCTTTCGGCACTGGCCGGTGTCGGATGAGAAGATCGGTTTTGAGTACAAAGTGAAACGATTTTTGCAGGGCGGATTGCTGCCGTTCGATGAGGCGCACATTTATTGGAATGGGACATCGCACGAAGCCGAAAAGCGACTGTTGGTACAAGGAACGTCGCCGAAGGCGATGGATGGCATTTTAGGAGAGCTGCGGCGGATCGATGCGAAAGGGGCGGAATTGGGGTCCTATTTGTGGTTCGATCAGAAATATTTTCTGCCAGACGATTTACTGACCAAAGTGGATCGCATGAGCATGGCGCACTCGGTGGAAGTGCGGCCGGCATTTTTGGATCATCGAATTGTGGAGTTTGCGGCGGGGCTGCCGGATTCGTTCAAGATTCGTGGAGCGCGGCAGAAAGTTATTTTGAAGGAATTGATGCGGGATAAACTGCCGCCAGCGATTCTGGGTCGAAAAAAAATTGGCTTTGATATTCCGGCGCACGAGTGGCTGCGAGGACCACTGCGTTCATTGTTGGCGGAGACGTTGAACGCTGGAGCGGAAGAGCACGCGAACGTTTTTCGGCCCGAGGCAATTGCGGCGCTGATGCGGGAACATTTCGAGCGGAGAGCGAATGTCGGTTACCATCTGTGGGGCTTGATGATTTTATTTTTGTGGATGAAAAAATGGCGAATCCAGACGGCGAGCGGTCCGGCGGAGACATCCTCGATAAGGCAAGGAGCTGGCATCTTTACTTAATTGTTGTGCTGGTGGCGGCCGCGATTTATTTGGGGTGCAGCGTTTCGCCGCCATCGCTGATGGATGATGTTGACGCAGTGCAGGCGCAGATCGCGCGGAACATGCTGACGTCGGGCGATTGGGTGACGGCGCGGCTGGATGGCGTGGTTTATCTGGAGAAAGCTCCGCTGATTTATTGGATGATCGCGGGGCTGTACAAAATATTTGGTGTGTATGACTGGGTAGCGCGGTTGTCGGTTGCGTTTTCGGCGATCGGATTGAGCTGGCTCACGGCGGCGTTCGGCACTTGGGCGTTCGGCAAGAAGGCGGGATTTTACGCCGGGCTATGCATGGCGACCGGGGTCGGCTTGTTTTTGTTTACGCGAATTCTAATTCCGGACGTGATGCTGACGTTCACGGTGGCGCTGGCGATGTGGGCGCTGCTGCGAGCGCTGGACGAAAATGAGGCGCACCCACGGTGGTGGGCGTTCGCTCTGGCAGCCAGTTTGGGCATCGGACTTTTGCTCAAAAGTTTGATCGGAGTGGTTTTTCCGATTGCGGCTGGTGTGATTTATCTTTTCGCGACGCGGCAGTTGTTTGCGGCGAGGACGTGGAAACGGTTGCATCCGTTTAGCGGCGCATTGATTGCATCGCTGATTGCGGCCCCGTGGCATATTCTCGCGACGCTGCGAAATCCTCCTTATTTTAATTTCACGATGCACGCCGGTCCGGGCGAATATCACGGATTTTTGTGGTTTTTCTTTATTAATGAGCAATTGCTGCGCTTTTTGAATCTCCGCTATCCACGCGACTACAACACTGTTCCGCGATTGTATTTCTGGCTATTCCATTTTCTTTGGCTATTTCCGTGGAGCGTTTATTTTCCGGCGATCGCGAAGCTTTCATTCAAACCGGTGGATCGCGCTGGGCAAGTTCGGTTACTGGCGCTGTGCTGGGTGGGATTTATCCTTGTGTTTTTTACGTTTTCGACTACGCAAGAATATTACTCGATGCCCTGTTACCCGGCACTGGCTTTGCTGCTTGGATCGGTGATGGCAACAGGAGGAGCCTGGGTGCGGCGAGGAACACGGGTTCTGTGCGCGATCAGCGTGTTTGCGGCAATAGCGGTGTTCGCAATTTTTTTTGTGGTTCGCGATGCCCCGACTCCTGGGGATATAGCGAGCGCGCTTGGGCATCATCCCAGCGCTTATACATTGTCGCTTGGGCATATGGAAGATTTGACGATGGATTCATTCGCTTATTTAAGGATGCCGTTGCTGCTGGCTGGAGTGGGTTTCTTGATTGGCGCGATTGGCACGCTATGGGTGGGAGGCCAACGAGGATTTCTGGCGACAGCCATGATGATGGTGATATTTTTTCAGGCGGCGCGATTGGCGCTGGTGGTGTTCGACCCATACATGTCTTCGCGACCGCTAGCGGAAGCGTTGTTGAAGGCTCCGGCTGGAGAATTGATCGTGGACCATCATTACTACACGTTTTCGTCCATCTTTTTTTACACCAATCGGACGGCTTTGCTGCTGAACGGCAAATTCGACAATCTTGAGTACGGTGCAGCTGCTCCTAACGTGCCAGATGTGTTTATCGACAATTCCCGGTTCACGCGAATGTGGCTGCAGCCAGAGAGGTGCTACATCATCGCGGACCATTCAGCGCTGCCGAGGCTGCAATCGTTGGTTGGGGATGCGCATCTAAGTATGGTCAAGGCGAGCGGTGGGAAGATGCTGCTGACGAATATCCCATTGCCGTGAAACAATTTGGACAGTCTGTTAAGAGAGTCTTCGGGCGTGAAAACCGCAAGGAGTACTGCTATTTTTGAGGATTCCGCAACTATTGAGGGTAAGATTTCGAAGCGGCTAATCTGCGATGTAGTCATCGGAAAGCCGGCGTACATAGCATGAAAATTCTAGTGACGGGAAGCAGCGGGCTGATCGGATCCGAGGCCGTGGAGTATTTCGACGGCAAGGGCCACGAGGTTTTTGGCGCAGACAACAATATGCGCAGCGTTTTTTTTGGTCCGGCAGGGGATACGCTGTGGAACCTGGAAAGGCTCAAGAAGGCCACGAAACGCTTCAAACCGCTTGCGCTGGATATTCGAGATCGCTCGGCGCTAGAAGAACTGTTTTCTGCGCAGCGTTTTGATTTGATCGTGCATTGCGCGGCACAGCCTTCGCACGACAAGGCGCGAGACATCCCCCTGCTCGATTTCGAAGTGAACGCCATGGGAACGATTAATTTGCTGGAGGCTACGCGCCAGCATTGCCCAGCAGCGGTGTTCCTTTTTATGAGCACCAATAAGGTGTATGGCGACGCTCCCAACGAAATTCCCATGAAGGAACTGGAAACGCGCTACGACTACGCGCGCGCGGAAGACTTCGACGGTGTGGACGAAACATGCCGCATCGATCGCACGATGCATTCGCTTTTTGGCGCATCGAAGGCGTCAGCCGATTTGGTGGCCCAGGAATATGGGCGGTACTTCAAGATGAATGTCGGCGTGTTTCGCGGCGGCTGTTTGACGGGGCCGTCGCACTCCGCGGTTGAGCTACACGGATTTCTGTCTTATCTGGTGAAGGTTACGCTGACGGGCGGAAACTATTCTGTTTTTGGCTACAAAGGAAAACAGGTACGCGACAATATACATAGTCACGATGTGGTGAGGGCGATCGAGGAATTTGCGGCGAACCCGCGACCGGGCGAGGTTTATAACATGGGCGGGGGCCGCGAAAACAGCATCTCCATGCTGGAAGCGATTTCCGCGATTGAAGGGTTGTCTGGCCGCAAGCTAGATTGGCGTTATGTTGAGGAAGCGCGCAAGGGAGATCACATTTGTTACATCTCGAATTTGAGTAAATTTAAGAGCCACTACCCAAATTGGAAAATTACCAAGAGCATCGTTGCTATTCTTGAAGAGATAGTGGCGGTCCAGCGTAGCCAAGGCGAGCACCGCTTCCAGAAGGCTCCTGGTTAGAGACAGGATCTCAGAGAAGGATCTCTTACGTGCTAACCCTATTCACCACAGCAAAACCGTTTCGCGGGCATAGCGGAATTATTCAGCGTAACGCGTTGAAGAGCTGGACACTGCTTCATCCAGACGCTGAGGTCATTCTATTTGGCGATGATGATGGAGCTGCCGACACGGCAAGGGATCTGGGCATTCGTCATGAACCGCATCTTGAGCGGAATTCGCATGGCACCAAACGGCTGGATTACATGTTCCATCGCGCGCAAGAGATCGCAAAGAGCGAGCTGCTCTGTTACGTCAACTGCGATATTCTGCTAATGCAAGATTTCCCCCAAGCGCTAAAACGTCTCAAAACGATACAGAGCCGATTCCTGGCGGTGGGACGCCGATGGGATACGAATATTTCTGAAGTGTATGATTTCTCAGAACCGGAGTGGGAAACTCGCCTTCGTTCACGCGCCTTGCTGCACAACGGGCAGCGAACTCCAGAGTGGATTGATTACTTTGCGTTCACGCGTGGTCTCTATGGAGCCGACATGCCGCCGCTGGTTATCGGCCGGGTACATTGGGATAACTGGCTGTTGTGGAAGGCGCGGGAGTCGAAGTATCCGGTGGTTGATCTATCCGGCGTGGTAGTCGCGGTGCATCAAAATCATGACTACGGCTATCATCCGCAAGGGAAACAGGGGGTGTGGAACGACGAGGAGTCTCGCCAAAACTATCAGTTGGCCGGAGGCTGGCGTCATCTGCGAACGATTGCGGATGCAAGTGATATTTTGGACCTTGAGGGTCTGCGGCCAAACCGAGGCATTTACTGGCAGGCGGTGAAACGTTATGTGAGGCAAGCGCGCCGCGTTTTGTTGTTCAAGGTCATCCATCCCATTTGGTTTTTTGCGCTGGAGTGTACGCGGCCGATTCGCAGTGTGCTGGGATTGCGGAAGGAAGCTTTGCGACGATCGCACGAGAAACGACAAGAACCGTGAGAGTGGAAGCTGCCGACGTCACGGTCGTGATCGATGCCTACAATTATGGGCAATATATCGAGGAAGCTGTCGAAAGTGTCTTGACCCAGGATTTTCCCGCAGGCAGATGCGAAGTTATCGTGGTGGACGATGGCTCAACCGACGACACGATAGAGCGACTCAGCAAATACGGTGAGCGCATTCGTTGTCTGACAAAGGCGAACGGCGGTCAGGCTTCGGCGTTCAACTTGGGATTCGAGCAGGCCAGTGGAGGGTTCATCGCCCTGCTGGACGCGGACGACGTTTGGCTACCCGGTAAATTGAGACAAATTTGCGACACCTTTGAAAAGCATCCGGAGGCAGGCCTCGTATACCATCGCGCGCTCATGTGGCAGGCGGACGGTCGAACTTCGCCGGACACAGATTTTGTCTTTATGAATGGGCGGATTCCGGAGACTCGCGGCACTTTGCTTCGGTATCCGATGATACGAACCTCATGCCTGGCGTTTCGTCGAGAATCGTTGCGACGCTTGCTTCCGGTACCGGCGGCGCTTCGCTCGCAAGCGGACGCATATTTAACCGCGCTGATTATTTTTGTCTCGCCGGTGGCAGCGGTTCGAGAGGCGCTGACAAAATACCGGGTCCATGGGAGCAATTTATTTCACGTTGATCAGAAACAGGTGCCGCAGGATCGAATTCAACACCGAATGGCGATGCGCGGCATGCTGCTGGGCGCTATCAAGGAATGGCTAGAGGAAAATGGTTACGATCCAGAATCCGATGATTTGCGAGCGTATCTAAAACAGTGGACGAAATTGCAGGAATCGGACGGTTTTGCGCTGCGTGCGCCGAGCCGGGGGAAATATTTTTGGCATTTGGTGGAATATCCGCGGATTTACGGTGAAATCATGAGCCCGAGGCATCGCCTTTATAGCTATGTTCAGGCGGTTGGCGCGCTATTTCTCGGCTATCATCATCTTCACCTGTTGGACGAACTGCGAAATAGGCTCAAGCGCTTCTTAGGCGATTCAGCCGAAGAAACGTTGGGTGCGGACGATACCGAAGGGGCGTCGGCAAAGGGATGACTTTACGCATCGGGGTTCTTGGCGGGGCAGGCTTTGTTGGTTCGCATCTGGTAGATGCGTTGGTGAAGCAGGGCTTCCGGGTTCGTGTCGTCGACAATTTGGATGAGCAAGTTCATCCGGGTGGCGTGCCTCCGGCGTATCTAAATCCGGATGCAGAATTTATTCGCCAAGACATTCGAAATTACGATGGACTGCGCAAAGCAATCGCGGGAGTCGATGCAATTTTTCATCTGGCGGGCGCGGTGGGCGTCGGCGACTCGATGTACCGGATTCGGCACTACGCGGATGTAAATGTGCTGGGCGGGGCTAATTTGCTGGATCTTCTGGCGAACGAAAAGCATTCGGTTCGGAAGATCGTGCTGGCGTCCTCTGTGACGATATATGGCGAAGGAAAATATTCATGTCCCCGGCACGGAGCGGTGTTTCCGATGATTCGCTCCACTGAACAAATTACGCGCCGACAATGGGAGCTTCGCTGTCCTGCTAAGAGCGAGTCTAAAGATTGTGCGGAAAAGCTTGCTGCGCTGCCGACAGACGAAGAAAAGCCAGTGACGCCGGTTAGCGTGTACGCGATTACCAAGCGAACGCAGGAAGAAATGTTTCTGGCGGTGGGAAGAACCTACGGAATTTCCACGACGGTGTTGCGCTATTTCAACGTGTACGGTTCTCGTCAGGCGATTTCCAATCCTTATACGGGCGTCGGTAAGATTTTTGCGGCGCAATTGTCACAGGGCAAACCGCCGATAATTTATGAAGATGGACTGCAAAGCAGAGATTTTGTACACGTCGATGATGTGGTGCAGGCTAATATCCTGGCGCTGCAACACAAGGAAGGTGACGGAGAGGTTTTTAATGTTGGGACCGGTCGGCGAACGACGATTTTGGAAATGGCGGAGGCAGTAGCGAAACAATTTGGTGCGGAACGCGCATTCGAACCTTCGCATCAGTGCCGCGCGGGAGATGTCCGGCACTGCTGGGCGGATATTTCCAAGATTCGGACGCTGCTGGGATTCACGCCGCGGACGGTTTTTCCGGACGGTTTGGGTGATCTGCTTTCCGCGCGAGCTTCAGTCGATGAGACGGGAGAAGCAAGCCGAGTACAGGAAGAACTGACGCAGCGAGGACTGATTTCGTAGCGAGCGACGTCGAATCCTAATTTGAGGCTACGCACTCTAATAAAGGCGCGAGGGTGGCAAACGTTCTAATCAGCGTACTAATCGACACGTATAACCACGAGCAGTTCATCGAGCAGGCTATTGCAAGCGTGCTGGAGCAAGATTTTGCGCAGTCAGACGTGGAAATCGTAGTCGTTGACGATGGTTCGACGGATCGCACCCCGGAGATTATCCGCAGATTTGAGCCACATGTGCGACTCATTCGCAAAACAAATGGAGGGCAAGCCTCCGCGTTCAACCTTGGGATTCCACAATGTAAAGGTGAAATCATCGCGTTTTTGGATGGCGACGATTGGTGGGCCCGCGGGAAGCTTCGAAGCGTCGCAGAACAAATGCGTAACGACAAGTCTATCGGAATGATCGGGCATGCGATTGTGCAATCCTATTCCGATGGC
This sequence comes from Candidatus Acidiferrum sp., assembly GCA_036495905.1. Taxonomy (GTDB): domain Bacteria; phylum Acidobacteriota; class Terriglobia; order Acidiferrales; family UBA7541; genus Acidiferrum. The sequence continues at coordinate 21,003 of DASXMB010000064.1, forward strand.
CGCGAAGTGGTGATTGCGTTAGAGCAAGGCGAGCGGCTGCGATTGAACTCAAAAGAGACGGCAGAGATTCTTCGGCTGCACCGTTGCTATCTGGGGACCAGCCGTTTGACGCTGCGATCATCGATTGCGCGCCAGGTGCTGCCGATTCCCGAAACTCTGATCTTTGAAGCGGATGAGTATTTGTTCACCGTCGCCGGCATCCTTGCAGACTTTATGATCCTAACTGAGCCTCTATCTTACTATCGCATCCATGGAGCAAACCTGTTCGTGGCTCCTGGTTCAGGTCCCGATGGTATTCGGCGTAAACAACGCGTGTTGGCCGCGTTAGCGGCGAGTTTGCGTAACGATCTTGCGAGGTATGGGCTAGGGACAGAGGCCTCGGAGTGCGTGCTGGAGTTGGTGGAAGCGGAGGCCAGGCAGTTGCGACTGATGCTCGATGGCGGCAAACCGTGGGAAACATTTCGCACGGAAGGCACCATGTACCGCATTCAGCATGCAGATGCGTCGTGGACTCAGAAAATATTCCGTCAGACAACGATGATTCTCGCGTTGGTGCTTCCTCCCAGATGGTTCTATGCCGCGCGACGGTGGATTGGCGGGCAAGCTTGGTACCAGCACGCACGGAAAGAGGTGCTGCAAGTGCCTGGCATTACGAAGACGAGCCTTCCTCAGAACCTGAACGATGAGGGGAGACCGTGAAACTGAAAATCGGGATTGTCGCAGGGGGATGCCTTCGGGGAAACGGGAGGTCACCTCAGTGTCACTGAGCGGCGTTGCTTCGTCGGCACAGGAATCACTAACGCCCTCGCGATTACGGCTCAAAGCGCGCTTGCGGGAGTTCTGGAATTCGCAGCCAATCTACTGGGATCCGCTGACCGAGGAGTTGGCAGCAAATTCTGCCAATCGCGCGAAAGCGGCGTCGTATGTTCCCGAAGGCAGCCGTGTTTTGGACGTAGCTTGTGGTAGCGCTGCGAATTCTGTTTGGCTCGTTCCGCGAGGCAAATATTTCGGGACGGATGTATCCACCGAAGGCTTACGCCGCGCACAACGAACTGGATTGCGACTCAGTTGTGCAGATGCGGAGCAATTGCCTTTTGCCAGCCATTGTTTCGACGCTGCAATTTCGACGTATGCATTGGAGCATTCGATTAACCCAGTCGCGATGCTGCGGGAAATGTATCGGGTGGTCAGGCCAGGCGGCAGGCTAGTGCTCTTGGGGCCCGCGTGGGATTTTCCTTTCTGGTACCCGAACGCCCTACGGAGCAGAGCAAACAGTTTGCTATGGAGATGCGGATTCACACTACGGAGATTGGGCGGACAATTATGGGCCTGCGTATCGCGAAGCTTGCCATTCGTGATCATTGAGGAACCGGATGCGTTTACTCAGCCGTTTATTTATGACTCCGATGCAGTCTATGTGGTTTGGTCATATGAAGTTATTCAACAGATGAGGCGCTGGGAATGCCGGCTTCTTCATTGTGAAGTTGACGATCGTTTGCTGGGATCGAGCGCGTTGGTGCGAACGCTCAAACGGATGCTACTTTGGCTTCCGTTGTATCGATATGCGGGCAGCACGGTGCTGATGGTATTTGAGCGATGATGATTCTTTGCCTATGCCGGGAAGAGGATCATAGAAAAATGCTCCCTGGATACGCGGATGCTTTTCGCAGGCTCGGAGTGGACTTTCAATATGTGGATTGGTCCCCTCCATGCGATAGCTCACTCGATGACATATTGAAGGCTTGTGTAGACAGGCCGGATTGCATTCTTCACTTTGATTCAGAACTTCCGTTACTGCCTGAAGGGTTGGTTAGCAGCTCAATCCCCACGATTCATCTTGATGTGGATACCTATGCCTATACCAAACGACGGATTCGATGGGCAATGCTGTTCGATCTCAACGCACTGTGTCACGCAGGTTACGTAAAACGCTTTGAAGACTGCGGACCGCGAGCCTTCGCTCTTCCGCACGCTGTGAATCGAATTTTCTTTGACCAGCCAGAACTTCCGCGAGAGTTTGAAGTGGGTTGGGTCGGGCAGACAGGCGGGGTGGTTTATAAGAAGAGAGCGGAGTGGCTGGGGAAACTTGCTAGCGTTTTTCACATGAACGACTGGAGACGCGAATACTCCTTGGAAGAACTAGCGGAGGCGTATCGCAGATCGCGGGTGGTGGTTAATTTCGGGAGAGATGACTTTCCGCAGGACGCCAACATGCGAACCTTTGAAGTGCTGGCATCCGGAGCGTTGCTAATTACTTCACTGCCCAGCGAACTGACAGATCTGGGCTTTGAACCCGGTACGCACTTCGCAGGCTACAAAAGGGATGAGGAAATACTGCCGATGGTGCGGCATTTCTTGGACGACGAAGCATCGCGTTTACGAATCGCGCAAGCGGCCCGCACCAAGGCCCTCGCCGAACATACTTACGATTGCCGTGCGGAACGCCTGCTTCAGGAATTACACCAACTAGGGACGCAGCGACCCGCACCGGCGCGGCAGTGGCCGGAGTTTCGCGTTCGGTTGACCTATCTTGATTTTTTTTCTGCCCACGGATTAGCGCTGTGCTCAGGCAAACAGTACCGGCAGGTCATAGGTCACGGTTTTCGCGAGACCATGGAAGGCGGCGCGCTGCTGGCCAAGGCATGGTTGCGAAATCTGCGGATGCGCCGGTGGGGCATGTCTTCATGAATTACATGGGTATCCAAAGATCCGATTTTATGCTGCGAGGTTCACTTCGAAGGGACCTGCAATCGCTATGTCTTGCCTGATCTGCGAGTCAAACGATTCGCGGCTTATCTGGCGGCGAGATAAGTTGCGAATCGTAAAATGCGGGGGATGCGGTGTCTTCTTCACAGCGGACCGGCCGACTGAACAAGAGTTGGTGGAACTATACAAAGGGAGCGCCCTGCTGGGAGAGAATTCAGATTTCTATTCGGGAGCAGAAGATACGCTGCCGCGCTGGAAGATGGTGGAACATGCTGCCCTGCTGGACGGCATCGAACGGGCCGGCACAACCACCGGAATACTATTGGATGTAGGCTGCTTTAGTGGGCTCTTTCTGTACAATGCAAAGCAGCGGGGATTTGAAGTAGTGGGTGTCGAACCAAACCGCGAAGCCTTCGTGCATGTGCGCGATGTCCGCGGTTATGAGGTTGTCCACGGCAGTGTGCAATCGGCACAGTTCCCCGCGGAAACGTTTTCTGCGGTCAGCTTCCTCGATGTAATCGAGCACGTTCAGAATCCGGTGACCGAGTTGGAGGAAGCCCTGCGAATTCTGAAACCGGGAGGGGCGCTAGTCTTGACGACGCCTAACGTCAAAGGGCTTTTACAGCGAGTTGTCAAACTGAAGCGAACCATCACGAAAGTTCCATGGTGCCCGATTGATGATGTGCCGTGGCATCTGTGGGGCTTTACGCGCAAGAGCCTGATGATGTGCGTCGAGAAGGCCGGGTTTATCGTCAAAGAGGTTGCGTGGCTGGAGCCAAGTCCATTGTCAACCAATCTCGATGCAGGTTCTTCTCCGGTCAAGAAAGCCGGCCTTCGGGCCGTGGCAACAATAAGCAAACGAGTTGGCATGAGCGACCGTATGGCATTGTTTGCGCAGAAACCAGGCGGCCAATGAACACTCCCACGCAATGTGCCGCAAACTGGCGCACTTCGCCGCTTCCAACCTGCAGACGAGACGGCAACGCCGGAAAACGGAACCCACCGCTAATCAGTTGTGTGGCTGCTTAAGATGATCACGCTCGGAATCAACTACTCACAAATGCACGACTCTTCGGCTTGCATCGTGAAAGATGGCGAATTGCTTTTTGCTGTTGCTGAGGAGCGGATAAGCCGGTTGAAGCACGATGCTGGCTTCCCGCATCTGGCCATTCAAGCGTGCCTGGATTTTGCGAACCTTCGCGCCGGTCAGGTTGACGAAGTCTGTTTCGGCTGGCAGACGGCCGGCCCGGGATACCGTCATGATTTGAAGCTTTATGCGACGGGCAACTGGCCTATTACCTATTTGAATGTGCTGAATTCGACGCGGCACTTTGTCAGCATGTGGCATCAACAGTCTGGCGCCAAGAGGTTCATCCAACGTTTCGGCGCGACGAAAGCGCGCATGCGATTTGTGGATCACCACCTGGCGCATGCGCTAAGCGCGTACGCGTACTCAGGCTTTGCGGACTCGGCCGTGGTGGTGATGGATGGCCGCGGGGCCTGGGAAGGGACCTCTATCTGGCATGGACGAAACGGGCGCCTCGATCACGTTCTGACAATTCCTTATCCCAACTCGATTGGGCTTTTTTACAGCGACTTCACCGAGTATTTGGGATTTCAGCGGAATAGTGACGAATGGAAAGTGATGGGGCTCGCGCCGTATGGAAAGCCCGGCGTGAACCTGAGCGCCTTCATCGACCCGCAAGCGGAGCCGTATCGGGTTCACATAAAACGTTTGACGGAGAACGGTTCCGGACCTTTTTCCGGCGTGATCCCATTGCTCGGCGCGCCGCGAGTGCCAGAGAGTGAAATCGAGCAACGGCACAAGGACATCGCGTATGCGGTGCAGGAACAGTGCGAAATCGCAATGACGAGCGTGGTGCGGATGGCGCTGCAAAAAACGGGCAGCCGCAATCTTTGTCTGGCTGGCGGAGTTGCGCTGAACTCCAAGGCCAACGGGAAGATCGTTGCTTCGGGAATGATCGACAAAATCTTCGTGCAACCTGCGGCTTCGGACGACGGCGTCGCCTTGGGCGCGGCGTTGGCGCCATATCTTGACCATGGCGGCCGTTTGCCGAATCGCGCGATGCGGCATGCATATCTTGGTCCGGCATTTGATGGTGGTGCGATCGAGATGGCGCTGAAAACGTACAAAATAAAATACAGCCACGTGGACGATCCCTCGAGCGTTGCAGCGGAACTCTTGTCTCATGGAAAAATTCTCGGATGGTTTCAGGGTCGGATGGAATTTGGACCGCGGGCGCTGGGCGGACGTTCCATCCTCGCCGATCCTCGCGATCCGGAAATGATCGTTAAGGTAAACAATGCGGTGAAATTTCGAGAGTGGTGGCGGCCGTTTGCGCCATCGTTCAAAAAAGAAGCGGCGGGAGACTACCTGGAAAGCGCGACAGATTCGCCGTTCATGATTTTGACGGCGCAAGTTCGTCCTGAAAAACGCAGCATCATTCCTTCGGTCACGCATGTTGATGGAAGCGCGCGGCCACAAACTGTCGAAAGAGAAATCAATCCTCTGTATTGGAGTTTAATCGATGAATTCGGAAAGAGGACGAGTGTGCCAGTCGTTATGAATACCTCCTTCAATTTACGTGGCGAAGCGATCGTGCACACTCCCACGGATGCCGTCCGGACGTTCTTCAGTTCGGGGATGGATGCTCTGGTAATCGGCAGTTTCCTGGTGGAGAAGTAGCGTGCCAGCTTCCGACGGACCATTGGTTAAATTATTTTTGCGCTTTGCTTCGCCTCTGTCCGGTTTGCGGCACGTGCCTGTAATCGGGCCCTGTTTGCGATGGGCCAGCGGCAAGGTCGTTCCGCGAGATTCAGTGGCTTGGGTGCAAGTTCAGAATGGCCCTGCAACTGGAATTTGGCTGCGGCTGAACCCGCGCACCGGTGGAATCGCATTCAAAGGTACCGGCGAAGTCGAAGTGCAAGATGTTTTGCGGCACTATCTCCGGCCGAACATGACGTTCTACGATCTGGGGGCAAATATCGGTTTTTTTTCGTTGCTTGGCGCGCGCTTGGTTGGAGCGGGCGGGCACGTGGTGTCCTTCGAAGCCGACCCTGAGATCGCGGGGCGTTTGCGCGAGCACGTAAAGCGAAATGGGTTCGACTGGATTGACGTCGAGGAAAAGGCGGTATGGTCGGAACATAGTTCCGTGATGTTTGCGCGTGCTGACCCGGCAGCTTCTCCGGATCGCGGGTTAGGACACGTCGTAAACGCACAGAGCCCTGGCGCGATTTGTGTGGAGGCGGTTTCGCTGGATGATTATGCGCGGACTTCCCATGAACCGGATTTCATCAAGTGTGACGTGGAAGGCGCCGAGGTTGAAGTGTTTCGAGGCGCGGCGCGTCTGTTGAAAGAAAAGCGGCCGGGAATTCTTTGCGAAATGCACAGCGAAGAAAACCGCCGTTTGCTGCTGATGGAATTGTCGCGCATCGGGTATGTCTGCACGCCCTGCGGCGAGCATCACGTTCTGGCGCTGCCCGGATGAGCCTTAAGTGCGTGGCGTTGCTTGGTCGGCAGGATCAGCCCACAGATGCGGTCGAGGAATATTGCAGGTATTTAAGTGGCGCCTTGTGCGAGCACGGCATGGAATTAGAGTTAGAGCGAGTGGCATGGGCCGAGAGGGGCTGGCCATTGGCGCTGGCCGAGCTTGCCGAGAAAGCCCGCGGTTGGCGCGAGCAGTGGATATTTCTGCAATATACGGCGCTTGCATGGTCCACGCGGGGATTTCCGCTTCGGTTTCTGAGCACTTTGCGTGTGCTTCGCGCCGCGAATGCGCGCATTGCCGTTGTCTATCACGACGTTGAGCCTTATGGCGGGCGGCGTGTGATCGATATACTTCGCCGGCAAACGCAGGTTCACATCATGCGGCGAGCAGTGCGAATGACCGACTTGGCGATATTCACGGTGCCGATCGAAAAGCTTTCGTGGGGTCCCGCGGAGCGCAAGAATAATATCTTCATTCCCGTTAGCGCAAATTTGCCAATCGAAGCGAGTACTTTTGGCCGAGATGAAGAACGTGCTGACTCCACGCAAGCCGTCTCTGTATTTGGAATTACCGGAGGCCAGGAGGGCGCGGAGGAGTCGGCGACGATTGCCAACGCCATTCGTTTCGCCATCAACAAAACGGGTCGCGGCCTGCGCCTGGTCGTATTGGGGCGAAACTCCGAATCCGCCGAAGCAAATTTGAAAAATGCGCTGCGCGATCTTCCAGTACAGGTACAAGTTTTCGGTGTTCTTTCCGCCGAAGAGGTGGTGAGGGCTCTGCGGTGTTCCGATGTGCTGCTATTTGTCCGCGGTCCCATATCCAGCAGGCGTAGCAGCGCCATTGCCGGCATTGCGTGTGGGCTGCCAGTGATTGCGATGACAGGATCGGAAACCGCGGCGCCAATCACGGAAGCAGGGACGGTACTGCTCGATCGTGCCGACCAATTTGGAGAAGCACTTTCGCGAGTCCTGACAGACGACGCTTATCGCGCTTCGTTAGCAGAGCGAAGCCGCGCGGCCCAACGCGATTATTTTTCTTGGTCAGCCATTGCGGCAAAATACGCGAAGGCAATTAGAGACTTCGACGAAGTTGACCGCTCACCATCCTGAGCGCTTACCAGTTCTTTGCCAGTACCGCGACGATCCTCGCCAGCGCATGCAGGTCTCGCGTATCGATAACTTCGCCCGGTGAATGCGAATAACGCAGTGGCCAACTGAGCGGGATGTCGACGGAACCATAGCGCGGAAAAACCGCGCCATCATTTCCACCGCCGGTCACTCCGTATTGCACTGGAATATTATTCCCACGAGCCAGCTTCACCACGCGGTCCACGTATTCCAGTGGCGCGATGTTTGAATTGTCCACGGCACGAATCACGAAGCCTTTGCCTAACTCTGCGTCCGCAAAGCGCTTGTCTTCGATTGGCGAATCTGAACTCACAAACGTATCGATAGCGAACACGAAGTCCGGAGTCCGGCCAGCCTTCGCTAAATTCTCCGCGGCCACCGCCGCGCCTTTCAGCCCAATTTCTTCTTGCGTAGACCAGACAAACGTAACGTCGCGTCCGGCCAGTGTCGGCCCCAGCGCCGTCGCTGCTGCAATCAATGCCGCGCACCCGACACGATCATCGAAGCTGCGGCCATTGGCGCGTGTTCCATACAGCGGGCGATACTCTTTCGGAATGGTCATCCAGTCGCCCACTTTGATTCCCAATTTTTGAGTTTCCTCGGCAGAATGCGTGCCCACATACACTTTCGCCGGTTCTTCAATGCCACGTGGACCGCGCGGCCATTCGAAGGCTGGTTTTTCCCATCCGTCCGGAAGTTCCAGCACGCCACCCACCGCGCCATCGCCCGTATGAATACGGATTGCGTGGCCCAGAAAAAATTCCGTGTAGCCGCCCCCATCGGAGTCCACTTCCAAATGTCCGTCGGGTTCGATAGTGCGAACCACAAACCCGATTTCGTCCATGTGCGCGACGAAAGCGACTTTTTTCGCGCCCGGCGCTGCGCCGCCAAAATGCAAAATCAGATTTCCCGCAGAGTCAGTTTCAGGCTTCGCCCAGCCGGGCAGTAAGCTCTGCACCATGCCGCGAACTTCTTCCTCATGTCCGCTTGGGCCATACGATTCCACCAGGTCGGCAATTTGTGGTCGGCTGAACGTCGTCAGGTGTCCTTCCACTTTGTATGTAGCTTTCTTTTCCGGAGAACCGGTGGCATAACGATAGAGCAAATTTTGCAACGCCTCCGTGTCCCGATAGCTGATTGTCTCCGCCGGCGTCACCGGGAACAGTGCCGGCACGCCTAATTGCGCAAACCTCGCGGGAAGCGGAGTCACCGTCGTGTAACCCGCCATGCGCGGCGGCGCTGCGGCCTCGATCGTCAGCGTCGCGTGAATCTCATCCGCTAACTGCTTCAGATCGGCGGACAATCCGGTCAAGGGCGCTGAGGCATCGGCCGCCGCCAACAAACCTCCGCTGCCAGGCATTGGAGAACGCTCCGTCGCAGAAGCCGTCGTTCCCTGCGCACGACGTTGCGCCTGCAGTCTTCCCACATAAATCATTTCATCGGGATGAAGTTCATTGAGAAGGCGGTCAAGGCCGCGGCCGCCAGCCCATTGCTGCGTCACAAACGCAATCGTCAGCGTCCCTTCGATTTTCGCTTCGCTCCGATGCAAGCTGGCGTAAAGTCTCGTCAGCGCGATACAACCAAAATGATCGCTAATCGCGGGCGCGGAATGTTCTTCCGATCCCACTTTGTAGTCCATTCGATTCAAGACAACAGGGTCAAGAAGATCCACACCCGCGGCGTGAACTTGCGCGGCGCTGGAAGCTCCAATATCCACATACAACTCGTCGGGATGATTTATTTTTGGCGGATTGAGCCGCCCCGGCTGGAGGTGTACCGAAAGCCCGGCGAAAACTCCGTGCACCCGTTTTCCGCCGCGCCCAATCACCCACACGGGTTGCGCCGATTGCAGTATGTCGAACACCGCGTTGGGAGGAGCTTGCGGCAACCGCTGCACGCGCAAATATCCGTTGGCGGTAATTTCGCTGACCACGTATCCCGGTTCGTCCATGGGCGTAACGATTACCCGATTTGGGCTGCCGCTTCCCAAGGTTACGTACACGTTGCCAAAATTGTCGGTTTTGGGTGACGCTCCGTGCAGCCTTTCCACGATTTTCTTCGCCAGTTCGCCCTCGTGTCCGCTGACCGCGGGTGTCATGATCAACTCGTCGGCGAAATGTTTCTCCGCTACGGAACCGGATTGCGCTCCCGCCGTCGCCGGGAAGAAAGCAGCCAGCAGCACGCTAGTGGCAAGCAAAAAACATGACCTCTTCATCCGTTTCTCCTTAGAGCATTGACACCACAGAATCACGAAAGCAAAAAGCCTGCAGCGAGCCGCTCCCGCTGACCAATCACCGGCAAAGCGCTTCAATCAAACTTTCTTTCTTCTTTTCCGCCAATTCTGTCAGCGCGTGGAGCGAAGCAAAATATCCGCCAATCGCCGCTGCCGCCAGAAATGCGAAGGCTTCCGCGGGCAGCCACGAATTGCCAGTCCAACGGCCCATGAACATCACTGGCGCGCTGATTCCCGCCAATAAAATCTGCATTCCAAAAGTGATCAGCACCGCCATGCCGGATTGCCGCTGCCCCCGCATCTGCCCGAACTGAAGTTTCCTGGGAAAGCTTAACGAAGACCAATTTGCCACGGATAATTGTCCCGCCACGACAAACGTTGCGGCCATAATCGTCGCAATGAAAACGGCCGTACTCGGCAATCCAACCCAATAATTAAACACCGCGATTGTAAGAATCAGCTCGAGGGCAAGCACGATGACCAGCATCAGATTCTTTCCCAGCAAAATCTCACGGAACGACACCGGCGCCATAAAATAACTCTGAATTCCCCGGCCTTCGTAAGCGAAGCAATTGTATGCAGGCGACATCAGGATGAAAATCATGTACGCCATCATTCCCGGAAAAAACAGGTCAGTGGAGACCGCATGGTGCGATACCGAAGGGTGTCGTCCGGCAAATTGCGAGCTAAAGAACACCACCATTACCGGGGGTATGATCAAGAGTAGCGCCGCAAAACTATTGCGCGTCAAATAGTGAAATTCCTTGCGCAGCATGGTGGCGATTTTTGGCGACAGCAGGCTTAGGGCGTCGCCGTTGACTTGTGTTCGCGCCGTACTGCGTACCGCAACCCGCGCAGGAGCGACGCTTTCGCTCAACTCTTCACCGCGATATTGAGCCGAATAGCGCAGCCACAAAAATCCTGTGAATACGCCGAGGTACAACAGCAGGCCGCCGACACCGATCCACACGTCGTTGAAATGATGCCGCGCAGCGCCGGTAATCATTCTTCCGGCCAGCGATCCCGGAAAAACCGCAAGGTACGGCGACAAATGTCTTATGCGTGGCAACGCTGTATGTCCGTAGCGCCGCACCGCTGGCTGGATAAACTGGATTGAGATCATCGCAACGACAAACAACACGTAAAATAATTCGCGAGTGCGCCGGCCAGCCAGCAAACGCTCCAGCCATGAACCTACCAGTCGCTCCAGCGTGACGTTCATCAGCACAAACAAAATCGCCGCCAGCACCATGACCGGCGCCAACGCAGGTCTGGCCGCCGTCGCGCCCACCGTCATGGAAATCAGCCAGCATATCGAAGCGATCGCGCCAACGTCCGCCAACCCGTAGGCGAGACTAATCGTGTAAAACGCGCCCAATTTCAGCGGAAAGCGTAGCAGCGTCCGAAACTCAAACGTCGCGCCGAAGCCCGCCACCATAATCGGAAATCCCTGCCAAAACAAAAAAATTGCCCAGAACAGCAGCGCGATCCAGCTTTCCTGGCCGCCCGCCAAAAAATTGTAAGCTCCGGCGCCAAACGCGAAACACATGCCCAGCACGAATATGGACCCAAGGGTGGCGCTGATGATCAGACCGAGCAGGTCCATTCGATTATTTTTCTTGCGCAGGCTGTTCCGTAAAATCCGCCAGCGCAAACCGGCCACCAGCTTGATTTGCGCGCCGACGCCCAAGACTTGCCCTATAGCAGCCACGTTAGCTCCTCGACGTGAGAACTTTCACCGCCGCTCTGCCCCACGATCGACAGGAAAATCTGCTCGAGCGTCGTCTTGCTTCCCTCCGGCCCGGTTATTCCGGCGCGCAGTTCGTCCAGCGACCCCTGTGCCACCAAACGTCCCCGATGAATGATCGCCACGTGGCTGCACAAGCGTTCCACAATTTCCATCACGTGCGAGGTCAGAAAGATGGTGACTCCGCGCTCGGTCATCCGGGCGAGCAGCGCCTTCAGCGCGCCCGCCGCCAGCGCATCCACTCCCTCGAATGGTTCGTCCAAAAATAAAATCCGCGGTCCGTGAATCACCGCGGCGGCCAGCGCTAATTTTTTCTGCATGCCATGCGAATAGTCCGCGATCATCGATTTCGGACGATCCGCTAGTTGCATGAACTCCAGCAATTCCTCGGAGCGCTTCTGCGTAGTCGGCCGGTCCAGCCCATACATCCGGCCAACGAAATCGAGATATTCCGCGCCAGTCAAACGCTCGAACAGCCCCATGCCCTCTGGCACTACGCCGATCTGCCGCTTCACTTCCACTGGATCTTTGGCAAGGTCCAGTCCCAAAAGTTCCACCCGGCCAGACGATGCCGACAACAATCCCGTCAACATTTTAATGGTGGTCGATTTGCCCGCGCCGTTCGGCCCAAGGAATCCAAAAAATTGTCCGGCGGTCACTCGCAGATTCACATTGTCCACCGCGGTCAGTCCGCCGAAACGCCGGGTCAATTGCTCGGTCAATATGGCCGTGTCGCCCATCGTCTGGGCCTCCTGGACGCTTGGATTTTGTCCACGGAGACTTTAGCATGACTGCGGCAGTCGCTAAGAGCGGCCACTCAGCTTTGTTTGTCGGATTATTTTCGAACAAAGAAAATCGCCATCAAGATGAAGGCTTGATGACGATCTCCGGCAAAAACGAGAAATGTTTAGGACTAGCGATTCATTACTATGATTTCTTGCGTGGAACTTTCGCGCCCTTCTTGCGTGCTTCGGACAATCCAATCGCGATCGCCTGTTTCCGGCTTTTCACCGTTCCGCCCTTTCCTTGTTTGCCAGATTTCAGCGTACCGTGTTTTTTCCGGCGCATCGCGCTCCCCACTGATTTACTCGCTGCCTTTCCGTACCGAGCCATGGCTTTCTCCTTATCTATCCGGTAAGACGACTAAGACGACGCAGTTGCAGTCTAATCCCGCAACCGAAGGCGGCCGAATGCGCCCATTCCTGTAGACACAAAGGAAAATGTCTGTAGTGGCGCGCGAAGAGTGACCTCGCCGTGACCGCCAACGGCAATCTCTCCATCACCGTGTGCGGAGCTACATCCGTCATGATTTCTCTCGTTTCGCTCTTCGCGACGGCTTTTTGCCCGATGCCCAAACCTCACGTTTTTTCGCGGCAAGTTTCGGATCCCCAGTGGCCGCTTTCTCCACATCGCCTCCGCCCTCGCGCGCAATGTCTGCCAGCAATTTCCCGCTTTTCACCGACTGCGGCTCTTCCAGCGTAATGTCACCTTTCGCCGCGTACTCGTCGCGATGCTTAATCAATAGCCACGATTGGTCCGCTCTGCTTCCATAACCTCGCGTCCGCACCAACACCCACGACCCTCGCAGTTTCTTGCCGTACAAAGTAAACTTGAAGTCCCCCTTTTCCAGCGCGGCTTCCACGTTCTCGCTCTCGGGCGACCACTCCCCGGAATCCCAAACCATCACCGTTCCGCCGCCGTACTCGCCTTCGGGAATCACCCCCTCAAAATTCGCATACTCTCGCGGATGATCTTCCACTTGCATGGCCAGACGCTTTACAGACGGATCAAGCGATGGCCCTTTCGGTACCGCCCACGAAAGCAGCACACCTCCGAACTCCAGACGGAAGTCATAGTGCAATTGTGTAGCGCGATGTTTCTGGATGACGTAAAGCAACCGGCGATTTGCATCTGCCTCTTTTCTCGGTTTGCCCGCCGGCTCCGGCGAAATCTTAAAGTTTCGTTTTTCCCGATATTTTTGAAGAGACATGTCGCTCCTTTACTGAACCGCCTCGCCGTCTCGGATTGCTCAAGATTGTTTCAATCGCTCTTGTGCATCCCGCAATGTCTGCCGGTTTTTGAAAAAATTAGCCCATGGATCTCGTTTTTTCATGCGCGCCACAAAATTTCCGAGATTAAAATCAGCTGGATTGAGCGAGCTCTTCACCTCCGCCCACGCCAGCGGAGTCGAAACCGGTGCGTGCGGTTTGCGTCGCACCGAATAAGGACTGACCACCGTCTGTACCGCTCCGTTGCGGAATGGGTCCAGGTACACGCGCTTCCCGCGCGCCGCAATCGAGTGCTCGACCGTCAATTCTTTCGGATGTTTGGCCGCCAGTCGTGCCACAAACTGTTCTGCAAACTTCAGCACGTCGCTCGCGCTCGGACCCACGCGAATCGGAACAAAAACGTGCAACCCGCGGCTTCCGGAGGTTTTGGGAAACGATTCCAGATCCAGCTCATCCAGCGCCTCCTTAACCAGTGCGCCGGCATTGGCTGCATCCTCAAATTTTCCAGAGCCCGGATCGAGATCAAAACAAATCCAATCCGGTTTCGGAAAATTTTTTGCCCGGCTGCCGCAAACGTGCACCGGAATGCATCCCAGATTAGCCATCGCCACTTGCGTTTCCAGCTTTCCGCCGACCACATAGTTTGTCGATTTCCGCTCGCCGCTTGCATTGGTAATCCGCTTGGTCGGAGTACCAGGCGGCATGCTCTCCGGCTTTTCTTTTTGATAAAAACATCCTCCACTCATGCCGTCTGGGCATCGTTCCAGAGTCAAAATACGATCCTCCACATACGGCCGCAGCAGTGGGAACACCTCGCGATAGAAATTCACCAGATCCAACTTGGTGTATCCTTCGTCCGGCCAAAACACTTTATCGGGATGCGAAACCTCAACGTCCGTTGCTTTCTCGCTCGTTCTCATCACGCCTCCCTAGCCACTTCGGACGCTTTCTTGTCGTCCCGCAATCCCAGGAATACCGGGTGCCGCAACTTTCCATGCTTCGTCCACTCCGTAAAAGAAACTTGCGCCACCAGTTGCGGCGTGAGAAAAGTTGCACCGCGCTCTCGCACCTCTTCCGTAAAAGGAGATTTCTCCCGAACCAAGCGGCGAAATTTCCGATTCAGCGCCTCCAGCATTTCTTCGCCGAATCCGGTGCCCACTTTTCCCGCATAACGCAGTTTTCCTTTCACATAAAATCCCAGCAACAGCGCTCCAAAATGCTGCCTCGCTCCCGTCGGCTCAGTGAAACCTGCAATCACGAATTCATCTTCCTGATGCACTTTGACTTTTAACCATTCGGCGGAGCGTTTCTCCACGTAGCTAGACAACTCATTTTTCGCTACAACGCCTTCCAGTCCACGCCGCGCTGCAATCTGGAAGGCTTTCAGTCCGTCCCTATCAATCCTCGCGGAAAGCACCAGCGGACCATTCGCTCGCAGCGCTGTCTCAAGAGCCTTGCGCCTGTCCGCTAGCGCCTCCTTGCGCAAATCTTTGCCGTTCGCATACAAACAATCGAACACCGCGAATTGCGGCTGCCCTTTTCCCTGCTGCAAAAGTTGGAACCGCGAAATCTTCTTCGAGTCAAAAACAACCACCTCGCCATCCAGGCATAATGCTTTCGAGTCCAATTTCCGGATGGCTGCCACAATTTTCGGGTATCGAGCCGTGCGATCGATTGCGTTCCTCGAAATCAGCGACACACGCTCACCTTCTTTGTACGCCACGATTCGTACGCCATCATATTTCTCTTCGAATACCCAGTTCGGCCGGACAAATGGAGCATCCACCAGGGTCGCAAGCATCGGCGAAACTCGAAAAGGCACTCTGATCGGAGACATTGGCGGCCCCATCCATTAGATACTGGAGCGCAGCGATAAGCTTTACGTGAAATAATGTAGACAGGAAGGAACACTTGGGGGCGCCACCGCAGCAGCCCCAGTGAAGGTCTAGTCGTGCCGGAGAAGCGCATCGTTTTCGTGGAGCAAATCACGCGCAGCAGCGCCACGCTCTCAGCGCCACTTATTTCTTCCCCATCTCCAAAGGTTTTCTTGCTGTCTCCTGCCAACGCAGCGGGAATTCGCGGCAAGCTGCTCTTCAATCCCACCGCGCAATTCGATTTGGCCCGCCGGCTTAGCACCGGAGCGCCGCTAGGCGAAGTTTATTCCTTCATCAGCGGCTTATACTTTCGCGGCAAGCTCGCTTACGCGCAGCGATTCGCCGATTCCTCAAGAGATGTTGCCCCAGTTCACATCATCACCGCCTCAGCCGGCCTTTTACCTCCGGACACCTTGATAACGCTGTCCGCGCTGCAAACAATTTCTTTCACTTCCGTCGACGAAAAAAATCACCATTATCGCCAGCCGCTAGTCCGCGATGCGATAAGCCTCCGCGCACATCTTTCTCCGGAAACGCAGGTCGTTTTGCTGGGCAGCATTGCCACTCCCAAATATGTCGAACCGCTACTCGAGGTCTTTGGCGATCGATTGATGTTCCCAAAAGATTTCGTGGGACGCGGCGACATGAGCCGCGGCGGCCTGCTTCTGCGCTGCTGCCTAAGCGGCTCTCCGCTGGAATACATGCCGGTGGCAGGCGCAATCCGCCACGGCCAGCGCCCCGCCAAACTCACGCCATCGCCAAATCCAGCCAAACCAAAACAAAAACGCCGCCGCAAGCCGCAGTAGTCCGAAGGAGCACCAGCCACTACAATTCACGCCCCAGATGCCTCGCGCCGATCCGAATCAACTCAAGAGTGGAATATTGGTGGGCCCGCCAGGATTTGAACCTGGGACCAACGGATTATGAGTCCGCTGCTCTAACCGCTGAGCTACAGGCCCGTCTTGTCCTAATCGCCTGATTCTATATTGATTTCAAAGGTGTGCACAATGCGTTGACGATTTGTAATCCCGGCAAATACAGTCGCGACGCGACGTCTAATTTCCCCACTCCGGATAAGCCTGCAGCGCATCCACAAAATTATGGATCACGTCAGTATGCGCATCCTCCTGCCACCCCCCAAGCGTATCGCTCTTGAAGAGAGCGCGTGGCCGCCCCAGCGTATCAATCGAATATTCCGCAAAATTCAGCGCCTGCCGCGCCTCCGCCGCCAGCGACGCAGAATGTACCGCCTTCGCATAACTCGCCAAAACCGCGCCGTACGTCGAATTGACACCGCCCCACGCGTCGTGGTCTTCATCCTGTTCGTGGCAGATGGTCACTCCAAACTCCCTGTGCGTAAAATTCTTGCGCACAAAATTCACCAGGATCCCAGCATCATCGCGCCAATCTTCGTCGATAGCGCCCTTGCCTTCCAAAAGGTAGCGCGCCAAATTGAGCGGCGCCCATGCATTCCGGTTCGTAGAACTGTCGTGGTCTTCAAAAAATTGTGCGAACAGTGCGCCATCGGATTTCGCGCTGGGAATTTGCCAATGCTTGATCCAGTGCCACAGGTTTGCGCGGGGCTCAGCAAATTCTTTGTAACCGTGCGCGAGGAGCGCGTCATACAGCCGCAGGATGTAGGTCATGTTCCCCGATACATTTCCACGGCCTGCGCCGGTTCGATAGTCTACGCGGAACGGCCATGGCGAGTGCTTGTCGTCCCCGCCGCGCTGATTCGCCGCCAGCACCCGCGCATTCCGCAATGCCTGCTCTAGATATTTTCCATCCCGCGTCGCGTCATGCAGCAAAACCAGCGCATATCCTGCGATGCCTCCCTTATCTGGCTCAATTTCAAAAGGACGGTCGCTCTGTGAACCGCTGCCCGCCGCTTGCGGAAAATTTTCCCGCTGCCCGGTCGAACGCGTAAACAAAGGATACTTGCCCTCGTCGGGTGTCAAATCTTCCTGCACCAAATAGTCGCCCATAGCGCGCGCAATCTCCAGGGTTCGCGCATCGCGCCGCCCACGCGATTCGTAAAATTTCAAATAAGAAATAATCCCCATGCCGTTCTGCATTCCGGGAATGATGTCGGAACGATTCGCATCTGGGTTCCAGTCGCCGTCAAGAAACGTAGTGGTCACGAATATTGGATATCCATGCTCCGTAGGAGCATCCTCATAAAATTTCATCTCCAAATCCAGCGCCGCGTTCCAGGAAATCCATGGCTGTAGCCGCCCTTCTGAATCAAACGATGCCACATGCCCCGCAATCACTGGCGCTTTTGAACCCTGCCCGTAAATCGCGACGCCACCCAACGCTGCAATCACGAAAACAGCACTGAGCGATGGGAGAACGGACTTCACGTGTGAATTGTCTCTGACCGCGAAGCCGTCGTCATAACAAAAAGCCTGTGCTGCCGAAGCGCGGCAACCGAGTCACGCCACCGAACCACTTATAGTCCCGCCGGATTAATCGCCAGCAATCGCGGCTCGGTCATTTCCTCAATCGCATAACGCAATCCCTCGCGTCCCAATCCCGAATCTTTCACGCCGCCATACGGCATGTGGTCGATGCGAAATGTCGGCACCTCGCCAATCATAATCCCTCCCACTTCCAGCACCTCAAGCGCTCGCGCAATGCGCACAAAATCCCGCGTGAAAACTCCCGCCTGCAATCCATAATCCGACCGATTCACAGACCCCAGCGCCTCCTCATAGTCCGCAAACTTTTCCACCGTAACCACCGGCCCAAAAATTTCCGCGCAGTTCACTCGCATCTCCGGTCGCGTATTCGTCAGCACCGCTGGACTCACCGTTGACCCTTCGCGCTCTCCGCCGCACAATAATTTCGCACCGCCGCGTACCGCCTCTTCGATCCATTCGACATTTCGTCGCGCCGCATCTTCACTAATCAGCGGGCCAACATCCGTCGCCTCATCCAACACGTCGCCCACTTTCAATTTCTTGACGCGCTCCACCAGCGCCGCCAAAAATTTGTCGAACACGCCGTCTTCCACCAGAATCCGTTGCACCGCTATGCAAGTTTGCCCCGAATACGTGAACCCGCCCACCGCGCATCGCTCCACTGCATACTCTAGATTCGCGTCCGCGCAGACAATCACGCCCGCATTGCCTCCCAATTCCAGCAACACTCGCTTTTTCCCCGCGTTCCGTTTCAAATTCCAGCCCACCGCTGTGCTCCCGGTAAAACTCAGCAACTTGATACGATCGTCCGAAACAATTTTCCCGGCATCTTCATTCGAAAGCGGCAGCACATTTAGCGCCCCCGCGGGCCATCCCGCTTTCTCCACAATTTGCGCCAGCAACAACGCGGTCAGCGGCGTCTGCGGCGCCGGTTTAAGGACGATCGTGCATCCCGCCGCAATCGCCGGCGCCAATTTGTGCGCCACCAGATTGATCGGAAAATTGAACGGTGTAATCGCCACGATCGGCCCCACCGGAAACCGCCGCACAATTCCCCATCGCCCCGCAGTTGACGCTTGCCAGTCCAGCGGCAAATATTCTCCGCCCACGCGCACCGCTTCTTCCGCCGCCACGCTAAACGTAAACACCGCGCGATCCACTTCCACCCGCGCAGCCTTCAGCGGTTTTCCCGCTTCCAGCGCCATCGTTCGTGCCAGCTCTTCGCGTCGCTCCGCAATCCCCTCGGAAATCGCGCGCAAAATATTTTGCCGCTCGTATCCACCCATCTTTCGCGTTGTTTCAAACGCCCGCACCGCAGCCGCGATCGCCGCCTCCACTTGCCGCACGGACGCCCGATAGGTGACTCCAACCAAATTCCCAGTTCCCGGCGAACGAATCTCCACCCCCTCGCCGTCCGAGCTCCACTTACCATCAACATAAAATCCCAAGTCCAAAGTTTCACTCACTGTCGTCGCCACGTTCGTCCCCCGCCAAAAAATAGTCCGCCGTGTTAAGCATGCGAAAGCATCGCGCTCTTGCTTCCGGCTACCGACGCGACCGCTTCCTCCAAAACATCCATCCCCTCATCAAACTCTTCCTCCGTCATCACCAGCGGAGCCAAAATCCGCACCACATTCCCAAAAGTTCCCGCCGTCATCATGATCAACCCATGCTCGTAGCAATATTTCGCGATCGCTTTTGTCTCTTCCTCCGCCGGTTCGCGAGACGCCGCATCGCGCACCAACTCCATCGCGCACATTCCGCCCAACCCGCGTACATCCCCCACCAGTCCCCAGCGCCGTTGCCACTCGCGCGCTCGCGCTTCAAATCGCTTTCCCATTGCCGTCGACCGCTCCAGCAATCCTTCCTTCTCGATAATTTCAAACGTTGCCAACGCCGCCGCGCAAGACACCGGGTGCCCCGTGAACGTTCCTCCCAATCCTCCCGCCGCCGGCGCATCCATAATTTCCGCGCGCCCAATCACTGCCGCCAGCGGAAATCCTCCGCCCAACGATTTCGCCGCCACCACCAAGTCCGGCTCCAGTCCAAAGTGTTCGCACGCGAACCATTTCCCGGTCCGCCCCATTCCAGACTGCACTTCATCCGCAATCAAAAGTATTCCGTGCTTCCGGCAAATTTCGTGCAGCAGCGCAAAATATTCCTTCGGCGGCACCACAAAGCCGCCTTCGCCCAAAACCGGCTCCGCAATCACCGCCGCCACCGACTCCGCCGCCACCAATCGCTTGAACGCGTCCGTGAGATGCCGCGCAAAACTCTCCGCCGTACTTCCTTCCGCGCTGCGATACGCATAAGCGTAAGGAATCCGGTAAACATCGCTGGCAAACGGCCCAAATCCCGCCTTGTACGACGTTTTGCTCGTCAAAGACATCGCCATCAACGTCCGCCCGTGAAACGCATCCTCAAAGCAAATCACCGCCGGCCGTTTCGTATACGCCCGCGCGATTTTCACCGCGTTCTCCACCGCTTCCGCGCCCGTATTCAGCAGCAAAGTTTTCTTCGCGAATTTCCCCGGAGCCAGCGCATTCAATTTCTCCGCCACCGCCACATAACTTTCATACGGCGTCACGCTGAAACAAACGTGCAAAAATTTATCAATTTGCTCCCGCGCCGCCGCCACCACGCCCGGCGCGCGATGCCCCATATTCAAGCACCCGATCCCGCCGGCAAAATCCAAAAACCGGTTCCCGTCCACATCTTCAATCACCGCGCCTTCCGCCCGCCGCGCAAAAATCGGCGTCGCATGATATTGCCCCCGCGGAACTGCCGCTTTTCGCCGTTCCATCAACTCGCGTGACTTCGGCCCCGGAATCTCCGTTCGCAGCTCAATCGTTTTTTTATTTTTCATCGTCCATCCATCCCAATCACAATTCTAATACCACCCAATCGGCGTCTCATCCAGATTCACAAACACTTGCTTGGTCTCCAGATATTCTTCCAGCCCCCACGGACCCAGCTCCCGCCCAAATCCCGATTGCTTGTAACCGCCCCACGGCGCTTCCACGTACGTCGGCTGCATATGATTCACCCACACCACTCCAGCCCGCACCGCTTTCACCACGCGAAACGCTTTATAAATGTCCCGCGTCCACACCGCTGCCGCCAATCCATAAGGCGTATCGTTCGCAATCCGAATCGCCTCCGCCTCATTCTCAAACGCAATCACCGCCGCCACCGGACCAAAAATTTCTTCCCGCGCAATCCGCGCGCTGTTCTCCACATCATAAAAAATCGTCGGCTCCACGTAGTAGCCTTTGGCAAAATTCTTGGCTCGTCCTCCGCCGATTGCCGTCTTCGCTTCCTTCCGGCCGATTTCCAGGTAACCGCTCACCTTCTCGAAATGTTCCTTGCTCACCAGCGGACCCATCTTCGTGTCGCGATCCATCGGCGCGCCAAGCTTGATTCGCTTCGTTTTCTCCGTCATCGCTTCCACAAATTTCGTATAGATTTTCTTCTCCACCAAAATCCGGCTCCCCGCCGAGCACACTTCCCCCTGATTGATGAACACGCCAAAAAGCGCTCCATCAATCGCCGCTTCCCAATCCGCTTTCGCAAAGAAAATGTTCGGAGACTTTCCGCCCAGCTCCAGCGTCACTCGTTTCAACGTGTCCGCCGCGCTCTTCACAATAATTTTTCCCACCTCAGCGCTGCCCGTAAACGCAATCTTGTCCACTCCCGGATGCGCCACCAGCGCCGCTCCCGTAATTTCTCCCACTCCATTGACAATATTCACCACGCCCGGCGGCAATCCCGCTTCCGCAAATAATTTCGCCAGCTCCATCGCCGTTAGCGGTGTCTGTTCCGCCGGTTTCAAAACGCATGTGCAGCCCGCCGCCAGTGCCGGCGCAATTTTCCACGCCGCCATCAGCAGCGGATAATTCCACGGAATAATTTGTGCCGCCACGCCTACCGGCTCCCGCAGGGTAAAACTCAGCGCGTTCGCCGGGACCGGATTCACATGCCCCAAAATTTTCGTCGCCAGCCCGCCGTAGTATTCAAAACAAGTCGCCACATCGGCGATGTCAAACTCCGCCTCCACAATCGGCTTTCCGGTATTACGCGATTCCAATTGCGCCAAGTGCTCCGCATTCTTCCGCACCGCCTCCGCCAGCTTAAAAAGTATTCGCCCGCGATCCTGCGCCGTCGTCTGCGGCCAGCCGCCTAAATCAAACGCCGCCCGCGCCGCCCCCACCGCTGCATCCACATCCGCGCCGGTAGCCGCCGCCACCCGCGCAATCACTTCCTCCGTCGACGGATCGTAAACTGCAAATGTTTCTCCCGCAGCTCCCGCCACCCACTCGCCATTGATGTAATTCCGATACTCCGCCACTTCCGCCTTCGCCCCGCCAGCCATCAGTTCCTCCGCCTTAACCAACCCAACGTCGATGCACGATCATCGCCTCTCTCTTTTGCCGTTGTAGGGGCACAATATATTGTGCCCATCCGGTGCGCCGCGCACCGGACTTCTTTCCTATGCATCGGCAAGATCAACCCGCATACCGCCGCCGCAATCTCCCTCTCCATCCCCATCACGAATCATTCATAATATCCCCATACTTCCCCCAACTGGAGGCCACATGCCCGATCGCCTGGACGATTTCCAAAAATTTCGCTCCGACCTCAACGAAGAAATTCTCGGCTGCGGCCATCTCGGCATCAAACGCTTCTTCGCTCTCGATCATCAAGCCTACGAACCCGGCCCGCTTGGCACCAAGTCCAAGGAACTCCTCGGCCTGGTCGCTTCCGCCGTTTTGCGTTGCGACGATTGCATCACGTATCATCTAGTCCGTTGTGGCGAAGAAGGCTGGAAGCGTGAAGAAGTGATCGACGCACTCAACGTAGCTCTCATCGTCGGCGGCTCCATCACCATACCTCATGTTCGCCGCGCCTTCGCTCGCATGCGCGAAATTGACGGCCTCAAACCTTGAACGAGAAATCCAGCCACGCTCCATCGCCACCAACCGGCATCGTAAGACTCCGCAACATTTCCGTCGGCGCGCTTTTCGCCGCCGTGCTCGTGCTCCCCAAGCTTCTCCACATCCGTCGCGACGAACGCTCCTGGACCATTTTCCGCATCGCCCTCGGCATCGCCGGTGCCTCGCTCGTTATCCTTCCGCTCAGCCTCTGGAACAGTTGGCTCGCCGCTCTCACCGGACTCGTCATGTTCATGCTCGCCATTCTCGTTCCCGCCTCACAGCCCGAACTCAATCTCGATGAAAAAGCCCGCGAGCTAGGCGCTCTCGTTGTCGTCAACGGCGGCCACTATCAACCGGGCAACGCCCCAGTCTCCGCCGTTCGTCTTTTCACTGGCTCCGAAAATATTTGGGCGCTCGACTCCCACCTTCAGCCGCTCGTCGTCATTCCCGTTTCGCAAATCTCCCTGCTCCGCGCGGAAAAAATCGGCCCGTATTGGGTTTTGCTCGTTCGCTGGCTCGACCACGCCGCCGAATTTTCCTACCGCGGCATTTTTGCCGAACATTTCGCCCGCGTCGCCGAGTCCACCATTCGCGGCGTTATGCGTCCCGCGTTGCCGGTTCTGCCCCGTAGTCGCGCCGCCAACGCCTAGCCCGCTTGGAACAAATCCCCAAGCAATCCGCTGCATTTTTGCGATTTGTGTCACAATATATGTATGGCACGAGGATGGGAAAGCAAAGACGTTGAAGCTCAGGTAGAAAGCACCGAGCAGAAGAAGCAGTGGTCCAGCGGCCACGAGCCCAAAAGTGCCGGTCAGGTCCAGCAAGAGCAGCAGCGCGGCGACCTAGAGCTTTCACGAATCCGCATCGTCCACGATCTCGAATCCGCCACCAATCCTCATCACCGCAAATCTCTGGAAGCCGCTCTCGCTCATCTCGATAAACAACTCGCCGCTCTCAAATAATCCTCGCTTCGCCCGCCGCCCCCAAAATCCCGCTCACTTGATAAAATCGCCCGCCAACCCCCAAAAATCATTCACGTAATAATGCGATAGCACATTCCCAAACAAATAGCAGATACCCTCGCACTCCGGAATATCCCCGTAAATTTGTTTCCCGCGCGCGAAAATCTTTTTCAGCGATTTGTCCCTCAGCAAATTTCCCGCCACCTTTCGCAACGGCTCGCACGGATAAAACACATCCCCGTTCGGATACACTCGCGGAAACATCGTCGGATAACACTGAAAATCGCCAAACCGCAGCAGCGTCTCAATCGTTCGCGGAGTTCCATTGATCGCTTGCCCGCCCCGCGCCCGCCGCTCGATAATTTTGTCCACCAGCGCCTGATACTTCGCATTTTGCAGCAGCGCCAGGTTCGGCATCTTGTCCGCCTGCGCCGATTGCGCCGCGAACACAAATCCTTGCTCTCCGCACCAGTCCAGCAAACGCTCCACTTCTCCAATATTCCATTCTTCAATCACCGTGCTGATAGTGATTCGCCGCGCATTGCCCAGCCGCTCTTTCGCCAGCGCCAGATTTTCCAGCACTCTCGGTAGCGCCGCCGGTTTAGACAGCGGATTCGTAGGGTCCGTCCCCAGCGCGTCCAGGCTCACCACCAGCCCGGTCACCGCCTTCATCACTCTCGGCTTGCGGTCCAGCAAAGTCCCATTCGTGATCATCAGCAGCGACCGGAATTTGCAATCGAAGCGCGCCGCTTCCAATATTTCTTCAATGTCCGGCCGCAGCGTCGGCTCGCCGCCGGTAATCACAATCGAGTCCGTCTCGCGGCGGATCCGCTTCAGCAACCGAATTGTCTCTCCCGTCGGCAACTCCTCGCTAAAAACGTCCGGATCCTTCTGCGTGCAGTACGAACAATCCAGGTTGCACTTGTGCGTCACATAAAATGTCACCGCATAAGGCGCCACCACATTCGTCCGCAAAACATGCCGCCGCCATCCATTCCGAAAATATAAAGAAAAATTCTTCGCCACAAAGGGAGCTTGCCGCACCAGCCCGCGCAGCAACGCCCGCGTGCTAGGCTTGCGCCTGTCCAGCGCCCCCACCGGAACAAAATGAGCAGTTCGTTGATTCCCCGCAGACATACCCATCAATTGTAGCCCATCGTCGCCCAACCCACTCAACGCACCGCTGGGCCGTCTCAACCGCGAATTCAAAGAACTTGAATTGGTCTGGAACAAAAAGGAAGGTCTATCGACGCCGGAGCCACAAGAGCAATCCGCAAATACCACCCAGCGGAATAGTAATCGCCAAAAACCACCGCGTCTCCGGCGGTCCCACAAATCCCATCACCAGCAACCCCAGCACGATGACAAGTCCAATTGGATGGCCGGTCCAGAGTCCCGCACCATAAGGCCCACAGGGAACCACCTCGCCCGGCACCGGCAACCGATCATGTGGCCCGATCCCCCGCGCAGTGCGCATAGCGATCTCCCTGACGCTCATAATGTCACGAATCCTACGCCCCAAAATACAAGTTTTTCATCTCGGGGCGCGTCAGAACGAATCTCCCGATCGGCGTTGTTCGCCGTTGATTCAAGTAGCACAGACTTCAGTCTGTGTCCCCGCTCACCAACTCCACAAACATAACCCAGCCAGCCACCAACCGCTCCGCCGCTCCAGGTAGCACAGACTTCAACCGGTGTCGCCACTCACCAACTCATAGTCTTCGAATTCTTGGGAGTGAATTTTCCGAAGCCTCGGGGTGCCCCGTTCTCGGTTTTTGAGGGCGGGGCCTTTGAATTCCTCTCGCAGCATCCAGCAGCGAAATCGTGCCGCCGATCAGTTTCGGTATAGCCGATGCATTCGCCGCTCAGCCAAACAAATCTCCCCATTGACGCTGTCAAGGTCACCTTGCACTGATCTTCGCTCTTAGTTGTTTGGCTGGAGTGTGCGCCGGATGTTTTGCGTCACACTCTCCGAAATGTAGCGGCCGGGCTTCAGCCCGGCCGCAGTTGAATTTCTCGCAAACGAATCAAGCAACCAGCAACGCCTGAGGATTCTTCTTCGCGATCACCAATAACTTAAGCGCGGCTTGCCGCGGACGCCGCGTACCCTGCTCCCATCTCCGCACCGCATTTGCACTCACATTCAGATAGGTGGCAAAAAGCGCTTGGCTTGCGTTGAGCGTCCGCCGTATATGGCGAACCTCTTTCGCCGAAATCTGTTTGGGTCGCGCCGGAATGTGTGTAACGCGCAAGTTCACACTTCCGCCACGCTCATAGGTCGCTGCGTCCCGCAGCGCTTCTTTCATGTCCTCGAAGATGTTCACCCTGATTCTCTTTGCCATTTCTAACCTCCAGACTCTTTCTTGATCTGCGCGGCCCACTCTCGCATCTGCTTGCGTTGCTCGTACAGCATTGGCGTTGCGTTGCCCATGTAGCGCCGGGTTTTGGAATTTCGGGGCCCCGTAGTATGGGGATGTCGACGCTTCAAGTCGGCAAGCCCGACATCTTCGCTGTTGTCTTTGCCGTTGATTCAAGTAGCACAGACTTCAGTCTGTGTCCCCGCCCACCAAGCCACAACGTAACCTAGCGGGCCACCGATCGCCCCATCTCGTTTGACCGCGCTCCATCTCCGCCAGCCGCAGATCGCGAAACAGATTCAAGGCGACGCCGAGGTTGACGTGGTTTCGATCTTCGAGGGACGCGCACTATTGATCCAGGTAAAAACCCTTCGCAAAGAACTCGATGAAAGAGTGAAAAAACTTAAGTGGGCAGAGAGTAGACTTCTACTTCTGTTGTATGTAACTCACCGTCATGGTGGCTTTGATGGTTTTAGGGCAGCCAATAGATTGCTGAAGAATAAGTAGTAGGTGAGGTCTCTCACCAGAGGAAGTTTGAACTTGGAGGGAGCATTCATTGCGAGAAAAGCGTACTAAGAGGCCCGAAGAATTAAGCATTTATGCCGAGCGGCATCTTGATTTTCTAAATATCTGGACTATCTACGCCGATCTGCTCAAGGGTGCGTACAAACCCTCCCTCAATGATGAAGAGCGCCCTGTTGCTATCACGATGATGTTTGTAGTTTATGCTTACTTCTACAGCTTAGTAGAGGATTCCGACGAAGGATTAAACGGATTCAGGGTATGGCGAGCGAAATTGCCTGGAGAGGATCGGGCAATCAGTGCGGTAGAGGGGAAGGTCAAGCCGTTCTTAGCGCGGCTGAGAATTTTTCGAAACCGTATGGGTTTTCACGGAAGTAGATCACGTAACCACGAGAGGGCTGCGTTCGATTTGTTCAACAAACACTCCGGAACAGAGATTTTTGAAACAATAGTTTTATACAAAGCGTTGGCCGCTGCATTGTTTGGAATGGATACGGCTTTGCATTTGAACGACACCGAAGAGATTGCCAGATGCCGAGCACGTCTCGATGGGATTGCCGCACAATCGAATTAACAGCCTTACGCGACCTTGAAACCTAATCCGTTCCGCTGCACGTTGAAAACACGCCGAAACTCCGTTTGCGTTCCTCGCTCGATAACAGTCACTTCAATATGAGGGAAACCATCGACATATCGACTGTCGAGATAGGCGAATTCGTCGAAGTTATGATTCGCGCTTCTGAGATCACCAAACGCCATAAGTTTGCCATCCACAATGCAGATCAAAACCAACTCGCATGTGTCTCCGATTCCAATGTCGATGTGATGTAAAGAAGAGTTTAGCCATACGCCATAGTTTAGATGCTGCTCTGTTACACCATTTTCAGCCGTGAACCTTAGTTTACAAATGACGTTTGATGCGTATGCAACCTTGCGATCCGGTGCGAGTTTGTTTTCGAATAGAAGAACTAGGCTTGGGACGGCCCGATCGCCCTCCTTTGCATTACGAGGGTCGCAAATACCCTGAATTGGTCCGGGATTTATGAAAACCGTTTTTTGCCGGCAACCTACGTACTGGATATTTGGCAGAAATGGAGCGGAACTGCCCCTTGCCGGAGGGGCAATAGGTTCTATGGTCGAATTTGAAGATGGCGCAACATTAAAGTTAAACACAGGCGCGTTGACGTTCTGACTGTTTCCTGTACCTCCCGAGACGGGAGAATTGCTGACGGAAGACTCTTTGGCATTATCCAGAGTTACGACTGGTTTCGGGGAAGACTTTCCCCACCGCCTAAGAAAGAAACCTGCGATTGCTACGGCCATTGCCGCAGCGACGCCATCAAATAGCCATTTGTAATTTTCGAAAAGCCAATTCACGGTCGGAATTCTAGCACTGAACGGCAGGGAGGTTAGGGAAGGAAATTTGGGCACAAGTTAGGTACAAGAACAGCGATTTTGGAAGAGCGTTTTTCCGGGTTTGCCGCTGCCGGCTCCACGTCCCCCCATTCGAAAGTACCACCCGTTCTATTCGAAACTAGTACCACACAGTAATCTATTGACGGGCTATTATAAGTAAGCTATCATGAACCGTGAACGCTAGCCAAACTCGCTTCCCAACCCAACACCCAGCCCTCCGCCCGCCCCCTCGCTCAACCACGCCCTTTAGAGTCAACAAACTACAAACTCCTCCCCTTGCCGCTCGCTCCCGCACGCCCTTTAGAATCAGCAAATTACAAACCCCTCCGCCCGCAAACCCTTTCCTTTCACATCCTTACAATTTGCCGGGGTGGGTGGGGGCAAGATTTTTCCGCGACCTTCAGACCTTCCGACTTTCAGACCTTAAGACAAGGTTCTTCTGCCGATCTTCTATCGCTGTCTTGCGCTGAGCGCAAATCGACCCACGTGTTTTCAACAACTTCCGCACTTTTACCCAGAGCGCACTATGCGAAGGGCTGGAGCGACGAAATGTGTCTCCCTTCGCTCTTTTGCACTTCACTAAAATTCAGAGACGTATTTTCAACAACTTCGAGACTCTTTTGCTCTTTAAGGGGGGTAGGGGGTCTAACCCCCTCCGAATCGCCGATCCTACTCCTCAATCCGGTACATCGTTATCCCGCTCAACATCTTCGGGTAAAAGTCCGTCGACTTCTGCGGCATCACCTCGTTCGCCGTCGCAATCCGCATCACCTGCTCTACGTCGCAAGCGTTCAGCAAAAACGCGATCTGCGCCTTTCCGCTATTCACCGCGTCGATCGCCACGCTCGCCTCGCGCTCAAACGTCAGATTCTTCTCCGCGGTCACCGCTTGCGGCGTGATGCCCAGTGCCGGCTCCAAAATTCCTTCGTGCAGCAAAACCACGTCCAGCTCCCGCTGCAGCGGAGAAACATTCGGCAGCAGTTGCGCCAGATTCACTCCCGGCCGCAGCGTCAAAACATAGAACGCGCGCTGCCCCGCATCCGCAGCGGGATACACTCCGATGGCCCGTTGCGCTCGCGCCGCCACCAACTGCGCCAAAAATTTCGTTCGCGCCTCGCGCTCTTCGTCGTCATTCGCAAACGGAAACGCTTCCGCCGCGAACCACGGCTCCAGATAACGCCGCACTGCCGCCCACGAAAAATCGTGAATGTTGGCAGCCACGCGGTGACCGGGCAAAATCGTCAGCCCTTCGCTACGCGTATTCACAAAAGTCATCATCGCCCGCTCGTAAGACGCTTCCGGATTTTCCTTGCCCGCCTGCGCGCGCCGTTCGTTGCGATAGGTCAGCGCCGTTTCGTAGCGATGATGCCCGTCCGCGATCACCAATTTCTGCGGCGCCATTGCCTGCCGAATCGCCGCCACTTGCTGCGGTTCCGCAATCGGCCACAAGCGATGCGTCACGCCGTATTCGTCGCGCAATTCTGTTGCGGGAGCATTCGCCGTCTCCGCCGCTTTCAAGATTTTATCCACGCGGTTTTCCGCATCGGAATACAGCATGAAAAGCTGCCCAGTATGTGTGCGCGTGTTCCGCAGCATTTCCAAACGATCCGCCTTCGGACCAGACAGCGTATGTTCGTGCCGGAATACCACGCCCGCGGAATATTCTTCCAGTTTTCCCGCCCCGATAAATCCGCGCCGCGTGCGCCGTTCTTCGCTGCCCGGCACCGGATATTCCTGCGTGTAGGAATAAAACGCCGGAGCGGGATCCTGCGTCACTACATGCTTGGAAATCCAATCGTTCAGCGCCGCTGCCGCTCGCGTATAAACATTGTTTTCCGGCGCATCGCTCGGATACGCCCGCCCTTTCTCCACCACAATCAAATTGTGCGGATCGGCCGCGTAATATTTGTCCTGCATCTCCGAAGAAATTTTGTCGTAAGGCTGCGTCAGCACGCGATCGAAAGATACTTGCGCCGGATTGTAGCGAAATGCGCGAAAGGGATAGACCTGAGCCATGAATTCTCCGAGGTGAGTTCGAGATATGCCGCCGCTGCTATTTTACGTGAAGTGGGCTGGTTTGCGGAAAGAGCGTCTCGCGGAAACTTTGCTCGCACATTGCAGCCCGATGAAAAGCCGGAGGCATATTAGAATGCAGATTCATGCCTCTGCGAGAACAGCATCCCATACGCGGCGTCATTTTCGATCTCGACGGCACGCTGATCGATTCCAAACGAGATCTGATTCACTCCGTCAACGCCATGCTGCAAGAAATGCGCCGCGCTCAATTGCACGAAGACACAATCTCCGGCTACATCGGTCACGGCGCGCCCATGCTGGTCGCTCGCGCCATGGGCGCAGCCGCTACGGAAGCGGAACTGCAGCGCGCGCTGCAATTTTTCTTGTCCTACTACGAAGAACACAAAATGGATAACACTTGCGCTTATCCCGATGTCGCCGAAACTCTGGAGCAACTGAAACATTTGCCGATGGCAGTGCTCACTAACAAACCGGTCCGCGTCAGCATTCGCATCCTAGACGCTCTGCATCTCAGCAAATATTTTCGCGTCGTCTACGGCGGCAACAGCTTCAAAACAAAAAAGCCAGACCCGCAAGGCGCCAACCAAATCTTGCAAGAACTCGCCGTATACGCCAGCGCCGCACTGCTGGTCGGCGATTCCGACGTCGACATCCAAACTGCGCGCAACGCCCGCATTCAAGCCGCCGCCGCAACCTACGGATTCGGCATCCACGACCGCGCCGCCAACCCCGCCGACGCCTACCTCCATCGCTTCCCCGACCTCGCCGCGCTACTCACGGGAAAAACGTGAACGCGTCGACCAATTTAGTTTTTGAGTCGATTGCGATTGCGAAGTCGACGGTGTCGTCGGCTCGGCGCAAAAACGAATGTAAATCTACGGATGAACCGCTGCAGTCGATGTTGGTGCTGGTGTCGCCGGCGCGTCGTTGAGGTCGATCACAAAAGCGGTTTGGTCGTCGGTGAGCACAAAAAGTTTTTTGCTGTCGCCAGAGAATGCGTCGACGGAAACATGATTCGCGAAAATCAATTCGTTTGGCCGGCCAAAAGTTTGCAGATCATAAATCCGCAACTGTCCGCGCTCATTGGAAATGCACAAACGAGTTCCATCCGCAGAAAGCACCGGATTCGCTCCAAACCAATGCGCCTTTTGCTGGCCCCCGGAAAGAGAAAACAGCAGCACCCGGTTTTCCGAATCCGCGGCAACCAGCCAATTTCCCGCCGACTCGAGCGTTTCCAGGGAAAACGACCTCTTGCCCGTGCGGACCATCGAGCTGCCGACGATATTTCCGGTCCGGCCGTCCAGAACCTCGACGAAATAATCGTATTCGGTGGCCCCGGAAGAAGACCATTTTTCCTTGAGCGCTGGGTCGCGAAGAAATTCTTGCTTCACGCCATCGGAATTTCCGGACCACGCCAAAATAATTCGCCCAGGAGAATGCGCGCCATAGATGGCGGGACCGCGTTTAGGAAAATCACGCTTCCAGAGAGTATTTCCGTGCGCCGTATCAAGAATTTCGAGCTGAAAATTGCGATTGGGATCCCGCTCTTTTTCCTGACGTTTAGTGCGGATGATCACATCGCCAGCGAGCACTTGATTGTCTTCTTTTTCTATAATGCGAGCAGCGGACGCCTTGGTTTGCGCACTGACAACATTGAATTCTCGCTGAGCCTTTTCAAATTGCGGAAAATCCAAATAAAAAAGAGCATTGGGTTGCGAATAGGCGCGCTGGAAACCTCGGACATAAATCGAGCGGTCATTGCTGTCCAGATTCCAGATGGCGCCGCGAGTACGGTTAGAAACGGCCAGCCATTTCAAGTCGGAAGAAACGGCCCGTCCGGTCAACTGCCCCAGCTTTCCAAGCGGCAGTTGAATCACTTTGGTCGGATCGTTTTTTCCGATCTTATACAAACCAATTTCTCCGTTCAGACGCTCGCTCACAAACCAATCTTCCCAAACATCGAGAGCAGACATTCGGTTGGACACGACAAACTTTTTGCCAGCGAGGTCATAACAACCCACCGGATGTTCTTTGATAGGGCGGATCAAGAGATAGCGGGGGGTCGTTGCGGCGGTGAGTGCACCGCCGCCCAGAGGCACGCGATCGATTACTTCTCCGGACGGAATCTTAACAACCGGCGACCGATCGGGCTTGTCCACATCGACCCCCACGATGGAATCCGGGCCGATGAACGCAAAGCGGTGAGTCATGGCGATACGAACGGATCCTGGGATGTTCACTTTTTTCTGGATGGACAAATCAAAGATTATTTCCTCCCCTTCGGGTGAGGTCGCCGCGAAATAACGGCCATCAGGAGAAAAACGCATAACCACGGGTTCTGGGTTTAGCGCGATCAGTAGAAATCTTAAGAGGCTGTTGAAGTCCCCCAAATCCAGCACCGGGTCATAGAATCTTTCTTTGCGGAAAGCGACTTCGGAGGAAGCGACATTGTAGATGGAAAGATCGCGCTCGTTGCCGAAACAAGCGAGAAATCTTGCGTCGGGAGAAAGAGCGGTCTGACGGCAACCGCGCAAAGCTGGAACATCGGTAAGGCTGGAACGTTCCTGGGCGTCCACGTCCCAGGTTTCGACGCGCAAGTCGGTGCGAGCAAAAACAATTTGCCGCGAGTCCGGCGAAAATTGCGGAGCTCCGGCGCCGACAGCGTCGATACGGAATTTGTACTCCAGCGGTTCGCGGGTTAAGACATCAATGCCGGAATCGTCCTTGGCCAAAAGATATTTGCCATCTGGACTGAAGCGGAAAGATTCGACGTCGCCACGCAGCGGATTATTTAATTTTGTGCGAGTGAGAATGCCGTGGAGTTGTTCGCCGTGGCCGATTCCACCGTAGCGCAGCACTTCGGTCTGCCACTTTTGAAATTCTTCCGTGCGTCCGGGAGTGCGAGTGTCAACACAAGCCGCGGGCAGGGAGAACGTGTTTCTGAGCACTTCGCGCAGACGCTTTTCGTCCGGCTTGGTTGTGCCAAAAACATCGGAAAACCAGCTGCCAGTTTTCCCTTTGGTCTGCATGATGCGATCGATCAGATCGATGTAGGCTTTCGGGGAGTAGCCGGCGCGAGCGACAGCTTCCACGCCTATTTGATCGGCGATAATTTGTTCTTTTTCGTCGTTGGGCGATCCACCGTGATGATTTTTAACTCTGGCAGTTTCGATGACTTGATTGTATTTCTCGAAAATATCGTCGCGATCGCCGACGTGATCGACAGCCAGATAATCATGGAACAACCGGGAAACGGCCAGCGCCTGTTGGCGGGCCACCAGATGACCGAGTTCGTGGCCCAGCAAGCCAGCAAGCTCGTCTTCACTGCGAAGGAAGGCCACCATTTTTCGAGAAACGTAAATGCGGCCGCCCGGCAAACCAAAAGATTGAATTTCCGGCTGGTCGTAGACAAAAAATTGAAATTGCAAATTGCTGGCCGGAAGTTGTTTAACGACGCGCTCGCCGATGTGGCGCAGATAGCCGGTGGCAATAGGATCTTCGATCACCAGGAATTGGCCTTGGA
This sequence comes from Candidatus Acidiferrum sp., assembly GCA_036495905.1. GTDB lineage: Bacteria > Acidobacteriota > Terriglobia > Acidiferrales > UBA7541 > Acidiferrum. The sequence goes on from DASXMB010000064.1 coordinate 54,382, forward strand.
TGTGTTCGCTTACGGCGTCGCCCAAATCCATTTCCTGCTGAGGATTAAAAATAAGTTTCGCCTGGTTCACCGCAGGAGCAGGGATAGGTGCGCAGGGCTGCTGCGCAAAAAGAGACACGGCTGACAAAAAAAATGCCACAAGCAAGCGGCTGGGGGAAAGCATGCGGGTTACTCCATCAATTGAATAATATGACGGTAACATGCGAAAGGAGCGGCAACAAGGAATGGCGTTCAGAGAGTTGCCACAATACCTACACTTGCCTTCCGGGGCAGCACTTGGCAGACTTTGCGCGTGCTTATTGGACTATTTCCAGAGCTGGATGCGTCGGGCGGAGTGCAGCGAGCGGGGCGGCATCTGGCGGCGGTGCTGACGGAGTTTGCGGCGAGCCGCGGGATGGAATGCCGCCTGCTAAGTTTGAACGATTCCCGGGAATTGCATCGCATGGCGGTGGGAACGCGAGAATTTGTTTTTACCGGAAGCGATCGCGGCAAGGGAAGATTTACGGCGGCGGCGATGCGCACGGCGCGCAGACACGGGAAATTGGTGCTGGCCGCGCATCCGAATTTGGCGCCGGTGGTGCAAGCGATGCGGATTGCCGCGCCGCGCATGAAATCGATAGTCTGCGCGCACGGCATCGAAGTGTGGGAACCGTTACCCACTTTGCGGCGGCGAGCGTTGCATCGCGCAAATTTGGTTTTGGCGCCGAGCCGCGATACCGCGAACCATTTGGCTGCGCAACAACAAATTCCCGCCGGACGAATCAAAATTTTGCCGTGGGCGCTGGATCCGAAATTTGAACAATTGCTGATGCCGGGAACGCACAACACTTTGCCGGCGGCATACCCGCCAGGCCGGGTGATTTTGGCCGTGGGCCGATGGCTTTCCACTGAACGCTACAAAGGAATGGACACGCTGATCACCGCGCTGCCGCGTTTGCTGATGGAGTTTCCAGATTTGCAATTGGTGGCGGTGGGAGAAGGCGACGACCGCGCGTGGTTGGAAAGATTGGCGGAGCAAAGCGGCGTGCGATTGCACGTGCATTTTCTAGGTGGATTGAGTTATGCGGAATTAGCGGCGTGTTACTCCGCGTGCGAAATATTTGCGCTGCCCAGCAAAGGCGAAGGATTCGGATTGGTTTATTTGGAAGCGATGGCCTGCGGCAAACCGGTGATTGGCGGCGCACATGGCGGTGCTCCCGAAGTGATTGAAGACGGGAAAACAGGTTATCTGGTGGAGCATGGCGATGCGGGGCAACTGGCGACGTCGCTGGAAACTTTGCTGGCCGATCCCGCGATGGCGCGAGAAATGGGCGCGCGGGGAAAACAGAGAGTAGAGCGCGAATTCCGGTTTACCGTGTTCGCGAAATCGCTGAAGAAAATTCTGCGCGATTTATGCGAATCCTGAACGTCACGCAAACGTATGCGCCGTTCCTGGAGTTTGGCGGGCCTCCGGTAAAAGTTCGCGCGCTGTCGGAAGCGCTGGTGCAGCGTGGGCAGCAGGTGACGGTGCTGACCGCGGACTGGGGTTTGCAGCAGCGATTGCAAAAAGAAAAAAGCACAAAAAAAGCGGAGCGAATTTCATTCGGCTGGCGATGCGAAGAAAACGGTGTCGAAGCGATTTATTTACGGAACTGGTTGCACTTTCGCGCGCTCAGTTGGAATCCGGCCGTGCATCGTTTCTGCCGGGAGCGGCTGCGCGATTTCGACGTGGTGCATATTTTCGGACTGTATGATTTGTTGGGACCGGCGGTGGCGACGGCCTGCACGCGTTTTGGTATTCCGTACGTGGTCGAGCCGATCGGGATGTTTGTGCCAATTGTGAGAAATCTGCGGTTAAAACGGATGTATCATTTGTTTTTGGGGCATACCATGCTGGGGAACTCGGCGCGGGTGGTGACGACGTCGGAGGGCGAGTCCGCCCAGGTTGTGGCCGGCGGCATTGCGAAGGGAAAGATATTTTTGCGTCGCAACGGAGTTACGGCTCCGGCAGCGATGCCGGAACGCGGAAGATTTCGAGCGGCGCACGGAATCGCCGCGAAAGCGAAACTGATTCTGTTCTTGGGGCGTCTATCGAGCAAAAAAAGTCCGGATTTGCTGCTGCAGGCATTCGCGAAATTACCGGAGTCACTAGACGGAAAAAGTTTGTGGCTTTCGTTTGCAGGCCCGGATGAAAGCGGAATGCAGCAGCGATTGCAGAAAATGGCGGCGGAATTGAAAATTGCAGAGCGAGTGCAATTTCCGGGGCCGCTTTTCGACGAGGAGAAATGGCAAGCGTACCGGGACGCCGACGTTTTTGTGCTGCCCTCGCAGAACGAGAATTTCGGGAACACGGCTGCGGAGTCCGCCGCGGCGGGAACTCCGGTGGTGGTAACGCGGGAGTGTGGAATAGCAGCGTTTCTGGAGGGCAGCGCCGGCCTGGTGGCGGAGCACAATGCCGACGCGATCGCGAAGGCAATTGAAGATATGTTGACCGTGCCCGGACTCCATGAGCGATTGACGGCGGGATGCCGGGACATCGCCACGCGGCTTTCCTGGCAGGAGCCTGCAGAAAGCATGCTGGGGTTGTATAAGGAATTGAACGCGGCGAAAAGAAGCGCTGCGTAAATATTTCGAGGAAACATTGCTTACACGTGGTCCCCGCGTTTTTCGAGCAATATGGTGGAGCGCCAACGCAATGCTGGTCGTGGCGATGGCGGTGTTTATTTACAGCTGCGCTTGGGAATATTCGGTGCGGCAGTACTTAAGAGGATTTTCGGATGCGATCGTGCCGGTAACGGCGACTCCGGAACAAAAAATCGATGACATTTTAGCGTGGATGCGCAGCGGGCCGCCAAGAGCAGTGGCGAGCGATGTAGCAGCACTTTCGGCGCGCGATCCGGAGACGACGTTAAATTACCAACAATTGCTGGCAGTATGTGGCACGGCAACGAACGCGTTTTTGAATTTGTCCCGCAGCGTGGGGTTGAAGAGCCGGCGGCTGCTACTGCTGACTCCGGAACGAGACACCAAGCATGTGGTGGCGGAAGTACTGGTTGGCGAGGACTGGATCGTGGTAGATCCAACTTTTCGCGTGGTGCTGCGAGACGGTCACGGAAATTACCTGACGCGTGGCGAGTTGCGGGATCCGGTGGTGTTCGCGGAAGCGACGAAAGCGATTCCGGGCTACCCGGCCGAATACAGTTACGAGAATTTCGCGCATGTGCGAATTTCGCGCTTGCCGTTGCGCGGGCTACATTTGCGGGAGGCGATGAACTGGATTTTTCCAGGCTGGGAAGAATCGCTGGACTGGAGCCTATTGCTGGAACGCGAATCTTTTTTTGTGCTGATGTGCGCGCTATTAGCTGCATTCTTTTTCTTGCTGCTGCGGCTGGCGTTGGCGTGGTATGCGGATCATAAACTGCTGATGTATCGATTCCGCCTGCGAGAGCATACGCTGCGCGCGGGCGCGGCTTTTTTTAGTACTCCGGAGATGAAGTAAAGCGTGTGCGGAATCTGCGGCGTGGCATTCGCCAATCGCGCAACGGACGCGGAATCGCGGGTTCGCACCATGGCCGCAGCGATGGTGCATCGCGGTCCTGACGAAGACGGATTTCTGCTCAATCATCCGCGCGCGCCGGGACTGGCGATGGCGATGCGGCGGCTCAGCATCATCGATCTTCCCGGTGGACATCAGCCGGTGTGGAACGAAGGGCATGATGTCGCGGTAATTTTCAACGGCGAGCTTTACAACTATCGCGAGCTGCGTGAACGGCTGACGCTGTGCGGTCATCGCTTTACAACACAATCGGATACGGAAATTCTGGTGCATGCGTGGGAGGAATGGGGCGAAGACTGTCTTTTTGAATTGCGCGGGATGTTTGCGTTGGCGCTGCTGGATTTGCGGCAGCGCTACGCGACGGCGCCGCTACTTTTTTTGGCGCGCGATCCGCTGGGAATCAAGCCACTCTATTACACGCAGACGGCGGAGGGATTTGCGTTTGCTTCGGAAGTGCGAGCGCTGATTGCGGCAGGACTGGTGCCGAAAACTGTTTCGCAGGATGCGTTGACGTCTTATTTGCTTTTCGGAAGCGTTTCGGAGCCGGTGACATTGCTGGAGGGAGTGTTCTCTTTGCCTCCGGGGCACCGAATGTTTTTGTATGTGCCAGACCGGCGGCGCATGCCGCGGGCGCGGCCGTGGTGGGATCCGACGCGAAGTCCAGCGGCGCGAGATTCTCACAAGCCGAAAGATATTGCTTCGGCGGCGCGACAGGCGCGGCCGTTGCTGCAGGATGCGGTGCGCGCACATTTGATTGCGGACGTGCCGGTGGGGTTGTTTTTGTCGAGCGGATTGGATTCCAGCGCGATAGCGGCGCTAGCAGCGCGAGAACAGGGCGGAATAAAAAGTTTTACGCTGACTTTCCCGGGGACAGCTTACGACGAAGCGAGTTTGGCGGCGACGGTGGCGAAACGATGCGGAACTCAACACACGGAAGTGCCGCTGGATGGCGCGGCGGCGCTGGCGAGAATCGACGAGGCGGTGTCGGCGCTGGATCAGCCGACGATGGATGGGATCAATACTTATTTTGTGTCGTGGGCGGCGCGGGAAGTGGGATTGAAAGTGGCGCTGTCTGGATTGGGCGGAGACGAGTTGTTTGCGGGGTATCGAACGTTTAGCGATGCGCCGAAATTGGCGAGATTGATGCGAGCGGCGTGGTTTGCACCGGCACCATTGCGGCGGATGGTTGCGCCGCTGGTAAGCGCGGTGCTCGCGCAAGGAGCGGCGCCGGATGCGGCACGGAAGGCGGCGTCAGCGTGGTCTTCGCCGGATGCTCTGCCGCATGCATATTTTTTTTCGCGCGCGCTGTTTCCAGTTGGCGAGTTGCGGAAACTGACGGAGCCGCGTTTTCGTCCCAGCACAGTGAATGCAGACGGAGTGACGCTGGAGCCGACCTGGCTCGGATGGTTGCAGCAAGCGGCGGATGCCGCGCGAAAACTGGAGCCGCTAGCGGGAATTTCTTGGCTGGAATTGCGGACGTACATGGCCAGCACGCTTTTGCGAGATACGGATTCGGTGAGCATGGCGCGGTCGTTGGAAGTGCGCGTGCCGCTGCTGGACACTCCGCTGGTGGAGTTTGCGTGCGCGCTGCCGGATGCGGCGCGGCGAAAGAGCGGCGCGCAGAAGGCGTTGCTGGTGATGGCGCTGGAAGGGATTTTGCCCACGGAAATTTTGGCGCAGAAGAAGCGAACATTTACTTTGCCGTGGGAGGAATGGTTGCGCGGGCCGCTGCGAGCGAGGTTGACGGCGAGTTTCGCGGATATCGCGCCGGCGCTGGCTCCGCATGTGCATGCGCAGGGAGTGAGGGATGTTTGGGCGGGATTTTTGGCGGGGAAGACTTCGTGGTCGCGGCCATGGGCGTTGTATGTTTTGAATGAGTGGTGTCATCGGAATTTGTGAGAATGTTTGATCGAGATTGTTCAATGTGGCCGGAAAGAATTAGGGTGATGGTGATTGCCAGGGACAAGAAAGTCCGGTGCGCGGCGCACCGGATGGGCACAGCAGCAGTGCTGACGCCCCTACAATGAGTTGCGGCAAAAGGGGCTTAGGGCGGATCGGGAGATCAGGGGCTTAGGAATTGGGTGATGCGGGTTAGGAGTTGGGCGTACATGGCTGGGGTGACGCGTCCGGTTTGGGTGTTTTGCTGGCTGGGGTGGTAGGCGCCGAAGAGGGTCAGGTTGGCGGCGGGAAATTGGGCTTCGGCAGCGTGGGCGAATTGGTGAGGCGCGCGGGAGGCGATGATTTTGCGGAGTTGCAGGGTGGTGAGGAAGACGTCCCAGGCGATTTTGCCGAGGGCGAGGACGGCTTTGGGCTGGAGGATGGCGATTTCTCGTTCGAGGTAGGGGCGGCAGTTGGTTAGCTCGGTGGGGAGAGGCTTGTTGTCTGGCGGGGCGCAGCGGGCGGCGGCGGAAATGTAGGCGTTGTGGAGGCGGAGACCGTCGCCGCGATGGGTGGAGGTGGGCTGATTGGCGAAGCCGGCCTGGTGGAGCGCGGCGAAAAGAAAATCGGCGCTGCGATCTCCGGTGAAAACGCGACCGGTGCGGTTGCCTCCGTGGGCGGCGGGGGCGAGGCCGAGGATCAGGAGTTGGGCTTGGGGATCGCCGAAACCAGGGATGGGTTTGCCCCAATAGGTTTGGTCGCGGAAGGCGCGGCGTTTTTCCGCGGCAACTTTTTCGCGGTAGGTGACGAGGCGCGGACATTTGCGGCAGGAAATAATTTCTTGATTGAGGATGTGGAGGGATTTGGCGGCGTCTGGCATGGGATTTTATTTTGCGGCGGTTGCGGGCGAAATTCAGGAATGGCTGGCGGTGAAAAGTTTGTTGGCTTCGGCGAACGGCACGGAATCTTCAAGGAGCGAAGAATACGTTCCGGTGCTGAAGAGTTCCTTGGCGATGCGCCGAGTGAGGCCGAGAGTGGCACGCATGGTGGCGGAGCCGGTGCTGGCGCGAGCTACGCCAATTTTTTCGAGGTCGGGAATGGTGGGGCAACCTTGGAAAATCAAAACATTCAGCGGGGCTTGGAGCGCACGGACTAATTTTTCGATGGTGTCGCGATCGTTGATGCCGGGGACGAAGAGGCAATCGGCACCGGCCTGGCGATAAGCGCGGAGGCGTTCGACGGTGCGATCGAAGCGAGTGGCGGCGTCACCGATTTGGCCGAGGTAGATGTCGGTACGAGCGTTGATGACGAGAGAAGCGCCGAGAGATTTTGAAGAGTCGCGAAGAGCGCGGATTTTTTCGGTTTGCAGATCGACGGGATTCAGCGTGGTGGTGGAATTGGGAGCGAGGTCTTCGAGATTGAGGCCGACGGCTCCCGCGGCGAGGAGTGCTTTGGCGGTGTCGGCCGTGTGAGCGGGCGTGTTGCCATAGCCTGCTTCCATATCGGCGGTGACGGGAACGCTGACGGCTCGGGCGATGCGGGCGACGACTGCGAGCATTTCGTCGCGAGTGACGATTTGGCCGTCGGAATGGCCGAGAGTGAAAGCGACTCCGGCACTGGTGGTGGCGATGGCGGGGAAACCCGATTCTTCGACGATGCGGGCGCTGGAGGCGTCCCAAGCGTTGGGGAGGACGAGGATGCGAGGGCCGTGGTGGAGCTCGCGGAGGTGGTCGGCTTTTTGGGAGAGCGATTGTGCGTTCATGGTTGCGAAAGTCCTTTTTATTTTTGCGATGCGTGGCTGGGAATTAATTATGCGGAAAAATTCTTATTGCCACAATTTTAAAACTTGATCGTGGAGTTTGCCGTTGGTGCTGAGGTAGTGGCCGGTGTAGATGGTGCGATCGCCGAGGGCGTTGGTGGATTTGCCGCCGGCCTCTTCGACAATGATGCCGAGCGCGGCGAGATCCCAAGGTTGCGAGGTCCAGTCGAGAGCGGCATCGATGGCGCCTTCGGCAACGAGCATGTGCTGCCAGAATCCGCCGAAGGAGCGGCTGCCACGGGCAGCGTCAGCGAGGCGGCGAATTTTCTGGCGAGCTTCGTCGTTTTTCTTGGGGCCGGTGCCGGTGGTGAAGACGAGAGCGTCGGAAAGAGCGGAGACATTGGAGACATGGATTTTTTCGTCGTCGCGGAAAGCGCCTTCGCCGCGATAGGCCCACCAGCGAGCGTCGAGAGCGGGCGCGCTGGCCATGCCGGCTACAATTTGGGAATTTTGCTCGATGGCGAGGAGGGTGCCGAAAGTTGGAATGCCGCGTGAAAATTCTTCGGTGCCGTCGATGGGATCGATGATGAGGCGCGGGCGCGAGGAAGAGCTGGGGGCTTTGGACTCGGCGCCGCCCATTTCTTCGCCAAGGACGTCGAGCGGAAGGTTGCTGGCGAAAACTTTTGCGCGCGCCATTTCTTCGACCTCGCGATCGGCCTGAGTGACGACGGAGCCGTCGAGTTTGCGGTCGATGCGCATTTGATTGGAGCGGAAGAAACGCATGGAAATGGAGTCGGCTTCGTCGACGATGGAGGCGAAGAGTGGCGCATACTGCTCGCTAAACTGCATTCAGATTCCTTTCATTGTGCATGGAGCGTGGATTTGACACGCTTAGCTGGTACACCTAGCATACAAAGTTACGCGAATGTCTGCAGAAACCAATACGGGAAGCGTGCTGGAGCGGATTTTGGAGGCTAGGCGCGCGGATGTGGAGCATCGGAAACAGGTGCTGCCGCTGGCAGCGCTGAAATATGGCGCGAAGGCGGCGTTGCCGTTGCGCGACTTTGCGGCGGCGTTGAGTCGTGAAGGATTGAATGTCTTGGCGGAGTTGAAGCCGGCGTCGCCATCGCGTGGAGTATTGCGGGAGGAATTTGCGCCAGCGGAATTGGCGACCGCTTTGGCGGGTGCGGGAGCGGCGGCGCTGTCTGTATTGACGGAGGGCGAATTTTTTCGCGGGTCGCTGAAAAATATGCGAGACGCGCGGAAAGCGGTGGAGTTGCCGGTGCTGCGTAAGGATTTTATTTTCGATCCGTGGCAAGTGTGGGAGTCCCGGGCGAACGATGCGGACAGTTTTTTGTTGATTGTGGCGGCGCTGGAAGACGGACTGTTGCGGGAATTGATTGCGATGGGACGCGAATTGGGTATGGAGCCGCTGGTGGAAGTGCACACGGCGGCGGAGTTGGAGCGGGCGCTGGCAGCGGAGGCGCGAATTGTTGGCGTAAACAACCGGGATTTGAAGACGCTGGCGGTGCGAGTGGAAACTTCGTTCGAGTTGATTGAAAGGATTCCCCAGGAGTGCGTGGCGGTGAGTGAATCGGGATTGAAGACACATGAAGATCTGGTGCGATTGCGAGCGGCGGGCTTCGATGCGTTTTTGATTGGGGAATGCTTGATGGCGGCTGCGGAGCCGGGTGCGGCGCTGGCGGGTCTGCTAGGCGCGGCGCGGTAAGTCTGACGCGATGATCCTTGTCAAGATATGCGGGATTACGAATTTGGCGGACGCTAGAGCCGCGTCTGAAGCGGGCGCGAACCTGCTGGGATTTAATTTTTACGAGAAGAGTTTGCGGCGAGTGTCGACGGTGGATGCGGCGAATATCCGGGCGAAATTGCCGAATAATGTGGATGCGGTGGGAATTTTTGTGAATGCGAAGGTGGCGGACATTGTGTCGCTGCGAGCGTTTGTGCGGTATGGATCAGCGCAACTGCATGGGGATGAGACGGCGGCGGTAGTGAAGAAAGTGGCGGAGTCCATGCCGGTGATTAAGGCGTTTCGGGTGGGAGCGGATTTTGCGATGAGCAAGTTTGAGGAGTATCCGGGGGCGTTTGCGTTTTTGTTGGACGCGGCGCAGGCAGGCCAATATGGTGGTACTGGACGGACGACGGATTGGGGGTTCGCGGAGCGAGCGGCGCGGGGCCGCCGTATTATTTTGGCAGGCGGATTGAAGGTGGAGAATGTCGCGGAGGCGATACGGGTGGTGAAACCGTACGCGGTGGATGTGGCTAGTGGAGTCGAGGCCAAGCCGGGGAAAAAGGATCACGGGAAGATGAAGGAGTTTATTGAGGAAGTGCGGAGGGCGGAGAGGGAGTTGGAGGCTGGGTTGAGCGGGTAGTGGACTTGGCGCAGAGTGCAGGTGTTGCGTTGGTTGCGCTTGACGGACAGATTGTGCGGGACTTTGTCAGACAGCAGATCCCGGGAAATGCCTGCGAACGGCGCAGGCATTTCCCGGGATGACAAGTTTTTACTTCGATTGTTGAGACAGAAGTTTTACTTTGATTGCTGGAGACAGAATACGACGTTGGCGTTGTGCCTGACGGGAACTGAATAGGGACATTTATGAGTGCGATGGTGGAGTCGAAGAGCGTGGCGGGGCGGTTTGGGGCGTTTGGGGGGCGGTATGTACCCGAGACGCTGATGGTGCCTTTGTTTGAGTTGGAGCGGGCGTACGAGCAGGCACAGGCGGATGCGGGATTTCAGGCGCAACTGCACAGTTTGCTGAAGAATTTTGCGGGGCGGCCGACTCCGCTGCAATTTGCGGCGCGGCTGACGGAACATCTGGGCGGGCCGCGAATTTATTTGAAGCGCGAAGATTTGCTGCACACCGGCGCGCACAAAATCAACAATGCGATTGGGCAAGGATTGTTGGCGCAGAAAATGGGGAAGCCGCGCATTGTGGCGGAGACCGGCGCGGGGCAGCATGGGGTGGCGTCAGCGACGGTGGCGGCGCACCTGGGATTGGAATGCGTCGTTTACATGGGAACGACGGATATGGCGCGGCAAGCGCTGAATGTGGCGCGGATGAAGATGCTGGGCGCGACGGTGGTGGGCGTGGAGTCCGGCAGCAAAACGTTGAAGGATGCAGTGAATGAGGCGATGCGCGACTGGGTGACGAATGTGCGCACAACGCATTATTTGCTGGGGTCGGTGCTGGGAGCGCATCCGTATCCGACGATGGTGCGGGATTTTCAAGCGGTGATTGGGCGCGAAGCGCGGCAGCAAATTATGGGGGCGGAGCAGCGGATGCCGACTCATTTGTATGCGTGCGTGGGCGGCGGGTCAAACGCGATTGGATTGTTTCACGCGTTTTTGAGCGACAAGAGCGTGAAGATGGTGGGAATTGAGGCGGGCGGACGCGGCGGGGAATTGGGCGAACACGCGGCGCGTTTGGCGGGAGCGCAGGGGTATGCGGGAGCGCGGCCCGGAGTTTTGCAAGGGACATATACATACGTTTTGCAGGATACGGATGGACAGATTGCGACGACGCATTCGATTTCGGCGGGGCTGGACTATCCGGGAGTAGGGCCGGAACATGCGTGGCTGGCGGAAGAAGGACGCGCGGAGTATGGCGCAATTTCCGATGAAGCGGCGCTGCATGCGGCTCGATTACTGGCGCTCAAAGAAGGAATTATTCCGGCGCTGGAATCGGCGCACGCGGTGGCGGGATTGATCGAACGGCTGCCGAAAATGACGAAAGACGATTTGGTGATTTTGAATCTTTCGGGGCGCGGCGATAAGGATATGGATACGTATTCGCGCCGGTTGTAGACCGAATTTCGACAAAATGCCGGGGACCCAATCCAATTCGACGCGGATTTCGAGGCGATTCGCGGAGCTACGCGAGAGTGGGGAGCTGGGCGTGGTGGCGTACATCACGGCGGGCGATCCGTCCTTGGATGCGACGCTGAAATTTGTTTTGGCGCTGGCGGAGGCCGGAGCGGACGTAATCGAGCTGGGCGTACCGTTCAGCGATCCGTTGGCGGATGGGCCGACGATTCAGCGAGCTTCGGAGCGGGCGCTGAAGGCGGGTACGACTCTGAGCGGCGTGCTGGAATTGGTGCGGCGAGTGAGAGAGAAGTCGCAAGTGCCGCTAGTTTTGTTCAGCTATTACAACCCCGTGTTGCAGATGG